>NZ_JBHLTC010000001.1:0-599527 GCF_042434725.1 Kribbella deserti | reverse complement strand
CAAGGCCTCGGCCGACCAGCTCGCCAAGGCCGAGCGTGGCGTCAAGGACGCCATGGACCGGGTCGCGAAAGCCAGCGACGCGCAACGGGACGCGATCCAGGACCTCCTCGACCAGAAGCAGGCCGCGATCGACATGGCCCGCCAAATCTCCGAGGGCCTGCAGCAAGGCGGCAACATCGGCGACCTGTTCGGCCGGTCCGGAACCGCCAAGGGCACGCTGTTCGACCTGCAGCAGCAAGGCCGAGACGTGGCCCAGTTCGGGTCCCGGATCTCCCGGCTGCGCGCGGCCGGGCTGGACGAGGACCTGATCCAGCAGCTGATCGGCAAGGGCGCCACTGAGGGCGGCGAGGCAGCCCAGTCGATCCTCGACGCAGGCAAGGGCATGGTCGACGCGTTGAACAAGGCGCAGGCCGAGCTGGAAAAGCAGGCCAACGCGATCGGCGCGAACTCGGCTGACGTGCTGTACGGCAAGACGATCCCGAAGCTGCAGGCCCGCGCGAAGGGCGGCCCGACCGCGCCGTACACCGACTACCTGGTGGGCGAGGAAGGCCCGGAGGTGCTGCGCATGGGGCGCCGCCCAGGCTGGGTGATCCCGAACCAGTCCAAGCAGTACATCCGCGGCTGGGCCGGCTCGAACAGCGGCGGCGGTGGTGGCGTGACCCGCATCGTCGAGAACCACCAGACACTCGAGTTCCACGGCATGTCCATGAACGAAGCGGACCGGATCGCTCAGCGCGCCAACAGCAAGCTGCAGCTCATGGGGAAGACGTGGTGATCTGATGCCGTACCCCGACGAACGAGAGATCCACCTGCCAGGCGGCATCATCCTCAACGGCGGCCCCAACGCCGACGGTGTCGAGTTCACCCTCGCCACCCTCGACGGATGGGGCTCGCCCGGCGGGACAGGAGGCGGCCAGCAACGCTCCGGCGCCCACGGCCGCACCGCCCCCAAGCAGTGGCTGAAACCGCGGGTGATGACCGCGACCGGGCTGATTAAGGCCCCGACGCATCTACTCAGGCAGCAGGCCGAGCATCAACTCGAAGGTGTCCTCGGCCTCGACCTGTTCGACCTCACCGTGGTCGACGCCATCCCGTTGAAGGTCCAGGCCCAACGCGTCGGCGACATGTCCCGCAGCGACGACACCGACCTGCGCACCACGTGGCAGGCCGAACTCGAAGCCCCGGACCCGCGCCGGTACGGCGTGACCCCGAAGTCGCTGCTGTTGTCGTTGCCGCAGTCCATGGGCGGGAACACGTGGCCGGGCGAGACGTGGCCGGAGACGTTCCTGGGGTCGACTGTGTCCGGCGACGGCGGCGCCGACAACGACGGCAACATCACCGCGCCAGTCACGGTCCGGTTCACCGGCCCGTTGGTGGTCCCGCAGCTCCTGAACGTCACCACTGGCCAGTCGGTGTCGTATGTCGCGACGCTCGCGGCCGGGGAGTTCGTCGACATCTACATGACGACGCCGATGGTCGCGCTGCTCATGGGCACCGCCGACCGCACGGGCTACGTGTCGACCGCCGGCGGTGGACCGTGGGGACTCCAGGGCGCCGTCGGCGAGCAGACCGGCCAGAACCACATCGCGTTCCGTGCCGCCTCAGGCACAGGCACTGCCCTCTTGCAGTGGTCGGACACATTCCAATGAAGGGGACGGGCCGATGAAGGACGTCATCGCGATCACGTACGACGCAGGCACCGGCGGCCCGTCGCTCACCGCGCAAGAACGCCGCCAGATCGACAGTGCCCTGTTCCAGGGCGCGTCCGGCACCCGGGTGTTCTCCGGGATCCGTGGCGGCAACGTGTCCAACACGGGGTTCGCTGTCACGATCCAGCCACTCACCGCCGTGATCGAGGGCGCCACGTCCCCGACCACGCAGGGCGTCTACCGGGGTGCGTTCCCCGCCGGGTCCACCGAGCTCAGCAAAACCATCGCAGCCGCGCACGCCACCCTGCCACGCATCGACGCCCTTGACGTGAAGCTGTACGACCACGAGGCCGATGGGTCCGGGCTACGCGGCATCGACATTGTCCTGACCGCAGGCACCGCGAACGGGTCACCGTCCGCCCCGGCACTGACTGGCGCATCGATCCGGCTGGGCACATTCGCCGTACCGGCCGCGGGCGGCGGGAACCCCGTGTTCACCCCGAACCCGGCCCTGATCAAGTACGCCGCCGCCGGCGGCATCCTCACGGTCGCGCAACGGCCAGCGTTCGAAACGCAAGGCCTGCGGATCTACCGCACCGACGTCGACCGCACCGAGATCTGGACCGGGTCAGCGTGGCGCAATGAGCTCGCTGCTCCGTGGGTGGACTACAACCCGGTGATGTCGAGCCCCGGCGGGAACATGGCCATCAACAACGGTCAGCTGACCGGCCGGTGGCGCGACGAAGGCAACATGGCCGACTGGAAACTGAAACTGGTCCGCGGCTCCACCACCAACTTCGGCACCGGGGTCTACGCCTGGACGCTGCCGTTCAACGTCGCCGACTACGACACCGACGCCGGAACCGGGTACTACATCCTCGCCGCCGCGCCCGCCAACCGGATCCCCGTCCAGTGGTACACGGTTTCGTCGAACCAGGTCGGCGCTTCACGCACCACCGACGGTCTCCGGCTCGGTAACGGCACCATCGCCTGGGACACCGGCGCCATCATCGTCCTCAACGGCCGCTTCCAGAAGAACCAGCCCTGATGGTCACGCGCCCCCGCGCCGAGTACCGGTACTGGGCCTGCGATCTCACCACCGGCCGGAAACTGATCCAGGTCCCGGCCAAACCACAAGGTCCACTGCAGGAACGCCTGTCCATGGTGTCGTCGATGCAATTCACCGTCGACCTCGCCGAGTACGAGAACCTCGGTATTGACCCGCGCGCCATCGACTTCTTCGGCTGCACCCTGCCCTACCGGTCCATGCTGATCTGCGAACGCCAATACGACGGCGTCGACGGCAGCGACATCCCCTGGCACGGCATCATCACCTTCGTCGACGGCGGAAGCGACAGCGACGCCACCATCTCGGCCGCTACAGGCGGCGCCTACCTCGACGTCCGCCACGTGTCGACCCGCACCTACACCGGCCAGGTCGGCGAAACAGACGCCCAAATCCTCACCGACCTGGTCGGCACCGACGCCGGCGTGGAAGGCGTCAACTTCATCCTCGACGTCGAGGGCACGGCTCTGCGGGACCAGCGGTACCAGGAGTCGAACCGCACCACGGTGCTGCAGGCCGTGAACGGCCTAGCGAAACTCGAAGGCGGCCCCGAGTGGACCGTGCGCGCGTCGTGGCGCGACGAGAACCGGCAACACGTCGACCTCACCTTCTACGCCCGGCCCCGCATCGGCACCACCGCCATCAACACCGTGTTCGACTACCCCGGCGCTGTCCGCTCCTACCGCGACACCCTCGACTTCACCGCCGGTCACGGCGCGAACCACATCATCGGTGTCGGGTCCAGCGGCGTCGCGTCACCGCCCGCGAGGGACACCGCCGCCATCACCACCGGTGGCTACCCCCGGGTCGAGCACATCGCCCAGCAAGACGGCGCCGACAACGTCGTAGAGGTCACCGGCCTCGCCCGGGCCGAACTCGCGCGGATGCGCCGCGGCGAACGGATCCTGTCGCTGCAAATCGACGCCACCGCCGCACCGCAGGTGTACCGCGACTGGTGGCCAGGCGACGACGTCCGGTTCACCGTCTACGACGCCGACAGCGAAGGCCGCCCCGCCCCGTCATACCGGCACCCGAACGGCCACACCGAAACCATCCGCGTCATCGGCTTCGACCTCGACATCGCCAGCGACGTCCTGGTCCCGGTGCTGTGGTCCCCCTACGCGGAGGTGTCCTGAGATGGGTGTACCGACCAGCGACAACTCCCCCATGGGACGCATCAAAGCCTTGGAGCAGCAGGTCAAACGGCTGCTGCTGCAGTTCCCTGACCAGTTCGACCCCGACGACCAGGTCCACGACGCGCAGGGCAACCTGGTCATGGGCAGCGACATCGACGCCGGCGTCGGTTTGCTGCGGCCCCGCCTGGCCTGGTCCACATCCACACCGGCATCAGCGACCGTGGTCACGTCCACCACATGGGTTGAGGCCTACACGGTGACCGGTCGCCGGCAGAACAACCGTCTCGAGATCAGGCTGTCCGCGGCAGCGTCCGGTTCAGGTGTGACCGGGCAGGTCCGCGCCATCATCGCCGGGACCGCGACGGTGCTGCCGGACACCCTGACTGAAGTTCCGGACGGTGACACGGTCACTCCCTTCTGGGTGATCGACGTGCCTGGGGCGTACGACGAATGGGTCTCGATCGAGGTCCAGGCGCAACGCACGTCGGTGAGCGGCAGCATCACCGTGCGGCCCTACGGCGCCCAGGGGGACTAGCCCATGTCACTGCAAGACTTCGCGGCCAGGCTAGCCAGAACCGAGATCCCCTGGTGGCTGGCCCGCACGATGTCGGCCGTGTTGGCGCTCCACACCATCGTCTGCGGCCTCGACTACATCAACACCCCCACCGGTGCTATCTGGTTGCCGTCGCTGACGATCGTGGAAGAGATCGCGACACTGCGCGCGTGGGGCATCGTGTTCCTCGTCGCCGGCATCACGCTGGCCATCGGACTTATCGCCCGCCTGCACCTGATCGTTTGGGTCGGCCATCTCCTCGGCGCGGGGCTGTTCTTCGCCTTCACCATCGCAAGCGCTCAAGCAGTCTGGATGTATTTCCACAGCCCCGCCGTGGACACCCAAGGCTGGATCCTTCGTGCGGTCACCCAGTCGCTCCTGGGCCTGACGGGTCACCTGATCCTGCTCTACATCAGGAAGGGCCCTGTGCCCAGGAAGGCAGTCGAGCGGTGATCCCGTCCCTGATCGCGGCCATGGAGGTCACGACCACCACGCTCGCCGCACCCACCGGCGGACTCGCATTGGTCGCCACCCTCCTCGCGTACGCCGCCAAGCAGTACAAGGAAGGCCGGCAGATCGATGTCGACGGCTACAAAAAGCGAGCCGATGAAGCCGAAGCGCGTGAGACCGGTACCGAGGCTGAACTTCGCACCGACATTCAGGAACTGAGGGGTGAGGTCGAGGGGCTGCGCAAAGAGCTGCGCGAGGCGGCCAAGGCCCGCGATAACGAGTTCCGGGAAATGCAGGATGCCCACGCGTCCGAGGTCCGGCAGATGCGGCAACTGCATGCTTCCGAGATCAAGGCGCTCGAGCGGCTGCTCGACGAGGAACGTCGGCGTACGTACGTGCTCCGGATGGCGCTCGCCGACCACAACATCCCCCTGCCGGAGGGCGTTGATCCGACGTGAATGCAAAGACCCGCAGCGCTGTCCGCTACGGGCTGGGGGCGCTGGCTGTTTTTGTCCTTACCTTCGGGTACATGTTCGCTCAGCTGTTCAACCTGACTGGTCAGGTGAGCGAAACCGGTGACACTGCAGCACGTGCGCTGAATGTCGCGTCCTCTGCGCAGCTGCAGGCTCGGGAGAACGAGAAGGCGCTCGCCAGGGCCAACCGGGACCTCGTCGCCGCAGGTAAGCAGCCCGTCCCGGTGCCAACGGTCACGGTCCAACCGCCTGCGGCGGGTGACCGGTTGACCGTTGAAGACCTGGCCACGATCCGCCTGGTCGCGGCCGAGGAAGTAGCCCGGGCCAAGTCGCCGATCAGCCAGGCTGAGATCACGCAGATCGCGCGGGTGGCGGCAACGCTGGTGCCGAAACCGAAGGACGGCAAATCGGTCACCGCCGAGGACGTGGCGCCGCTGATCACTGTCGCGGTCGCGACGTACTGCGCCAACGACCGGTGCACCGGCAAACGCGGCGACGACGGCACTGACGGCACGAAAGGCGCCGACGGTGTGGACGGAATAGACGGGGCACCCGGCAAAGACGCCCCGAAAGTCACCGACGAACAGCTGCGCCCTCTCATTGCCGCGTCACTGGCCAGCTACTGCGCCCAGGAAAGCAAGCCTTGCCGTGGCCAGGACGGCCGAGACGGCACCGACGGCAAGGACGGCAAAGACGCCCCGCCTCCCGTCAGCATCGCCGACACCGACTGTGTCGGCGACGACGCCGCATCGTACTGGCGGATCCACTACACCAACGGCACCGAAGGCACCGCACGCGGCCCCTGCCGCATCGGCCCGGAATCCCCGGCGCCCACGAACGCCCGCAGAACCAAATAGCCCCCTGAGGGAGCCTACTCATGGCCAAGTCCCGCATCTACCCACCCGCCGACCGCACAAAGCAGTGGTGGGAGACGAAGTTTGACCGGGTCACCATGCCCGGAATAGACAAGCTCCTGCTGCACACGACCGAGTCTGGCAAGTCCTGGCCGTCGTACACCAACGACGGCGTCTCCGGCAGCAACGCGCCGACGCTGACGTACAACCCGTGGGTCGCGGCCAAGGACCGGTGGCGGCAACACAACTTCCTGAACCGCTCCGCGCGGGCACTGCGCGACTCGGCCAACACGACCGTCCGAGAGAACCGCGACAGCGTCGTGCAGGTCGAGATCGTCGCCTACTGCGACCCCAAGTCGTACAAAGTGCACGGCTACTCCGTGCACGACATGCCCGCCGACGCCTGGGAAGACCTCGGCGAACTTCTCGCCTTCCTGCACAAGGAGTGGGGCGTCCCCATCGTCGCGGCCGGCGAGTGGCTGACCTACCCCGCTTCCGGCCGGGCCGACTCCCCCATCCGGATGTCCGGCCCCGAGTACGACCGGTTCCGCGGGATGCTCGGCCACCAGCACGCCTCGGGCAACACCCACGGCGACCCCGGCATCACCAACGCTGAGGTCGACCGCATGATCACCGTCGCCAAACGGCTCACCGCGAAACCCACCACCACCCCACCACCCGTAGGAGACGACGACATGGAACTCACCGACACCCTCGGCATGAACGACTACCAGGGACGGCCGCTCACTGTCGCGCAGGCGCTGCGCGAGGCCCACGCCGTGTTCGAGATGCTCCGCGAAGGCGGTGCCCTGAACGCTCAACTCGACCGCATCGAGGCCGACACCGACGACGGCACCGCGGGAAAAGCCTGACCGTCGCTGACCTGCAGGCGATGTTCGGGGCCCGCGTCCGGCGCCCCGAACTCGTAGCCGTGGGACTCCCCGGCCTGCTGGCGGCGATGGAGCAAGGCCAGATCAACACCCCGCGCAGGGTCGCGGCGTTCCTCGCAACCCTCTCGCACGAGTCGTACCACGAGTACAACATCCGCGAAATCGGCGACACCCGCACCTACGGCGGGCGGGGTTACATCCAGTTGACCGGCGTCTACAACTACACCGAAGCAGGTGAAGACCTCGGCGTAGACCTGATCGCTGATCCAGATGCGGCCATGTCGCTGCAGTGGTCCGCAAGAATCGCCGTCTGGTACTGGACCGTGGCCCGGCCCCGCTGCAACGAGTACGCCGACACGCTCCAGTTCGGGAAGATCTGCGCCGCGATCGGCTACCCCCTCGGCAACGGCTCCGAAGACACACGCCGTACCGACTCGTTCAAGAGCGCCCTGCGCTACCTGACCGGCGCCGTGCCGGACGGCATCACCATCAACCGCAAGTAGCCGGCCACCTGGCCGAGAACGGAGGGCGGCCCCGATGGCTGCTACCCAGACGAAGTACCCGTGGCGCGCAATGGCCCGGACGGTCTTCCAGGCCGCGGTCGGTCTCGCCGTGCTCGCGCCAGTGATCTACTCGGCCGCCGCCCAAAGCGACCCCGCGCAAGCCGGCGGCTGGGTCGGCGTCGCGCTGGTCATCTCGGCCGCCATCACGCGCGTGATGGCGATCCCTGGCGTGAACGAGTTCCTGCAGACGTACCTGCCGTTCCTCGCCGCCGAGCCGAAGTCTGCCGTCGAGACACCTGACGGCGCGCACGACGTGACGAGCGGGGACCTGTGATGGTCGCCGTCTACCTCGTGTTCCTGATCCTTGGCGCGGCCTGCTTCGCTGGCGCGTTCTTCGGCCTCGGCGGCCGGTTGAACCTGCTGGCGGCTGGGCTCTTGTGCTGGATTCTCGTACCGATCGTGCAGACCATGAACGCCATGGGCTAGCGCCTACCAGGCTCCAACACGAATAGCGCCCCACCTCTTCGGAGGTGGGGCGCTATTCGTGCGTTCGGCGACTTGCGTGTCAGTCCCGGTCGTCGTAGATCGGATGGCCACGTTGGGGGCCCTGTTCCTCGACTGCCCTATCGCTGTAGCTCACACTGGCTACCTCGTGCTGGCACGGCACCAGCACCACGAAACTGTCGACCGCGATCAGCCGCTCGACCCGGGCTAGGCATTCGGGGCATCGCACGTCGTACGGGTTGCGGATGATCAGGTCCTGCACTGAGGGGCTCCCTGCAATCAGTCGGCGTACGCGAAGGACCCGGCGAGGTCAGAGGTTTTGTGACGATGAGACCTTGCACAATGGCCTCACCCCTCGACCCCGCCGGGCCTCGAATGACTCCCACCCCGGCGCATAACCGAGGCCGCTACATCGAGAGCCACCCGCTTTCGGGGCGGCCAGGGCGCCGAGACCGGGGGGAACCGTCCTCGGGGACGGCACTGATGCCTCGGCGCCCTGACCTGATGGTGGTGGAGGCAGGTTCCCTGCTGTGAGGCGAAGGACACCTGGTAGGGGCCAGAAACCTGCGCTCCACCGGTGGATCGGCCAGGGCACCGGGTCAGGGGACACACGCCCGTCTCATCCTCAGGTGGGAGATGAGACGGAAGCGCAGTAACACCGGCGCCCTGACCTGTCTACGGGGTGAGCGTCTGCCAGAGACGCTCGGCCGGCGGCGCCGGCAGGTCACGCGGCAACACCACGGGCAGCGGGTCGTTGGTGACTCGGCACCCGGCGAACCTGCGGCTCATCGCTGCGGCGTACCGCTCCGCGAGCGGGGCGAGTGCGGTGTAGTCGGCGATGGTGTGTTCGCCGAACCAGACCCGTATGCGACGGCGCTCGGTACTGGCCTGGTCCGGCTGCTCGATTTCGTCCATTACTTCTTCCCCACCTCGGGCTCGATGAGCTCACCGTCGAGGCGATGGGTGCGACGCAGCCAGCCTGCGAACAGGCGACGTTGCGGGGGCGGGCAGCGGCGGACGGCTGCCTGGATTTCGGCCTCCGTCAGTGCTGGAGGCGCGGTGCCCTCGTGAACTAGCGTGTGCATCTAAGTCCCCACTCGATGACGCTCAGTTGCGGTTCCGTCTGTTGTGGATACCGCCTTGGTTTGATCCTCCCGCTGTGCTTCACTCGTGAGTGACAAGGAAGTGACAAAAATTGTGGGGAGTTCCCTGATGAATCAGCCAAGCGTCGCCGCACGCGTCAAAACCCTCCGGAAACTGCGAGGCCTGACGCAAGAACAGCTGGCGGCCGCCTCGAGTTTCTCGGTCTCCCTCGTACGACAGGTGGAGCGGGGAACCGTGCCGGCCTCGGCCCAGTTCGTGGCCGCCGCAGCTAAAGCCCTCGGCGTCACACCGCCCTACCTGTGGGGCACCGAGCAGCGCGAGATCGAGGACCAGCCCAGCGTCGAAGACGCAGGCATCGCGGCCCTACGACGCGCAATCGACGCATTCGACGACCCACGGCCTGAGGGCGACCCACTGCCGCTGCCCTTCATCAACGACCGCTTGACCATCGTGGCCGGCGACGTGTTCCGCCTGAAGTACGGCGAGGCGGCCACCGAGCTGTCGAGCCTGCTGCACCACCTGTACGTGCACACCGGCGATCCGGACCCCGACCGGGTCCTCGCGTACGCCTACCTCCACGACGCCTACCGACTGGCCGCGTCGGTGGCCGGCCGTTTCCGGCAGGCGGACCTCGCCGCGATCGCGAGCGAACGCCACGTTCAGCTTGCTCCGCTGACCGGCGACCCTGCCCGGATCGCGGTGTCGGCATTCCACCGGTCGTCCCGCCACTTGCAGTCGGGCGACTACGCGGCCGGTCTGCGCCTCCTGGACCGTGCCCGCACCGACCTGGGCGACGACCCGGCCAGCAAGGGCGTGCGTGCCCAGATCGACCTGCGCTCCGGGGTGCTGTCCGCGCGAGGCGGCGACCGTTCGCAGGCTGACGAGTACATCCAGGACGCGCGGGCCATGATCGAAGAGGGCGCGGAGACGGTTCCGTTCCACGGCATTGACGCCTCAGCGACCAACGTGGCCGCGCACTACTGCGCGGCGCCGGTGGAATCGGGCGACCCCGACGGCTCGGTGCAACGTGGCGCCGAGATCAACCTTGTTGATCCGAACCGGCCAGAGCGGGTGGGCCACCACCACATGACCCTCGCGCTGGCGAACGCGCAGAACAACAACCGGCAGCAGGCCGTCTCCGAGCTCAACGCGGCGCGCCACGCTGACCCGGTGAACAGCCGCCGCCACCCGGTGATGCGCGAGACCATCCTCGCCATCGCGGAGAACGCCCGCGCGGTGCCGGGCGACCTGCCGGAACTAGCCCGCTGGGCTGGTGTCGAGGGCATCTAGCCAGGTGCGCTGACGGAACAGCGACGGAACAGGCCTCCTTTCTCAGGCGTGAGAGAGGGGGCCTGTCATGTATCCGGCTTAAAGGCCGGCCCGCTCACCCACCCACCGCGGCCCGCGACGAACCCCGGCCGCCTCGAGGCTCCCGCCCGCTAAGCCGTCAGGTCCAGTTCGTAGAAGAGATCAACAACCGGCGTGCCCAGGGTGTCGTTGGGGTGTTTGGCCGTCAGGGTGAAGCCGCGGTCGGTGTAGATCTTCTGGGCGACTACCTGCTGGTCGGTGGTCCAGAGTTTCATTCGGCGGTAGCCGGCGGAACGGGCGAATTCGAGGCACGCGTCGACCAGGCGGGCGCCTAGGCCGTGACCGCGGCCGGCCGGGTGGACCAGCAGGACACGGAGTTTGGCCGTTTCGTCGTCGTCGCCTCGCACGCAGAGCACGCAGCCCACCCGCTGGCCGTCGAGTTCGGCGATCCAGCCGGCCTCGCGTTCCGGGTCGTGGCGCGCGAACGAGGCCATCACCTCCAGGACCACCGCCTCGAAACGGCCGTCGAAGCCGAACTCGCGGGCGTAGAGCTCGCCGTGCGCCTGAACCACCCAGCCGAGGTCTCCAGGGCGGCCGATCCGCCGGATCTGCATCTCTTCCTCCGAACGTCTTACTGACACACTCGTTTCAGTGAGGTAAGAATAGCCTTGTGACGACGACCGGAACACCCCCGTCCGCCCGGGAGACCGAACTGCTCGAGCGGGCCTATGCCTACTCGCTCGAACACGGCCTCGCGGATCTGTCCCTGCGCCCGCTCGCCGCGGCGATCGGGTCGAGTCCGCGCGTGCTGTTGTTCTTGTTCGGCAGCAAGGACGGCCTGATCCGCGCTCTGCTCAACCGGGCCCGCGCCGACGAACTCGCGCTGCTCGACCGCATCACCGGTCAGCAGCTCGCGCCCGGCCTGGAGGTGGTCGCGCGCGAACTGTGGAAGTGGCTCTCGGCGCCGGAGCGCCGGGCCTTGATGCAGCTGTGGGTCGAGGCGTACGGGCGATCGCTGGTGGACCCGGACGGGCCGTGGGCGGACTACGCGCGTACGTCGGTAGAGGTCTGGCTCGAACTCCTCGCCAAGGCACAACCCGCAGCGGAGCGTCGTACGGCCCGGGGGCGCGCACGACGTACCGCAGTGCTGGCGATGTTGCGCGGCGGGCTGCTCGACCTGCTCGCGACCGGCGACCTCAAACGAACCACCGCCGCTGTAGAAGCCCTACTGGACCAGTGAGAAGGCGACTAGGCGCTTGGCGATGTCGGCCTCGGTGAGCCTTACCCGCACCGGCTGGCCGAGCGGCAGCGGGTTGTCCCCGGTGACCCTGCCCTCGACCGCCACATCGGACAGTACGACGATGCCGCGGCGCGAATCTCGCTCGTCCACGTCCGTGATGACACCGTCGAACTCCTGGCCGACCTGGTCCGCGACCAGGCCCGCCTCGACCATGCCGACGATGGCGCGTTCGTAGGCGTTGGCCTTGCGGTCGCACTCCTCCATGATCTTGGGCAGGTCGTTCATCGACTCGCGCACCCACGCGGGCACTTCCTCACCGGCGCACAGCGCGAGGCAGATCTCCCCCGTCCAGCGATCCACCAGCCGGCGCAGCGGTGCCGTGACGTGGGCGTACGGCGCCTTCATCGCGGCGTGCTCGGGCTGTTCCGGCACGGTATCCGCGAACGCGGTATAGCCCGCGCCCCGGAACAACACCGTGCAGGCGGCCAGCATCGCCGCGTGCGCCGGGATCTTCGCGTCGAGCGTGTGAATGAACTCCGCGTACGACATGCCGTCCGGCCACGGGATGCTGAGGGCCTTCGCCGTGTTCTCCAGGCGATGCCGTACGCCGTCCTGGGAATCCGGCAGCGTACGGAGAATGCCGATCTTGCCGTTCATCATCAAGTGCGCGGCGGCCATGCCGGTGAGCAGGGAGATCTGCGCGTTCCAGCCCTCGACCGGAAGTTGCGCGCGGAATTCGAGGGTCCATTCGCCGTTGCTCGTGACAACTTCCTGGTCCGGGATGGGCAGGTTGACGCCGCCACGCTCGCGTTCGCGCTGTTCCCGCAGCAGGCCGACCTCGCGCAGCAGTTGCAGCGATTCCGGCGCCGTACCGGCGTCCAGGTCCTTCTGCACCCCGGCGTAGTTCAGCTTGGCGCGCGACCGGACCAGTGCGCGCCGTACGTCGACCTCGGTGCCTTCGCCACTTGAATCCACCTGCAGCGTCCACAACAACGCCGGCACGACCTTGTCCGGCAACAGCGAGGCAGCGCCTTCGGACAGCTCCGGCGGGTGCAACGGCGTCCGCTTGTCCGGCGCGTAGAGGGTCTCCCCGCGCTTGCGGGCCTCCACGTCGATCGGATCGCCCGGCTGGACCCACGCGGCTACGTCGGCGATCGCGTAGTGCACGGTGAAACCGTCCCCGGCACGCTCGATGTGCAACGCCTGATCCAGGTCCATCGAGTCCGGCGGATCGATCGTGACGAACTCGATGTCGGTCCGATCCAGCTCAGGCAACCGTGGGTTCGCCGCGGCCCGTACGGCGGCCTCGACCACCTCCGCCGGGAACTCGGCCGGTACCTCGAGCTCCCGCCTGATCGCCTGCAAGGACGCGCGGAACACCTCGGGAACTTCCTCGGCGAAATGCACCTTCTGCAACGGCACGCGCGTCCTCCGTCCATCCAGCGACCCGGCCTCGTTGCCGGGCTGCTGTGGTCAGACTAGCGAGGGGATGGTGTTGAAGCTTTTAAGGGAGGCGAGGCCGTCGGCGTACCAGTGGATCTCGGTGATGGTCGCGGGGCGCAGCTCCATCCGGAACAGGGACGACATCGGGGCCTGCAGCACCGCCCGCACCATCAGCTTGATCGGGGTCACGTGGGTCACCACGATCACGGTCTTGCCCGGATACGTCGACAGGATGCCGTCGCGCGCGGCGCGGATCCGGCGTCCGCACATCTCGAACGACTCCCCGTTCGGCGGCGATACCGCGGTCGAGGCGAGCCACGAGTTCATCTGCTCCGGCCACTTCTGCTGCACCTCGGCAAAGGTGTAACCGTCCCAGTCACCGAACGAGCACTCGCGCCATTCGTCCGCCACGGCCACCTCGAGATCGAGCGCGGCCCCGAGCGCAGCCGCCGTCTCACGGGTCCGGCGCATCGGCGAACTGACGATCGCGTCGATCTTGGCCACCCGGGACAGGTACGCCGCGGCGGCTCGGGCCTGCGCCTGACCGTTCGGGCTCAGACCCGGGTCATCCCCGCCCGAACCCGAGAACCGCTTGTCGACCGTGTGCGGCGTCTCGCCGTGGCGCAGGAAGATGACCTGCGTCGGCGGTTCGGTCTGGCTGCCCCATCCCTGCAGGGCCTTCTGCAGATCCGACGGCTCCTCGTCGACCGCTTTCGCGGGTGCCACCTCGCTAGGGCGCAGCGGCACGGTCTTACCGTCGAGGGCCATGTTCGCGAGGGCGTCGGCGGCGGAGTTCTGCGCGCGCGGCACCCAGGTCCACTCGGTGCCGAGCGGCGCCAGCGACTGGGCCTTCGCGGCCAGCGGCTTCATGTCCGGGTGCTTGACCTTCCAGCGCCCGGCCATCTGCTCGACCACCAGCTTGGAGTCCATCCGGACCTCGATCGAGGCGTCCGGCGCGTACTCCCGGGCCAGTTCGAGCCCGGCGATCAACCCGCTGTACTCCGCGACGTTGTTGGTCGCGATACCGATCGTCACCCCGGCCTGGGCGATCACCTCGCCGGTGGCCGGGTCACGCACCAGCGCGCCGTACGCCGCGGGGCCGGGGTTGCCCCGGGAACCACCGTCGGCCTCGACGATGACGTGGTCGGGCACTCCACTCACTGCGCGGTCTCTCCGGTCCGTACGAGGATCCGCCCGCACTCCTCACAACGCACCACCGAGTCGGCCGGTGCGGCCTTGATCCGGTTCAGGTCGGACGGCGTGAGCTCCATCCGGCAGCCCATACAGCGCTTGCCGACGAGCGGCGCCGCGCCGATACCGCCGTTGCGCTCGCGCAGCTTCTCGTACGTCGTGACGAGCTCGACGGGCAGTTCCGCCGACACCTTGGCCCGCTCATCGCCAAGCGAGGCACGCTGCTCGTCAAGTTCCTTGAAGGCGTCGTCCCGGGCGGTCTCCAGCTCGGCCTGACGCCCGGCGAACGCCTGCGCACGGATCCGCAGCTCGTTCTGCACGGCCTCGGCCGCCTCCAGCCGCTCCATCACCTCGAGCTCGGCGTCCTCCAGGTCGGAGATCCGGCGGTCGAGCGAAACGATCTCGTGCTGCAGGCTCTCCAGGTCGCGCGGCGAACCGACCTGACCGGAGTCCATCCGCTGCTGGTTGCGGCTCCGGCGCAGCTTGACCTGCTCGACATCGGAGTCGGCCTTCTTCTGCTCGCGCTGCAGGTCGCTGACCTCGGTCTCGGCCGCGACGAGCTCGGAGTCGACCACGCTCTTCTCCTTGCCGAGCTCGGCCAGGGTGGCCAGCTCGGGCAGGACCTTGCGCTTGTGGGCGACCTGATCCAGCTGCAGGTCGAGATCCTGCAGGTCCAGTAACCGGCGTTGGACAGCGGGCTCGGCGTTCAGGGTCGGCTCCTAGTGGTCTGCATTGTGCGTTCAGTTGTTACTCCGCGTCAGAGCCTCAGGTCCCAGGCGTCCGTGCAGAGGGTGGAGATGTGAGTGTCTACGCTACTGCCCCCCGCCGCCAGCGCCGAGGTCAGGAGGCGTTCGGCGTCCACGAGCCACGGCCATTCGCTCGCCCAGTGCGCCACATCCACCAGCGCCGGCCCTTCGTCGTACGCCCGCGCCTCGGTCGCCGGGTGGTGCCGCAGATCGGCCGTCACGTACGCGTCGACCCCGGCCGCGCGGACCCGGGCGAACTCCGAATCCCCCGCGCCGCCGACCACCGCGACCGACTCGATCAACCGCTCTGGATCACCCGAGACCCGTACGCCGTGCTCGGTCCGGGGCAACCGCGTGGCGACCCGCGCTGCGAATTCCCGCAGCGGCAGCGGCTCGTCCAGTACGCCGACGCGCCCGCCGCCGCGTTGCCCGGGCAGTTCCGCGAGTTCCAGTACGTCGAACGCGGGCTCCTCGTACGAATGGGCGGCCCGCAGCGCCTCGACCACCTGGCGCCGGCGATACCGCGGCAGCACCATCTCGATCCGAGTCTCCGCGACCCGCTCGATCCGGCCCACCTCACCCACGGTCGGGTTAGCTCCGTCGAGCGGCCGGAAGGTACCTTCGCCCGTCGCGGTCCACGCAGCCCGGTCGTAGTCCCCGATCGTCCCAGCCCCGGCAGCGGTCAACGCGTCGATCATCGCGTCGGCCTCCGCCACCGGAACCTGAACGCCGATCTTGTCCATCGGATCAACCGGCATCGCATTGAGCGGTCTCGTCTCGGTGAGTCCGAGGGCGTTCGCGAGGGCGTCACTCACACCGGGATTCGCGTTGTCGGCGTTGGTATGACACACGTGCAGGGCCGTCCCGGACCGAATCAGGTCATGCACAACCCGCCCCTTCGGCGTGGTCGCCGCGACACTACTCACGCCCTTCAGATATAGCGGGTGATGCGTCACCAGCAGGTCAAACTCCCCCGCAATAGCCTCATCCACCACCACCCGCATCGGATCCACCGCAAACAGCACCCGCTTCACCGGCTGCCCGGGATCCCCCGTCACCAACCCCACCGCATCCCAGCTCTCAGCCCACGACGGGTCGTAGAGGCGGTCCAGCACGGCCAGCACATCAGCAAGAGTCGGCGTCACCCGTCCCATCCTGCCAACCCCTCACCTCGAACCACCGCAAGGCCCTACCGGTCAGCTGAAATGCTTCGCCACGATGTCGGTTACGAGCGGCCGGGGTCCCAAGTGCTTACGCACGGCCTTGACCGCTATCGCGCAGTTGATGTTTGGATCCGCCTTTAGTCGCCGCTGGACCTCTCGAGTTCCAGTAGGCGCTTGTACTGGCTTGTACGGTTCGCAACTCCCAGGACCAACTAGTCCGCGCAGGCGCCTGCAGCGGGAACATCCGGTTCACCGGGCTTGTAGATCAGCGGATGCTGCGCAGGAACTCGGGTAGGCGCTGGGCCGGCTAGCAGCTTCATGAGCGCCAGCACGATCTTGGCGCCCTCAACGCACGTCGTCGCACGCAATGTCACCTGACGCATGCTCACTCGCCGTTAGGTGCGACGGGGCATGCGTCTCCACTCGCGAGTCGGGGCGAGTCGGGGCGAGCCGTCGCGAGTCGGGGCGAGTCGGGGCGCGGTTCGTTGCGAGTGGTCGCGTGTGCGTTGCGTCCGCTCGCGGAGGCAGGGGTTTCCCGGTGGTCACTCGTCCCCCTGATGAGTCGCGAATTGTCAGGCGGCTATCAAGGGGGCGGGTGAGGTATGGCCGGTCGACTCAGGTGGTTCCGTACCGCTCCGCGCCGGGACCGCGTCAGCACGCCGGCCTCGCGTCAGCACGCCGGGCTGGCGCGACATTCTGGGTTCGCGCGGCGTGGCCCCGGGTTCGCGCGGGGTTGTCGCGGTCACTGAACGAGGTGGAACCCGTGGCGGGGTCGAGGTCGACGGTGGTAAAGGTGGCTCCGGCAGTCGAGGAGGCCCCGAGGGTCGGCTACCGAGTTTTGGTGCGGCTACCCGGCTGCAACCGGGTAGCCGCACACGAACTCGGTAGTGGGCACACCACAACCCGGTAGCCGCCCTACAACCCGGTAGCCGGCCCGGACACACGCCCTACAGAGGCCGCCCTAGGGACCGCTCGACGGATCCAGCTAAGCCAAAGGCGAACCGGGCCGAACCAGCGACCTCCGGCGGACAGACGGGGCCGAAACGGGCGCGAAAAACGAGGCGCCCACGGGATCGGGCGGCAAGTGTGGATGTCCTCGCCGACCTCAGCTCATCACTGTCAGCGGGTGGTGCGGAAGGGGCCGGTGACCTCGTAGGTGATACCGCCGCTGCTCGAGCCGGTGGTGCCGCGCTGCGACGAGAAGTACATGCGGTTACCGGCGGGGTTGAAGGCGACGCCGCACAGTTCCGAGCCGGACTGGCCGGTCACCCGGAGGAAGGGCGCCACCACGTCGTTCGGGGTGATGACACAGATCTCCATGTTGCCGCCGTCCTCGGCGACGTACAGGTCACCGACGGCGGTACCGGTGATGTTGTCGACACCGGTCAGCGGCGGGTTGCTGGTCAGGTTGTCGTCGTACGCGATCGCGATGGTGTTGTTCACCGCGTTGTAGGCCCAGACGCGGTTGTCGCCCTTGGTGGTGAAGAAGCAGGTGCCGTTGCGGTAGTAGCAACCTTCGCCGCCGTTGAAGATCTTCATGCCGGACACCTGCCGGCGGGTGGCGGTCGGGCTGCCGTCGGGGTCGGGAACCGTGACCCAGGACAGCGCTCCGCCGGACTCGCGGAGTACCTGCAGGGTGCCGGCGGACAGGTCGCCCCAGGTGGTCGGGACGAACCGGTAGAACCCGCCGTCGGACACGTCCTCGGTGAGGTACACGACCCGCCGGTCGGGATCGACCGCGGCGGCCTCGTGGGAGAAACGGCCCATCGCCGGACGGCGTACCGCGGCCTTGGTGCCGAGCGGGTCGGTCTCCCAGATGTAGCCCGTGCTGGTTTCCTCACCGGACAGCCAGGTGCCCCACGGGGTCGCGCCACCGGAGCAGTTGCGGGTGGTGCCGGACAGGATGCGGTACGCGCCGGTGATCGCTCCGCTGCTGTCGAACCGCAGAGCGCTCGCACCGCCGCTCCCGCTGCCCATCTCCGAGTTGGACACGTAGATCCAGCCGGTTCCGTTGGCAAAGCAGTCACCGCCGTCGGGCGCGCTGTGCCAGGTGTAGCTCGTACCGCTCACCACCCGGGTCGACCTGGCCAGCACCCGGCTGGTGAAACCCTGCGGCAGCATGATCCCGTTCGCGTCGGCGGCTCCCAGACCGCCGTACGGGCTGGGGCCGGTCTGGGCCGGAAACGCCAGCGCCTGCGGCGCCACGCTGAACCCGAAGGCGACCGAGGCCGACGAACCGATCACTGCCGCACGAAGAAACTCCGACGATCCACGACTGACTCCTCACAGTGACAAGAGCGGAGCCGACAGTGAACCGCGCCGACATGAACACCACCCGAAGCCCACTTGCCACCCACCCATACGGCGCCCATCCGCCGGGCAGCGCCCACGCCCGCGACGCCGTCCGCCGTGGCCGGGCATCGCCGCCCAACCGGACGAGGACAAGGGTTTCTCGAAGACACCACCGGTGGTGGGCTATCGCGCTCCGCACGCCTCCGCGACCGGAACGCCGGTCGTGTCCATCGGATCAACCGGCATCGCCCTGAGCCTCGTCCAGGTCAAACCGAGGGCGTCGCTGACACCGGGATTCGCGTGGTCGGCATAGGTATGACAAACGTGCAACGCCGTCCCAGACCGAATCAGGTCATGCACAACCCGCCCTTTCGGGGTGGTCGCCGCGACACTACTCACGCCCTTCAGATATAGCGGGTGATGCGTCACCAGCAGGTCAAACTCCCCCGCAATAGCCTCATCCACCACCCGCATCGGCTCCACCGCTAACAAGATCCGCGTCACAGGCTGGGCCAGGTCCCCGCCAGCAGCCCAACCGCATCCCAGCTCTCAGCACGACGGGTCGTAGAGGCGGTCCAGCACGGCCAGCACATCAGCAAGGGTCGGAATCACCCACCCCATCCTGCCAACCCCCACCCCAAACCCCACAGCCCCTCCCATCGACGGACTGCAACCACCGGCCACTCGCTGAGATGTGGCTCCGCGTTCACCTGGAGGCCTCGGGCGCCCGGCCAAGGGCCTTCAGAATCGAGTCGACGCACTCCCACAATCTTGATTTCCCATGACGTAGCGCCGGGTGACCGGACGGCACCTTTCACCGTCCGGCCACCCCTCTTAGGGACCTACTCCTCTTCAGCGCCCCGAGACACATCCCTTGCAGACCGGTTTCGCTTCCGCGTTTTGCGACTGCCAACTTGGACTGCATCGCCAAGCCGTTTGACATCAGCAAAGCTGACTTCGTCGCTCCGCTGATAGATGAATTCACCTACAGCGAAGAGTGCAAACCCGAGAGCGAACGGCCACGTTTGATCAATCAGCAGCCCGAAGAGCGCGACCGGACCTGCTGCAGCGCTGATCCACGCCGAATGCTTCCGGTGGGCCAAGGATTTCCAGCTGGCCCGAGCCAGCAGGAAGACACCTAGCCCAACGAGGAGGATGTCCATGATTCAACTCTCTTCAGGGGCCTAGTCGGTCCAGAGATGATTCCGCGAGGTCCACGCTCTATAAACACCATAGCTCTGGCGGGCAACCCGGAACACAGTCACTCTGCGCTGGTTTCTGTAAGCGTCCCTGAAACTGCTGAAGTCCATATTCCGCCGCCAACGGTACTTGACCCTCTTGCGATTGAATCGACGCGCACCGTACTTTCCGAACGAACGCACTGCCTTGAATCTGCCTGCGACAACGTCCAGAGCGCTGTTCTTGTAGAACCTTCGATCGCGAAGACCGTACTTCCTGTAATTACTGTGAATACTAATTCCGGCCGCCACTGCACCGATCACCGCACACGCGCCCGCGGTAGCGAAGACGCAGGCGCCGAAGGCAATGGTGCCGGCAATGCCCACCTTGTTCTTCCATGCCCACTTCCCGGCGTTCTTCGCGGCGTTCGTCACGCCATCCTTGATCTTTTTGAAGAAACGACCATCGACATCTTCGTTGTTGATGGGATCACTCGGGTAGGTATAGGCGTTGGCGTTGCCGCCGGCGACTGGGTCGATGCTGGTGAAGAGGCCGGTAACGCGGTTATAGAGGCGGACACCCATGAGGATGAGGCCTGCGCCTGAGACGGCCCGTTGTTTGGCGCCGAGCCAGCCGTAGTCGACGGTTCCTGTCTTGGCAGTGTTGTCTGCCGGGTTGCCATACTCGTCATAGCCATTCCAGCCTGCAATGGAGGTGGCGGAGCCTCCTCCAGCTGGCAGATCGACCGTGGTGACGACGTCGCCGCGGAAGTTGGCCAATGTCAGATCAGCAGCTCCCGCTTGATCCACGGTGAGGGAGAGGTCGTCGGCGATCAACTCCACATAACGCGTGGACTCGGTGCCGTTGGTTACCCAAGTCGGGTTGTCGCCGGTGTCGGTGTAGTGGCGGACCTTTTGGGTTGTGGTGGTGCCTGCGGTGATGGTTTCGACCGAGCGACGGTCGGCGGCGTCGAGGGTGAAGGTGGTGGTGGTTCCGCCCTGGGCGATCGATCGGGCCAGGTCGTTGTGGTAGTAGCCGAGGGTGATGTTGCCCCCGGCCGGGTTGGGCGCGTCGGACGCCGGCAGGGTGGTCGTACGACCCAGGCTGTCGTAGACGTACGTGCCGGAGCCCCCCGCACCCGTGACCGGGCGGTCGGCGCTGTCGTAGGCGCGAGTGACCGTGGTTCCGCCCGCATCCGTACAAGCCCCGTCCGGACCGCTCGTGGCGGTGGACTTAGTGAGACGGTTGTCGTTGCGGTCGAAGCCATAGGTGCGGGTCACGCACGGAGTGGCTGTCGGGTCGGTGATGTCAACGCCGGTCGCGGACGCGGTGCGGTCCTTGACCGAAGTGAGTCGTCCCGCGTTGTCGTAGGTGTAGCCGCGGTCGTACGGAACGGCATCGCCCGGGTCTGTTGCGGTACCACCCGTGAAGGCTGCACCGTCCGGCGTCCACTCGCGCGCTACCCGGCCGGTGACGTCGTTCTCGATGGACCAGGACAACCAAGGGCCGTTGGGCTCGATGGTTGTGCTGCCGTCTTCCGCAACTGTTGTGACCTGGCCGGTGTAGCGAAGGCCCGTCGGCTCTCCGGCGTTGTCGGACTCGTTGATCTGCGTGATACCACCGGGCAGCTTTTGCACAGTCATCGAGCCATCGGCGTCGTATGCGCCGGTGGACGACCAGGTCTTACCGCCGGTCGTGACCTCTACCTTGGTGGCCATACCCCGGCGTTCGGCGAGACCGTTGGCGTCGTTCCCGTCGTAGGTATAACGGGTGGTGCCGTTCGGATCGGTGACCGTGGCGGCTCGCCCGGCGGCGTCGTACACCGTGGTGGTGGCCACCTCGCCGTGGGGCTTGTAGCTGATCGGCCGGCCCCAGGCGTCGTACCCGGTGGTGATGGTGGTGGAGGTGCCATCAGCCGCGGTCGCGGTGATCGCCGTGGCAGCGCCCGTGACCGCGTCGTACGTGGTCTTCTTCGCTGTGTTCGGCGTCGAACTGCTCAGACCGGCGACGGTGGTCCTGGTCGTGTCGACGCGACCGTCAGGCTTGTACTCCGTGATGTTGGTGCGGGTAACCGGGCCGGACGTCTCGACCACGGTGGTCGGGGCGAGCAGGTAGGTGAACCCGGTGGTGGTTGTCGACGGCAACGAAGGTGTACCGGACGTCGGTGCGGCGGCCGGGTAGGTCTTGCAGCTTAGGCCTGCCCAGTGGGGCTTTGTGCCGCATTCTGGGAAGGTGCTGTTGGCGGCGGTCGTGTAGTAGACCGTTTTGGTGGTGCCGGCGTCGTTGCCGTTCGAGGCAGGCTGCCGGGACTCTATGACGCGGCCTTCGGCGTCGTAACGCGTGAGCTTGACGATGTCGCCGGCGCTGTTCGTGCCGTCGAGATCCACGTCGGTGATGGCCTTGCCGACCTGGCCTAGAGCCCAGCCGTCGGCGTCACCCGTGACCGGTGCGGCGTAGTCGGTCAACGACTGGCCGGTCACCTCCAGGTCCGTGCCCGTACCCGGATCGTTCACATAAGACGTGTCCGTCGTCGGGAGGCGGTACGGCAACGAGGTCGCAGGGTTGATGCCGTTGTTCGGCGCGTTCTGGTCGAACTTGGTGTGCGTGTGCGGGCGGACCCACGCGACGGACCCGTCCTTCAACGTGGCGTAGCGCGCCGGGCCGTAGGTGTCGGTCACGAGCGTGCCCGCCGGAGTGAGAACCGTATCCCCCGCAGCGTTCTTGATGTCCGGGTTGTACACGGTCAGCGTGGCGAGTTGGTCGACCGACGCACCCGCCGGGATCTGACCGTCGATGACCGCGCGAATGGCCGTTTCATCGAGCTGCCGGACGACGTTGCCCAGCTCGTTGTAGTCGCTGGAGGTGTACTGCCAACCACCAGCGCCGAACTTCGCGGTGTTGACCGTATAACCGGCCGCGTCGGTGTACTGCAGATCGGCGTACTGCCAGTCATCCGTACCCGGCGCACCCGTCAACGGGTGGTCCGGACCGAAGACCGCGAAGCCACGAGTCGGTGCGGCCTTCTGGTTCCAACGAGCCACCGAGGTGTCCGTCAGGTCAGGCAGACCAGCACCCGACAGCGGGATTTCGTAGACGTACTTGCCGAGCGTCGCGACGCCACCCGCCGGGTCACCGGCCGGACGGGCCCGGGTCACCGAGTCCAGCTTCTCGCGCTGGTCCACGGTCACGTAGTTGAACTCGAACGGCACCTGCCCCGGCTGCTTCATCGTCTTGACGGCATTCGACGCGGTGTAGGTGTATTCCGTCGACAGCCCCGAGCGCGGGTCCGTCACCTTGGTCAGCAAGGCGTTGACGTCGTAGGTGTAGGCGGCGACCTTGGTGGAGGTCATTCCGGCGCCACCCGTCTTGGCCGGATCGTAAATGTCGAGCCAGGCCTCACTCAGCCGGTACCGGCTCGCGCCGATCAGGATGTAGTTGAAGCGCAGCGCACGGCAGCCCGGGTTCATCCCCGTCAGCGGAGCCGCGGCGTTGTAGGCGCCACAGGTCACACCCGGCGCCGCCGGAGCGAGAATCCGGACAACCCGGCCATTCCCGTCGTACGAGAACGTCGTCTTGCCAGCGATTCCGGGCTCCGAGATGCCGGTGGCCCGGAACGAGGCGGCTGCCGTCGCGACCGGTGCCGCGCTGGGCGACCAGGTCGTGGTCGTGCCGTCGTCCTCGATGTAGGAGATCACGGTGTTGATGCCGGTGCCGGACACCTTCAGCCGCGAGCCGTCCTGCTCGGTCTCCTCGTCGACCGGAATCCAGTCACCAAGTTCGAACGCGGCGGTCGTACGACGTGCTGCCGTCGGCGATTCGTAGGTCAGCGCGGTGCCGTCACCGTCGAGCAGCGTGATCGTGCCGTCGATCTTGGTCGAGTCGATCACCTGCAATCCGGCGGCACCGGCATCGGCACCATCGAACTGCGCGATCCAGCCCTGACCGAAAGCTCCGTTGATCTGGTTGGTCGGCGTTTCGTAGGTCATGTGCGAACGCGAGATCGACAGATCACCGGTGTAGCCCGGTACGGAGATGTCGGTCCCGGACACGTTGAATTCGCCGGTCCACAGCGCCACCTGACCCGGGCCCGCGTCCGCGGTGGGGAAGCCGTCGCCGAAGGCGTGGGGCAGGCGCTGCACGGTGGTATCGGGCGACTGCGACCAGGTGCACTGCTCGGTCGAGCCGTACTTGAAGCAGACCTGGATGTCGAGCTTGACCGGCACCCGGTCGTTCAGCACCGTCGGCTCGATGACCGTAGTGCTCGGGTCGGAGTCGAGGAACGCGTCGGATTTGGCGTTGTCGGTGTTCCACAAGGTGTTGACCGCGACGCCACCGGCGCCGTTGTCCGTCACCGGGAGAACCGCGGCATCCTCGTTCCAGCCGACCAGGTCGTCGTTACCGCCGTATCCGGACACGCGCCACTTCACCCGTGCGGTCACCGTCGAGGCGGTTCCCCGCGGCGGGCCCGAGGCCGCGACGCGGATGTTGTCCGCGGTAGTGATGCGCGGCGTCGAGGTCGGCGAGGTCAGCGACGCGTCGCCCCAGCCGAACTTGTGCGTCTTGTTCGGCGACAGCTTCCCGGCCGGAGTCTGAGCCTGTACGACGATCGTGTGCAGGCCCGCCTTGCCCTTCGGGAAGGTCACGTTCCACTTGGCCACGGCCGGGTCGCTCGACGGAGTGATCCGGATCTGGCCCGGGGCGCCACCGGGCACGTTGGTCGCGGGCTGCTTGCCGTCGACGATCAGGCGAAGGTAGCCCGGAGCGTTGTACCCGGTGCCGGTCGCGGTGATCGTGCAGACGACGTCCGCGGTCGGCGCGGTGTCGTGCCATTTGTCGTACTGATCGTACGGCGGCGGGCAGCTCACCACCGGCTCCGCCGGAGTGAGGGCGCCGGTGCGCAGCCGCTGGTTGTAGTTGACCCACGGACCATCGACGCGGCCGTCGTTGGCCTTGGCACGGATGTACAGCAGCGTGTTGTCGGGCAGGTCCGTGGCCGGGCGGCAGCCTGCCGTCGTACCGGAGGCGTAGACCGAGGAGGTGCAGGTGCCCTTCAGGCTGAAGGTCGGGCCCGAACCGGTGTAGAACTCGAAGATGTACTTGAGCGTGTTGCCGTCGGGATCGGTGGCCTTGGTACGGACCCACGGCCGCAGGCTCGGCGAGTACAGCCACGAGGTGGTCTCACCCTCGGCGGCGTAGGCGACGGCCTCGCTGGGCTGAACCGTGTCGGGTGCGTTCGGCTTGCGGTTCCAGGTGAACGACACGAACGGGTCGGTGCCGGATTCGCTGGAGCCGAAGCGCTTCCAGTGGTTCACGTCCGACTCGTTGCCCGCCTTGAGGGCCAGGCCCTCCGTCGCGTCGCTTGAGGTGGCCCACTGCTTGGCCAGAGCGGTCATCGGAATGCTGATCCGGCCGGACGCGCAGGCGCTGGAGAATCCCTTCGCGACCGTTGCCGTACCCAGCACCGTGGTGCCGGTGACCGGCTGGTTGGTCCAGGTGGTCGACGTCGACGCCGGGTCCGCGGAGTGCACGTTGATCGCGGTCGGCGTACACGTCATCGCGCCGTACTGGAAGAGCGACAGATGAGCGCTGACGATGTCCTTGCCGGCGAACGGCGCGGTCGCGAAGTTCAGGAACGACCGCTCGATGTGCGTGCCGTTCTTGCCCGCGCGCAGGTCCACCCACGACGACAGGTCGCTGGTGACGCTCGTCTGCACGAACGTATCGAAGGTCGGGAGCGCGGTGACGGCCACGTACGTCGGGTCGACGGTCACCGGGAAGACCCGCGCCGGATCCAGCAGCCATTGCTTGTCGGGGGCAACGACCAGGGTCGCCTTACCCGGGGACACCTGCTCGACCGTCACCTTGACGATCGCCTTGTTCAGCGGGTCACCAGTGGCCTTGTTGACCGCCGAGTCCCACATGTACGCGACCGGAATGCGCGAGCGCACGACGTTCTTCGCGTCGACGAACTCGATCACGCCGTTCTTGCCCTGCCGTGCCGTCAGCCCCTTGGTCCGCAACGGGAAACGCCAGACCGGCGCCGTGGTGGGACGGGTCTTGACGATGACGTCGGTCTCGAAACCGCTGCGGCGCGCGTCCACCGTCAGGTCGATACCGGGCTCGACCTCGGCGTAGGTCGCCTTGGTTCCAGCGAGGCTCGGCTCGGGCAGCTTCCAGGGAGCCAGCCACTCGACCTGCCGGCCGGAACCCGCCACTGCCGAGGCGAAGACCCCGCCTGCCGCGGCGTTCCGCTGGCCCAGGCGCAGGTCCAGGCTGTGGCTCTTCGGTGCGATCAGGCCGTCCTGCTCCTTGGCCAGATTCAGGTCAACCGACTGCCAGTCACCTGACGCGTCCTTGAACCGCACGGGCGACATGTGCGTCTCGGTGGTCATCGTGCCGTCGGGGTTCGCCCAGGTCGTGGACGTCTCGGACCGCAGCGACTCCACCTCGACCTTGGCGCCCTGCGACCGCGCCGTCAGCGCCGCTGAAATGACGTCAGGCTTGGAGACTGCCTTCGGCGCGACAGGCGCCGCCTCCGCCGCGGGAACGGCGACGGCGGACGGCCCTTGCAGGGTTCCTGCCAGCAGGGCCATCGAGACGACCGCTGCCACAAACTTGGGAACTTTTCGTATCTGTGCGGGCTGTGGACGATCCAGCGCGAACATCGGGACCTGCTTCCTGCCGGCCCTGGGGGGACGGTAGCCGAGGACCTCGGAGTCATCGGCAGGCCGGCACCGCCCACATCGCGACCGTTTCAGGCGCTGTTACGAGAATTGCAGGTTCCTGCAAATCTCCTACTGCTCGGCCTCAGCGTGTTAATGCCTTGGCTACGGCTTCGAGGACTACGCGGTTGCGGCCGGAGGTGGTGACGGAGGCGGTGGCAGCGGGGACTAGGGCGCGGTCTTCGGGGATTCCGGTGCAGAGAACGAAGGCGTCGCGGGACTTGAGGATGTTCGCGAGGGCTTCGGCCATCCACGGCGTACGGACTGCGTCCTGGATCGCTACGACCAGCGCCCGGCCTTCCGAAGCCGCTAGGGCGGTTGCGAGGGCCTCGGGGTCGCTGTTCCGGAGTACGACGCCGTCAGAGCCTGGGGCAATTCCGGCGAACACCTCGGGCAGACCGCTGAAGTACGGGTTCCAGGCGGGGTGGAGGCCTTGCGTGAGGTCGATGACGTACGGCGTACCGCCGAGCGCGGGAAGCTCTTGACCGGCCAAGAGGCGTTCGGCCACTTCACGTACGGGTGCTCCATCCAGCCCGGGCAGCCGCTTCCGCCCGGCAAGATCCGCGGCAAGGCCGCGAACCCGTGCAGCCGCGTCGGCCAGGCGGGACGCGTCTAGACGGCCACTACCGACGGCCTCGACTAGATGAGCGGTGAGGCCTCTCGGGTCGGCATCACCGATTGCCACCATGGCGAGATCCGCGCCGGCCTGAATCGAGGCGACGGCCGCTTGCTCGATCGACTGGTGCTTGGTGATCGCCTGCATCTCCAGGGCGTCGGTGGTGATCACGCCGGTGAAACCGAGTTCCTCGCGCAGGAGGCCTGTGAGGATCCGGTGGGACATCGTCGCGGGCTTGTCGTCATACGCCGAGAACACGATGTGCGCGCTCATCACCACGTCGGCGCCGGCCGCGATCGTGGCGGCGAACGGAGCCAGTTCGACGGCCGTGACCTCCTCGATCGAACGGTCGACCCGCGGCAGCGCGAGGTGCGAGTCCACCGCGACGTCGCCGTGGCCGGGGAAATGCTTGGGGCAGGCGGCGATGCCCGCGTCGCGTACGCCCTCGACGAAGGCGACACCGTGACGCGAAACCACCTCGGCCGTCGTACCGAACGAGCGGGTCGAGATGATCGGGTTGGCGGGATTGCTGTTCACGTCGACCGAGGGCGCGAGCATCACGTCGATACCGAGTTCGGCCAGCGTGGCGGCGGCGTCGCGCGCCGAGGCCCGGGTCAGCGCGGGGTCGTCCACATCGCCGAGTGAGCGCGGCGACGCCAACGGCCAGGGGTTGGCCGGCGCGAGGTGGCTGAACTCGCCGCCCTCGTGATCGATCGCGATCAGCAGGTCCGGCCGCTCGGCTCGCAACGCAGTGGTCAGGGCGGAGACCTGGTCTGCGTTTTCGACGTTGCGGGTGAACAAGATCACCGCGCCCAGTCCGGCCGCGACTGCGCGGCGTAACTCAGCGGAGGCGGTCGTTCCGGTGAAGCCGACGATCAGGGCGCCCGCGGCGTCGCGGTCCAAGTGGTCACTCATAAGAAAACTCTCTCCTAAAGTCGGCCGCGCCGCCAGAGGCGTGCATCCGGCGGCGCGTCGCAGCGCCCTCAAGCCGTGCTGCAGTCGCTCCCGGTAAGCCCTGTCCGAGGTCGTCGAGGCTGACGTTGTCAGCTGGTTCGCGTACCGCCTGACGGGACGACGCCGGGTAGTCTCACGCGTGATTAGCAAGAAGTTCCGCAACTTACCTCTCGCTGTATTGGTCAGTTGCAGATAACGTTGTCTCGACCTAGCCCCGCTCTCGACGGAGCCACATCACCGTGACCGTGCAGATCACCCGCGTCTCCTCCCCCGAACTCTTTGTTGGCTCTGACAACGACCCGCGCCAGATTCTGCGGATCGAGCTGGACCGGCCGGCCGCCACGACCGCGCTCACCGTGCGTGTCGAAGGGCGCGATATCGCGGGCCACTTCGACCTGCCCGCCGGCGATGGCCCGGTCCGGCTGGAGGTTCCGCTGGACGTCGCCGACGGCCTGCGTACGGCGTACGGCTCGGCCGTCGACTGCACGGTGACCGTCGCGGACGCGGACGGCGCCGTCGTCGCGACCGACAGCGGTCAGGTCGTCATCGCCGAGCCCGGCTGGACGATGGTGATGGTCTCGCACTTCCACTACGACCCGGTCTGGTGGAACACCCAAGCGGCGTACACGACGAGCTGGGATCTCCAGGGCGCCGACGGGACCACCCGGCCGGTCTACACGCACAACGCGTTCTACCTGGTCGACGCGCATCTACGGCTGGCGCTGCGCGATCCGGCGTACTGCTTCGTGCTGTCGGAGCTGGACTACCTCAAGCCGTACTTCGACACGTTCCCCGAGCACCGGCAGGTACTACGCCGGCTGATCGCGGAAGGCCGGGTAGAGATCATCGGCGGCACGTACAACGAGCCGAACACGAACCTCACCGGCGCCGAAACCACCATTCGCAACATCGTCTACGGCATCGGCTACCAGCGGGACATCCTCGGCGGTGATCCCCAGAATGCCTGGCAGCTGGACGTATTCGGGCATGACCCGCAGTTCCCGGGATACCTCGCCAAGGCGGGTTTGACCGGTAGTGCCTGGGCGCGCGGGCCGCACCACCAGTGGGGACCGCTGCGGCAGGCGTGGGGTGATCCCAAGAGTGGAACCGCCGCGGTCATGCAGTTCGCCAGCGAGTTCGAGTGGATCAGCCCGAGTGGTGACGGCGTACTCACGCACTACATGCCGGACCACTACGGACCCGGCTGGGACATGCAGCACGCGCCTACTGTCGAGGCGGCGGGCGATACGGCGTACAACCTGTTCGTGACGCTCAAAAGCGTTGCGGCCACTAAGAACACCTTGTTGCCGGTAGGAGGCGATTACGCCCCGCCAAACAACTGGATCACGGCACTGCACCACGACTGGGCCGATCGCTATGCGTGGCCCAAGTTCGTCTGCGGCACCACTAAGCACTTCATGGACCGGGTGCGGGCCGAACTGGCAGAAGAAGGCCGCAAGCCTTCACCTCAGTCGCGGGACATGAACCCGATCTACACCGGCAAGGACGTCTCCTACATCGACACCAAGCAGGCCCAGCGTGCTGCCGAAGTAGCCGCTGTAGACGCTGAGAAGCTCGGGACCTTCGCAGACCTACTTGGGCTCGGTACGTACGCCGACGCCGCCTTGGACAAGGTCTGGCGGCAACTGGCGTACGGCGCCCACCACGACGCCATTACCGGCTCGGAGTCGGACCAGGTCTACATCGACCTCGTGACGGGTTGGCGCGAGGCGCACGACCTGTCGGCCGACGCGCGCGATGCCGCCCTGCAGGCTTTTGCAGCCCGTATCGACACTTCCGCTTTCGGCTCACAGGCTGTGGTGGTCACCAACACGCTCTCGTTCGACCGGACCGACCTGGTCACGGTCGCCGTGGATTCGCCGCTCGCGGTGCTCGACGAGAACGGCGCCGAGGTCCCGTCCGTACTGGAGGGTGGCTCGCTCACCTTCCTTGCGACGGACGTGCCGTCGATGGGCTGGCGCAGCTACCAGCTTGTTGCCGCCAGCAACGGTACGGCGAACTGGGACGCGGGTGACGCCGAAACCTCGGTGGGCAACGAGTTCTTCACCGTGACGGTCGACCCCGCGCGCGGTGGCGGAATTTCCAGCATCGTGGACAAGCGGACCGGCCGGGAGATGCTGACCGGCCTCGGCAACGAACTGCGGGTCTACGAGGAGTATCCGGACCACCCGCGGTTCGGCGAAGGCCCTTGGCACCTCACGCCGTCCGGCCCGGTGGTCGGGTCGTCCGCTCAGCCCGCGAAGGTGTTCACTCAGACGAGTCCGCTCGGTAGCCGGGTGGTCAGCCGCGGCGAGGTGGACGGCATCGCGTACGAATCGGTCGTCACCGCGTACGCCGGGCTCGACCGGATCGAGTTCACCACGCGGATCCTCGATCACGCCCAGTCCGACCGGTTGGTGCGGGTCAAGTTCCCGGCCGACGTGCCGGGCGCCCTGCCGCTGAGCGAGGTCGCCGGCGCGGTGGTGGGACGCGGGTTCGGCCTGATCGACGTGGACAGCGCGACCGCCCCCTGGACGCTGGACAACCCGGCGAACACCTGGTTCGGCCTCGGCACGACCGCGCGGATCGACCTGGTCGATGCCGCCGGCAATCAGGTGGGCACGCGCCCGATGGCCGTCGCCGAGATCGTCGTACCGGATGGGTCCGAGCCGTCGGACGTGCGCGAACTGGTGGTCGCGTTGGCCCGGGTGGGCGTGACTGCGACGACCTCGCTCGCGAGCGGGTCGCGGTACGGCTCACTGGCGGTCGACTCGAACCTGCCGGACCTCCGGATCCTCATCGGTACGCCGGAGAACAACCCGCTGATCGCATCGCTCGGCGCCCTGCTTGGTTCCTCGACTCGCGGCCCGGTGCTGGTTCCGCCGAAGACCGCGCTCGCCGAGGTGTGGCAACCGAACGCGGATGTGCGCGACGTCCGGGCCATTCCCGCGCTGGTGTTGCCGACCGAGGACGCCGTTCAGGCCGCGATCGACGGGCTTGCCGCTGCGCGCATCACCGCCTCGGTCTCAGGCGACGGCGTGGTCGAGGAGTTCGAGGACTACACCGTCGCGCTGCTGACGTACGGTCTGCCGGGCTTCGCAGTGGATGCCACTGGCGCCTTGCACGCGTCGCTGCTGCGCTCGTGTACGGGTTGGCCGTCGGGACTCTGGATCGACCCACCGCGCCGTACGACGCCGGATGGTTCGGCGTTCCAGTTGCAGCACTGGACGCACGAGTTCCGGTATGCCCTCGTCACGGGCGCGGGTGATTGGCGCTCGCTGCAGCTTCCGGCTCGGGGCCAGGAGTTCTCGTCACCGTTGCTCGCGGCAACCACTGACGCGCACCCGGGCGGATTGCCCGCGACGCATTCGTTGCTGCGGGTCTCCCCTGCGCGCGACGTCCTGCTGTCCACGGCAAAGCCCGCGGGCAACCCGATCGCCCACGGCGCCTCGCGGCCTTCGGATCCGCGCGACGGCGTGATGCTCCGGTTGATCGAGGCGACCGGCCTTGGCGCGACCGCCCGGGTGACCTCCGCGCTGCCGATCGCCGGCGCGGCCCACGCGGATCTGCTGGAGAACCGGGGCGCTCCGCTGGTTACGGCCGACGGCGCGCTGGAGGTGGAACTGGCCGGGTCCGCGGTCGACAGCTTCATCGTCGATCTCGCTTCCGTGGCCGATCTGCCTCGCGACGCCGCCGTACTCGGCCCTGCCGGCGAGGTGGCCCAGCCGTCGTACGCGCGGTACTGGCTGCACAACCGAGGCCCTGCGCAGATGGGATTCCTGCCGGTCAGCGTCTCCGTCTCGCCCACGCTCGCCACCACGGTCACGAATCCGGTCGACCTGACCCTGGTGATCACCAGCCAGTACGTCGACTCGGCCGTCGCGGGCCGGGTGGTTCTCGACCTACCGGACGGCTGGACCGTTGACCTGCAGGAACAGCGGATCAGCCTCGCCCCAGGTGGACACGTGAAGTTCGAGGCACGCGTCACTCCATCCGCGGATTGCGTGCCCGGGCAGTACTTCCTCGCCGCGCAGGTTCATACCGACACGGACGACCTCGCGGGTGGTGCCGGGGTCCAGGTGGTTGAGGATGTGGTCACGGTCTTCGTCGGCGACAGCCCGGAGGCCGACGCAACGATCGGCTTCGGCCGGCCGCCGGCGCAGGGGCCCGACCACGGATCCGGCGCCGTTGACGGTCGGCCCGGACGGGCGACGGGCCTCGAGATCGAGCCGTCGACGACGTCGATCCGCCTCGCGCCGGGCGAACGGACAACCCTCGATCTGACGCTGACGAACAACGCACGCTCGGAGATCCGCGCCGAGTTGCAACTGGCCTCGCCGTACGGGACGTGGTCCTGGTTGCCCGAACCCCTCCGGGCGGTCGTCGTACCATCCAGGTCGACGGTGGTCGTCCAGGTGCCGGTGGTCGCTCCGGCCGACGCCACTCCGGCGCATGCGTGGGTGATGCCGAAGGTGATGTGGTTCGGCCGCGCGCAGTACGCGCCAACCGTTCGGCTTGAGGTGACCGGGTGACGGCCGTGATCGCCCACGGGCACGGTCATGGCCATTCGTTGCCGGGGGCACCTGGTCACGGTCATTCGTTGCCGGAGGCACCTGAAGGTGTGATGGGCTATGTCAGCACAACGCCGGTCGACCGGGCTCTGCTGGACGAACGGATGGCCGCACTACGAGCCGGGGACGAGGCCGGCGTACTGCCTCGGGCCGAGACCCGCGACGGCCGCCAGCTCACCCGATGGGTCGCGCAGGTGGTTCTCACCGAGGAGCTGTGCGCCGACGAGCTCCGCCGCCGCGGCCACACCGACGCCGACGGGGCCACCGGTGGGCATGCGGGTGAAGACGCCAATGGAGACGCCGGTGGGGACGCCGGGCCGCTGGATGTGTCGACGGCGATCGCGATCGGGTCGATCACGGCCGCGGCGCTCGCCGGTTCGGCCGTCGTACGGCGGGTCGCGGAACTCGTGAGCGCGGACGTGCGCATACCCGCGGCGCAGCTCGCGTACGCCGCCGACATGCTCGGCGAGGAACCACCCGGCGACCCGGATGTGCCGACACGGCAGTGGCACGCCGATCTGCTCACCAGTGCCCGGCTGGAGGCGTTCTCGCGCTGGCTCAACAAGGCGCGGCACGAGCGCCTACAGCTGGTGCGCGGGCTGGAGCATCCCGGCGACAGCAATCAACCCGACAACCTGCATCGGCACTGAGGGGGACTGTGAACGACAAGACCGTGCTCGGTATCGATATCGGCGGTACCAAGCTGGCCGCCGCGATCGTCAGTACCGATGGCGAAATCCTCACTCAGAACCGCATCCCGACCCCGACAGGTGATGCCGACGAGATCTTCGCGGCGCTGCGCGAACTGATCGACACTGTTCGGGGCGACGCCTCCCCCGCGGCCGTCGGCATCGGCTCGGCCGGACCACTGGACCAGCAGCTCGGACTCGTCTCGCCGGTGAACATCGCCGGCTGGCGCAACTTCCCGCTGGTGGATCGCGTTCGCGCCCTGGTGGACGACGTACCGGTGACGCTCGGGGTGGACGGGCACTGCTTCGCGCTCGGCGAATTCTGGACCGGCGCCGGCCGGGGCGAACGCAACCTGCTCGGCATCGTCGTCTCAACCGGCGTCGGCGCGGGCATCGTGAACGACGGCCGGCCCCTGCTCGGCCAGTCCGGCAACGCGGCCCACCTCGGCCACATGGTGGTCGACCTCGACGGCGAACCGTGTGCATGCGGGTCGTTCGGCTGCGTCGAGACGTACGCGAGTGGTCCGCGCATGGTCGCCCGGGCCCAACGTCGCGGCTGGCGCCCGGGCGAATCCGTCGACGCCGCGGTGCTCTCCGCCGACGCTGCCGCAGGCAACGAACTCGCCCTGGCCGCCTTCGACGACGGCGCTCAGGCCCTCGCCGCGGGCATCGTCGCCACGGCGGTCACGGTCGACCTCACCACCGTAGTCATCGGCGGAGGTGTAGCCAAAGCCGGGCCGATCCTGTTCGACCCGGTCCAGCGCTGGGTCAAACGCTTCGCCCAACTGCCGTACGTCACCGACCTCTCGGTCCGCCCAGCCCAACTAGAAAACGCCGGCCTCCTAGGCGCCGCCCGCCTAGCCCTAAACACCCTCCACCCCTAACTCCTCCCCCCCGGCGTGTCGCCACCCCCATCATCGGACGCTAGTGACCAGGCGTGTCGCCCTTCATCGGACGCTTCTGACGAGGTCTCGGCGTGTCATCGGGCGCTTGTGACCGGGTGTGTCGCCGTTCATCGGACGCTTGTGACCGGGCGTGTCGCCGTTCATCGGGCGCTTGTGACCAGCCTCGGTCGGGCGCAGCGGCGCTCTGATGCTCAGGACACTCGCTCCTGCACTGATGGGCGCGGCCGCGAGCTCGGTTTCACGTTCGGGCCGCAGTTCGGGTAGGGCATGTTCGGACCGATGAACACCAAGAGGTGGGCCATATGCCGCACCGTGCGATGGCGAGGAGTGCAGCCAACCAGTCGCGAAATGGTCAGGAGCGTCCGATGAACGCCGACACGCCCGGTCACAAGCGCCCGATGACACGCCGGGGGCTGGTCAGAAGCGTCCGATGAAGGGCGACACGCCTGGTTAGAAGGGTCCGATGACACGCCGTCGGGCCCGGTCGACGGGTGGGTGGGCGGAAGTGAGGTTGTTTCGGCATTTGGGGTGCTTGGGAGAGGGCTTTCGTGAGCACTTTTGCGCAATTCACCCTCAGTTACCAAAAACCCTGTAACGCGGCGGCCCGCTTACGCGATGCAACCAATGGATGGGGTGGGGGCACCGTATCCGGACAATCAGGGGGACCTGCTTGTCAGGGATTGTCGATCCGTGGATGTGGCGAGGGAGACCTCGCCGCATCCACGGATTGTCGGACTATCCGCCAATCAGACAGCACGTCCACCCAGCGTCACTCGGGGCGCTTGAGCGCAGGGTAGGTAGGTCATGGACGTCCTTGTACTTCTGATCTTCGCCGGGTTCTTCGCCACGCTCACCGTGGCCGCGACGGCAAACGGCGGTCTGCTCCGCGCTTCCATGCGCAGAACCAAACTCTTCCAGGGCGTCGCGCTCGTCGCTGGAACCGTGCTGGTGCCGCTCGATCTTTCGGTCGCGGCCTACGGCACGATCGGTGGCGGACAGTCCACCTTGGCCGATATCGCCGCGCGTCTGCTGCTGCTGAACGTCGCCGCGTCGTGCGGAATCGCCGCGCTGCACAGCTACCTGCGCCGCCCGGGCTTCGCGTCCGAAGACGATATGGACCTGCCCACGCGCGGCCTAGCGTCGGGAAATGACGGGCGCGGCCTCGCGTCGGATCTGCCTGCGACCGGTGGCGTCGGTACGAACACGGTGGTCATGGCGCGCGTTTCGGCCACTGCTACGAATCACGTTTCGGCCCGCGCTACGGAACCGGCCTTACGGCTCGGCGTACTGGGTTGGGTTGGTCCGCTGGTGGCGCTGGTCGCGGTCGCCGGCATGGTGCTGCTCGACCAAATGCGGAACCACGCGGACATCGCGGCCGTCCGACCGGTCTGGGCCGTGTACTCGGTCCTGATCTGCGTCATCAGTGCCTACGCCCTGCTCCGGCAGCGCGCAAGGGGAGCGATCGATCCTCAGGAGGGATGAGGATCGACGCGGGTTCTGCACCGCGGACGGTGGATCGCCGGAGCCAGGCGGAGGGGCTCGGCACCGGATACCGGCCACCCGTCCGCGGTGCAGAACGCTAAACCGCAGAACGCAAAACCAGCCGTCCCGACCTCAGCCGGGCCGAGGACTCACCAGAACGTCCGACTACGGCTAGATGATGCCGCCGGGGCTGCGGGTCAACTCGTCCAGTACGTCGAGGAACGCGGCCCGCCAACCGTCGATCGTCTTCTCCTCGAACAGGTCCGTCGAGTACTCGAACCGCCCGCTGATCCCAGACGTGCCCGACGTGAGTACGACGTACAGCTCGGTGCGGGCCGTTCCGGGCGCCTCCAGCTGCTGCAGATCCGCTGACAGTCCGGGCAGTTCCACCCGCGGATGCGGCGTCGTCGCCACGGTGAACAACACCTGCGGCGATTCCACCGGACGCTCTGGATCGACCAGCCGGTAGACCTCGGCGAGGCCCAGCGCGTGATGGTCGAGCGCCTTGAACACCCGCGAACCGACCTGCGCGACCAGATCCGCGAATCGGATCTCCGTGCCCAGGCTCAACCGGACCAGCAGCGCCTCGCCCACCGGGCCGACGGTCTTCGCGTGCTCGGGACGAACCCGGCTCGGGCTCGACAACGCCACCACCAGGTCGCGTTCGCCGGACAGCCTGGCCATCCAGACGGCATACGCCGCGGTGAGTACGGATGCCCGGGTACTACCGAGCTTCTCCGCCACCCGGTCGAGCAGCATCACGGTCCGCTCGGGTACGTCGAACCGGACCGAGTCGCCATTGCCGGACAACCGCTCGGGCCTCGGCCGGTCGTACGGCAAGGCCAGTCGCAGCGGAGCGCCCGCCAGCTCCGTACGCCAGAACCGCTCGAGTTCCGTACGACGCGTTGACGCCTCGGCGAGCCGCCAGCGGGTGTAGTCGGTGTACGACGCGGCCGGGCCGAGCGGGTTCGGCATACCCGCAAGGACTTCGGCGTACAACGAGGACAGGTCCGACCAGATCAGCGCGGTGGACCAGGCATCCGTGACCAGGTGATGCACCACCAGCACGAGCACCCAACGGTCATCCGCCAGGCGGCCCAGGTGTGCGCGCCATAACGGTGCCTCGCCGGGTTCCAGGCCTTCGGACGCGAGCGCCTCGCTCCACGCTTCGCCGTCGTCGGTCGCCAGGCCGAGATCCTCGACCGGCAACCGGACCGGCACCTGGTCGAGCACTTCCTGTACGACGCCGCCCGGGCGGTCGACGAACCGGGTCCGCAGCGCGGGGTGGCGGTCGACCAGCATCCAGAAGGCGTGGTCGAGCGCTGCCGGGTCGAGCTTGCCGGCCAACAGGACGCGGTGCGCCACGTTGTAGACCGCGGGCCGCTCGCCCAGCTTGTGCAGATCGAGCAACCGGGCCTGCGTACTGCTCACGGGCGCCGAATCGACAACCACACTCGCGACGCCGTGTCCGTCCGACAACGCCCCGATCAGCAAACCGTCGCCGATCACCACGTCATCGTCGTCGTCATCGACAAGATCCGCCGCGGGCAACCCCGCCGCCAACGCCTCAGCCTCAACCGCTTCCGCCTCAGCCGACCGCACCTCTGCCGACTCCGTTCCAGCAGGTTGCACCTCAGCCATTTCTGTTCCGGCCGACTGCACCTCAGTCGATTCCGGGTCAGCCGCTTGCAGGTCAACTGCTTCGGTGTCAGCCGATTCCGCATCAACCGCCGCGCTCTCAGCCGCGTCGCCGGAGTCCACGTCCGCAGTGGAAGCCTCAGCCTCGGCCACCTCGGCCACTTCGGACCCCGACCGCCCGACGTCTCCGGTGGGCGCCTCGACGAGGGCCGGCTTCACCTCGCCTTGTTCAGCGCCGTTCAACTGGGCTTCGGAAACCTCGGTCCCGTTGACCATCAACTCCGACTCAGGCGTCACCTCACCACCCGCCGAATCGCCGGCAGCCGCCCCAGCGGCAGACGCAACGGCAGGCGGCGCAGCGGCGGGAGACGCAACGGCAGCAGCGGCCGCAGCAGCGTCACCAGCTGCGTCCGGAGCAGCGGCCTCAGTCGCGGCAGGACCAGCAGGAGCGGAGTCGGTGCGGGACGGCTTGGCACGGTTGCCCTTGGCGTTGAACTTCTTCGCCGGGGTCTTGCCGGTCGGCGCCGCGTTCTGCTCGACCGGGACCTCGATCTCGATCACCTCGATCGGCGGCGATACCACCTCCACCAACTCGTTGCCCTCAGCAACCGAGGCAGGATCGATCAACCCGGCCAACGTACGAATCGTCTGCGCCTGGAACAGCATCGCCACGTCCAGCCGCAAACCAACCGCGCGCATCCGCTCGACCAGCCGGACCGCGGCCATCGAGTTTCCGCCCAGCTCGAAGTACGAGCGATCCACCGGCACCTGGCGGGCACCCAGCTCCGCCGCCCAGATCTCCTGCAGCCCACGCTCGAGTGCGGTCCGCGGCTCACCATCACCCTCGACCGGTGAATCCCAAGCGGGCAAGGGCAAACGCGCGCGATCCAGCTTGCCACCCGGCGTCAACGGCAGGGCCTCGATCGGCATCAGCAAGGCCGGCACCAGGTACTCCGGCAGGACCTTGCGCAGTTCGCCGATAACCTCCGCCGGACCGGACACACCCTCCGCGAGCACGACGTACGCGATCAAGCAGGTCTCGCCCGCCGGGTCGTTGCCAACGACAACCACCGCATCCGTGACCTGCGGGAGTTCGGTCAGCACATGCTGGGTCTCCCCCGGCTCGACCCGATTGCCGCGGATCTTGACCTGGTCGTCCAGCCGACCGAGGTACTGCAGCGTGCCGTCCGGACGCCAGCGACCGAGATCGCGGGTGCGGTAGAGCCTCGCGCCGGGCTGTTCCGGGTCCGTCACGAAGGCGGCGGCGGTCTCGTCCGGCCGGCCGATGTAACCGCGGGCAACCGACGTACCACCCAAGTGGATCTCACCGACAGCGCCGACCGGCACCGGCCGGGACCGCTCGTCGAGCAACCGAACCAGCACGCCCTCGATCGGACGGCCGATGGCGGGACGATCCTCAGCGCCGTACACGGGCTGGGCCGTCGCGATGATCGAGGCCTCGGTCGGTCCGTACTCGTTGGAGAGCAGACAGTCCGGGTGCGAAGCGAAGAACTGGCGAACCTCGTCCGTGACGACCAGTTCCTCGCCCACCGAGACGATCTCGCGCAGACCGGGCAGCGACGGCCCGGTCGCGAGGAACCGGGTCAGCGGCGTGTAGGTCATGAACAGCCGCTCGACGCCGGCCTCGTTGATGACGGCCTCGATCGCCGCCGGGTCGAACCGCGATTCCTCGGGCAGCAGGACCAGCGCCGAGCCCGAGGCCAGCGTGGTGAACAGCTCCTGCACGCTCACGTCGAACCCGAACGACGTCCACTGCAACGTACGCAGGGCCGCGCGCTCGCGCTGGTAGTGCCGGATGACCGCGACCGGGCCGCGATGCGGTACGGCGACACCCTTCGGCCGACCGGTCGAGCCGGACGTATAGGCGCAGTACGCGATCCGGGCCGGATCAGCCGGTACGCCGGGGCCTTTGCCCGCGCGCGGGTCATCGCCCGCCGAGCCCTCCGAGCTCCCCGAGCTCCCCGAGCCCGCCGCATTCGCCGCGTTGGCCGGGAGCAGCCGCAGGCCGAGGCGATCCGCCAGCGCGGCGTCATCGCCGACCAGCGCGACCGCGCCCGCGTCGGCCGTCATGAAGGCCCAGCGCGCCTCGGGCAGGCCCGGGTCCAGCGGCAGGTAGGCTGCTCCGGCCTTGAGCACTGCCAGTACGGCGACGACCAGTTCGACGCCGCGGTCCTGGCGGATCGCCACCAGCTGGTCGGGCTCGACGCCGAGGTCGACCAACTGCCAGGCGATCGCGTTCGCGCGGCGATCGAGTTCGGCGTAGGTCAGTTCGCGCTCGCCGTCGAGCAGGGCGATCGCGTCGGGCGTCCGGGCGGCCTGCTCCTCGAACAACGTGTGCAGCCCGGCCGTGTCATCACTCGCCTGCGTGCCGGACCAGCGATCCAGTACGGCGCGATCCGCGGCGGTCGGCGCCGTCAGCACCGCGAGCGGGGTATCACCCGAACTCGTTGCCCTGCGCAACACGGCCTCGACGTACTCGAGCAGGCGGCGCACGGTCACCTCGTCGTACAAGGCGGTGCTGTACTCCGCGGTGCAGCGAATTCCGTCGGCGTGCTGCACCAGGTAGAGCGTCAGATCGAGCGGCGCGCGGTCAGCGGGCACGTCGACCACGGTGGCCCGCAAGCCGGGCGGATCGAACGCTACGTCCGGGGTGTGCCCGTACTCCACGAGCACCTGGAAGATCGGATTGCGCGCGGGATCGCGAACCGGGTTCAGCGCCTCGACCAGTTCGTCGAAGCCGGCGCCGGTGTGATCAACGGCCTCCATCGTTGCCTCGCGCACCCGAACGGCCAGGTCGGCCAAGGTCGGTTCGCCGGTCAGGTCCATCCGCAGCGGCACGGGCTCGATGAACAGGCCGACGAGTTCCTCGGTACCAGCCGGGCGGTTCGAGAGCGCCGTACCGATGACGAGGTCCTGCTGTCCGGCAAACCGGCCGAGCACGGCGCCAACGGCCGCGAGCAGGGTCATGAACGGCGTGACCCGGTTCTGCCGGCTGAAGGCGGCGACCTCTTCGCGCAAGCCGGCATCCAGCTCGTGCACCAGTGAGGCGCCTTCGACGGTTGCGTGGGACGGCCGCGGCCGGTCGGTCGGCAGCCGCAACGGGACCAGGTCGGACAGGGTTTCACGCCAGTAACCGAGGTCCTCGGCCTTGCGCGCGAGGTCCACCGAACGGCTAGCGGCGTACGCCGGATAGCTGGTCGTCAGCGCGGCCGGTTCGTCACCGCGGTAGTACGCGGCGAGGTCCTGCAGGAACACCTGGGTGGAGTACGAGTCGAAGACCAGGTGGTGGACCAGCAGGATCAGCAGATGCCGGTCATCGGCCAGCCGCACCAAACGGGCCCTGAGCAACGGGCCACCGGCGAGATCGAACGGCCCGGCCAGTTCGTCCAGCACGGCCCAGGCCGCATCGTCCTCATCATTGCCCTCGGCAACGGCCAACGGAAGCTCGACCCGGCTCGCGTGCACCTGCTGGGCGGGTGATCCCTCGAGGACCGGGAAGGACGTACGCAACGGGGCGTGCCGGTCCACCACTCGCTCGAACGCCCAGCGCAGGCGGCCGACGTCGAGCGGTCCGTCCAGGCGGATCACCTTGGACTCGTGGTACGCGTCGCGATCCGGGCGCAGTTGTTCGAGGAACCAGATCCCGCGCTGGCCCGGTGTGAGCGGCGCCTGCACCGGAGCCTCGTCCGCCGCCGGGCGCGAAACGACTGGTGCCACCGGCAACGATTCGGCCGGGGTTTCCGCCGTACGGCTTGACTGCGCGGGCGTCGCGCGGCCGAGCAACGTGAGCTGATCGCGCATCATGCCGGTGATCTGCTCGACCAGGGCCGCGGCGACCTTGAGCTGTTCGGTCATCAACGCGGCGATCGCCGGGTCCTCCGGGCCGATCGGCGCCGACTCGACCCGGGCCACCAGCTCGGCCAGGCCGTCTCCGAGCACGCTCAACGCGGTCTGGGCCTCGCTCACACCCGCAGGCAGAACCGAAGGCTCGGGTGCCGGCTCGGTGGTCGCCTCCGGCATCGAAGGCGGCGCGGCCGCGGCCACGGCGGTGGCCAGCCGGTGCGGGGTGTCGAGACCGCTGAACAGGTCCCGCACCTCCAGCTCGGCCGAGAAGCGCTGGCGGACCTCCTGGACCACCCGCAGCATCGACAGCGATTCCGCGCCGAGCTCCAGGAACGTGTGGTCCGAGGTGATGTCGAGCGGATCCAGCCCGAGCTGTTCCGCGGTCAGGTCGAGAATGATCTCGAGAGCCGACTGGTACCGCGCGGCGACCGCATCCGCGTCGGTCGGCGCCGGCGCGGGCTCGAACCCACCCGGTACGCCGCTGTCGAGGTCGATTCGCGTGGCGCGAGTGGCCGCGGCGGTCTCCACCTCGGTCCGCGCGGGCCTGGCGGGACGCCCGGCCTCCTCCACACGGTGGTTGATCTTGCGGAACGGGTACGGCGGGAGGGGAACGCGCCCGCTGGTCTCGAAGACCTTGTCCCAGTTGATCTCGGCGCCCTGGCGGTACAACTCGGCCAGCGCGTTCATCGTGGCGAGCACCGGGTCCTGGCCCAGCCGCTGGGTCGGGATCCACGTGCTGTTGGGCGCGATCCGGCGACCGGCCGGGCTGAGTACGGCGTCGGGGCCGAGCTCGAGGAACCGGCGGCAACCGGCTGCGGTCAACGCCTCCACGGCCGCACCGAACAGCACGGGCTCTCGCAACTGCCCCACCAGGTAGTCGACGTCGAGCACGGTGTCGGTCTCGAGCAGATCGCCGGACCAGGTGCTGACCATCGGCGTACGCAAAGGCCGCAGCGTCACCTCTGCCGCGACGGCGGCGAAGTCGCCCAGGATCGGGTCGAGCAACGAACTGTGGAACGCCCGATCCACGTCGATCCGCTGCCAGGCAACGTCTTCCAGCAGGTCGAGCTTTTCCGCGAGTTGGCCGACCACGACCTCCGCGCCGGTCAGCACGAACGAGTGCGGACCGTTGCCCGCGGCAATCTCCACGCCCGGGGTCTGAACGAGCTCACGCACACGATCCGCGTTGGCCCGTACGGCGACCATCGCGCCAGGCTCGGTGCCCTGCTGCAGCAACTTCCCGCGGCGCGTGGTGAGCCGGACGCCGTCCGGCACCGACAGGGCCCCGGCCACGCAGAGCGCGGCGTACTCCCCCACGCTGTGGCCGACCACCAGGGCCGGCTCCACGCCGAACGAGCGCCACAACTTGGCTAGAGCCACCTCGAAGGCGAATAGCGCGGGCTGCGCCGTCTCAGTCGGCCAGGCCTCGTCGGCGCCGTCGGACGACATGAGCAAGGCAAGAAGACTTCCACCCGTCTCATCGGCGTAGACCGCGTCGCACTCTTCCAAGGTCTTACGGAAGACCGGGAAGCGCGCAGCCAGGCCTGCGGCCATACCGCGCCTGGCGGCACCTTGACCGGTGAAGGCGAAGCCGAGAGGGCCCGGGCCGCCGCGCGGCAGTTCGCCCTGCTCGGGTCGTTCGAGCGCGGCCGCGAGGTCCTTGGCCGAGGAACCAGTCACCGCGAGGCGATACCGCAAGGCCGGACGACCCAGGGCCGCCGTGCCGGCGAGATCGATCAGGCGACGCTCGGGATGGGCCAGCAGGTCCTCGCGAACCAGGCCGGCGAGTTCCTCGAGGGCCTCGGGCTCGGCGGCCGACAAAGCCAGCACGACCGGACCGTCCGCGCCACGGCGAACCGCGGCCGGAGGCTCTTCGAGAATGACGTGGGCGCTGCTGCCGTCGTTGCCGACGGCATTCACTCCGGCGCGGAGCGGGCCTTCGCTCGCGGTCCACTCGACGGGCTCGCTGTCCGGGCTGCGGAAGGGACCAGCGAGGTCGGGGCCACCGCCGAGCGTCGGTACCAGCGTGCGGTGCTGCAGCATCAGCACGGTCTTGAGCAGACCCGCCATGCCGGCGGCGTTGTCCAGGTAGCCGATATTCGGCTGGACGGATCCCAACGTGCAGAAGGCGGTCTTGTCCGTACGCCGGCCGAGCGCTTCGGCCAGAGCGCGGTACTCCACCTCGTCGTCATCGGGCGCGCCGATGCCGTCCACCTCGATATAGCCGAGGGTGTCCGCGTCGAGCCCGGCCTGTTGCAGCGCCTGCTCGATCACCTCGATCCGGCTCTCCAGCGCGGGCGCGCCAGCACCCTCGTTGTTGACCGCAGAACCGCGGATGACCGCGTGAATGGTGTCGCCGTCGGCCAGCGCCTTGTCGAGCCGCTTCAGCAGTACTGCCGCGACACCGTGGCCCGCGACGGTTCCGCCGTACTCGTTGCTGCGGGCCCTTAAAGCGGTTGCCTGCGGCACCTGAACCGCGGCCGCACCGGCCAGCGCGAGGTCGGTATCACCGCTGCGCAAGGCCTGGCAGGCGAGATGTACCGCGACGAGGGAGGACGAACCAGCGGTCTGTACGCCGATGGCGGGACCGGTGAGACCGAGGCGATAGGCGACGCGGGTCGCCAGGAAGTCGGGCTGGGTGGCGCCCGAACCGGCGAACAGGCCGATCCGCCCACTGCCCGGACCGGCATAACCGCCATGCTCGAGCGCGTGCTGCGCCACCTCGAGGAAATGCCGCTGCGCCGGGTCGGTCAGCTCGGCCTCGCGCGGGCTGATCCCGAAGAACTCCGCATCAAACGCCTCCACCTCGGCCAACACCCCGCCCACGCCGTCCACCGGCGAGTCGGTACTGCCGGCCGCCGTGTCAGCGTCAGTGTCCGGGCCAGTGGTGCTGTCGATGGCGCTAGTGAGGTTCTGCCAGAACCGGTCGAGGCTAGTTGCTCCGGGCAACCGCGCAGCCATGCCGATGATCGCGATCGGATCGACAGCGACTGGCCGGGCTGCGCGCTCCACCGGGTCCATATTCAGCTGGGCGTGAAGGTAGTTGCCGAGAGCAAGTACAGTCGCGTGGTCGAACATGGCCGTCCGCGGGAACTCGAACCCAAGCTCCCGCTGCAACCGCCCATGCACCTGCACCATCGACACCGAGTCCACGCCAAGCTGATGCAACGGCGCCTGCACGTCGACGTCCTGCCCCAGCACGGCCCCGAACACCCGCGCCACGACCGCAACCGTCCCAGCGGATTCCTCGACAACGTCTCCGCCGCGAACGCCGCCCTGCGCCGCCACCTCCGACTCAGCCTTACCCGGTCGGCCGGCCTCGTCCTTCGCGGCGGACTCCGCAGCAGCCGACTTGTTCGACGCAGCAGACCCATACGGCGCGGTGATCCCGTTGACCACCGCCCCCGCGACCCCGTTCGAAGCCTTCCCCTTGGAGCCGTTCGCCTCATTGGGCACGGCGTTCCCATTGGGCGCGGCGTTCCCATTGGGCGCGGCGTTCCCATCGGGCGCAGCGTTCCCATCGGGCGCAGCGTTCCCATCGGGCGCAGCGTTCCCATCAGCTGCAGCGCTGCCCTGCGACGCGGCACTCCCCTGCGAGGCAGCACTCCCGTTAGGCGCGGTGCTCCCGTTAGGCGCGGTGCTCTGGCCGGACCCCTCGGCCGCCTTCGCGGCGATCCCGTCGTTTCCGGCCGCTTCCTCGGGCGCCGTACTCCCGTTCAACCCGGTCGACGCCGTGCTGCGGTTTGACGCGCTCGCCTCATTCGGCGCGGTGGCGCCGTTCGGGGCTGCGGTCCCGTTCGGCGCGGCGGTGCCGTTCGGGGCGCTCGTCCCGATCGGTGCGGGCTTGCTACTGGACTCGGCTGCAGCGCTCGATGGCGTCTTGCCATTCGAGTTGACTGTCCCGTTGGCCGAACCCACGAAGTCGGCCCCGGACACCACCGGAATCGACTGAATCACCGGCGCCGCGGACGCTACCTGCTGCCCACCACCCGCCGCCTTCTCACCGGCTCCAGCACCCTCGCCCGCGACGCCAGCACCAGTCGCCGCAGCCAACTCGACCTCAACAGCACCCTCACCACCGGCAGCACTCTCGCCCTGGGCCGCACTCTCACCCTGAGCGGCGCTCTCGGCGACGGCAACGGATGGCTCGACATCGCCTTCGGCGGTCACAACCTCCGCCTCGCTCGCCACGACGGCGCCTTCGGCGGAGTCCGCCGCACCAGCTTTGCTCGCGACGGCTGCAGCGGCTGCCGTGTCTGACTCGGTGGGTACGGCGGCGGTCTTGGTGCCGGCTTCCGCCTCGGGGTCGGCATCGCTTGCAGAGACGCTTCCGGCTGCGGGCGCGACTTCGCCGGCTGCGGCGGTGTCTACCTCCTCGGCGGCCGAGGTGGCGTTGGCGTCGCCGGCCGAGCTGGCGTTGGCGTCGCCGGCCGAATTGGTGTCGCCGGCCGAGTTTGCCTGAGTGGCCGCGTTTGCCTGAATGGCCGCGATGGTCTGCTTGGTCGAGTCGTTCTTGGCGGTCGGTTGTTCGGCGGACTCGGTGACGCTGGGGGCGTTTTGCTTAGAGCCGATAGCCGGTAGTACGACGGTCTGCTCGGACTCGGATTCGTCACCTTCGAGGAATTCGGCCTTGCCAGCTGGTTCGACGCCTTCGCCGCTCGTGCCGGACTCACTCGTCGCCTGCTCGTCGCGGTCATGCGTCGTGGCGGCCGTGGTCGTACCGGGCAGCGTGGGATCGCTGAGCTCCGCAGCGGCCTCGCTGGCCTCCACGTCCGCGTTGGGCACGTCGGCCTCCACGGCCGCGTTGGGTACGTCGGTCCCCGCGGCCGCGTTGGGCACGTCGGTCCCCACGGCCGCGTGGGGTATGTCGGCCGCGGACTCTTCGGCTGCGGGTCCGGCGCTCGCGTTGTCGGACGGTGCCGATTCGCTGGCGGCGCTTTGCTCGATCGAGGCTTCCTCGGCCGTAGCTGCGCCGGCGTCTTCGATGGCGTCGGCATCGGATGCCGCCCGCCCGGCGTCCTCCACGCCAGCAGACTTAGCGGCTTCCGACTGAGTGACGGCCGTTTGCTCGGCGGTGTCCGCGACGGCGGGATGTGGCGCGATTGCGGCTGCCGGGAGGTTGGGGCTGGTTGGCTCGACCGCCTCTCGCTCAGTAGCGGGCTGCTCGGCGACGGCCGGAGCGGCTGTCGGGCGGGTCGGGGCGACGGTGCGGCCGGGGTTTGCGGTCAGGGTGGGATCGGCGTTCGCCGCCGGGGTGTGGAGGGTGTGGATTGTGGGGGCCTGCGGGCGTTGCGCCTTGGCTGCCGGGGACTTCTGTTGGCGATCGGCCTTCACCCTCGGGAGGACGATCGTTGCGTCGCCCTCGTCCGCTCCACCCGGCTGTACGGCGGTCTCCTGGGCTTCAGCGGACTTGTCGGCCGTCAAGGCGTCAGTAGCGTCCGAAGGCGCCTGCTGATGGGTCTCCTGCGGAGTTCCCACAGAAGCAGCACCAAGCTCGTCCTCGGCATCAGCGTCCGTCACGGCACCACCGACCGGCCCGACACTCGCGTCCACGTCGACGCCACGGACCACCTCAGCGCCAGCGGTCGGCTCGGCGTTCAGAGTCGACTCGACGTCAGCGGTCGGCTCGGCGGAAGCGGTGGACTCGAGGTCAGCAGTCGGCTCGGCGGAAGCGGTCGGAGCCGGTTCGGCGGCGAGGGGCGTACTGGGGTCTTGGGTTGGGGTGGGGGGCAGGAGGGTGTTGTCGAGCCAGCGGTCGCGGAGGGTGGGGCGGAGGAGCTTGCCGCCGGTGGTGAGGGGGAAACGATGGCGAGGTACGGGGACTACCTCGGCCGGAAGGCCTAGGCGTTCGAAGAGAACCGCCTGGACGGCGTCCGTCGTACTGGCGGCTGGTTCGGTCTCTGTGGCGTAGAAGACGACCAGGCGGTCCGTACCCAGGGCGGCGTCGGGGATGCCGCATGCGGCGACGAGGCCCGGCTGCACGCCGTCCACTGTCGCGGCGAGGGCCTCGATGTCCTGGGCCTGGTGGTTCTGGCCGTTGATGATGATGCGGTCGCTGTCCCGGCCGGTGATGACCACCTGGCCGCCGGTCATGAAGGCCTGGTCGCCGGTGGCGAGCCACTTGCGCGCGGGCCAGTTTCCGATCGGGAACGCCGCGCGGTCGGCCTGGGGGTCACTGAGGTAGCCAGGAGTCACCCGGGCCGAGGCGACCTGCAGCTCGCCGACCCAGCCTTCGGGCAGTACGCGGCCGTTGGCCCCGACGATCCGCACGGTCACACCCGGCGCGGGCGCACCAGCCGAAACCAGGCTCAGCGCGGGCGGTGCCGTCGTACCGGAGCGGTGGGCGACGGTGACCGGGGCCGTGGCCGGGACGCGGTTGTCGAGCCACTCCACGGTGCCGCCCGGGCCGATCCGGACGCGGTGCACGTTCGCGGCGAGGCCCGGCCGGGCGAAGGTGATACCGGTGACCGTCTCGGTCATGCCCCAGGACGGTACGAACGTCTCCGGCACGATCCCGAACCGGCTGGTGACCCGCAGGAACTCGGCCACCACCGGCACGGTGATCTGCTCGCCACCACTCACCAGCGAGCGCAGCGTCGACAGGTCCCAGTGCCGGTCGGGATCGGCCTGCACGGCGGCGGTGACGAGGCGGTACGCGAAGTTCGGCGCCCACGAGTGGTTCACCCGGTGCGCCGCCATCAGGTCGAACCAGCGCAGCGGATCGGCCAGCACCCAGTTGGTCGAGGCGTGGATATTCGTACAGCCGATGAACACCGGCAGCAGGTGGTAGAGCAGGAAGGCGCCGCTGTGATCGAGCGGCAGCCAGTTCAGCGTGATCTGGCCGGGCCGGATCGGCAGCATAGCCGGCGTGCCCGCGGCGAACTCCACCAGGCCGCGATGCGTCAGCTGGATCACCTTCGGCGCGCCCGTCGTACCGGACGACATCATCAGTACGGCGACCTCGTCCGGCGCGGGCCGGTGGAACTCCGTGGCGGGCTCATGCCCGGCGAGCGCGTCCGGGTCGAGCACCAGCAGGCCGAGATCCGTCGGCAGATCCGACGGCCGGCCGATCAGAACGGGATTGCCGAGTACGGCGGCGATCCGGCGCAACCGCTCCCGGCCCTCACCGGCGGAGTCGCCGGCGATCGCGGGTGAGGCCAGCAGCGGGCGGATACCACCGAGGCTGCAGGCCCAGAACGACGCGAGGAAGCCGATCGGCTCGGTGCAGTGCACGATCGCGGCGTCACCCGGGGCCACGCCGTTCGCGCGCAGGCCGGACAGGATGCGCGCGGCCAGTTCCAGCAGGATCGGGTTGTCCAGGCGCGTCGAACGGCCGTCGGGTCCCACCTCGACGACGCCGGCCTCGGGAAAGTTGCGGGCGGCGTGCACGAGTGCCGACGGAAGGTCGCGCGGGTATCCGGCCGGAATCATCAACGCCGGACCCGAGCTGATCGCTGATCGCTCCACGGTGCTCCTCATCGCGGCCTCACCCCCAGCCACCGGGCGACCGGCGTACCACGGACACGTGCCTCCCCAACGGATGGACCAGGCGAGAAGTCACGCCCAGCCCCACGACAGAACCGGCCCCGTCTGTTCGCCCAGGCCTCACGCCAAGACAACGAGCGTGAACCTTATCAGTCAGCAGACTCGGCTCTCGAAACCGTCGGACCACCCTGTCCGAACCTCATTCGTCAAGGTGTTAACTCAGGCGAATGCGGCCCGACCGAGACCGGATCAATGGCCCACCGCACCACACCCGCGGCCCCCGGAAAAGGCCCATCGGTCTCCCCCGCCGACTTCTTACCAAGATTTGGTAAGCGATCCGCCGCCTGCCGCTCCAACGAGCGAAGGCCCCCGCGACTACCGGACGCCACCCAAGGCCCCCGCGCGGTCGCCGGGCATCGTGCGAGGCGTACGCCTTGCGGCTTTCAGCGCGAGTCATGCACTGCTCTGGCGTGCGGCCCGTTCCGGGCTGAAAATTGGGGCGGGTGGCCGTGGACTCCGTGTCGCTGTGGTTCGTTTGGGGCGGGTGGCCGTGGACTCCGTGTCGCTGTGGTTCGTTTGGGCCGTCTTGCGAGTGGTCGTGCCGGTGCTCAATGGGGCTGCCGGGTTGTGGTGTGGCTACCTGGTTGCAGCCGGGTAGCCGGCACAAAACTCGGTAGTGGGCTCGCGGGAAGCCGGTAGCCGCGCTGAAACCCGGTAGTCAGGCCCAGCGGAGGCAGCGCGGTGGGGGTGGTGGCCGAAGGGTTCCCGCGAGTGGTCGCGTGTGCGCCCCTAGCCGGGCGCCCGGCACCCACACACCAACCGCGCGGCTTCCCCGGCCCTGGCTAGCGGCTTTCAGCGCGACTAACGGCTTTCCGCAAGCCTGCTACCAGGTTTTGTACCGACTACCCGGCTGCAACCAGGTAGCCACACCACAATCCGGCACCCGCGCAAAACCCGGCACCAGACGCTCCGAGCCACCCAAAGCACAACTGGTCGAATCCGGTGTCGAATCGCGACGGTCAACCCATGAGACGGGCGGTCAACCCACCGAGTCTTGGACGTTGACCTGCCATCTCGCAGGTCAACCACCACGATTCCTCGGCGATCGACCCGCATTGGAACCGCGCCAGCAGGGACCGCGGACGAGGGGCCGCGGTACGGAAGGGCCGCGGTACGACGGCCGGAGTGGCCGTGGGTGCGGTGGAAGTGGAGGTGGGCGCAGAGGGGATCGAACCCCCGACATCTTCCTTGTAAGGGAAGCGCTCTACCGCTGAGCTATGCGCCCGTTTCGCCGTTCCGGGAAGAACAGCGCGCCGAAGTCTAACCGAGGCCGGAGCCCAGTGCGGCCAGGGCCTCGGCATAGTCGTTCAAGTCGCGTGGTTGCGGGATCGGGTTCACCACCGACCAGCGGATCAGGCCGGCCTGGTCGATCACGAAGGTGCCGCGAACCGAGCAACCCCGGTCCGCGTCGAACACGCCGTACGACGACGCGACCGCGCCGTGCGGCCAGAAGTCGCTGAGCAGGCTGAAGCCGAGCCGTTCGGTGTCGGCGAAGATCCGCAGGCTGTACATGGCGTCACACGACACGCCCAGCACGACGGCATCACCCGACTCGAACAGCTCGGGATTGTCCCGGATCGCGCCCAGCTCGCCCGTGCACGGGCCGCTGAACGCGTACGGATAGAACACCAGGACGACGTTCGACCGCCCCCGATAGGAGGAGAGCCGGATTTCCTCGCCGTGCTGATCGCGCAGCACGAAGTCCGGCGCCTCGCTGCCCACCTGGGGGATGGTCGCGGTCACCGCTTGGTGCGCGGCGACTTCGGCATCACCAGCTTGGTCGCGGACCAGTCACCGGTCACGCTCAGGCTGCTGGTGGTGGCAAGGCCCGCGGAGGGCGCCGCCTCGGCGATGTCACTGGCGTCGACGTACCCGTCCCGGCCGACCTTGGGCGTCATCAGCCAGACCACACCACCGGCCTTCAGGTCGGTCAGGGCGTTCAGCAGGCCGTCGAACAGGTCGCCGTCTTCTTCTCGCCACCAGAGCAGGACGACGTCGACAACGTCTTCCGTGTCGTCGCCCACGAGGGCTTCGCCGGTGATGTCGCTGATGGCGGCGCGGAACGCGTCGTCACAGTCGTCGTCGTAGCCGAGTTCCTGCACGATCATGCCGCTCTCGAAGCCAAGGCGGCTAGCCAGGCCCTCGCCGTCCGCGTGGTCCGCGGTCGCGCTCACGTGTCCTCCTCCGTGTACCCGGTGTTCCGGGCTTAGGCGTCAGTAGCAGTAGTCCATCGTGGCCTACCGCGTCGCGCAAGTATGCACGAGGGCCACCTTCCGTGTCCGGTACCCGCGCGCCGCGGTGTGGATAACGTGTCCGGTATGTGAGGCCCACGGGTGGGTGGCGTCCGGAAAAACCGTCCTGGGCCGGAACAGAACCTGAGTCTTGGGGACGCAAAGTAGAACGGACTCCGGACAGGTGACAGGATTGCCGAGAGGACCGACCTAGAGAACGGCAGGACACCGTGGCTTCCGGACACGAACCACCAGCCATCATCACCGAGGGGATGCCCACCCAGCTTCCCGACATCGACCCCGACGAAACACGCGAGTGGGTCGAATCACTGGACGCCGTGCTGGACGAGCGCGGCAAGTCCCGGGCGCGTTACCTCATGCTCAAGCTGATCGAGCGTGCGCGCGAGCGGCAGGTCGGCGTGCCGGCCCTGCGCAGCACCGACTACATCAACTCGATCCCACCGGAGCGCGAACCCTGGTTCCCCGGTGACGAGCACATCGAGCGGCGGATCCGCGCGTTCATCCGCTGGAACGCCGCCGTGATGGTGAGCAAGGCCAACCGCAAGGGCCTGGAGGTCGGCGGTCACATCGCCACCTACCAGTCGGCCGCCAGCCTGTACGAGGTCGGTTTCAACCACTTCTTCCGCGGCAAGGACCACCCGGGCGGTGGCGACCAGGTCTTCATCCAGGGCCACGCCTCCCCCGGTATCTACGCGCGCGCCTTCCTCGAGGGCCGGCTGACGACCGACCAGCTGGACGGTTTCCGCCAGGAGGTCAGCCGCGGTCCGCACCAGGGCCTGTCGTCGTACCCGCACCCCCGGCTGATGCCGGACTTCTGGGAGTACCCGACGGTCTCGATGGGTCTGGCCGCGCTGGACTCGATCTACCAGGCGCGCTTCAACCGGTACCTGCACCACCGCGGCATCAAGGACACCAGCCAGCAGCACACCTGGGCGTTCCTCGGCGACGGCGAAATGGGCGAGCCGGAGTCGCTCGGCGCGATCGGCCTGGCCGCGCGCGAGGAGCTCGACAACCTCACGTTCGTCATCAACTGCAACCTGCAGCAGCTCGACGGGCCCGTGCGCGGTAACGGCAAGGTCATCCAGGAGCTCGAGGCCTTCTTCCGTGGCGCCGGCTGGAACGTCGTCAAGGTGATCTGGGGCCGCGAGTGGGACAACCTGCTCGCGCAGGACCACGACGGTGTGCTCGTCAACAAGATGAACACCACGCCCGACGGTCAGTTCCAGACCTACGCGGTGGAGTCCGGGGAGTACATCCGGAACAACTTCTTCGGTGGTGACCAGCGACTCCAGGCGATGGTGCGCAACCTGTCCGACGAGGACCTGCGCAGGCTGCCGCGTGGTGGTCACGACTACCGCAAGGTGTATGCCGCCTTCAAGACCGCCTCCGAGCACGTCGGCCAGCCGACCGTGATCCTGGCCCAGACCGTCAAGGGCTGGACGATCGAGTCCCTGGAGGGCAAGAACGCCACCCACCAGATGAAGAAGCTCACCTCGAACGACCTGAAGGCCTTCCGCGACCGGCTCTACCTGCCGATCGAGGACAAGGACCTCGAGGACGCGTACAACCCGCCGTACTTCCACCCTGGCAAGGACTCGCCGGAGTACCAGTACATGATCGAGCGGCGCCAGCAGCTCGGCGGGTTCCTGCCCGAGCGGCGGGTCAAGCCCAAGACGCTGAAGCTGCCCGGCGACGACGTCTACAAGCCGCTCAGCAAGGGCAACGAGAAGACCCCGGTCGCCACCACGATGGCGCTGGTCCGGCTGTTCCGCGACCTGATGAAGGACCCGGAGATCGGGCACCGGATCGTACCGATCGCGCCCGACGAGTACCGCACCTTCGGCATGGACTCGATGTTCCCGACGGCGAAGATCTACTCGCCGCACGGCCAGACCTACGAGGCGGTCGACCGCAACCTGCTGCTGGCCTACAAGGAGTCCGAGAAGGGCCAGCTGCTGCACGAGGGCATCAGCGAGGCCGGCGCGATGGGCTCGATGATCGCCGCCGGTACGGCGTATGCCACCCACGGCGAGCCGATGATCCCGTTCTACATCTTCTATTCGATGTTCGGGTTCCAGCGCACCGGCGACAGCCTGTGGGCGTTCGGCGACCAGCTCGGCCGGGGCTTCCTGATCGGCGCCACCGCGGGCCGTACGACGCTGACCGGTGAGGGCCTGCAGCACGCTGACGGGCACTCGCCGCTGCTCGCCTCGACGAACCCGGCCGTCGTGCACTACGACCCGGCCTTCGCCTACGAGGTCGCGCACATCGTCAAGGACGGCCTGCGCCGGATGTACGGCTACGGGCTGGACAAGGACAAGCCGTACGGCGAGGACGTGTTCTTCTACCTCACCGTGTACAACGAGCCCGTGGCCCAGCCGGCCGAACCGGCGGACCTGGACGTGGCCTCGCTGCTCAAGGGCATGTACCGCTTCGCGGAGTACCCGACGGCCGCCGGAGACGACGTGCCGCGGGTGCAGCTGCTGGGCTCCGGCGTGGCGCTGCCGTGGATCCGCAAGGCACAGCAGATCCTCGCCGAGGAGTACTCGGTCGCCGCCGACATCTGGTCGGTGACGTCGTGGAACGAGCTGCGCCGGGACGCCGTCGCCGCCGAGCAGTACAACCTGCTGCACCCGGACGAGGACGAGCGCGTCCCGTTCGTCACCCAGCAGCTGAAGGACACCAAGGGCCCGGTCGTCGCGGTGAGCGACTTCATGCGCTCGGTGCAGGACCAGATCTCCCGCTGGGTCCCGAACGACTACACCTCGCTCGGTACCGACGGCTGGGGTCTGGCCGACACCCGCGCGGCCGCCCGTCGCCACTTCCAGGTGGACGCCGAGTCGATCGTCGTCGCGGCCCTGGAGATCCTGGCCAAGCGCGGTGACGTCAAGCGCGAGGTGGCCGCCGAGGCCGCTCGCAAGTACCGCATCGACGACCCGACCGCGGTCGCCGGCGTAAAGCAGGAAGGCGCCGGCGCCTAACCCGGTACCTGACAGCGGCCGTTCACCCTCGCGGTGGGCGGCCGCTGTGTTTTCCAGGCTCATTTCGGACCCGGTGAATGGTTGACGGACGCAACCAACTACGGTCGAGGGGATTTGTCGGGTCCTCACGGGGAGTATGCGCGCTGTGTCTTCGAGTAATCAGGTCACGTCCGAAAAGACCTTCTTCGGTCATCCCCGTGGCCTGGCGACACTGTTCACCACGGAACTGTGGGAGCGGTTCAGCTACTACGGGATGCGCGCCATCCTGCTGCTGTACCTGACTGACCAGGCGCACGGCCTCGGGCTCGGCCAGTCGCTGGGCGAGGCGGTCGTCTCGATCTACGGCGCCTCGGTCTACCTGCTGTCAGTGCTCGGCGGCTGGTTCGCCGACCGGGTGATCGGCGCCCGCAAGACCGTGCTGTACGGCGGTGCCATCATCGTGGCGGGCCACCTGTCGCTCACCCTGCCGGCCCACGCCACGGCGTACCTCGGTATCGCTTTGGTTGCCCTGGGCACCGGTCTGCTGAAGCCGAACGTGTCCACCATGGTCGGCAACCTGTACGAGCGCGACGACACCCGCCGCGATTCGGCGTTCTCGATCTTCTACATGGGCATCAACATCGGCTCGTTCAGCGCGCCGTTCGTGGTGGGCTTCCTGCGCGAGCACTTCGGCTTCCACGTGGCCTTCGGCGCGGCCGCGGTCGGTATGACGCTGGCCTTGTTCTCGTACGTGCTCGGCCGCCGTACGTTGCAGGGCCGCGGCGACACCCCGCCGAATCCGCTCACCGCCGCCGACCGGCCGGGCATGATCCGGGTCGTGCTCGCGGTGGCCATTCTGCTCGGCGCGGTCTTCACCTGGTCGGCCTGGCGGTCCGGTGGCGTCGGCCCGAAACCGGTCGTGGACGCGATCTCCTACCTGTGCTTCCTGGCGCCGATCGCCTACTTCACGATGTTGCTGCGCAGTCCGCTGGTCACGCCGGTCGAGCGCCGGCGGGTCCGCGCGTACATCCCGCTGTTCATCGCCGCGATGCTGTTCTTCATGGTGTTCGAGCAGGCCGCGACCACGCTGACCTCGTTCGCCGCCAACCGGACCGAGCTCTCGGTCTTCGGCCTCGGCATCACGCCCGAGTTCTTCCAGTCGGTGAACCCGTTCTCGATCATCGTGCTCGCGCCGGTGTTCGCGGTGGTGTGGATCAAGCTCGGCGATCGCGGACCGGGCATCGGCCACAAGTTCGCGACCGGTCTGCTGCTCGCGGGCATCTCCTTCGGCGTGATGGCGCTGGCCTCGTCCGTCGCCGGTGAAGGCCTGGCGTCGCCGCTGTGGCTGGTGCTGGTGTACGTGATCCAGACGCTGGGCGAGTTGTTCCTGTCGCCGGTGGGCCTGGCCGCGACGACTCTGCTGGCGCCGAAGGCCTTCAACAGCCAGATGATGGCGCTGTGGTTCCTCGCGCCGGCCGCGGGTCAGGCCATCACGGCACAGCTCGTGCAGGCGACCGAGGGCGCGTCCGATACGGCGTACTTCGGTGGGCTGGCCATCGTCACCGTCGCCGTTGCGATCGTGCTGTACTTCCTCTCGCCGTGGATCCGGCGCCACGCGGATCAACGCGACCAGCGAGGGATCACGGTCACCCACTAGAGGGAGGCCCGCGCGGGCCGAACTGGCGATGCTCGAACCATGACCGAACATCCCGTACCGCGCTGGGCCGATCGTCTCGCCCACGCCATTGTGTTGATGACCCTGCCGTCCGGCCTGTGGCGGATCGGCCTGGCCCTCGGCTTCTCGATGGGCGCGCTCGATCTGCAGGGCAATCCGGTGCACGTCGAAGGCTGGGGCATTCCGTACGTGCTGGGACTCAGCGTGCTGGCCGAGGCGCTCGCGTTGCTGTCGTTCGGCCTGGTTCGCCCGTGGGGTGAGGTGGTGCCGCGGTGGATCCCGTGGCTGGGAGGGCGCCGCGTGGCGCCGTACGCGGCGGTGATTCCGGCGGCGTTGGGGTCGATCGCGTTGATGCTGGTCTGGGGGTATGGCTTCCGGAATCTGTTCGCCGGAATCGAACTTCCGTTCGCGAACGACTGGTGGGCCGCGCTGATGATCGCGTGCTACGCGCCGTTGCTGTTGTGGGGTCCGGCGCTGGCCGTACTCACCTGGGCCTACCACCGCCGCCGCTCGGCTCCTGATCGCGCCGGCTCCGGCGGTGAGCGGCGCGCGGCTGGTCGCTTCGGCTCCGGCGGTGAGCGGCGCGCGGCTGGTCGCTCGGGTGGTCAGGCCATTGTTGTTGACAGGGAGCGGCCGAGATCGCTGCAGGTGTAGACGGTCAGCTGGTCCTCCGGGCGACTGACCGCCAGACCGGCCTCCTGCAGCACCTGGAGGTCGGTCGTGACCTCGGTCAGCGACAGCCCCAGTCGGTCCGCGACCTCGCCGGCCGTCAGCGGCGTGTCCAGTACGGCGAGCACCCGCGCCCGCGCCTCCCCCATCAGCTGCACCAACTGCGGGGACGGTCCGGCCCGCCAGAACCCGACCGGGACCTTCGTCTGGTACCACATGAACAGCGGCATCCCGGGCCGGACCAGGAACGCGGGCGACCCGGCCAAGAAGACACTCGGCGCCATCGACAGACCCGCGGCGGCGATGCTGAAGTCCACGTCGCAGCGATTGTCCATCTCCAGCTCGCCGTCGTTCCAGCGCAGCTTCGGATGGATCTCGGCGAACATCTGGGCCGGCCCGTACTCCGCCAGCGTCCGGACCCGCTCGGCGATGTCGGCCTCCAGCAGCGCACGCAGCTGCGGCCAGGCCGGTTCGATCGCGAGGTGCCACCAGGCGTTCAAGGCCTCGACAAACTCGGGCAGGTACCGCTCGGGATCGTCGTAGATGCGCTTGCCGAGACCGGTCAGCGGCGTCCGGACGTGGGTCTGCTCGAGATCGGCCCGCAACACCTCAGCCGGCGTCTCCGCCAGGGCGGTCAGCTCGCCATGGAACTCGACCGGTCCGTCGGGTGGTGCCGGGGTGAGGAAATCCGGGATCCAGGTGCCGATCCGGATCAGCGCGTCGAGCATCTGGCGGTACGGCTCGAAGTCCTCTGCCCGGTCGATCTGCCGCGCGGTTCGCACCCAGGGCAGGTGCACGGCATGGCCGGCCGGGTCCTGCAGAATCCATCGACTGGTCACCGTCTCCCACAACGGGGAGATCGCGAACCGGGTGGTGGCGAGGTCGTCGGGACCGAGCCGGGTGATCAGCACCGCCCAAGGTTAACGGCCGCGCGGATGCGCATTAACCATTGGCATCAGCGTCGAAACGCGCGAGGAAATCGATAACTCACGCGTTATGGCCGACCGCCACCGGATGGCGTGGGGATCCGGTGGCCGACGGTCGCGTCAGCGGGACCGGCCGCGTGGCTTCAGCTCGGTGGCGGGCAAACCGGGCGCGGGCAGCGGATCGCCCGGATATCCGGGCACCTTGGCGAACCGATCGTTGCCCCCGGCATCGATCGACGCCTGCCAGTCGGCCCGGGCCGCGACGATGTCGGCATGGGACCGGCCGATGAAGTTCCACCACATCACCAGCCGCTCCTCGAACGGCGCACCACCCAGCAGCAGACAGCGCGATCCTTCGATCTCCATCGAAAGGTCATCCGCGAGCGCTACGGAGGAACGCCCTGCGCCGAGATAGACCATCTCGCCGTGAGCAGCCGTCAGCTCGCCGATCCGCAGCCGCCCCGCGACCACCAGTACGCCGTACTCGTACTCAGGGGTGAGCGGCAGCGCCAGCGCCTGGCCCGGATCGATCGTGAGGTCCGCCCCGACCAATGGCGTGTACGACGGTGCCGGCGAAGTGACTCCCGCGACCGTACCGAGCAAGACCGTCGCCCGGGCGCCGTCGAACCGCGCGACGGGCAGATCGACGTACTGCGCGAAGGCCGGTGGCACCGTCGTACGGGCCTCGTCGGGCAGGGCCACCCACAGCTGGGCGCCATGCAGCGTGGCCGGGCCGTCCGGCACGGAGACCTCGGAATGCGCGATGCCGTTGCCCGAGGTCATGATGTTGAGCTCACCCGGGCGGACGATGGCGTGCGATCCGACGCTGTCGCGGTGCTCGATCTCGCCCTCGAACAACCAGCTGACCGTCTGCAGGCCCGTATGCGGATGCGGCGGTACGAGCATGCCCGTCGCGCCGGGGGCGTCGTACGAGTCGACGCGCGCGGTCAGGTCGTCCGGGCCGTAGTGGTCGACGAAGCACCAGGCGCCGATCATGCGGCGGGTCTTGTTCGGCAGCAGGCGGCGGACCTCGGTACTCCGGCCGAGCACGACCTTGCGTGGTTCGAGGAACTCCAGCGCGGTTTCGACGGCCTCGGCGCCGCAGGCCGACTCGGCCGGATCGGTCTCGATATTGCTCATGCCGCGGCCCACTGCAGCAGGGTCTCCGCGCCCCAGGTGTTGATCACCCGGTCCGAGGTGACGCCGCATTCCTCGGCCCGCTCGCAGCCGTAGACCTGCCAGTCGAGTTGGCCCGGCGCATGCGCGTCCGTGTCGATCGAGAACAGGCAACCGGTTTCGACCGCCATCGACAGCAACCGCCTCGGCGGATCGAGTCGCTCCGGGCGCGAGTTGATCTCCACCGCCGTACCGAACTGGCGGCAGGCCTCGAACACCACGTCGGCCTCGAACTCCGACTCCGGCCGCTTGCCGCGATTCCCGGTGATGAGCCGGCCGGTGCAATGGCCGAGCACGTCGACATGGGGATTCGCGATGGCCCGCACCATTCGCTCGGTCATCGGCCCCGAGGCCATCCGCAACTTGGAATGCACGCTAGCCACGACCAGGTCGAGCCGCTCGAGGATGTCGTCATCGCAGTCGAGCGAGCCGTCGTCGAGGATGTCGACCTCGATCCCGTTGAGGATGCGAAAGCCCTCCAGCTCGTTCTCGAGTTCGGCGTTGAGCTTGGCGACCACGTCGAGCTGTTCCAACCGCCTGGCCCGGCTCAAGCCGTTCGCGACGGTCAACCTGGGCGAGTGGTCGGTCAGCACCATGTAGTCGTGCCCGAGCCGCTTCGCCGTACGCGCCATCTCCTCGATCGGGCTGCCGCCGTCGGACCAGTCCGAATGCAGGTGCAGATCCGCCTTCAACGCGGCCCGCAACGTCTTACCGCCTTCGGTCAGACTGGCCGCGCCCGACTCCAGCTTCGTCAGGTACGCCGGGGTCTGGCCGTCCAGCGCCGCCACGATGACGGCCTCGGTCTTCGGCCCGATCCCGGCCAGTTCGGTCATCGTCCCGGCCCGATGGCGAGCCCGGATCTCCACCACGGGCAACGCCGCGATCGTGTCCGCCGCCTGCCGATAGGCCCGCACCCGGTACGTCGGCTGCCGGTCCCGCTCGAGGTAGTACGCGATCGACCGCAACGCGTCGACCGCCGCCGCCACACCCGCCTTGTCCACCATCCCCCCATCATGCCGCCTCCCACCCCCATTCCCCCCGCCCGCTGCACGAATCGCCCACCCGTTCCCCGCCGCCCATCCAACCCGCCACCTCCGGCCACCCCGAGAGAACCGCAGGCTGTGGAAAACCCTGCGACGGTCGGACGCCGCAAACCGCGTCCGACCGTGGCAAGAGAATCCACAGGGGGGCGGTGGAGGCGTACGGCGCGGGCTGGAGTGGCCCAGCGGAGACCGCAGGCTGTGGAAAACCCTGCGACGGTCGGACGCCGCAAACCACGTCCGACCGTCACAACAAAATCCACAGGGGGGCGGTGGGGGCGTACGGCGCCGGACAGGGTGGTTCGTGGGGGTGGGGACGTATGGTCGGGGGGTGGCGCGGCGGGTGGTTGGTGAGGGTGAGGCCGGTTCCAAGACACGGCGGAGGCGGCGTGCGGCGGAGGAGGTCGCGCATCAGGCGCGGGCCGACCGGCTGCAGGGGGCGACCGGGGCGCTGTCGACCGCCGCGACGGCCGCGATGGACGAGAAGCTGCCGTGGTTCCGGCAGTTGTCGGCGCAGGACCGTTCTTGGATCGGGCTGGTCGCGCAGTCGGGTATCACCGCTTTCGTGGACTGGTTCCACGACCCGGACGCGCATTCGTCGATGCCGACGCGGATGTTCGGATCAGCCCCGCGGGAGTTCACCCGGGTCATCTCGTTGCATCAGACCGTCGACCTGGTTCGTACCACCATCGAGATGATCGAGAACACGATCGGCGACATCCTGCCGCCGGACGACGTACCGGTCGTGCGCGAGGCGATCCACCGGTACGCACGGGAAGTGGCGTTCGCGGCGGCGACGGTTTACGCGCAGGCGGCGGAGATGCGGGGCGCGTGGGACGCCCGGCTCGAGGCCCTGGTGGTCGACTCGGTGATTCGCGGTGAGGCGGACGAATCCGTGCGATCGAGGGCTTCGGCGCTGGGCTGGACCGGGTCGTCGATGGGCCCGCACGCGAGTGGTCAGGGCTCGTCGCAGGTGGCGGTCGTGGTGGGCCGTGCGCCCGATTCGGACAGCGGTAACACCAACGTCGCGGATGCCGTGCGGCACGCGGCTCGCCAGCACGGCGTGGACGCGTTGTGCGCGATGCAGGGCGACCGGCTGGTGATAGTACTCGGGGGTACGAACAAACCTGTCGAGATCGTACAAAAGCTGGCTGATCGCTTCGGGCCTGGTCCGATCGTTGTCGGGCCGGTGGTGAAGGACCTGATGTCGGCCGTGACGTCGGCCCGGGCCGCCGTCGCCGGACTGCGCGCGGCGCCCGCGTGGCCGGACGCGCCCCGGCCGGTTCAGGCCGACGAACTGCTGCCGGAACGGTCGTTATCGGGTGACGGTCACGCACGGCGACAACTGGCCGCTGATGTGTACGGGCCTTTGACCATTGGTGACGGAGTGTTGTTGGACACAGTGTCGAGATACCTGAACACCGGTGGTTCTATCGAGGCGACGGCCCGTGAGATGTTCATCCATCCGAATACCGTCCGGTACAGGCTGCGCCGCGCGGGCGAGATCACCGGCTACTCGCCGACGAACCCCCGAGACGCTTTTACACTGCGTGTCGCACTCGCGCTGGGCAGACTGCTGGCACCGGATACAACGAGCCCCGTTTTGTAGGATAGTGACAAAACAGGCCCGGCAGAATTCGTGCGCATTCCAGGCCCACGAAGCGCCGGGCTCAGGGAGAGTTGTTACGTGCTCGTCATCGTCGCGCCTGGTCAAGGCGCCCAGACCCCAGGATTCCTCGAACCGTGGCTGGCCGACCCCGCCTTCGCCAGCCGGCTGGACTGGCTGTCCGCGGTCGCCGGGATCGACCTCGCCCACTACGGCACGAAGGCCGACGCGGACACGATCCGCGACACCGCGATCGCGCAGCCGCTACTGGTCGCGTCCAGCCTGCTGGCGGCGCTCGCCGTGTTCCCGCATCCGTCCGACGCCTTCCGCACCATGGGTGCTGCCGCCGGCCACAGCGTCGGTGAGATCGCCGCCGCCGTCGGTGTCGGCGTACTGAGCGCCGAGCAGGCGATGGTGCTGGTCCGCGAGCGTGGCAAGGCGATGGCCGCTGCCGCGAAGCAGACCGCGACCTCGATGACCGCGGTGCTCGGTGGCGACCGCGACGAGGTACTGGCCAAGATCGCCGAACACGGCCTCGTCGCCGCGAACGACAACGGCCCCGGCCAGGTCGTCGCCGCCGGTACGGTCGAGCAGCTCGCCGCCTTCAGCGCGGACGGTCCGGCCAAGGCCCGGCTGATTCCGCTGTCCGTGGCCGGCGCCTTCCACACCGAGCACATGGAACCGGCCGTGCAGGTGCTCGGGCACTACGCCCAGGCCATCACCACGCACGACCCGCGCTCGCGGCTGATCTCGAACCGCGACGGCCAGATCGTGCACGACGGCCGCGAGGTGTTGCATCGCCTGGTCAAGCAGGTCAGCGCGCCGGTTCGCTGGGACCTGTGCATGCAGACCATGGCCGATCTCAATGTCACCGGCATTCTCGAGATGCCCCCCGCGGGCACGCTGACGGGTATCGCGAAGCGCGCGCTCAAGGGTGTCGAGACCTTCGCGCTGAAGACGCCGGACCAGCTGGATGACGCCCGCGCGTTCGTCGAGAAGCACGGCAGTCCGTCCGAGATCGACGCCTCGCCGACGTGGCGGCTGCTGGTCTCGCCGATGAAGGGCATCTTCACCCGCGGTGAGCAGGAGCGCCGCGAGACCGGCGACGTGGTCGAACCCGGCGAGACCGTCGCGATCGTGAAGAGCCTGCGCGACTCGCTCGAGGTCAAGGCGCCGCACGGCGGCATCGTGGTCGAGTGGCTCGTCGAAGAGGGCGACCCGGTCTCCCCCGGTCAACCGCTCGTCCGACTACACCCCCAGGCAGGCAGCCGATGACCGGCACGATCACGTCCACGAACGGCGCGCAGCACGCGGCGATTCTCGGCATGGGCGCCTACCGCCCGCGCCGGGTGGTCAGCAACGCCGAGATCCTCGAGCACATCGATTCGTCCGACGAGTGGATCCAGACCCGTTCCGGGATCAAGGAACGGCGCTGGGCCGAGCCGGACGAGACCGTGCTGATGATGTCGGTATCGGCCGCGAAGGAGGCGCTGACCGACTCGGGGATCGATCCGGCCCAGATCGGCTGCGTCATCGTCGCCACCGTCACGCATCTCTACCAGACCCCCGCGATCGCGACCCAGATCGCCGTCGCGGTCGGTGCGCCGACGGCCGCCGCCTTCGACGTTTCGGCCGCCTGCGCCGGATTCTGCTACGGCGTCGCGCTGGGCAACGACCTGGTCCGCGCCGGCTCCGCGCCGTACGTGCTGGTGATCGGGGTCGAGCGGCTCAGCGACATCACCGATCCCACCGACCGCGGTACGGCGTTCATCTTCGCCGACGGCGCGGGTGCGGCCGTGATCGGGCCTTCCGACCAGACGGGTATCGGCCCGGTCGTGTGGGGCTCCGACGGCACCCAGCACCACGTGATCGCGCAGAAGGAGTCCTGGCAGGAGGCGGCCGCCAGCGCGAACTGGCCGAACCTCACGATGGAGGGCAACCCGGTCTTCCGCTGGGCGTCGTACGAGATGGCCAAGGTGGCTCAGCAGGCGCTCGACGTGGCCGGGGTCAAGGTCGAGGACCTCGACGCGTTCGTGCCGCACCAGGCGAACAACCGGATCACCGACGCGATGATCCGCGCGCTGAAACTACCCGAGCATGTCCTGGTCGCGCGGGACGTCGTTCGCCAGGGCAATACCTCGGCCGCCTCGGTACCGCTCGCGATCGACGCGATGCGCGAGTCCGGCGAGCTCAAGAGCGGTGATACCGCCCTCATCATCGGCTTCGGCGCCGGGCTGGTGTACGCCGCCCAGGTGATCCGGATGCCGTAGTCCGCTTGCCTTAGGCAATCATGTTGTCCGTCCCGGCTCAGGTGGACCGGGACGGCGCACGGCCCCTCCACCAGCACTTGTCAGTAGTAAATCCGAAAGGGAATGCACAGATGGCCAGCACCGAAGAGATCCGTTCCAGCCTTGCCGACATCGTGAACGAGATCGCCGGCATCCCGGTCGAGGACGTCCAGCTGGACAAGTCCTTCACCGACGACCTCGACGTCGACTCGCTCTCCATGGTGGAGGTCGTTGTCGCGGCCGAGGAGAAGTTCGACGTGAAGATCCCCGACGAAGAGGTCAAGAACCTGAAGACCGTCGGCGACGCGGTCGCGTTCATCGAGCGCGCCCAGAACGGCTGATTCAGCCCTAGCTGTGCTGGCGGTGGTGGCTCGCCGGACCTCGGGTCCGGCGGGCCGCAGCCGCCTATCCGTTGCTCGCCATCAACCAGTCGAAGGATGAGGTAACCATGTCGAAGACCCGAGTCGTCGTCACCGGGCTCGGAGCGTCGACCCCGGTCGGGGGCGACGTCCCCAGCACCTGGGACGCACTGCTGGCCGGCCGGTCCGGAGCCAAGCGGCTCACCGCCGACTGGGTGGACGAACTGGCCGTGCAGATCGCGGCACCGGCCCTCGTCGAACCGACCGAGAAGCTCGAGCGCGTCAAGGCCCGCCGCCTCGACCGCAACGCCCAGTTCGCCGTTGTCGCCGCGAACGAGGCCTGGGCCGACTCCGGCCTGGACGGCTCCGACCTGCCCAAGGAACGTCTCGGCGTGGCGATCGCCTCCGGTATCGGCGGCCTGCTCACCACGCTGGCGAACTACGACGCGCTGAAGAACAGCCCGCGCCGGGTCTCGCCGCTGGCCATCCCGATGCTGATGCCGAACTCCGCCGCCGCGAACGTGAGCCTGACGCTCGGCGCCCGCGCCGGTGTGCACACCCCCGTCTCGGCCTGCGCCTCCGGCAACGAGGCCATCTCGCTCGCCGCCGACCAGATCCGCCTTGGCCGCGCCGACGTCGTGATCGCCGGTGGTACCGAAGGCTCGATCACCGCGCTGCCGCTGGCCGCGTTCAGCCAAATGATGGCGCTGAGCAAGCGGAACGACGAGCCCGAGCGCGCCTCGCGGCCGTGGGACCTCGACCGGGACGGCTTCCTGCTCGGCGAAGGCGCCGGCATTCTCGTCCTTGAGTCGTACGAGCACGCCGTCGCGCGTGGCGCCCGGATCTACGCCGAGTTCGCCGGCGCCGGCCTGACCGCCGACGGCCACGACATCGCGCAGCCCGAGCCGACCGGTGCCGGGGCCACCCGCGCCATCCAGCGGGCCCTGCTCGAGGGTGACCTCGCGGCCGGCGACATCGTGCACATCAACGCGCACGCGACCTCCACCCCGCAAGGCGATATCGCCGAGTCGCTGGCCATCCGGGCCGCCCTCGGCAGCGCCGCCGACCGGGCCGTGGCGACCGCGCCGAAGTCGATGTTCGGCCACCTGCTCGGTGCCGCCGGCGCGGTTGAGTCGATCGCGACCGTGCTGGCCATTCACCACCGGGTGGTACCGCCGACGATCAACCTGGACAAGCCGGACGACGCGATCAACCTGGACATCGCGACCGAGCAGCGCAAGCTGGGCGACGGGGACATCGCCGCGCTGAACAACTCCTTCGGTTTCGGCGGCCACAACGTCGCGCTGGCCTTCAAGTCCCTCTGATTCGGGAGATCCTCGATGACCACAGCCCCCGCCGCCCCCGCGAAACCCGTCAAGCTACCGCGCGAACAGGACCCGCGTAATCCGGTCACCCGGCTTACCAACCTGCTGGACGAGGGCTCGCTGGAGCTGATCACCCCGGACAACCTGTCGGGCATGTTGGCCGTCCGTGGCACGATCCACGGCGCCCGGGTGATCGCGTTCTGCTCCGACGCCACCGTGATGGGTGGCGCGATGGGCGACGAGGGCTGTGACGTCGTGGTGCAGGCCTACCAGGCCGCCCGCGCCGAGGAACTACCGATCATCGGCCTGTGGCACTCCGGTGGTGCCCGGCTGGCCGAGGGCGTGCTCAGCCTGCATGCCGTCGGCAAGATCTTCTACGAGATGACCCAGGCCTCGGGCAAGATCCCGCAGATCTCGGTTGTTCTCGGCCCGGCTGCGGGTGGCGCGGCGTACGGGCCCGCGCTGACCGACATCGTCATCCTCGGGCCCGAAGGCCGGATCTTCGTGACCGGCCCGGACGTGGTCCGCTCGGTCACCGGCGAGGACGTCGACATGCTGCGCCTCGGTGGTCCAGAGCCGCACGGCCGCCGCTCGGGCGTCGTGCACATCACCACCGATTCCGAGGCCGCCGCCATCGCGGAGGCGCGTCGGCTGGCTGACCTGTTCGGGAACCAGGGCGTCGTCTCGCCCGACGTGCCCGATACCGATCTGTCCGGACTGCTGCCGGAATCGGCCCGCCGGGCGTACGACGTACACCCGCTGGTCGGCGGCGTACTGGACGAGGGTTCCGGCGTCGAGTTGCACCAGCGCTGGGCGCCGAACATCGTCACCACGATGGGCCGCCTCGGCGGACGTACCGTCGGAGTGATCGCGAACAACCCGCTCCGCCTGGGTGGTTGTCTCGACGCGTTATCGGCCGAGAAAGCCTCGCGGTTCGTGCGGATGTGCGACGCGTTCGGCGTACCGCTGGTGGTACTCGTGGATGTGCCGGGCTATCTGCCGGGGGTCGGGCAGGAGTGGGATGGCGTCGTACGACGTGGGGCGAAGCTGCTGCACGCTTTCGCGGAGGCGGTCGTACCGCGGGTGACGCTGGTGACTCGGAAGACCTACGGCGGCGCGTATATCGCGATGAACGCTCGCTCACTGGGGGCCACTCGGGTGTTCGCGTGGCCGCGGGCTGAGGTTGCCGTGATGGGGGCGGTGGCGGCGGTACGGATTCTGCATCGGCGAAAGCTGGCCGAGGTCGCGCCGGAACTCCGCGCCCAGGTCGAAGCGGAACTGGCCGCGGAGCACGAGAAGATCGCCGGTGGTATCCAGCGCGCCCAGGAGATCGGCGTGGTAGACGAGATCGTTGAGCCGTCCGGCACCCGCTCGGCGCTTGCCGCGGCTATCGCGACGGCCGAGGCAACCAACGGCCGGCGGCGCGGGTTGCACGGAAATATCCCGCTGTAAGGCCTTCCGGCTTCGGTGGTTCGAGAGTTTCGGAATCACCTGCGGTGACGCTGCGCGCCGGGCCCTGCCGTCCCGGTTCGGCGCCGGGTTTGCCGTCACTTTGGCCGGGTGGTTGGCGGCGAGGTGGTCCAGACGGTCGACTGCCGGCTTTTTGCACGACTACCTGGCTGCAACCGGGTAGCGGCCATAAAAGTCGGCAGCGGGCACACCAAAACCCGGCGCTCGCGCAGAAACCCGGCATCCAGCCTGTCGAGGCCAGCCGTAGCAGGACTCATCGGCCCGAGACGACCGGACCAACGGAGCTGCAGGAAAAGGCGAAAGCGGGATCCGTGGGGGATCCCGCTTTCGCTTTCAGGTGGTGCGGCCGCTGTGGTCGGTCACCGGGGTGTCCCTGCACCCGGTAGCCCAGCGGCCACGGCCCCTCCCGCCCTAGTGATTAGTAAGACTCGCCAGGTCCGGGAAAAGTTGCGCCGGTTCTTTAACTCTTTGGAAGTTCTCAGGAATCGCGGCGATCCGCCTGCGTTGCGTGATCACTAGACCACTTGGTGCAGCCAGCGAACCGGTGCACCGTCGCCGGCGTAGCGGAACGGCTCGAGTTCGTCGTCCCAAGGCCGACCGAGCAAACGATCGATTTCGTCGTGCAGATCGACCTCGCCCGTTGCAGCCTTGAGCATCGCGGCTTTCAGGCGGTCCTCCGGCACCATGATGTCGCCGTGTACGCCGGTGGTCGCGTGGAAGATGCCGAGAGTCGGGGTGAACGAATAGCGCTCGCCTTCGTTACCGCCCGCTGGTTCCTCGGTCACCTCGAAGCGAAGTTTGGCCCAGCCGCGCAACGCGGACGCCAACTTCGACGCGGTTCCGGACTCGGCCTGCCAGGACAGTTCGGAGCGATAGTTGCCCTGGGCAGCTGGTTGGGGCGTCCAGTCGAGTTTGACGGGCACGCCGAGTACGCCGCCGGCCGCCCACTCGACATGTGGGCACAGCGCTGACGGCACTGTGTGGACGTAAAGCACGCCACGGGTCGTCGCCACCGGGACCTCCTGTGTTCGAGGGGCGCCTTCCCCAGCGTTCTCGAACAACTCGTGTCTCGACAGACGACAGCTAGTACATCTTGCACCACCACTACCAACGACACCAGCAACCGGGCCGTTCCCGCACATCACGGTCCGGTTGCTACCCGCGGAATGGCCCGGTCTCCGTCAGCCAGTACCCCGCCCCAAACCCACGGGCCGCGGAACCCGGCCCTGAGATCAGGTGGGCGCCGGCATCCCGAGCAGCGCCAACGCCCGACGCCTCCCTGTGAACGACCAGTCCGTTGTCCGGATTGCAGACAGACCGGACCGCGCACGGCGCATGGACGTTGCCCTAGGCATCGACCTGGCCGCACCCGAACCGCCACTGCAACAAGCGGAATCAGCCGCGAACCGGCCTACGGGAAACGCGAGGCCATGGCTACGGCGGCGCCGGCGGTGGCGAGGGTGAACAGCATCGCGATACCGGCGAAGCGGGAGGTGACCTCCTTGTCGACCTCGTCGAAGCCGACCGAAGAGCCGATGTCCTTGTAGACGTCCTCGAGCTCACCCGCGGATTCGGCCGTGTAGGCCTCTCCCCCGGTGATCTCCGCGACGCTGCGCAGCTCGGCCCGGTCCGGGGGTACGCGCTGGCGGATGCCGTCCATCTCGATGAAGCCCGAGTCGGTACCGAAGGTGATCGTGTAGACCGGGGTGTTCTTCTCCTTGGCGGCCTGCGCCCCTTCCTGGGCCGTCCGCCCGACTGTCCGCTTCCCGTCGGACAGCAGCACGATCCTGGCCGGGGCCGGGTCGTTCGGGTGGTTCGGGTCCGGCGGGACCTGGGTGAGCGCCTGCAGCGAGGTGAAGATGCCCTCGCCGGTAGCGGTCGACTCGGCCAGCTCCAGGCCGTCGATCGACCTCTGCACGGTGGCTCGGTCGGTGGTCGGCGGCACGATGATGGACGCCGTACCGGCGAAGCTGACCAGGGAGATGTTGAACTTGGTCGGCAGCTGGTTCACGAAGTTCTTCGCGGAGCGCTTCGCGGCCTCGAGCCGGTTCGGGTCGACGTCGGTGGCCATCATCGACAGCGAGACGTCGATCGCGACCACGATGGTGGCCCGCTCGCGCGGCACCTTGACCTCGTCCTTGGGTTGGGCGAACGCGACGATGCAGGACGTCGCCGCGAGCAGCGCCATCACCACCGCGACGTGCCGGCGCCACTGCGGGCGGCGCGGCGCGACCCGGTCGAGCAGGGCGATGTTGGTGAAGCGAACGGCGTACTGCGCGCGGCGGTGCTGCAGCAGCAGGTAGGCCGCGATGACGATCGGGATCAGTAGCAGGAACCAGAGCCGTCCCGGTGAGATGAACTCCATCAGCGGGCCACTCCCTTCGGCGGTTGGTGCAGGCGCTGGGCCACCCGCCGGTAGGTCAGCACAAAACGCACGGTGTCGGCCACCCAGTCCCGGTCGGTGCGGAGCACAAGATGTCCTGCTCCTACCCTACGGAGTGCGGCGCGGGTCCGTTCCCGCTGGGCCAGCGCGGCGGCGGCGTACTCCTGCCGGACGCGGCGCTTGCGGGTGTCGATCTCGCGGATGGCGCCGGTCTCGGGATCGCCGATCATGACGACACCTACGTTCGGCAGTTCCATCTCGCGCGGGTCGACGATCTCCACCGCGAGCACCTGGTGCTGGACGGTGAGCTTGCGCATGGGGCGTTCCCAGGACGGTTCGAGCCGTTGGTCGGTCTCGCCGTCGTCCGGGGTGAGGAAGTCCGACACGATGACGCGCAGACCCCGTTTCCGCTGGGTCCGGGCCATCGACTCCAGCGCACCGGCCAGATCGCTGCGGGACTGGTGCTCCCCGGTGTCCTGCTCGGCCAGCAACGCGCGCAACAGGCCGTACAACGCGAGGCGACCCGAGCGGGCCGGCCACCGGCGCAGGGCCGAGTCGCGCAGCATCAGACCGCCGAACCGGTCGCCCAGGCGGTGCGTCAGGAACCCGACGGTGGCGACGGCCGCGACGGCCAGCTCGCGCTTCTCCAACTGCGACGTACCGAAGTCCATCGAGGCCGAGAGGTCCACCAGGGCCCAGGTTTCCAGCTCGCGGTCGGCGATCAGGTCCCGCACGTGCGGCATCGTCGTCCGCGCGGTGACAGCCCAGTCCATGCGCCGTACGTCGTCGCCGACCTGGTACTCGCGGGCCTCGGCCAGTTCGGTGCCCGGGCCGGGCAGCAGGCCGAGGTGCTCGCCGTGCAGGTATCCCTCCAGGCGGCGGACGACGGTCAGCTCGAGCCGGCGCAGCGCGCGCTCCGGAGCGAGCTGCGAGATCGTCATCGCCGCCCGGGGATCGCGGGACTTGTGCGGGCTCATATCAGACGAATTCGGGCCGGCCACCGGTCTCGGCGCCATCGCGCCAGACCGGCTGGGGCGGCGGCACGGTGGCGAGAATGCGTTCGACAACGGCGCGCGGGTCGATGTTGTCGGCAACGGCGTCGAAGGTCAGGCCGAGCCGGTGACCCATCACGTCCAGCGCGACGGACTGGATGTCACTGGGCAGCAGGTAGTCGCGGCCGTGGATCAGGGCGAGCGCCCGGCCGGCCGAGACCAGGCCGAGGGTGGCGCGCGGACTGACGCCGAGCTCGATGATCGGGGCCAGGTCGGGCAGGTGGAAGTCGGCCGGGGTGCGGGTCGCCATCACCAGACGGACCGCATACTCCGCGACGAGGTTGTGCACGAAGACCTTCTCGGCCGAGCGCTGCAGCTCCATGATCGTCTCGGGCCGCAGCACCTGGCGGGACTCGGGCGGGTCGACGCTCATCCGGCGCAGGATCTCGAACTCCTCGTGCCCACGCGGATGCGGTACGTCGATCTTGACCAGGAACCGGTCGCGCTGCGCCTCGGGCAGCGGGTAGACGCCCTCGGACTCGATCGGGTTCTGCGTCGCGATCACGATGAACGGCTTCGGCATCGGGAAGGTCTGGCCGCCGATCGAGACCTGGCGCTCGGCCATCAGCTCGAGCATCGCGGACTGGACCTTGGCCGGGGCCCGGTTCACCTCGTCCGCGAGCACGAAGTTCACGAACGTCGGGCCGAGCTCGATGTCGAAGGTCTCCCGGGTCTGCCGGTAGATCCGGGTACCGACGATGTCGGACGGCACCAGGTCGGGCGTGAACTGGATCCGCGCGAACGTGCCACCGACCACCTGGGCGAAGGTCCGCACCGCCAGCGTCTTCGCGACCCCGGGCACGCCTTCGAGCAGACAGTGCCCCTTGGCCAGCAGGGACACCATCAACGACTCGACCATGTGCTCCTGGCCGACGATGACGCGCTTGACCTCGTTGATGGCTTCGCCGACCAACTGGGACTGCTGGGCCACCGACCCTGCCAGAGCCGTGGTTTCAGTCATAGAACGTCGTCCTTCCGCGGTCCATCCAGGACCGGTGCATTCGCGGGAACCTGCCGCCATTCCATCAGATGCCCGGGTCCGGTGACGACTTCTCCCACCCGCGAGCCCGTGCCGCTGGTCCCCATCCTGCCTCCTGCCGCAAACCCGACGTCGTGCCGGGCGGGCGCTGCTACCACCGATGTGGTGGGATTGTCCCGATGACCGCGACCGAGTCCCGCCCCGCCGTACCCGCGCAGGAGGTCCCGACCGCGCTGCCGCTGCAGCCGGAGGACCCACCCCGCGTCGGGGATTTCTGGCTGCGCGGACGACTGTCGGTCACCCCGGCCGGGTTCCTGTACGCCGCCCGCAACGAGGACGGCAAGCACGCGGTCGTCGCGATGATGGCCGAGGGTTCGGCCGACGACGCCGCGGCGCGCGAGCGGTTCCAGCGCGCGGTCGACCAGGTGCCGGCCGACCTGATCGTCGGGCGGAACACCGAGGACGACGACGATCTCGCGCTCTGGGCGGCGATCGGCCCGGTCGTCGCGGACAATGGCAGCAGTTCGAGCGCGGACTCCCGGGCCATCGCCGAACGGCACGGCGGCGAGATCCTGTCCGCCGTACTGATGGACCGCATTCCGCACATCGGCAAGCTGCGCGGACCCGACTTCCGGCACTACTGGGAGTCGCGGCGCCGGCCCGGCCTGTTCCGGCTGTGGCCGCTGCCCTGGCCGGCCGCCCTGAAGTCCGCCTCGTGGTTGGCGATCTTGCTGTCGCTGGTGACGATGCTGGTACTGATGCTGGCCGCGCTGCTGATCGCCTGGTTGTTGTTCAAGGACAAGCCGAACGTCGATCCCGAGCCGCTGATCCCGCCGCCGAGCAGCACGGTGACGGTCACGATCACGCCGACAACGCCGCCGCCGGCGAGTCCCTCGCCGACCGGGACCGGCAGCCCGACACCGAGCGGCAGCCCGACCACCAGCAGTTCGCCGACCCCTGGCGGTACGGAAGGCACGATCCCGACCAACGTGCCCAGCTCCGGCACCGTGCCCACCAACCCGGCCGACCGCTACTGACGCTCGCGCGCTTCGGGTTCTGCAGCCCCGCTCTGCCCTGAGCTAGGGCGCGTGGGGTTTGCGGCTTAGCGCTAGGCCGCGTCGGGTTTTGCTGCTCTGCGCTAGGCCGCGTGGGGTTTGCGGAGTACGGCGATCAGGCCGAACAGGCTGACGACCGCCCAGCTGCCCTCCAGCAGCAGAAAGCCCCAGGACTGATGCATCCCGGCCAGTACGGCGAGAATGGCCGACCCGATCAGGTTCAGCAGCTGGTAGGTCCGCGTGCGTTGCTCGAGGCGCCCGGCCTGGGAGGCGGCAAAAGCGGCCAGGATGGTCAGGGCACCGGCGATCTCGATGACGTCGACGAGCTGCATGGGACGACCCCCTCCTCAGGGGCAGGCGTCGTCTTGACCGTTCCGGGTACGGCGCCATCTCGTCCGGGACACCACCTCAACGCGGCGCCACCCCCACGATAGCAACTCGTACGCCGTTGCCGCCGCGGGGCAGCTCTCCACCCCACCTTTGCGTTCGATCGTCGGAACGAACGCAAAGGTGGGGTGGACTGGTTTACAAGGAGTTGCGGATGGCGGTGGCCTTGGTCATCCAAGAGGTGGCAGTGGCAGCAGGGATCTTCTTGCCGGACTGGGACTTGACCTCGAGGATGAAGGCATTGAGGAACACCTTGGCGGCCGGCTTGTGGCCTTGTTTCAGGGCCAGCCGGGCCAGGTCCAGCTTGAGCACGAGACTTGCCTCCAGCCACGACGGCAGGTTCTTCGCCTTGACCTCGGCGATGAGGTCCTTGATCTTCGCATCCGGTGAGGCCGGCGCCTCGACGATCTCGAGCGCGCCCGCGTCGCAGTTCGGCCCAGCCGGACGGCTCTGCGTGCGCTGGTCCTGGGTGATCGGGCAGTTCGCCACCGGCACCCGGCCGCCCAGCGGGCTCGTTGCCGCTGGCAATCGAGTGAGCCGGCCACTGTTCAGCGCCAGCGGCCCGAGCTGTGGGTCGGCAGCCGTCACCAGGTCCGAGGCAACACTCCCGCACGTCGCGTCGCGCAGAACAGAGAAACCTTCGGAGACGCCACCGAACACACCACCGATACCCGCGCACGACGTACCGGTGATCGGCAGCACCAGAGCGCTGCGGGAGACTCGCACGGTCGCCGAAGGCACCGCCGCGATGTGCGCGCCGGTGGTCGCGGTGCCGTCGGCCATCGTGACGTGAGTCAGCTTCACCAGCGTTGCCGTGGTCACCGCCAAACCGCCGCCGGTCGCTGCCGTGTTGTGGCTGAAGGTGCTGTTGACAGCGTCCGCGGCGATGGCTGAGACGCGAACGCCACCGCCGGCACCAGTGGCGGTGTTGCCGGCGACGGTGGTCCGATCGAGGCGCAGCACCTCGGACGCGACGTCGAGGCCACCGCCGTTCGCGCCCGCGTTTGCACTGACCTCGAGATCGGTGAAGTCGGCGGAGTACGACATGCCGAGCTTGAGTCCGCCGCCGTCGCCCGTCGCGGTGTTCTCGCTCAGGGCCGAACCGCTGTGCACGAAGGCCGTCGCCGCATGGGCGTACACACCGCCACCCATGCCTCCCGCGGTGTTGCCGCGGACCTCGGTCGCGTCCAGCGTCAGATCGTACGGCCCGGTGGCGTCGGTGTAGTTGAGGCCGCCGCCGTTACCCGTGGTCGAGTTGTTGCGCAGGGCACCGAGGTGGCCGCGGAACTTGCCGATAGCAACATGTACGCCGCCACCGCCGCCGGTCGACTCGTTGTCCTCGACAACCACCTGGTCGAGAGCGGTGTCCGCCACCGACCCGCCCGGCTCGACGAGTACCGGAGTGACGGACAGTCCGCCGCCCGGGCCCACGCTGCGGTTTCCGCCGATCGTCGACTGGGCGATCGACACGCTCGCCGCGCCGACCCCATCGCGTTGGGAGACCGAGAAGTAGATTCCGCCAGAGGCGTCCACCGCGGTCTGGCCGTTGCCACTCACGGTGCTCTGCGTCATCGCCAGCGTGCCGCAGTTGACGCAACGCACGCCGCCGCGGCCGTTGTTCTGAATCGTGGAGGTGTCGATCGTGATCCGATTGCCTGGAAAGCCCTGCCCGGAGCTTCCGACCCCAATCCGGGTGTTGTTCGAGATCGTGGAGCCGACGACTTCGAGCGGATACCCGTCGACGGTCGAGATGCCCGATCCGGTGTTGTCGGTGATCGTGCTGTTGACCACCCGCATCGAGCAGTTGTCACACGTCAGCACAGTGCCGGTGTTGTGATGCAGCGAGCTGTCCGTGATCGCCACCCGGTACGGCGTCACGCCGTGGTCGAAGCTGGACCAGACCACGCTGCCCCCCGGCGAGAGCACGTTGCGGATCTCGACCGAGGTGAGCGCGAGTTCGCTCTCCGACCGGATCGCGGCACCCTCCAGGCCGGTCGCGGTGGTGTTCGGCCCGCCGTCGATGGTCAGGTCGATCAGTTCGAGCCGGCCGTCGTGATCGGAGCTATCGATGATCGCCGTCGCATCGCAGCTCTGCTCGATGACGGAGTCGTTGCCATCGACAACCAAGGTGTGATTGTCGGAATGAACGAGCGGCCCGGTGGCGCACTCGTCCAGCGTGTAGAGACCGGCCAGGGCCAGCACGATGGTGTCGTCGGCGCCGTTGGCGCCGGCGATCGTGAAGGCCTCACGCAGCGAGGTGAGTCCGTCACCGCCGTTCACGACATCGGCCGTCGTGGTCACGGTTATCGTCGCCGCGGAGGCCGGCAACGGCGCCGCCACCAGCCCTGCTCCGATCAGACCGGCCAGCACGGCCGCACGTACACATGACGCGGTAGAGCTCAGCATGTTTCCCCCCACAGGAACCCGAGAGGACTAGAATTGCCTACCGCCTCGGACCTGGCAAGGCTTGGTCTCCGGGCCGGGCCACTCGCCGGTGATCAGCCCCGGCCTACGTCGCCCGGCAACCGAACTCGTGCGGCTATTCCGTGCTGAGTAGGCCCTGGTCGGTGAGCTCGCGCCACAGATCGGGTGGTACCGGCTGGCGCACCAACGCCGCGTCGGCCCGGATCTCCGCCGGACTCGCCGCTCCGACCAGGATCGAGGTGACGCCGGGATGGCGCAGTGGGAAGGCTAGCGCGGCCTGCGGTAGGGAAACGGCGTACCGCTCGCAGACGGCCGCGATCCGCCGGCTTCGAATGAGGAGGTCCTGCCCGGCCGAGGCGTCAGCCTGTCCCGACAACAGGCCCGAACCGAACACTCCACCAGCGATCACGGCGACACCACGTTCGCGACACAGATGCACCAATGGCGCCGCCGACTGGTCGAGCAGCGTGTACCGCCCGGACAGCAGTACGGCGTCCAGGTCGGTCTCGCGTACCAGCGGAGCCACCTCGTCGGGTCTGCTCGTCACCACGCCGAAGGCCTTGATCGCGCCTTGGTCGCGGAGTTCGCGCAGCACCGGGTAGACCTTCTCCCAGCACGCCTCGTGCTCGTCCACAACGACCAGGTCGACCGCCTCCAGCGCGAACCGGTCGAGGCTTTCCGCGAGCGAACGCAACACGCCGTCGGCCGAGTAGTCGTACTGCAGTCTCCCGTCGACGACGAGTTCGGCTGCACCGAGGCCGTGGCGTGGTGCCGTGGCGAAAAAGCGGATACCCGCGCCGTACGCCGAATCGACCGTGGCGCGGGCGAGTACGTCTCCCTCGGGCTCGGGCAGTTGCCCGATCGGGCCCCCGCCGAAGCCGTAACGCGGCGGCCGGAAGCGCAACCACGAGCCACCCGTGGCGGTGGCTCGTGGGCCGGGCGGCCGGCCGGTTGCGGTCACCGGTCTCCTCCCCTGGTCGGGTCTGCGTCCCTTCCAGCATCAGGGAGGAGAGCGGGTACCGCATCTCGAACTACCTACCGGACGTGTACAAAGCGTTGACTTCTGCGGGCGTCAGGGCCCGATCAAACAGATGAACTTGATCGACTGTGCCGTCGAGTTCAGTTTCACCCAGGCGGATGCGTGTAGTTGCCTCCTGTGTTGAGCAGGTTGGCGCCGGTGTCGATGAATTGGCCGTTGCCGTTGAGCGCGACGCCGTTGCCGTTCTTGCCAGGCGGCGGAGGCGGCACGTTCGTACCGCTGCCGTCGGCCGAGCCGATGATGGCCTGGTTGACCGCACGGACCTGCGGCACGTCCATCTTGGTGACCTGACGGTCGTAGCTGAAGAAGCCGTTGAGTTCACCCTCGACGTCGGTGATCTGCGTCTAGACCGACGCGCTGATGCCGCACGTGTTGGCCGAGCGGATCACGTCACGCTGGTTCTCGACGTACCGGCGGGTGAGCGGCGCCTTGTCCGGCGTCATCTCGTAGGCGAAGCCGTCACCGAACCACATGTGGTCAGGCGTTTTCAGGCCGAATCCGCCGTGCTCACCGTCGACCGCGACCCGGTTCTCGTCCGGCGAAGGCGTTGCCGGGCCGAGGTAGGCGTGGTGGTCGACCATGTCGCCGCGGCCGGAATCGCCCTTGGAGTTGCAGCAATTGACGCCGGAATGCGCATTGACCAGACGGGACGGGTCCTGCGCCTTCACGGCGTCGGCGATCTGCCCGGTCTCCTCGCGGTTCCACTCGCCCCAGCCCTCGTTGAACGGGACCCACGCGGTGATCGAGGTGAAGCCCTTGTGCTCTTCGATCATCTCGCGCAACTCGGCCTTGAACTGCGCGCGCCACGGTTCCGGCATCGCGTCGGTCTTCGACGACGGCATGTCCTGCCAGACCATCAGCCCGAGCTTGTCGGCCCAGTAGAACCAGCGATCCGGCTCCACCTTGATGTGCTTGCGAACCGTGTTGAAGCCGAGCGCCTTGTGCTGCTCGAGGTCGAACCGCAACGCCTCGTCGGTTGGTGCCGTGTTCAGTCCGTCCGGCCAGAACCCCTGATCCAGCGTGGAAAGGTTGACAGGATCTTGCCGTTCAGCGTGAGCCGAAGCTTGCCGTCGGCCCCTTTCGCCTTACCGACCGAGCGCATACCGAAGTACGAGCCGACCTGGTCGACGGCCTTGCCGTTGTCGATCACCCGCACCTTCAACGTGTAGAGGAAAGGGTTGCCGGGCGACCAGAGCTTCGGATTCGGGACCGGCAGGCTGAGTTGGGTGTTGGCCTTGCCCCGCACCTTGCCGATCGCCTTGGTTCCGTCGTACGCCGTAGCCTCGACGTCAACGCCGGCCGGACCGTCCGTGTCCGCGGTCAGCCGAAGCGCCTGCCCGGGCACGTCGGGAGTGAGCTGCAGGCGTTCGATCGAGGCGGTGGCGAGAGCGGTCGCGGCCAGGGCTCCGGCAGCGGCCAGCGCGGTGACGCGCGAGCGCCACGGTCGGGTCGATCGCTTCATGGCACGTTCCTTCATCTGGGCGGAAAGCGTCAGCCGAAGCCCCAGCGCCCTCACGCCGTACGGCCCGCGCGGCCCACGCCGTATCACCGGCACAAGCCACACGGGCCACCCCAACTGCGGGATCAACTCCCCCACAGACCGGCTAAACCGGCAGCACGCAAACCGGCATCGGCGTCGCAGAAGTCGGGCCCGGCGTCAACAACCCCGTCTGCGCATCAACCTGGAACGACGCGATCCCGTTCGACCGCTGGTTCGCGACGAAGAGCAGCTTGCCCGTCGGGTCGAAGGCGAGATGCCGGGGCCAGTTGCCACCACACGAAGGCGTGGCGATACGCCGCAACGACGCTCCCTCGTTCTCCACCGCGAAGATCGCGACACTGTTGTGCCCGCGGTTGGTCAAGTACACGAACCGCCCGTCCGGCGACACGATCACCTCAGCCGGATAGTTCGTCGTACCAGCCGGAGCCGTCGGCTGGACCGCGCCCGGCGTGAGCCTGCCCGTGGTGCCGTCGTAGGCACAGACCACGATCGTGCTGTCGAGCTCGTTCGCCACATAGCCGAACCGCCCGCCCGGGTGGAACGCCATATGCCGGGGCCCAGCGCCATCCGCGAACCCCGCCTGCGACTTCAGCGAAAGCCGGCCGGTGGTGCTCAGCGTGTAGGTGTAGACCGAGTCGGTACCGAGATCGACCGCGAGCACGAACTTGCCGGCCGGATCGGCCAGCACCTGATGGGCGTGCGGCTCGCTGCCGGCGTGCTTCACCAGGTGGGTACGACTCCCCAGGCTGCCGTCGCTGCGCACCGGATGAACCGCGACATCTCCGGAGCTGTAGTTGGCGCTCAGCAGGAACTTGCCGCCAGCAACCAACGCCAGGTGGCAAGGCGCGGATCCACCCGTGGACTGGCGGTTCAGCACGCGCAGCCTGCCGGAGGTCTCGATCGCGATGGCCGTCACGCCGCCGCTCGTCTGCTCGTTCACCGCGTAGAGGAAGCGGCCGTTCCGGATCACGAACGACGGATCCGCCACACCCGTAAGCGATCCGGTCGAGGTGATCGCCCCGGTGGTGGTGTCGTAACTGGCGAGACCAAGCCCGCTGCCACCACCGGACTGCGACGTGTACGTCCCGACGTACATCGTCGAAGTGGCGCGATGACCAGCCCGCGCGATCTCAGCGTGGGTGAGACCGGCCGCGGCGGCGGCAGCGGTCAGACCAAGGAAACGACGGCGGCTCGTGACCATGGAAATCCTCCGAGTTGTGATCGTCCGACCACACACAGTGGCTTAGACGATCACAAATCGCAAGAGATACAACTGAGGTTGCATATCACGCAGCGATTGGTACCCGGAACCACGCGGGATCGCTCGCGGGCGAGGTGAACGTGACCGAGCTGCCGACCTTGCTCAAACCTCGATACCGCGGGTCGACCGTATCGAGCACAAGCACCAGCCGATGCCCAGCCGGAACCTCCCAGCTCGTGGCCTCCAGCCGGAAGTCGATCGTCTTCGGCTGACCGGGAACGGCGTCCACCAGGCCGTACGGCTTGTGCGCCATCAACGACCCGAAGCCGAGGGCGTCCACGTCATACAGATAGGCGAACAACGTGGTGTCGGCCGCGCTCGGCGTCACCGTGACATGGACCTGCGGCGAGCCGTTCACCACCGTCTTCGACGAGTACGTCGGCCCGGCCCAAACCCCTGCGAAACTGCGATCGACCAGCGGTGTCGCGACGCCCGTCGGGATCGACAACAACCCCTGCAAAGCCCCAGAAACAAGGACGATCCCGCTGTCCGCCACGGTTGGAACACCCGCGCCGATCCGGTTCGACCAACCGCTCACGGGCGCCCCGGCCAACCCGCCCGTGCGGCTCAACCCGGCCGGCTTCGTCAGGTACGACGTACGCGGGGTGCCGACGCTCGCCCAGTCGGGATAGCCGCGCCACGTTCCACGCTGGGACTTCAGCTGTACGGGCGGTTTCGCGTCGGCGCCGTTGGCCGCGCCGGTGAGGTGATGCCGCAGCCAGCCGGCCAGCTCGTCCCACGTCTCGTTCGGCAGGCCGATCGCGCCGGTCACCTCGGGGGTCGCGTGGTCGCCGTGGGCGAAATGCAACCGCTTCGGCACCGTCAGGCGAGTGAAGAAGTCGGTGTACTGCGTGGGCGGGAAGATCGAGTCCTCGAAGGCGTTCGCGAGGAACACCGCGGTGCCGTTCGCGTTGATCTTGTCCACCATCGTCGAGGCGGAACGGATCGGCGCGATGGCCTTGGCCTCCGCGATCGCGGCATCGATCTGGCCGGTGACGAATTTCTTTTGCAGTGAAGCCATTTCCGGTCCCGGCCGGCCCGTGATGTTGCCCAGCGCAAGCAACGCCGCGACCGCCTGGAAGTTCACCGTGTCGTGGGGATTCAGCGAGGCGATCAGATCGGCCCAGCCGCTCAACGCGCCGACGGCCTTGATCCGAGGATCACGCGCGGCGGCCAGCAGCGAGGCGCCCGCGCCGTACGAGATGCCGACCGCGGCGACGCGCGTGGTGTCCGCCGGAGTGTTGGTATCGGCCCAGTCGATGACGGCACTGACGTCCGCGATGGTCGGTGGCCCGGCGATGTCGATACCGCCTGCGGAGTCCCAAAAGCCGCGGCTGGAATACGAGATGACCTGGAATCCCGCCTTCGCGAGCTTGGCGCCCTGGCCGACGTACTCGACGTTCGGAACGCCCCAGCTCGACGGCATCACCACCAGCGGGAACGGACCGCTGCCCTGCCCGGTCGGCGTCAGCACCACCGCGCCGATCGCCGTACCGCTCCAGCCGGGAATGCGCTCGTACTGCACGGCGAAGCCCGCCGCCTGAGTGCGCGCGGTTGCGGGAGGCGCAACGCCGACGGAGGTGAGGACCAGCAGTAGAACGACGAGAACCCTGCGCATGGACAACCTCCGGCCGACGGGACCGCCTGAGCGATTACCGCAGAGTAGCCAGGGGGTTACCCGACTGTCACTAGTTCATTACCCATGAGTTCTACTGGCGGGTCATTCGGGCGGCCGGGTGCATAGGTCTCGATCAGGACGTCGGCAGATCGATCTCTGTGGCCTCGGCGGACCAGGACCACAGCCGGCGAGCCAGTTCAGGATCGCGAGCGGCCCGGGACGCCTGGACCACCTTGGGCTTGCCGCGCCACTCCATCAGGCGTGGGCCGATGAGTGAGCCCGGGGCGAGATCGCGCTTGGTGGCGGCGTACAGACTCGGCCAGGCGCCAGCCGCGGCTGACTGGGCTACGAGCCGGGTGCCGAGGCTGAGCACTCGGGCCTCGAGGTTGGCGCCGCCAAGGCGTGGACCGGACGACTGCAGCTCGGTCGCGGCGAAGCCGGGGTGAGCGCCGACGCTGGTCAACTGATCGCCGGCCCGCCGGTTCAGCTCGTACATGAACAGGAGGTTCGCCAGCTTGGACTTGCCGTAGGCGTCCCAGCGGCCGTAAGGCCCTTCGCCGCGTAGATCGCCCTCACTGATCCTCGGCACGGTCCGATGCATGAACGAGGTAACCGTCACCACTCGCGGCCCGGGCGCCTTAACCAGCAACGGCATCAGTCGCAGCGTGAGCGCGAAATGCCCGAGGTGGTTCGTACCAACCTGCAATTCGAACCCGTCGGCGGTCCGGCGCAGAGGCGTGGCCATGACGCCTGCGTTGTTGATCAGCAGGTCGAGCTGCTCGTACGACGCAATGGCCTTCTCGGCGGCAGCACGAACACTAGTGAGGTCTGCCAGGTCGAGATCCAGTACGTCCGGCTGGCGGCCGGTCTCGCTGCTGAGGCGTCGAGCGGCCTCAGCGACCCGATCGGGGTTGCGCCCGGCGATGACCACTTCAGCGCCCTTACGCAACAGGGCGAGTGCGGTCTGGTAGCCCAACCCACTCGTGGCGCCCGTGACCAGGGCACGCCGTCCGGTCAGATCCGGTATCAGCCCAACGCTCCACCTCATGCCCGTCAGCCTATCCACAGACGTTCGAAAGGCCCGCGCCGAGCGGCACGGGCCCTTCGTCGTACAGGTGACTACAGGATCTTGCGGGCCTTGAAGGCGGTGGTCACCTTCTCGGCGGCCGCCTTGCCATAGAGCAGGCGGGCGGACTGCACGGTGACGCGGGCGGCGTCAGCCATCGAAGTGTCCGGGGCGTAGAAGAACGTGCCCTGGAGGATCACCTTGTTGGCCTTGTCGCGGCCGAGTGCGCCGTGGATATCCCACAACGCGTGCGACCAGATCTCACCGTCGGCGTGTACCTGGCCGACCAGGTCGTCCATGGTCTTGCCGGTGTCGGTACGGCGCAGGCAGTGCGGCTCCTCGGTCGTGTACGAGGTGGCGTCCCAGTCCATGACGCACGGCAGGTCGAACCCGCGGCTGACCGGCACGGACATCGTCACGGCCCAGTAGTCGCCGAAGCCCTCGCCCATCGCTCCGGCCTGTAGCGACTCGCCGTACCCGGGCACGATGTCGTCCTGGATGGCGTGGCCGTACTCGTGCCAGATGACCTCCGCGTCCTCGGCGTCGTCGACACCGCCCGAGCCCATCGTGATGGTGTCGGTGGACGGGTCGTAGAACGAGTTGTCGCCGGTGAACGTGTTGATCTCGAAGTCCTGGGACGCGTTGTTCACCTCGGTAAAGCCGAGCTTGTGGATGTACTCCTGGGTCTGGTTGACGTGGTAGTACGCCATTACCTGCTCGAAGCGGTCGTCGTCGCGCTCGTACAGGAACCGGTGGTTCGCGCTCTGGGCGACGCCACCCTCGGCGGCGACGATGCGCACATACTTGCCCTCGAGCTTGCCGTTGCCGTCGAGGTTGCGCAGGATCACGGCCTTGTGGGCGGGGAAGAGCTCGTCGGTGCTCGCGTCGTCGGCGTCCTGCAGCTTGCCGTTGCGCTCGCTCACGACCGGGTTCGGGTCGAACACAACGCCACGGCCATCGGCGTTGCGGGTGATCACCTTGGACTCGACCGTCGCGCCGGACTTGGCGTCGACCAGCGTGCGGGTCACGCCCTCGACCGAGCGGGACGTGACGTTCCAGACCAGGCGGGCGTCCTTACCGCCAACCACGGCGAGCTGGGCGGTGCCGTTTGTGGCGGTCGGGACAAGCGTGGCGTTCTTGCCGCCGTTGCCGCGGCTACGGGCGGCCCGAGCGGCTACGGCCGCATTAGCCGTCTTGGTGGCGGTAGCGGCCGGAACCTTCGCGGTGGTCGACAAGTTGCTCGGGATGGCGTCGCGGCCGTCCTTGATCGAAGTGACCTTGCCGGCCTTGTCGACGTGCCGGGCGAGATAGCCGCCGATCACGGGCAAGCCGTTGTAGGTCTGCTGGTACCAGTAGTGCTTGCCAAGCAGAGAAGTCTTGGTCCGGATCAGCTCCAGTGCCTGACCGGTGTTCGCGGTTGCCGAGGTCTCCTGACCCGCCGATGCCGCCCCCGCGGCGCTGGTCAGGGACAACCCCAGGCTGACGACAACGAAGCCGGCTGAGGCGGCCGCGATCGCCTTACGGCGATACACGCTCTTCGCCATGCTCTTTCCCTCCAAAAGATTGACGAACGTGTCCGTATGACTACGAACCGTTCGGACCCTAGTTCGCCAAGCACCTCCGGGGGAAGCAAGATCTGTTGCCAATTTCCGACGGTTACACGTCGGCAAGGGAAAACCTGCCTACTGGGCTGCCTGCGTGAATCGGTCCGCGATGGCCCGTACTGCGCCTTTGAGCTCGGTCGGCTCGATCACGTCAAAGTGGACCCCTAGGAGCGCCAGGTAGCCCGCCGACATCTCCAAGTTGTCCGAGCCGGTCGCCAACTCGCAGGTGTTCTCGTCGATCGCCGTGAAGTCCCCGACGTACATCGGGACACGCGCGCTCATCTCCTCCTTGGACGCGTGCAGCCTCACCCGAATCCGGTAGCGCCAGGATGCGGTCGAGACCCCCTTACCGACGTACGCCGCCAGGTCCTCGGCCGGAGGCTCTCGCGGCGAAAAGCGCGGGCCAGTCGGCGTACGCGGCTTGATCCGGTCTACGCGGTACGTACGCCAGCCATCCCGGTCCAAGTCCCAGGCGACGAGGTACCAGCGTCGGCCGCGCGTAACCAGGCGGTGCGGCTCAGTGCTTCGTAAGGTCGGCTTGCCCGCGTGATCCAAATAGTCGAACCGCAAGCGCTCGTGGTCGCGGCAAGCGCCCGCCAGCTGCACGAGCAGGGCCGGGTCGACGGTAGGGCCTGAGCCGGGTGTAGCCACGATGAACCGCTGCAGAGCGTCCACCCGGTGTCGAAGGCGCGAGGGCAGTACTTGCTCCAACTTGGCGAGAGCCCGTACTGAGGTCTCCTCGATCCCGCTGACCGAGAAGTTGGCCGCCGAGCGTAGACCCACGGCAACTGCGACGGCCTCTTCGTCGTCTAGGAGAAGTGGCGGCAGCGCCGAGCCGGCTCCGAGCCGGTAGCCGCCTGTAGTACCCGTACTGGCGTTGACCGGGTAGCCGAGCTCGCGGAGCTTGTCGACGTCCCGACGGACCGTACGGGTACTAACGCCCATCCGGTCCGCAAGGTCGTACCCGCTCCACTCGCGGTGTAGCTGCAGGAGCGAGAGCAGTTTCAGGAGTCTTGCCGAGGTTTCCAGCATGAATCTGATCTTGGCAGACCTTTAGGACAGAAGTTGACCGCAAGTGCTCCTAATGTCTTCGACATGACGATCAACGAGTTCCACCTCAACGTTCCGCAGACCGCCCTCGACGACCTGGCCGACCGCCTCGACGCGACTCGCTGGCCGACGGCCGAGCACGGCTGGAGCCGCGGCGTGCCGGTGTCGTACCTCAAGGAGCTGGCGGAGTACTGGCGGAACGGCTTCGACTGGCGCAAGCAGGAAGCCGAGCTGAACGCGCTACCGCACTACACAACCGAGATCGAAGGCCAGACGTTCCACTTTCTGCACGTGAAGTCGGAACTGTCCGACGCGATGCCGCTGCTGCTGCTGCACGGCTGGCCGGGGTCGTTCGTGGACTTCCTGCAGGTGATCCGGCCGTTGACGGCCGCCGGTTTCGACCTGGTGATTCCTTCCCTGCCCGGTTTCGGCTTCTCGACCGGGGGCGCCGGCTGGAGCCTCGCCCGGACCGTACCGGCGCTCGCGGAGCTGATGACCCGCCTCGGCTACGAGCGGTTCGGCGTACAGGGTGGTGACGTCGGCGCCGGCATCGCCGGCATGATGCCGATGATGGCGCCCGGCCGGGTGATCGGGGTCCACCTGAACGGGCCGGACGCGTTCCCGAACCCGACGGTCGACCAGCTCCGCGCGCTGGAAGGCCTGACCGAGGTCGAGGAGGACCGGCGCCGTCGGTTGATCGACTTCCACACCTCCGGGCGGGCGTACCTCGATCTGATGATGAGCCGGCCGTCGACGTTGTCCTTCGGCCTGACGGACTCCCCGGTCGCGCAGCTGGCGTGGATCGTCGAGAAGTACCAGGCGTGGACGGATCCGGCCAAGCCGCGGCCCGAGGACGCCGTACCGCTGGACCAGTTGCTCACCAACGTGACGCTGTACTGGCTGAACCAGCTGGGCGAGTCGTCGGCGCACTTCGTCTACGAGAGCATGAACGCCGGGTTCGACTTCGAGGCGCTGGCTTCTTCGTCTGACTCGGGTGATTCGGCTGCTTCGGGTGGTTGGGATGCTTCGGACGCTGGTGCGGCCTCGGACGCCGGTGCGGCTTCGGGCGGCTGGGATGCTTCGGATGCTTCTTCGGGTGGTTGGGAGATGCCGGTGACGCCGACGGGGATCGCGGTGTTCGCGGGCGATACGAGCATCCGGCAGCTGGTGGACCCGGCGGGCGCGATCTCGCACTGGTCGGACTACAACACCGGCGGGCACTTCCCGGCGATGGAGGTTCCGGACCTGCTGGTCGCGGATGTGACCTCGTTCTTCGCTCCGCTGCGCCAGGTTTGAGAGGCTGACACCCATGCCGACCCTCAGCCTCCGCGCTCTCAACCGCGCCACCTTGCAGCGGCAATGGTTGCTCGAGCGGCAGGACCGTACCGCCCTGGAAACGATCGAGCACCTGCTAGGCATGCAGGCACAGCTCCCCCTTGCGCCGTACGTCGGCCTGTGGACCCGGTTGAACGGGTTCAAGCCGCAGGAGCTGGTGGACCTGCTCGAAGGCCGTCAGGCGGTACGCGGTTCGATGATGCGGGCAACGATCCACCTGATGTCGAGCCGGGATTTCCTCGGCATCCGGCCGCTGGTCCAGCCCTGCATGGATCGCGAGATCTACCAGAACCAGTCGTACGGCCGGAAGCGGCTCGAAGGCCTCGACATGAACGCCGTGGTCGCGGCCGGCGCTGCTTTGATGGCCGAGTCACCGCGGACAGCGGTCGAACTGCGGGAGGCCCTCGGCCCGATGTGGCCCGACCGCGAACCACCTTCGCTCGCGCACGCCGTACGTTGCCTGCTGCCCACGATCCAGATCCCGCCGCGCGGAATCTGGGGCAAGGGCGGCCACCCGACCATGTCGACGGCCGAACTCTGGCTCGGCCAGTCGACCGAGGCCATGCCGATCGACGACGTGGTACTGCGGTATTTCCAGGCCTACGGTCCGGCGAGCGTGCTCGACGTCCAGGCCTGGTCGGGCCTGACCCGGCTCGGCGAGGTGGTCGAGCGGCTCCGCCCGCAGTTGCGCACGTACACCGCTCCGGATGGCCGGGAGCTGTTCGATCTGGCGTCCGCGTCGCTGCCGGACGAGGATGTGCCGGCGCCGGCGCGCTTCCTGCCGGAGTTCGACAACGTTTTGCTGGCGCACGCGGACCGGACCCGGTTCATCGACGACACCCTGCGCGGGCGGTTGCTGATCGAGGAGCGAATGAGCCGGGGCGCCGTACTGTACGACGGTCGCGTCGCCGCGTTGTGGAAACTGGTCCGCACCGGCCGCGACAAGGGACTGGAGGTCGAGGCCGTGACGCCGTTGTCCGCCGACGCGACCGCCTCGATCGAGGCCGAAGGCAACGAACTGCTCGATTTCGCCTTACCTGGTTCACCGTTGCGATTTGTGCCCGTGCCATGACCGAACGCCTGAGCCTGCGCCAGCTGAACCGCGCGCTGCTGCAACGTCAGGGCCTGCTGGAGCGGAGTTCCGGCTCCGCCCTCGAGACGATCGATCACCTCGTCGGCATGCAATCGCAAGCACCCCTCGCGCCGTACGTCGGTCTGTGGTCGAGGTTGTCGTCGTTCACCCCGGACGAACTGGTCGACCTGATGAACTCCCGCGAGGTGGTACGGATCGTGCTGATGCGCGGCACGATCCACCTCGTCAAGGCCGACGACGCCCTGGCCATCCGTCCGCTCGTGGCCGAGGTAATGCAGCGCGGCCTCGCGGCGAACAAACCCGCCGCGGCCGCTGCGGCGGCTGTACCTTCGCTCCTAGAGGTTGCCGAGCGCCTGCTCTCGTCTACCCCGATGAACCCGAGCCAACTGGCGGCGGCCCTGGAAGCCGAGTTCCCCGGCCACGACGCCGCCCTACTCTCCCGAGCCGTGCGAGACCTCCTACCCTGCGTACAAGTCCCACCCCGAGGCCTCTGGCGCAAAGCCGGCCAACCAACCCTCACCCCCACCACCACCTGGCTAGGCCGTACTCCCCCACCCCAGACGCCGCCGCGCCCGTCGTCGTCCCCTTCGACGCCGTCTCCCCCGGCGCCGTCTCCCTCCCCGTCTTCCCTGACGTCGTCGTCTCTGTTGGCGCCGGCTCCCCTGACCATCGACGACCTGGTACTCCGCTACCTAACCGCCTTCGGCCCTGCCAGCGTGCTCGACGCTCAAGCCTGGTCGGGCCTTACCCGGCTCGGCGAGGTCTTCGACCGCCTCCGGCCCCAACTCCGCACCTACCTATCACCGGAAGGCCGCGAACTCTTCGACCTGGCCTCGATCTCCCTACCCGACGAGGACACCCCGGTCGACGTACGTTTCATCGCCGAGTTCGACAACCTCCTGCTGTCTCACGCCGACCGCACCCGCATCATCCGCGACGAACACCGCCGCGAAATCATCACCATCAACGGCATAGTCCGAGGCACCATCCTCGTCGACGGCTTCGTCACCGCCTGGTGGAAAGCCACCCTCACCCGCCCCACCGCCACCCTCCACATAACCCCCCTCCCCAACACCCCGCCCCTCCCCCACCCCGCCACCAACACCGCAGCCACCACCCTCCTAAACTTCCTAGCCCCCCAAACCCCCACCCACACCATCACCTTCCACCCCCAAGCCACCTAAGTCCCGACTGCTGCGCGTTGACGACCCTCACGAAGTAGCTCAAGGTGTCCTGCTGCGGGACCTTTGTAGCTGGTCCTAAGAGCGCGAAGGTGTAGGTCAGCGGCTTCGCATGCTGTCGACGGCTCAGGCACGAGCCCTCGAGGACGACGTCCTAGGCGCCTATCTCCTCTGTTGGTAAAGCTCAAGCGCCCTGATCCGATCAGATACGGAACTCTGGACGCTGGACAGCCACTCGAACTGGCCGGCATTGGCGCGCTTCTGCTGACCCGCTTGCCACCCGTACAACACCTCGATCATTCGTTGGCCATACCCAAGGTCGGCCGCGGCTCTGTCAGCCACTCGCTCATTCCATCGCCTGAGAACGACAAAGATCAGGGGGGTGAAGAGCGGCAGGAGGAAGGCCAGAGGCACGAGCAGACTGTCGTAGAAGACGAGCGAGATAAGGACCAGTCCGAGATATGCCACCAGAAAAAACCCGACCAAGGTGCAGCCGACTGCAGGTATTGTCCGGCTCAGCTTGAGCAGAAGGCGCACCACCAACGCGATGGTGCGAGCGGGTAGGGAGTACCAGTTCGCAAGGCGCGCGAGCCACGTACTTCCCCTCGGATGAGTCATCAATTCGCGGGCCAAGACGGCCTCCAGATGACTTGGCGGCAAGGCGTAGAGCGCCCAACGGCTAACCGCGACCGTATAGCCGCCCGTATTGATCGCACTGGCTTGGTCGGTCTCTTCGATCAGAAGGACGTACCGCGGGCCCATCACACCAGCGCGCGCCGCCGCGAACATCCACGACGGGGCCATCCGCTCAAGTTCGACGAGCGTGGGCTGACGCGCACCGAAAAAGACGCGTGCCAGATAGCCGTCGATTGGCGGCCAAAGCACCGCGAGGCCAGACAGGGCCCAAAGACTGATGACTACCCAGGTGCCGCCTTCAAGATCCATGAACTGGCACAGCCAGTAGATGACGATGAAGCTCAGAAGCACCCAAATCAATCCTGAGACCAACTCGAAAGCCAGTAGTCCGGCTGAGCCGGGAACAGACGCGCGGCGCATCAGTTCACGGGACGGCGGGGTAGTTTGCGGTTCTCCCGGCCGGGGACCAGACGAACTACCAGGAGGCCCTTGTGGGGCGGGGCGGACAGTGTGACTCGTAGGCGGTTCAAGTGACGGCTGGCCCGGCGGAGCTTGATCCGGTCGGTTCTCACTACCCACACTGTCGTCTTTCTCAGACTCTGACATCAGTCTCCACACCTAGGCACGTCCGCCACTTTCCTCGACTCGTCATAGCATCTCTCGGTTAGTACAGGGATACATGCACATGGTCGAAGTGCCCGCCTGTCGCATCGGCTGTGTCGTAGAGTCCACCGCCTCCGTCATAGGCTTTCCATTTGCCCGTTCGCGCGCTCCAGATCTGGCCGTACCAAATCACGTACTTCACACCTGTCTGACCGGCAGTAGTCACCGACCAGTTCGCGATTCGGTCGCCCGCAGTCCGCGCCGGCGGAGAACGGCGCGCATCAGCGCCGACCATCAGGTCGCATGCACGCCCTCGAGGATGGTCGCTTCGGGGATTCCAGAGATGAGCGTCCCAGCAAGTCATGCTCAAATTCGGCAACTCCGCGCGGGCTCGCTTCACCCAAAGGGCGGTTCGAGGCGTGATCCGTCCAGAGGTCGTTGGATCATCCACCGTGGCACTCTGAACAGGCCAAACGCCGTTGACCGGCTTACCGGCATGGAGGCTTTGCCCGTCGCAATCATCGAGGGTCGAGACACCGCCGCCGGTTTCTCCGCTCGGCTTTGCCCCGGATCTTCCGGCATAGGGATCGCCGGCCCGCATCAAATCGATGCCCGCTTGCTCGGCTATCGCCTTAGCTGTGCGCTCATGACGTGCATAAGCGTCTGGGAAGGCAGATACCTGCACCGCCTGCGCGGCCTCTGTGTAGGACATGGATGGCCAGTTGTCGATGTCGACCAAACCGGGCGGCTCTGGTGGCTTCGCTCCACCGAAAAACGCTTCCGCCGCGTAGATCGGGTCGAGGATCTGCTCGCGGCTACCCCAGCCGACCGAAGGACGTTGCTGAAAGAGGCCGAGCGAGTCCCGGTCGCCGTAGTTGATGTTCTGTAACTGGGACTCCTGCAACGCAGTCATAAGCGCCACCAGCGTTGCCTTTCCGGGCAAGCCACGGGCAACAGCGACCTGATCGATGATTTTGGCAAACGCGACCTGTTGGGTACGGAGACTGCCATTGATCTGCGGATCATCGACGTTTCCAGGCCAAGCCGGGGGGCAGCTTGCGACGGTTTTTTCTCCGCCGACACCGAACGGCGCCATCATGGTGAAGGCAAGCAGGCCAACCATCGCACCGGCCGCGGCCAGCTTGACCGCGAAACTTCTCGTCGCGACCAGCCCGACGGCACGACCGAGGTCACGTTCGTCGAACATCAGATGCCCCCTCCCCCGTCACGGTCCCGTGCCCCCATTGATTTCACTGATGACCCACTTGCCTTCTTGTGGGATAAGCGTGACCAGCAAGGGCAACTTGATTCGATCCGGGTTCTTGCCGGTGATGTCAATCGTGACAGTTACCAGCCGACTAATGCGCGTCGGCGTGTCGACCGGCGCTGAACCCGGTCGAGGAGCCGTTACCGGCGCACTGATCACGGATGACTTCCCGCCGTCCAGACGAAGGCTGTCGTAGGTCGGATCACCTCCGGTGACGAGACTCTCAGCAACTTCCGCAGTGACGTACGGTTCCACCTTTCCAACAAGCTGCGCATACGTTTCGGCCACCGGATTCCGCGTATAAAACGTGTGGGCCCAGAGATTGGTGACATGGCTGGCGACGGTGGTCGCTTGCGCCGACGGGCGTTCAGTGAGAATTGGCGGCACTGAGAGGGTGGGGCTCGACGTGGGCGTTGCGGTAGCAGCCTGGGTCGGTTCAGCGGATGGCTCTGTGAGATCGACCGGCGCCGAAGGAGTCAACAGCCCTACCGGCGCTTGCTGGTCATTGCCACGTCCCAGCAGCTTCGGCAGTCCCCCACCAAGGCCAAGAATCACCACAGCCAGGAGAACAACCGCGACGATCACCACGACCGGGCTGGAAGGCTCCGCCTGTCGTTGATTCCTCAGCCAGGCCGCACGTTGAGCCTGATCGTCTTGACGCCATGCCCGCATGGCGCGTCGGCGTTCCCTTCGGCTGAGGCCGGTTAGCTCGTCGGGATACTCGTAGTCAGCCCGGGCCAGGTCGCGCCAGCTGGCCGGTTCGCGTGGACCCTGCTGACGCTGGTGCTGCCCTTCTTCACGGGCGCCGTCGTCCCTGTCGCTTCGATCTGGTGACATCGCTTCACCTGCGGGTCGGCACAAGAACGGTCACGCCGTCCTTGGTCACGGACGAATAGTCACGGAACCGGCGCTGGGACGACTGCGACGATCTTCTCCTGTCCCGGTGAAGTTTCGGCGGACCATCCCGCAAGCTTGCTGAGTAGGTATGGCCGCGCGGTTCATATCTCGCGGCGACATCCTGAGCGCCACTGCTCTGCCTGACGTGGCGCCCCTTCTGTGCTTCCTTCTTGCTGACGGATGCGGCACTGCCCGACTTGCTGACGGATGCAGCACCGCCCGATGCCGGTTGAGCGATCACACCACGCGCCGCGGCGCCGCGTTCACGACCGAAGCCACCTTTGCCGGTGGCGCCAACGGAGCCAACCGCCCCCAGTGAGATTGAGCGAGGAGCCTGACCGTTGCCGCTGCCGTCCTTTACCCCGCCCCCTAGCCGCCGCAGGCCAGGGGCTCCGCTACCGGCTCCAGCTGAGGACTCAATCGCCCGCTTGTCCGAACCTGTGCCCAGCTCGTGGGCAGGTCGCCCGGCACCAATGATCCGGCCGCCGCCCGGCGCAGGTGACTGCCGGTAGACGCGGACACTGGATACGCGCTCTGCCTGCCCAGCCGCGTCCGATCTTTCATGGCGCCGGTCCGGTCCGATCGTCGGGCTAGCTGCCCTGCTGCCGACGGCGCCCATGATCCGTCGCACCGCGCTCATCGCGCCGCGGCGGGCCACGCCACCCATCACCATGCTCCCGACGCCGGGGCGCATCATCGTCGTCAGACTCTCGAACAATCGCCTCAGGCGGAACCCAGCTACCAAGATCGCGATAGCAAGCCCGCTCACCGGAAGCCAACCAATCACATCGGTCAGGCTGAAGATCGCTGTGACGAGTGTGAGAGTCACCGAAAAGACCAGCATCGCCAGAAAAGACTGAAGGACGAGACCGAGCAGGGCTTCGAACCAGTTCATACCCCATTGCCGTGGACGGCCGGGAATGATCCACATGCACGCGAAGAACACGCCGATGACCAGTAGCAGGAGGCAGCCGACGAACGCCATCAGAGCTGTGAAGGCCAGCGTTACAGTCAGGGCGGCGAACAGTGTTGCGGCGATAGCACCCAAGGTGAGTACGCCAACCCGTCCGAACGGATTATCCCCCTTCGCCCACTTCACGGTGGCAGCGTCGTCGCTACCTTCGGCCTTGCTCATCTCATCGTCGATGTACTTTTTCCGCGCGTCTCCGTCCGTGCCTCGTTCCAAGATCGCCTTCCCGTATCTCTCACAGGCAGCAAGCGACCCGAACTCAGCAACGCACCACGGCGTGACAGCGAATGCCCGCCAAGTGGCATCGCCCGACTTCCTCAGCAAGGTGTCGCGTTCGGTGCCAGAGAAGCTCGGTTCTGGCCAGCTGATCGGCATCTTGACTGTCTCACCCAGCGCACCTGTCGACGTGTTCACAACGGTGTCCGAACCGAACTGTCGCGCTCCGTCCACACTGTTCAGCCACAGCGATGGGGCCACCGCAAAGCTGGTCGCCAGAACACCCGCAGCGAAAACCCAAATCAGCTGGCCCATCGCGCTACCGCTGGAACGCCTCTGCGCATACGCGGCCACAGCCCCGAACGCCAAGGCAGACGGCAAGAGCCACCCAATCAAGTCGGCGTTGATCGCACCGATCGCGGTCGTCGCAGTCTCGGTCAATGGCTTGATGTCAGTGAACGAGAAGAGCCACCATCCAACGGCGATCGCGCCCCGCGTGATCGCGATGATGTACATCATGACCATGTGCGCGTAGCCGTTGAAGACCCCGTCAAGCGGATCCCGCAGGCTCGTCTCGAAGTCCAGCCCGTAAACCATGGGACTGTACTGCTCAAAGAGCGTACGCGTATCGCCGTGGGTCAGGTCGGGGGTGGGGAGGAGGTCGGCGAAGCCGGTGGGGGTGGTGGGTTGGGGGTCGCCTTCGGCGGCTAGGGCTAGTTGGGTGGTGGCGATGAAGGAGATGGCCAGGACGAAGAGGGATTTTCGTGCACGGCGCGCCCATCTCATGCGACGTGCTCCTTCTTTCCGGAGCCCTTGCGGTTGGTCGGGTGGTCGTCCGGGTCGTTGTCGTCGTCCTCGTCGTCGAGGTCTTCGTCGTCCAGGTCGTCTTCGTCGGAGGTGATGTTCTCGTCGTAGACGCCGTACATGGCCTCGTTGTAGGCCGGGTCGGCTTCCTGGTCGTAGAACTCGTCGTCGGTTACGCCGAAGCGGGCTGCCTGGGCGGTCGCGGCGGGCATGGGCTCGGCGATCGGGGCCGCGTGGTGGGCCACCTGAGCCTGCGGGTCGGCATGCGGGTAGGCACCGCCCTGGTTGGAGAGGCCCGCCCGGCCGTGCACGCCAGCGTCGTGAGCCGGAAAAGCTGCCTGCCCCGGGGTACCCGCCTGACCGGCGACACCTGACTGACCCGCAAAACCTGTCTGGCCGGCAGAACCTGCCTGCGCGGGAAGGCCTGGCTGGGCGGGGAGGCCTGATTGGCCGCGGGCGGCTGTTGGGTCGATGGTGCCGGGCTGGGTCGGGGCGGGGGGAGGGCCGGCGTGGGCGCCGACGGTGGGGTTGCCGTTGGCGTGGGCGGCTGACTCGGCTTGCACCTGGGCCAAAGCGTGGAGTGCCGCTTGGGCCTCGAGTTCGTCGTCCTCGAGGTCGGTCTCGAACGGGTCGAGGTCCGGTTCGACGAATGCGGCCGGGGCCGGGGTGTTGGCGTGCTCGCTGGTCGGGGTGGTGCGGAGCAGGTCGGCGACGCGCTGGCTCGGGATGTCGATCTGTACGGTCGCCACCTCGTCCCAGCGGTCCCGCATGATGCAGTGGCCGTGGCGGATCGACTTGCCGTTGCCGGCTGTGTTGATACCACGGACCAGAGTTTGGTACGGCGCGGTCTGCGGGCGGCCGAGCAGTTCGAGCAGGGAGTCGACCTGTTCCCGCGACCGCAGGCTGAACGCGAACAAGGTGGTGATCTGCTCAACCAGGCCGGGCAGTTTCGAGATCGAGGCCGGGTCCTGCGTGTCGAGCACCAGGGAGGCGCCGAGGGCACGGCCGACTCGGGCGATGTAGTCCAGGAACGAAGCGCCGTCGGGCGTCTTGGTCAGGAGATGGACCTCGGGCACGATGACGACCTTCGAGCGGCCGCGGAACTCCCGGCGCCCGGTGGTACGGATCATCCAGGCGAGGCAGCCGCGCAGGCACGCCATACCGACACGCTCGATCGGGGACCATGATTCCGGCGCCGACTCGGGCGAGGGCAGGGTGAGGCCCGGCATCTGCACTACCCAGAGGCCCGGGTTCGTCGTGAGGGACGACAGGCCGCTCGGCGGTCCGGCCACGACGCTGCCCAGGCCGGTTTCGACCAGGTCGCGCAGGGCGAATCCGACCATGCGGGTGTTCTCGTGCTCGTCGGCGCAAAGGCGCTGGATGACGCCCCACGACGACGGATCCGGCGACTGCAGCTCCGCACGGGTCGCTGCCATGACCGGAGCTTCCGCCGCGCCACGCAGGTGTTGCGGGAGCAGCAGCATCAACTGGGACGGCGCCTGCAGCAGCGCGTCGTCGGCCGGCAACACCCGCAGGAGGTCGGCCGCGCCGGAGAACCGCGCGGTGATCTCGATGACCGCGGTTGGTACGCCGTACTCCGCGGCGACGGCGGAAACACCCGCGGCATCGCCCTTGAGGTCGAGCAGCGGAACCCACGCGCCGGCGAAAGCCGAGTCGAGGCCCGCCAGCATCGCGGCGGTGGTCTTGCCTCGACCGGATCGACCGAGGAACAGCGAAGTCGTCGCGTCACCGAGCGCCGAACCGGCCGCCGCGTCGAAGCGGACCAGACCGGGTGTCGAACCGGTCAGGTAACCGATGGCCGGACCGGTGGCGTCGCCGACCGAGGCACCGCCCCAGAACCACGAACCGAAGAAGGCGGTGGACTCGCGGACGTGACCGAGATCCGGCACCCGAAGCTGGTCGCCGGGCAAGGATTCCAGCCAGAGATCGCGTTGTTCGTCGGCGCCGGCCGCGACGGTGATACCGCGGTCGGCGTAGTGCGCGATGACGGCATCGACGTACGTCTCGAGGTCCTCGCGGGTGTCCGCGCTGACGAGCAGCCGTGGGTGGTCCTCGACCAGGGTCAGGCCGCTGCGGTTGATGTCGCGTTTGACCTCACGCATCACCCGCTCGGTCTCGACGATCTCGTCGGCGGTCTCCTCGGCGGTGCCCTTCGCGGCTGAGCGGCGTTGTTCCTTCGCGCTCTTACGGGTCTCGTCGACGAGGTGACGGGCCGTTTTCTTGGTCAGCACGCGGAAGCGGACCGAGGCCTCGACCGTCACGTCGATCTCGTCGCCGTCGTCGTCGATCGCCTTGATCTCGCTCAAGGTACGGAGCCACTCGCCGTTGCCGGGCGTCTCCAGTTCCTCGGGGAAGTCGGTCATCGCGAGAACGGTGGTGTACGCCGAGATCTGGCCGCGGGCGTCGTAAATGCGCAAGTGGTCGGTATACGGCACGACGCGGCCGGAGGTCAGCCGGGCCAGCGAGGCGCCGGTGATCAGTCCGCGCTTCGGGGCCGCGATGGCGCCACGGTGCATCTCACGGCTGACGAGCCAGGAGATCACCTCGGCCGGAGCGGCGTGGGCCCGCCACACGGTGCTGGCGAGCTGGCGGCCGAGTTTGCGGACACGCTCGTCGAGGTGAGCCAGTTCGCGAGCGCTGACGCGCCAGGACGTCGTACCGAGGGCGTCGCTGATCGCGCCGCGGACCTGCGCCGTCGCACGCGGGTCACGGTCGCTGAGGTGGACGCCGAGGGCGACGTACCGCTCGGGCATGCGCATTTCGTCGATGCGGTCCGCGCGGGTCTGCGCCCAGGCGTCGTGGTCGCCGAGCCGGTAGTGGCCGTCGACGCTGTCGAGGTAGTCGCGCCCAGTCGAGCGACCCCAGACCACCTTGAGGTGGCAAAGCCGATCGCCGAGGATCGTGGCGGCAGCGCTGACGGCGGCGTCGAGAGCCGCGTCCTGCTCGGCCTCGGTGGCCAGGTCGGTGTTCGCGACGGAGATGAGGTACCACGCCTCGGCGTGCCGCTCGCTCACCAGCAGACCGTCGGCGATGGCAACCAGCCGTGGCGGCGGCAAACCGCGATCTCGCCCGATACCGACCAGATTCAGCAGCTTGTCAGCGATCTTCATCAGTGCCTCTTCCCCGTGGTCCGGCGCCGAACCCGATCGAGCTGGTCCGTCCCCAGTAGACGGGCCCGCTGGTTCACCGTGATGTCCGCCCCGGCGCGGACTCTCGGGTCGTGCACGACGACTTCCTCTCGCTCCCATTCAGGAGTGACGCGCGCCTTGGCCAGGTTGGCCACCTTCTGCGTGGCGACCCGCTCCCGCCAGGGCAGGTACTCGCTCTTGTCCGCCGCGCGGGCGCCCAGCCCGATGATCGGCCGGTGCGCGCGCAGGGCGTAGCGCACCGCGAGGGCCCACTCGGTCACCCGGCGGCGGCGCTCGTGGAACTTGCCCGGGCGCCAGCCGAACGCGGTGATCACGAACGGTGGCACGATGTAGAAGCTGATCGTGGTCTTGCCCGGAACCCCGAGAATCGGGACCAGTAGCAGGACCCAGGCCAGCACGATCACGGCGCCGAAGATGATCATCCGGCGCCGGGCACCCTCTCCGAGGTCGATGCCCAGCAGGTCGTACTGCCGGGTCTCGATCTCGAAGTGATGGGTGAGGGTACGGCCGACGCGCATTCAGCTACCCCCGGACACCAGAGTCCAGAAGCCCTTCAGCACGTTGATCGTCTGGTTGTTGGCGTAGATCAGCCCGCCGACCAGTACACCCGCGGCGATGTGGCCGAACAGCTCGCCCCACTCGCGCTTGAAGTAGTGCCCGATCGAGCGCAGTACCAGAATCGCGATGAAGATGTTCCCCGCGATGACGAGAACCCAGTCCTTGAAGTCCGCGCCCGTCGGGACGTTGCTGTCGGCGAGTGGCGCAGCGAGCTCCACCACGCTCGCGACCAGTTGGTGAGTCATCATTGCGGTATCTCCCTTGTAACCGTGGTCATCCGACGGCAGCCACTTGCCATCGTTGCGCTCCGTCCGCGGCGACTGTGCGCCGCAACGTGAGCGAGTAGGTCTGGTCGAGGGTGGTGTCCCCCGAACCGGACCAGGTGACAGCGGCCGTCGCGTGACGTTCGTTGTCGTCTCCGGTGAAGACCTGCCAGTCGGTCAGTTCTTTCAGTTTGACCGTTCCGTTGAGGCTGCGGATCGACGCGCCGGGCGCCGTCACCGCCGCCACCTTGGCGTCGGACTCCCCATACGCGCCGAAGAACGCCTTGGCGTCGTTCAGCGTGACGGCGGTCAGGTCGTCATCGGGCACACCTGCGTCGGGCAGGTTGTCGGGCAGCGCGGCCGGCTCGTCCGCAACGTACGTCGGGGGGCCACTGACGACCACCCTGGACGCCGTACGGGCGACTGGGATCGAGATGCGCTGCCAAGTCGGTTTGCCGCGGACGAAGGCCCGTCCGTTGCGGGTGAACGGCACCACCATCACACGCACGTCGACCTGGGCGACGACACCGCCGGGATCGACGGTGACCTCCCCCGGGTACGCCGCGGCGGCGGCCTGCCGGCCCCGGCCGTTCCAGCCGACGCGCTCGTCCAGCCCGGTGGCCAGGTCGCGCTTGATCGCGGCCGGACGGGTGTCCGGGTTGAGCTCGTCCCAGGACAGGTAGGACATCGCGAACCTTGTGCCGACGGCGCGCGCCTCGTCCTTGGGATACGTCGACTCGGCGGTGGTCGCGGGCGGGGCGGTCGTGTTCGGCCGGATCCACGAGCGCACGCCACTGATCGCCGCGAGCAGCAGTACGACGACCACGAGGCCGCGCAGGAACCGCCGGGCCCAGGTCGTGAACGAGGACTCCGGCTCGGTGGCCCATGGCGTCTGGCGGTTGTCGCCGGCGCCGGGCGCGCCACGGTGTTGCGGGGCCCGGTGTGCATGCGGCTGTGGGTTCGGCTGCTGGTGTGGCCCGACCGGTCCGGGGGCTGGTTGGCCCGTCGGTGACTGGTTGGGCGTAGGCCGGCGCGGAGGTGCCATCACGCCGCCGGTGGGCGGTTGCGTGGGACCAGCACCGCGGTACGGCCCTGGGGCCCCCTTGGCCTGGCGGGGCGGCAACGGCGCCGGCGCACCCGGGTGGGTCCACCAATCGCCCTCGACGTCATCCGGACGACCATTCACCGGGCCATTCGAGCGCCGTGCGTCCGACCAGTGCTCACCCTTTGGCGGCAAGTTCAACAGGCTGCGCCACCAACTCATCTCTCCCCGCCCCTCAAAAAGCAGTTGTGCGGACAGTAGCCGGGAGGATACGGCAAGCAATTGTCCACTGGGAGTCCTGGGACCAGGATCTGGCCCCCTCATCGCCCCCGGGGGTCATACCGTTACGCGAGGTCGCGTCAGCGGCACACCCCTGGGACGGGAGTGACGTCTTCGGTGCCCTTGCCATAGTTCCTCTCCTATGCCTGCTCACATCTCCAGGCCCGCGCAACCATGCCATACGACTCCGACAGTCTTCGAAAATGCGTGCGAACAACATGGTAAAGAACGACACAACCGATCACACAGCGTGACCATTCTCGGGTGTGTCGTCCCTGTGGATAACCCTCTCATCTGTCCGAGGTGAAGGCTAGGCTCGCGGTGATAAACACGCTCGGAGGAGGGTCACGATGGAGAAACGACGGCTTGGCCGCCTGGGCCACGAGAGCTCGGTGCTGATCTACGGAGCCGCTTCGCTGGGCGCGGTGGACCAGGATCGCGCGGACGCCTCGATCCAGGAGGCGCTGGACGCCGGCATCAATCACTTCGACGTCGCGGCGGACTACGGCGACGCCGAGCTCCGGCTGGGGCCATGGATGCCACGGATCCGCGACGACATCTTCCTCGCCACCAAGACCGGTCGGCGGTCCGCCGAGGAGGCCTGGACGGAGATCAATCGTTCGCTCGAACGGCTGCAGACCGATCACGTCGACCTGATCCAGATGCACGCGGTTTGCGATCTGGAGAACCTGGACCTCGTCACCGGCAAGGGCGGTTCGCTGGAGGCCGCGATCCGGGCCAAGGAGGAGGGCCTCGCGCGGGCGATCGGTATCACCGGTCATACCGACGCGGCGCCGAGCGTGCACACCGAAGCGCTGCGGCGGTTCGACTTCGACAGCGTGCTCACACCGCTGAACTATCGCCTCTCGGCAGATCCCGAATATGCCGAGGCGTACCAAGCGCTGGTCGCGGCCGTGCAGGCCTCGGATGCCGCCCTGATGACGATCAAGATGATCGCCCGGCGTAACTGGCGCGAGGGCGAAGAAAAGACGTACGACACTTGGTATGCGCCGTTCGACGAGCAGCGCTACGTCACCGCCGCGACCGCTTGGCTGCTCAACGGCCATCCGGAGATAACCGGCCTGGCCACCGCGGGCGAAACCCGCCTGCTCCGCCAGATGGTCACCGCCGAACGCGAACGCGCCACCCTGAGCGCACAAGACGCCGCCGCCATCCTCGAGGAGGTCCAGGACTACTCATCCCCCTTCATATCCATGCCCTTCTAACGCCACTACCCACCCAAAACCGCGTACACCTCCCAGGTGCTGGGCGGACCGGTGTAGGCGTGGCGCCGCCTGGTTGGGCACTGCTCCACCTTGCCGCGCCCTACGCCCGGTACGAAACGGGCAGCGAAGGGCAGTGAGGGGCATTTAGGCGCGTACCCGTAGGACGGCTGGCAGTCGGCGGGAAGCAACGCCGGACCGGGTGGACGCGTTCTGCCGCTGGCCGGGACGCCTCGGCCTGCACGCCCAGGCGCCCACCGAGGACCATCCACGCCTTTGACCGCCTCGCCGCGTCAGGTGCTTCGCCGCGTCACGTGCTTGACGCGGGATGTGCTTAGCCGCGTGGCGTGCCTCGCCGCGTCAGGGGGTTGGCCACGTGGCGTGCTTCGCCGCGTCACATGCTTCGCGGCGGCAGCTCGTCGCGCTCTTCGTCCATCATTCGTTCATCTGGACCGATGGGCCAGGCGTGTGGGCGGCAGCGACGTACTCTGCCTGCTTCGCCGCGTCAGATGCTTCGCCGCGTCAGGTGGTTCGCCACGTGGCGTGCTTCGCGGCGTTACGTGCTTGGCCGGGTTACGTGGGTGGGTGCGCTCGCATGGGTGACACCTGCCCGGCGCGTCGCGCGAGCCCTTGGGGCGGGGTGGCGGGTGCGGGCGTGGGAGGGTGGGGGACGGAGCTGCTGGGAACATCTGGTTGGGCGGTTCTGTTGTAGAGCAGGAAAGACTTTTCATCCGAGTGCGGAGGTCGTAGTGGCAACGGTCGAGGTATCCCAGCAGAACTTCGACGAGGTCGTCAGTAAAGACGGCATCGTCCTGGTCGACTTCTGGGCGGAGTGGTGTGGGCCGTGTCGCCAGTTCGGCCCGATCTTCGAGAAGGCGTCGGAGGCTAATCCCGACATCACCTTCGGCAAGGTTGATACCGAGGCGCAGCCCGAGTTGGCGCAGGCGTTCGAGATCCGGTCGATTCCGACGCTGATGGCGGTGCGGGATGGCGTGGTGCTGTATTCGCAGGCCGGTGCGCTGCCGGAGGCGGCTCTGACCGACCTGATCGGCCAGGTACGCGCGGTCGATATGGACGAGGTCCGCGCTCAGATCGCGGCGAGCGAGGACGGCCACGATCACGATGGCCATGACCACGCCGGTCACGGTCATGGGCACGAGGGTCACCAGCACTGAGCTAGGTGACACCCAGAAGCACTAGTACGTACAAGACTCCCCGGACGCCCACGCGCGGTCCGGGGAGTCTTGTAGTTGTTGGGTCAGAACTTGTTGTGGCGGCGGAGCGAGCGGGGGCGGCCGTCGGGGTCGTAGATGAGGCGGAACAAGGGCTTGGCCCAGAGGGACTGGAAGCGGCTGACGGGTTGGGGTTCGTGGCGGCGGATTTGACCGGGTGGGCGGGGGCCTTGGCGGTTGGAGGCGTACCAGGCGTCCAGGTCGTCGGCGCATTGGCGCCAGCGTTCGAAGGCTTGGATCGGGTCGATCAGGGTGCGGTCGGAGCGGGCGCCTGGGTCGTCCAGGAGGCCGAGGTGTTCGGTCCAGACGTCCAGGCGCAGTTCGCGGGGTAGCAGCCGGGGTTCGTTCGCGCCGATCGAGGCGTCCGAGGTCGAGATTGGTGGCGAGGAAAGCGGGGTCGCGGGGGTGGGGTCTAGGACGGCGCAGGTTAGTTCGCTGTCGTTGGTCCAGGAGCGGCGGCTGAAGTTGTCGGAGCCGCAGGTGAACCAGATGTCGTCGACCACGCAGAGTTTGGCGTGTACGTAGATCGGTACGCCCTCGGCGTTCTCCAGGTTGTAGATGCCTACCCGGTCAGGCGCGACCGCCTGCAACCTGCGTAGCGCCTCGGATTGGCCATAGCGGGCGGGTGGTCCGGCGAGGCGGCTGTCGTCGTCGGGATAGCGCGGGACTACCGCGATCACGCGGAGGTCGGGCGCCCGTTCGAGAGCGTCGCAGATTCCCTTCGCGACCAGGCCGGACCACAGGTACTGGTCTTCCACATAGATCAGGCGGCTAGCCAGGCTGAAGGCCTTCATGTACGCGCGAGCCACACTCCGCTCCCCCTCGGGGGCGAACGGATAACCCGGGTGCTTGTGGCCGTACGTGCGGAGGACCTGAACGGCGTGCGGCCCGACCGGCGGTGGATCCGGGAAGGTCTCGGACAGTTTCTCCGGATGGCGCGGCATTCGGGCCAGGCGCTGGATGATGGCCCGGTACGGCGTACGCCGGTCGAGGGGGTGTCCGTCGTCCCAGCGTTCGATGAACGTGCGGAGCAGATCGCCGACAACCGGCCCGCGCAACTCGAGGGCGGCGTCGTGCCAGGGGGCGCGTTCGCCGTACCGGGGGTCCATCGGCGCGGTTTGCGGATCGCCTTGGTGGTTCTCGTCGTCGCGGCGTCCGTGGCTGAGGTCGATTCCACCGACAAACGCCACGTCGCGTTCGGATTCGCCGCGATGCCGGATGACGAACAGCTTCTGGTGGTGCGATGCGAGGCGGCGGATGCGCTGATCGAGCAGTACTTCGGCGCCGGCCTCGTTCAGTTCGGTTCCGAAGCGCTGGTTCTCCTGCGCGTTGAACCGTACGTGGTCGGAGTGCGAACGCCAGAGCAGGCCGCGGACCTCCACGCCGGAGCGGGCCAGGTCGCACAGCACGTCACCGATGGTCGGGCCGTCGGGTAGCAGGCGCTCGTCGGCGTCACCGCGCCAGTCGGTGAAGTAGACCTGGTCGCCGGATTCGAGCGCGCACAGTTCCTCGTGCAGCCGGCGGAAATACGTCGAGCCATGGAGCAGCGGCCGTACCAAGTTGCCTTCAGCCCACGACTTGTTCGGCTGGCCCAGCTGGTCGATCTCGGTCCCCGGGTTGCCCCGCTCCTCCGGCAGGAGGAACCAACGGCGCAACGCGGCATCGGTGACAGTCCCCACCAATCACCGGTAACCGCCGCCAAACCCAGCAGCGCCAACCACCCGCGACCCCAGCGCCACCCGCACAAACAAGAGCAGGTCAACGGACGAGACTCCCCGGGCCCCGCAGGGGCGGGTCCGGGGAGTCTCATCGGTTCGGCGCATCCGGATCGGGGCAACCGGACGCGCCACCCGCGCGCTGTGTTACCGCAGCGGGTCGAAGGGGGCCAGCTCGGCAGGGCGCCGGCCCGTGGTGATGGTCTCGGCGAGTAGCTGACCGGTGACCGGTCCGAGGGTGATACCCCACATGCCGTGACCGCCCGCGGCGAAGACCCGCGGGGACGCCGTGGCACCGATGAGCGGCAGACCATCCGGCGTGCAAGGACGCGGACCGACCCACTCGTCGGTCCGGGCGTCGAGATCGGCATCGCGCAGCAGCGGACGGGCCGCGTCGACGATGGCTTCGATCCGGCGCGGATCCATGGCGGCCTCGGGCCGCTTGAACTCCATCATGCCGGCGATCCGGAGGCGGTCGCCGAGCGGCGTGCAGGCCACCCGCTGAGCCGGGAAGTACACGGGCCCGGCCGGAACGTGGTCGATCGGCACGCTGAAGCTGTAGCCGCGACCGGCCTGCACGACCGTCTTCACGCCAAACCGGCGGGCCAGGCCGCCGAGCCAGGCGCCGGTGGCCAGCACCACGGCGTCGTACGACGCGCTGGCGCCGTCGGCGAGCACGACCCGCACGTCGCGGATGCCGTCGGCGACGTCGGCCACGTTCGCGTTGGAGACGATGTCGCCGCCACGTTCGACGACGGACTCGGCCAGCATCCGGACGTACTCACCGGGATTGATGAAGCGCTGGTCGTGCAGCCGGATGGCGGCGCCGATCTCGTCGGACAGCGACGGCTCGATCTCGCGGGCGTCGTCACCGGTGATGGCCTCGAACTCGATGCCCTGACCGGCCGCGTGGATGTGCTCGATCTCCTCGAGCAGTACGGCGCGCTCGGCGTCGGTGCGATACGCGGCGAGGAAGGACTTCGCCTCGTAGGTCTGGGCCTCGACCCCGGCCTCGCCGAGCGCGTCGAACGCGGCCAGGGCGATCCGGTTGATCGGAACCAGCGACTCCATCGAAGTCTTCCACCGGGCGGCGGTGCTGTTCCGGGCGAAACGGGTGAGAAAGGACAACAGCCTCGGGTTCGCGCTGGGGGGCACGTACACCGGTGAGGAGGGGCTGAGGACCGCCCGTACGCCGTACTTGAGCACCGCCGGCTCCGGCAGAGGTGTCGCCAGCCCAGGAGTCAGCCAGCCCGCGTTGCCCCAGGAGGCACCAGCGCCGACACCCTCGCGATCGAGGACCGTGACGTGGATACCGCGCTCCTGGAGGAACCATGCGGTGGACAGACCGACCATGCCGGCGCCGATGACGGCGACGCGCTCGGGGACCTGGACTTGAGGGGCAGCGACCATGCATTGATGGTGCGGCCGGTTCCCAGTCGCTGTCATGGTGTGATCGCACCACTGGTGGCGCGAATGATTGTGCTGTGCGCACAATAACTTCATGATCAACGCACCCGACCTGATCACCGCCATCGGTACGGCGCTGTTCCAGGTGGTCGTCTCCGGCAAGGGAGAAGCCGAGGTCAGGGATGTGTTCCTGGCTGATCCGCAGGAGCCGGCTACTGGCCAGCGAGGCGATCTAGTGCTCGGGCTCGGCCTTCGCAACGTCGAGGAGGCGAAGGAGCTGATCGAGCGTTGTGCGGCTGGAAACGCCTCGGGGGTCGTGATCCGCTCGGGCCTCGCTGAGCACGAGGAAGTCGCCGAGACGGCTGAACGCTGGTTACTCACGCTGGTGGCGCTCCGGCCCGGTGTGTCCTGGGCACACCTCGTCTGGCTGCTCCGTGGGGTTATCGACCGGGCGGCGGCTCCGGACTCCCCTGTCGCCGGGGACGCCGGGGTGCACCAGGAGCTCTTCACGCTGGCCGACGCGGCTGCGGCCATCGTGGACGCGCCTGTCACGATCGAGGACAATCAGTCGCGCGTACTGGCGTACTCCTCCGGGCAGGACCTTACGGACCCCACTCGCATCTCGACCATCGTCGGACGCCGGGTACCGCCCGAGATCATCACGCACTACCGGGCGCGAGGGGTCTTCCGCCAACTCGCCAAGGCGACCGAGCCGTTCCTAGTGCCCGAGGGGCCGAATATCCGGCCACGGCTGGTTGTACCGGTTCGAGCCGGTGGCGAGTGGCTCGGCTCGATCTGGGCGATTGTGAACGGCCCGGTCAGCGCAGAGGCCACCAATGAACTCAGCCACGCTGCGTCCGTACTGGCGCTCCACCTGCTTCGCTTGCGGGCCCAGGCGGACGTGGCCCGTCGTAGTGCGATCGACCGGCTCCGAACGCTTCTACGCCAGTTCTCCCCCGACAGCACTCCCGACCTCCGGCTAGCGCCGCAGCCGTGGCGAGTGGTCGCACTCGGACTACCCGCCGGGTACGACGTACCACAGGAGCTGGACCTTTGGGACACCACAGGTCGTCGTGCCGGGTGGAACGAGCCGTCGCTGGCAGACCTCGACGGCGTCGTACTAGCGGTTGTAAGCGACGGAGATGGTCCGGGGTCCTGGAAGTGGCTACGCAAGCTAGTAGCCGAACTAGCCAAGGAACAGCCCGGCACGATCGCAGCGGCAGGCGGTATCGCCCGGAGCCACGCCGACCTCCCAACTTCGCGAGCGCAGGCCGTAGAGCTTCTGGACCTCGTACGTCGTGAGGAGGTTCCCGGCCCGGCTCTACGCGTTGAGCAGGCGTGGCACGCGTTGACCGTGCACCGGGCGGTTGGCGCGCTCGACACCACCCAAATGGACGGGCCGCTCGCCACCTTGCTGACGCACGACGTCGCGCAGAACACCGACTACGTGGCGACACTGGCCGCATGGCTGGCTTATCCCGGGCAACCGCAGCAGGCTGCTCGTGAGTTGCACCTCCATACGAACACCTTGCGGCACCGGATGAAGCGCATCGGCGAGATCACCCGCCTGGACCTGGCCAACCCGCGAGAGCGGCTGGCGCTGCAGTTGCAGATCGAGGCGGTGCGGACCGCCCACTGAGGTGGTCTACCGAGTAGTCTGCGGCGAATGCCTGACCCGTCCGCCAACGGAGCAGAACTTTCCATGAGCGAGCTTGTCCGGACCCGGAACGACATCGTCGTCGCGCGGGCCCCGCATGACACCTACTTCTTCATCACGATGCCACGCAACGTGCAGCGGGTGCATCCGCTCACCGTGCACATGCGCGGCGCCGCGGACCACTCGTGCGAGGCCGGGGAACGGATCACCGAGGTGGTGATGGCCGGTGGCGAGATGTTCTCGGCCGACTGGGTGGTCACCGAGGCCGACTGGGGCGTGCGCTGGACGGTGGTCACCGAACGGTACGGGTGGCGCGGTGTCAGCGCACGGGTGAGTTACGAGTTCGGCGAGGTACCGGCCGGAACGCGGCTGACCCGCGAGATGACGGTCGAGTTCGCCGCCGGGCATCAGGAATGCCGCGCCTTCCGGGCCCGCATCAGCGACGCGTCGGTACAGGAGCAGTTCCTGCGTAACGTCAAGACCGCCCTCGAACAACGGTCCGTCGCCCTCGCCTGAGCAGCCGCACCAGCCAGGGACAGTGCTGGGCTGAGAACGCCTTGCACGAAGATTCACATTCCGGCAACAGACAGGCAACATCGGGCTGGCAGGGTTGTACCCATCAGCCCACCGGGTCGCACCGGTGGCGGGTGACCCCGGCTTTCACCAGGATGCCGGGTGCACCTCGGGCCCCGGCTTTCACCAGGATGCCGGGTCCTCAGCGCCGCGGCCCGGCGTCCCTCGAGGACGCCGGGCCGTGCTGCGCTACCCGAAGGTCGCCGCGATACGTCTTGGATCCAGGCCGTATTCCGACGAATGAAGACAAAAGGGGTAGGCCGCCGGCGACAAGTTCCAGGTCGCAAAAGCCTCAGCCGAAGGTGTAAGCCGCCGAGACCAGCGGGTGATCCGACCAGTTGCGCTCCTCGAAGGTCCGGTCGATCTCCCAGCCGGCGAAGCTCACCGGTCCCGCACCGAAGATCCAGTCCACCGTCCGGTAGTTCGACGCCGGGCAGCTCCCGTCGGCGTTCGGCTTGTACCCGGTCGCCGCCTTCATGAGCGCGTTGGTGGTGAAGAAGCAGACAGCCTCGGTGTTCTCGTTGAAGTCGCCCGTGAACAGCACGTGGTTGTAGAAGCCCTTCAGCTCCCGCAACTTCGCCCGCTCCATATCGCGCAGGTGCTCACGCCAGGCCTCGTTCTCGGCTCCCGCCGGGTTGTGCACGTTCATCACGACCACGCGCTTGCCGCTGGTGTGTTCCAGCAGCACGATCGGCATGTGCAGGGCCCGTCGATCACCGACCTTGGCGTGCAACTGCCAGGCGTTCACGAGTCTCCAAGCGCTCTTCTTCCACATGATCGCGTTGCCGCCGTAGTTGCCACCGGCGTACACGCTGTTGGCGTCGGCGCGGAACAGGCCCCAGCCACCGTCGTTGCGGACCACGTCGGCCTGCGGCGACTCGAACTCCTGCAGCCCGACGATGCTCAGGCCCTTCGCCTCGATCCGGGTCAGCGACTCGCGCATCCGGACCCGGCCGTCGATGCCACCTGGTTCCGTCAGGTGCCAGCCCTTCACGTTGTAGCTGCCGACCCGGGCGACCGACGCGGCCATCGCGCTGGACCCCGACTCCCGGACCTCCCGGGCCTCGGCGGGTACGGCGAACAGGGCGGTCGCGGTCAGCGCCAGACAGGCGGTCAATGCGGGCACGATCCGGCCCGGTCGAAACTTCATCGGTACTTCCTCCTCATCGCTGCGGTCCCCCAGCACTAGCCAGCCACAGCAAGCCCCGGACGTCCCCGTTCTCGATCGAACCCGGTCAGGCCGCCACCACCGCCGACGCGAACCAGCCCAGGCCCGGTTCCAGCCCAGGCCCGGTTCCAGCCCAGGCCGGTTCCAGCACACGCAGGTTCCGGCGCAGGCCGAGATAGCCTCAGGCCAGCCGGTTGACGATGCTGGTGAACACGCCAGGAAGCCGTTCCGCCGCCGGCACGATCCTCGCCCCGATCACAGACCGGTTCCGCGCCCACAGCAGCGATCCGGTCAAGAACCGGCACTCCCAAGACGCCCGCCGCCACGCCAGTTCGTACGCCCGCGGCCGTCCCGCCCGTACGCATCGCACCAACTCGGCCGACGTCCGCAGAGCGACGGAAATCCCCTCACCCGTCAGGGCATCGACGTACCCGGCGGCATCCCCGACCAGCAGCACCCGCCCCGACACCCGCCGCCGTACCCGCTGGCGAAGCGGTCCCGCGCCCATCACCGGCCCGGCCGGATCCACCAGCCGCTTGCGCAACGTGGGAAAGGCCCGCAGCAGTTCGTCGTACGGCTTGCGCTCGGAGGTCAGTACGGCGACCCCGACGAGGTCGTGCGCCACCGGGGTCACGTAGGCCTCCCCGGTCGGTGACCAGTAAACCTCGACCAGATCGGTCCACGGTTCGATCGCGAAGTGCCGGCGCAATCCGTGCCGGGTGGATCCCCCGCGCGCGATCTCCAGTCCCAGCTTGCGGCGGATCGGCGAGTGCAGCCCGTCGGCCGCGGCGAGATAGCGGGCCTTGATCCCAGCGGCCTCGACGTGGTCCCGCGCCTGGTCGATCTCCTCGATCCGGCCGGGAATGACGGGGATCTCCAGCTGTTTCAGCCGTTCGCGGAACGCGGCCTGCAGCACGGTACGACGTACGCCGAGGCCGGGCCCGTCGCGGAAGAGGGCCTCGGCCTGGTGGCCTGCCGAGTCGAGATAGCGGATGCCGACGAAGGGACGCCCGGGTGGCTCGACACCGAGTTCGGCGAGTTCGTGCACCGCGCTGTGGGCGATACCTTCGCCGCAGGCCTTGTCGATCGGGCTGCGCCGAGGCTCAACGACCGCGACCTGGAGCCCGGCCAGCGCGGCCCGGATCGCCGTGGCGGCTCCGGCCGGACCAGCGCCCGCGACAAGTAGATCGATCACTTGGCCGCCGCGAGGGCTTGATCGAGTGCGGCTTCCTCGGTGCGGATGCGGACCGCCAGCAGCGGGATGTTCAGCACGGTGAAGACGATCGCGGTGATCCACGCGTTGTGCACCAGCGGCAGTGCGGCACCTTCGGCGACAACCGCCACGTAGTTCGGGTGGCGCATCCACTGGTACGGGCCCTTCGCGACCAGGCTCAGCCCTGGTACGACGATGACCCGGGTGTTCCACTGCCGCCCGAGTGTCGCGATGCACCACCAGCGCAGCGCCTGCGAGGCCAGCACGACCGCGATCATGATCCAGCCGAGCACCGGGGTGAACGGCCGGTCCGCCACGATCGCCTCGACCAGGCAACCCGCGAGCAGGCCGGTGTGCAGCACGACCATGAACGGGTAGTGCCCTCGGCCGGACTCCACCCCGCCCTGGCCGAAGCTCCATTTCGCGTTGCGCAGCGAGACGACCAGTTCGGCGACGCGTTCGAGGCCGACCAGGGCCACGAGCACGACGTACAGCAGCAGGGAGGTTTCCATGTCACCACTCCAGCAGAACGAGTTCGGAGCAGAATCCCGGGCCCATCGCGAGCATCAGTCCCGGCGTTCCCGGCTCCGGACCGGTCGCGATGGTGGCGCCGAGCACCTGCAGCACCGACGAGGACGAAAGGTTGCCGACGGCATCGAGTGACTGCCAGGTCAGATCGAGCGCGCCCGGCCGCAGCGCCAGGGTTTCCGCGACCGCCTCCAGCACCTTCGGCCCGCCGGGATGACAAACCCATGCGGCGATCTCGGGCACGCTCAGCCCGTGATCGGCGAGGAAAGCGGGTACGTCGCCGCCCAGGTACTTCCGCACCACGTCGGGCACCTCGGCTCCCAGCACCACGCGGAATCCACCCGCACCGACGTCCCAGCCCATCACCCGTTCGCTGTCCGGGTAGAGCCGGCTGCGCGTCGCCAGCACGGACGGACCTCGAGCCGCCGGGTGCTCCGCGCCGGTCATCACCACGGCCGTCGCGCCATCGCCGAACAGCGCGCCGGCGACCAGGTTCGGCATCGAAGCGTCGTCGCGTTGCAGCGTGAGCGAGCACAACTCGACCGACAGCAGTACGCCGACCTGGCCGGGCCAGGCCTTCAAGTAATCGTGGACCCGGGCCACACCGGCCGCGCCACCCACACACCCGAGGCCGAACAACGGCAACCGGCGCACGTCCTCGCGCAGCCCGAGCCGTGCCGCCACCCGGGCGTCGATCGACGGCGCCGCCAGCCCGGTGACGGTAGTGAACATCAGCAGGTCCACGTCCGCGACGGTCAGTCCGGCCTGGTCCAGCGCCGCCGCGACGGCCTCCGCGCCCAGGTCGACCGCGCTTGCGATCCACGCGTCGTTCGCCGCGCCGAAGTCCTTCAGCGCGATGAACTCCTCCAGCGGCAGGGCCAGATGGCGATAGGAGACCCCCGCGTTCGCGTGCACGCGTTTCAGCACGCCATGGCTGGCTCCGTCCGGCAGGCAGAGCGACGCGAAGGCATCGGTCAGCTCGTGCTGGGCGTAGCGATAAGGCGGCAGCGCGCCGTGGACCGCGGCTATGCGGGTCATCGTGGCATCGTATGTCCGGTGGCGGCGACAGGCGACGTGAAGCGTGCCCTCGGCGGCGTGGCGGGGCTGGCACGCGCGTGCCATCCCGGCCCGACGATCGCGGTGACCACTTTGGTGACCGTCGTGGCGGTCTCGGCCGGCCGCGATCCGTGGGGCTGCGTGCTCACCGGCGCCGCCGTTCTCACCGGCCAGCTGTCGATCGGCTGGAGCAACGACGCGGTCGACGCCGATCGCGACCGGGCCGTCGCCCGCGCCGACAAACCGATCGCGAGCGGCCAGGTCAGCCGCCGCGCGGTGTGGACCGCCGCCGGTATCGCCGCGGCCGCCTGCGTCCCGTTGTCGCTGGCCAGCGGACTGCTTGCCGGTACGGCGCACCTGCTCGGCATCATCGCGGGCTGGGCCTACAACCTCGGGCTGAAGTCGTCGGTCTTCTCCTGGATCCCGTACGCCGTGGCCTTCGGGTTGTTGCCGTCGTTCGTCACCCTCGGGACTGGTCCCGACCACGCGTGGGCGCCCTGGTGGGCGATGACCGCGACGGCCTTGCTCGGCATCGGCGCCCACCTGGCGAACGTCGTACCGGACCTGGCCGACGATCTCGCCACCGGAATCCGCGGCTGGCCGCAACGACTAGGCAATGCCGCCCGCCTGGTGGCTCCCCTGCCGCTGGCCATCGCGACGGTCCTGCTGGTGGTCGCTCCGGCAGGACCCGCGGGCGTGATCGGCTGGCTCACGCTCGGGGTTGTCGCCGCGTTGCTGGCCGTCATCGCGAGCTGGCCGAAGGCGCCGTTCCTGCTCACCATCGCGGTCGCGGCGATCGACATCGTGCTGCTGGTCGTCCGCGGCGACGCCCTCACCGGCTGATCCGGTCCGCTACGGGCTGACCGGGTCCAGCGGCTTGACCGCCGTGCCGAGGATGGCGGACGTCAAAGCCTCGGCCGGTTCCTTGGCCGCGCGGGGGTTCGTGATCAAGACCAGGTCGACCGGTGGCAGCTCGGGCAGTCCCGCGCTCGGCGGCGGCTCGATCAGGTCCGGCGGCATCAGGCTGCGCGCGAAGATCGCGATCCCCAGCCCGGCCCGCACCGCCGCGAGGACGCCGTTCACGCCTTTGACGATGCAGGTGATGCGGCACGCCCGGCCGGCCTGTTCAAGCGTCTGTACGCCGAGGGACCGGCTGAGGCTCGGTGCTTGGTAGGCGACGAGTGGGACCCGGTCCTCCGGTCCGATCCGGGTGCCCTCGATGCCGGCCCAGACGAGTGGGTCGCGCCGCACGAGCCGCCCGTAGGGTTCGTTGCCCGCGCCAACCGTGTGCTTGAGGTAGGCCAGGTCAAGATGGCCGGACTCGACCCGGCGCAGCAGATTCGGGCTCTGGGCAACGGTCAGCTCCAGGTCGATCCGCGGATAGAGCTGGCGGAAATCCCGCAGAATCCGGGGCAACGGCGTCAGCGCGAGATCGTCGGTCACGCCGAACCGCAACCGGCCGCGCAGTTCCGAACCGGTGAAGTAGCCGACGGCTTGTTCGTGCGCCGCGAGGATCGTGCGGGCGAACCCGGCCATCGCGTCACCGTCGGCCGTCAGCGTCACGGTCCGGGTGTCCCGCACGAACAACGGCCGGCCAACCGCCTGCTCCAGCTTGCGAATGTGCTGGCTCACCGTGGGCTGGCGAATGCCCAGTCGCTCGGCGGCCTGGGTGAAGCTGAGCGACTGCGCCACCGCGAGAAAGGTGCGCAACTGTTCCGGGTCATAGCTGGACATCGGCGCCTTTCATTGCGGGACGTTATAAGACTAATACCACTGATAGTCCTTCGAATTTGACCGGACAAGCGTCAGGGTAGGAGATGTCCCGCCGATACCGCCGCGGCGATACCGGAGCGGCGGTACCGGCGCGACACCAGGATTCATCGCCGATCGAGGGACTTGTCTTGACCACCCGGGCCACCGGAACCGTCCATCCCACCGACGACCACAGCCACCACCACGCCACCAGTTCGGCATCACGACCAGTACGACGCGAGACGTTCACCTCGCTGCGCATTCGCAACTTCCGGCTCTTCGCAGCCGGCCTCTTTGTCAGTTCGGCCGGTGGCTGGGTGCAGCGCATCGCCCAGGACTGGCTGGTGCTCACCCTCACCGGAAGCGCCACCGCGGTCGGAATCACCACCGCGCTGCAGTTCCTGCCGACGATCTTTCTCGGTCTGTTCGGCGGGCTCATCGCCGACCGCTTCCCCAAGCGCCGGATCCTGCTCGTCACCCAGAGCTCGATGGGCGCGCTGGCCGCCATCCTCGCCATGCTCGCGCTGACCGGCCGGGTCGAGGTGTGGCACGTCTATCTGCTGGCCCTCGGTCTCGGCATCGCCACTTCGGTGGACAACCCGAGCCGGCAGGCCTTTGTCAACGAGATGGTCGGCCGGGAGAACGTGCGCAACGCGATCAGCATGGTCTCGTCCACGTTCCAGCTCGGCGCCCTGATCGGACCGGCCATCGGCGGCGCGATGATCGGCGCGGTCGGTACCGGCTGGGCCTTCGCGGTCAACGCGGCCACCTATCTCGGCTCGATCACCGCGCTCGCCCTGATTCGCGAGAACGAGCTGCGCGGCCGGACCCCTCGTCGTACCGGCGTCTCGGTGCGACTGCGGGACGGCCTGACCTTCGTACGCAGCGAACCGGCGGTGCTCTGGCCCGTCGTACTCGTGGGCATCTTCGGCTTCTTCACGATGAGCCTGCCGGTGACGCTGGCGGCGTTCGCGGACTCGGTCTTCCATTCGGGCGCGGCGGGATACGGCCTGCTCAACTCGGTGGTGGCGCTGGGCGCTCTAGCCGGCGCGTTGATCTCGGCCCGGCGACGTCACGCACCCCGGCTCCGGAACCTCGTCACGGTCGCCGCGGCGCTCACCGTTACCGAGGTGGTTGCCGCGTTCGCGCCTTCGCAGTGGGCCTTTCTGCCGCTGCTGGTGGCGCTGGGCCTGGCCACGTTGATGTTCCTGAACGTCGCGCAGTCCATGGTCCAGCTGACCACGCCCGACGCGATGCGCGGTCGGGTGATGGGCGTTTACATGCTGGTATTCATCGGCGGTGGCGCCTTGGGCGGACCGGCCGTCGGCTGGATCGCCGAACACGCCGGGCCTCGGGTCAGCCTGCTGCTGGCCGGCCTGATCCCGGCGGCGGCCACCCTGCTGATCGCGGTGAAGCTGGCCCGGTCGAGCCGGCTGCGGCTGGTGCTTCGGCCGGTGGCAACGCGTTCACCCTGGCGGCAGCCGCCGTTGCGGCTGACGCTGGAGCCGAGCACGATCAAGCTCAACCAGCCGGCCTTCTCGCCGCGGCCATCCGCCCCTGTCAGTCGTACGGCGGTCACCCCCGACCGCTGCCGGCACGCCGACCGGCCAGGGGTGACCACCACGGCGCGAGGCCGTCTGCCGCAACGAAAGCGGACGACCCCGCGTTAGAGATGGGTGGCCCAGGCCGGAGCGGCGGCCTGGGCCCTCAGGTCAACTCAGCCGTTCCAGTTGACCAGGTCGTGCGCCGGCACCTGGACGGTCCGGGCGCCCTTCTTGCCGCCCAGGATCACCTTGCGCAACGCGTTGTTGTTGGTGGTGTTGGACTCGAAGAGACGCTTCTCCGGGTTGGCCAGCACCTGGATGTAGTACGTGCCGTTCGGCAGATTGGTGATGTCGAACGACTGCCCCGGGCGAGTCTGGTCGTAGGTGTCTCCAGCGCCTACGTCCAGCACCTCCCGGACCGCCACCGAGCTGTAGTCACCACAGGCGGTGTGCAGATCGGTGTTCATCGGGTGCCAGTTGGCGTTCTTCGCGAGCTGGTCGATCTGGTCGGTCGCGGCCAGGCAGAAGGCCTCTTTCTGGCTACGCACGATCTCGGTCTGGTTGGCCTTCAGCAGCCGGTAGCTGGCGAAGTCGGTGAAGTGCCAGTGGAAGTGACCGTCGCGCGGGTCCCACTCCATCGTGCCGGTCTTGGCGTGACCGACCTGCTGGCCCTTCTCGTTGTAGAAGTACTGGTAGGCGTCCATCAGGTCCTGGCCCTGACGGCGGTAACCGTCCAGCACCAGCGTCGACGGGCCCGCGTTGTAGACGGTCGCCGCGAACTGCATGAAGTCGTTCTTGGCGGTCGGCGTGCCCTCTTCGCCCTTGGAGATCCGGGCGCCCCACGCGGGCAGCGCGACCAGGTCCGGCTTCGGTCCGGCCGGCACGTTGTCCTTACCGACCGGTGCCTTGGCGTTCGGCTTGGGCTGCGGCTTGGCGGCCTCGATCCTGGCCTGCTGCCGGCGCTCGGCGGCGAGCTTGTCAGCGAGCTTGCCGTGCCCACCCGGAGGCGCCTTGCGCACGGTGATGTTGATCGTCGTGCTGGCCTGGTTCGCCGGAATGCCGAACATCGTCCGGTACTTCGGCGCGACCTCGACCTTGGCGGTGTACTTGCCCATCCAGAGCTTGATCTGCTGCGGCTCGGCGGGCCGCGCCGTCCAGCCGGACTGGATGCCCCAGACGTTGCTCACGGTGAAGCCGTTCGGCGAGCACTGCTCCGGGTACGGCGTCTTGTCCGGCGCGTCCGGGCGGGTGCGGGCCGAGTCGTAGCTGTTCGGGCAGAACGTCTGGCCACGGTCGACCAGCTTCTTGCCCGTGGCGTCGAAGATGGTCAGCCGGGTGAAGTTCGGCAGACCGAGGTAGTTCGTGGTCAGCCCGGCGGGCAGAGCCTTCGCCTTACCGTCGACGATCTGCTCGACCACGATCGGGTCCTTGAACGACTTGCGCTTGACCCGCAGCTCGAACGGCTTCGCACCGGCCACCAGATGCGTGCCGAGTTCGACGCTGACGCCGTCCTCGTAGCGATCCAGCACGATCGACTTCGACGCGGCGATGAGCTTGAGCGGCGGTTCGGCGGCAGCCGCGTCCTGGGCTGATCCGTTGGCCGGAGCGGCGGCCGCCATGGCGGTACCCCCGGCGAGAAGTGCGGCGAGACCGGCCGCCACGAAGGCGGCACGGCGGGACTGCGATTTGCTGGTGATAGTGATCCCCTCCAGATCAATGACGAGTCCGCGACCCCCGACGCGGACCCTGTATGCGAACTAGGACGCGGTGATCGGGGAGGTTGTTGGCGCCACACCGTTGCACTTGCGTCTCAGAACATTACGGACGTATTACTTGACGACAGAAATTAAATGGTCCTAGAGTCGCCCTACCGCGATCCGGATGCCGACCGCACTACCGTCCGGCTCCGCGGCGGGCCGGGAGCAACGTCTGCTCCCCGCCTCGGACAAAACGGAGGTATCGAGCGAATGCCCCACCTTTCCGCACGTTCCGGACCGAGCCGCCGCCTGCGCGCCGGTCTCGCCACGGCAGTAGCGGCGGCCCTGGTGCCGGCCGGCCTGACCGCCGCCCTACCGGCCACCGCGAGTGGCGTTCCTGCCGCATCGGCTCAGGTACAGCAGGCCGTCACCGCCCCGGCCCGCACCACGGCGACCGGCACCACTACGACCGGCACTACCGCGGCTGGCACAACCGCGGCCACCAGCGCCGTACCGGTCACCGGCGCCGCCACAGCCGCGCAAGCCGCCACGACAGCGGGTCGGCCGAAGGCGGCTGACAAGCCGTACATGGGCTGGAGCAGTTGGAGCCTGCAGTCCACCAACTATCCGGGCGTGAACCCGGACGGCCCGGGCAGCTTCATCACCGAGAAGAACATCCTGGCCCAGGCCAAGGCGATGGCCACGAAGCTCAAGCCGTTCGGCTACGAGTACATCAACATCGACGCCGGCTGGCAGCTCGGCGGCGACGAGTGGGGCCGCCCGGTCGCCAACACCAAGCGGTTCCCGCGCGGCATGAAGGCCGTCGGCGAGGACATTCACGCGCTCGGCCTGAAGTTCGGCATCTACACCGTGGTAGGCCTCGGCAAGGACGTCTACAACGAGGGCAACATGCCGATCTACGGCACTACGGACTGCTTCAGCCGCGACATCGTCTACCCGGACCTGCGCACCACCAACGGCTGGGACATGTCGTACAAGATCAACTACGCCAGCCCGTGCGCGCAGAAGTACGTTGACTCGATCGTGCAGACCTTCGCGGACTGGAAGGTCGACTTCATCAAGATGGACGGCGTCGGCCCGGGCTCGTTCCGCGGCGGCGAGAACTACGACAACCGCGAGGACGTCGAGGCCTGGTACCGGTCCGTGCAGAACTCCGGCCGCGAGATGCTCTACACGCTGTCGTGGTCGATGAGCCACAAGTACGTCGAGGACTGGAAGGCCAACTCCCACGGCTGGCGCATCGACACCGACGTGGAGTGCTACTGCGACACGATCGTGCGCTGGGACAGCTCGGTGAAACAGCGCTGGTGGGACGTCGTGCAGTGGATCGACGACACCGGCCCCGGCGCCTGGAACAACCTGGATGCGGTGATCGTCGGCAACGCCGAGATGGACGGCCTGACCGAAGCGGAACGCCAGAGCCACATGACGTTCTGGGCGATCCAGGCCGCGCCGCTGTACTCCGGTGACGACCTGACCAAGCTCGACGCGTACGGCTTGAAGTTGCTGACGAATCGCGAGGTGATCGCGATCAACCAGGCCGGCCGGCCCGCTCGTCCGCTCAGCCAGTCGTCGCTGCAGCAGACCTGGTACACCAAGAACGCCGACGGCAGCACCACCGTCGCGTTGTTCAACCTCGGCGATCAGCCCGCCACCGTGACGGGCAAGTTCGACGAGCTCGGCATCACCGGTTCGGCCAAGGTGCGCGACATCTGGGCCGGACAGAATCTCGGTTCGGTCAGCGGCCAGGTCAGTGCCACCCTGCCGGTGCACGGTTCCAAGCTGTACAAGATCACGCCGAACAACCCGCACACCCTGGCCAAGCCGTCCGGCGTGCAGGCCACTGACGTCAGCCGCACCACCGCTTCGCTCAGCTGGGACGCGAGCCCCGGCGCGACGTCGTACCGGGTGTACGCCGGTGGGCGCGAGCTGGCCCGGGTGACCGCGCCCAAGGCGACGGTGACCGGTCTGGCCCCGGCCACGGCGTACAAGTTCGAGGTGAAGGCCGTCAGCAACGGACGGTCCTCGGCCGCGAGCGCGCCGCTGGATCTGACCACCTCGAAGAACGGTGGACCGGTCAAGTACGAGGCCGAGGCCGACACCAACCCGCGCACCGGAAACGCCGGCGTCTCCGGCTGTGCCGCCTGTTCCGGCGGTAACAAGGTCGGCAACCTCGGTGGCGACGCCACGGTCACGTTGACCGACCTGACCGTGCCGGTGGCCGGGACCTACCTGCTGAAGATCGCCTATACCGATGGCGATTCGAGCCGGCAGGGCATTCTCACCGTGAACGACACCACGCCGTACTGGGTGAACTTCCACGGCACCGGTGACAACGACTGGGGCACACCGCAGACGACCGTTCAGCGCGTGGAACTCAAGGCCGGGGCGAACACCATCAAGGTGAGCAACCCGGGCGGTTATATGGCCGACATCGACTACATCATCGTCTAGCTCGGCAGAAGCGGGCCGGTTCCCGATGGAACCGGCCCGCTTTCCTTTAGATGGTCGAGGTTTTGGCGCCGTCCATCGGGATGATCGCGCCGGTGACGTAGCTGCTGAGCGGCGAGGCCAGGAACAGTACGACGTTCGCGACCTCGGCGGGTTCGGCCGGGCGGCCCATCGGGATCTCCGCGACCTGTTCGGCGAGTAGCTCCGCCTTCGGCCGGCCCGTCGCCCGGACGGCCGCCTCGAGCCCTTCGTCGACCCGGGCGGTGTTGGTCATGCCCGGGTTGATCACGTTCACCCGCACGCCCTGGGCAGCGTACGCCTGGGCGTAGCCGACCGACGCGAGCATCAAGGCCGCGTTCGCCGCTCCCCCGCCGATGTGCAGCGGATTGGCCTGCCGTCCGCCCTGGCCCACCACGTTCACGATGGCGCCGGAACCACGTTCGGCCATGCCGCGGATGACCGGATCGGTCGCGTGCATATACGTGAAGTACTTGGCGTCCATCGTCGCGTGCAGCGCCGCGCTGTCGAGTTCCGCGGGCGGCGTACGACGGGCCGCGCCCGCGCAGTTCACCAGGATGTCCACGCGGGGGATTGCTTCGAGCACGCGCCGGGCCGCCTCGGCGTCGGTCAGATCGACCGCCTCGACCTGGAGTTTGAGACCGAGGCCTTCCAGGTGCTTGCGGGCCGCCTCCAGATTGCCGGCATCGCGGGAAATACCGATCACCTCGGCGCCTTCGCGCGCGAGCGCCTCCGCGCAGGCCAGGCCGATGCCCTTGCTGGCGCCGGTCACCACGGCCGTTCTCCCGGTCAGTTGAAGATCCACAGTCACTCCTTCGGTTTCGTGCCGCCAGTCTGCCGAACCCCGGCCCGCTGCCCGCCGGCGGTTCAGTTTCTGGACCGTGCGCGCTGGTCCGGACCTTCGAGCGCCGTCGAAACCGTTGTAGCGCCACGACGCCTTCAACAAACTGACCTCACTCCCCCCAGTCCCGGAGGAACCATGACCACCGTGTTCCCGCCTGAGCATCCCCCGATTCCCCCAACCCGTCGCGGCCGCCGCGGCCTTCGCACTCTGGTCACCGGTATCACCGGCCTGGCCCTGGTCGCGATGCTGCACAGCCCAGCCGCCGAAGCCGCCTCGCAGGCCAAACCCGAGGACGAGACCTTCACTCCGCGTAAGGAGAAGTCCGTCAGCGGCGTGAACGCGCCGGTCATTCCGCGCAAACCCGATCCGGCCCTTGGCAAGGCCCTGCGCGGTACGCCGGCCGTGACCTGGCCGTCGGCGGCGAAGGTCACCGTCGCGCTGCCCGCCCCGGGCGCCACCGGAATCGCCTGGGACAAGGCCCTGAGCGGGACCAACCGCGCGGGGGCCACCGTGCAGGCGGGCTCACTGCCGATCCGGCTCGGTCCCACCGCCACGGCCAACAAGCAGGCTGCCGCCAAGCGCGCGGTGGACTCCCCAGGCAAGATGACGGTGGATCTGCTCGGGCGAAAGGGCGATCGCCTGCTCTTCCGGCTGAACCGGGCCGACGGTGTCGCCAAGGCCGCGCCGGTCGCACTGCGGCTGGACTACCGCTCGTTCGGTCAGGCGTACGGCGGTGACTGGAACAGCCGGCTCCGGGTCGTCCAGGTGCCGGAGTGTGCGCTCACCACGGACTGCGCGGGCAAACCGATCCCGACCCGCAACGACGGATCAGGCGAGCTGTCGGCCGACGTACCCGCGGCGGGTTTGTTCGCCGTCCAGGCTGGTCCGTCGGGATCGGCGGGCGACTTCAAGGCGTCGTCGCTGACCCCGGCCGCGAGCTGGCAGGTCGGTGGCCCGTCGGGTGACTTCACCTGGCGCTACCCGATGGAGACGCCGCCCAGCGTCGGTGGACCGACCACGGACCTTTCGCTGGACTACTCCTCCGGTGGTGTCGACGGCCGGACCTCGGCGACGAACAACCAGCCGTCCTGGGCCGGTGAAGGCTTCGAGTTCACCCCGGGCGGTTCGATCGAGCGCCGGTACGCGTCGTGCGCCTCGAAACCGGAACAGTCCGGCAACAACGGCACCCGGGCGGTCGGCGACCTGTGCTGGGCCACCGACAACGCGACGTTCTCACTGAACGGCAAGGGCGGTGAGCTGGTCCGTGACGACCAGACCGGCGCCTGGCGGCCGCGCGGTGACGACGGCACCAAGGTCGAGCGGCGTACCGGCGGCAACAACGGTGACAACGACGGCGAGTACTGGGTGATCACCAACGCCGACGGCACACGGTACTACTTCGGCCTGAACAAGTTGCCTGGTGCAACAAGCGCGGCGCAGGACACCAAGTCGGCCTGGACCGTACCGGTGTTCGGCAACCACAGCGGCGAGCCCTGCCACGCGGCGGCCTACGCCGACTCGCACTGCCAGCAGGGCTACCGGTGGAACCTCGACTATGTGGTGGACCGGCACGGCAACACGATGAGCCTGTTCTACGACATCGAGACCAACAACTACGCCCGCAACGGCACAGCCGGCTCGGTCAGCAACTACGTGCGCAACGGCAACGTCAAGCGGATCGAGTACGGCCAGCGCGATGGCGAGGTCTTCACCAAGCCCGCCGTCGGCCGGATCACCTTCAACACCGCGGATCGCTGCATCCCCGGTAGCGCCTGCACCACGAGCCAGCCGGCCACGTTCCCCGACACCCCGCTGGACCAGGCCTGCAACAGCACAACCGACTGCAACAACAAGTTCCACCCGACCTTCTGGACCCAGAAGCGGCTCGCAAGCGTCACCACCGAGGTCTGGCGTGGCACGGGCTTCACGCCGGTCGACTCCTGGACCCTGCGGCACACCTTCCCGGACCCGGGCGACGGCACCCGGCCGGGGCTGTGGCTGGAGGCGATCACCAACAGCGGTCACGTCGGTGGTTCGGTTTCGACGCCCGAGGTGAACTTCGACGGTATCCAGCTGCCGAACCGGGTAGCCGGTATCGACGGCATTCCCGCCATGAACTGGTGGCGCGTCTCCAAGGTGCAGTACGGCACCGGTGGCGAGCTTGCCGTCGTGTACTCGCCTCAGGACTGCAGCCTGCCGGGTAACGTGCCCGCGCCGGATACGAACGGCAAGAGGTGCCACCCGCTGCGGTGGACGCCGGAAGGCCAGGCAGAGCGGCAGGACTGGTTCAACAAGTTCGTCGTCCTGGAGGTCACCGAGTCGGACCGGGTCAGCGGACTCGAGCCGGTCAGTACCAAGGTCGAGTACCTGTCCCCGCCCGCCTGGCGGCACGACGACGAGGACGGCTTGGTCGAGATCGGCCGGAAGACCTGGTCGCAGTGGCGTGGCTACGAGCGGGTCAAGGTCACCAAGGGCCACGCGAACGGCCCGCAGACCGTCACCGAGCACAAGTACTTCCGTGGCATGGACGGCGACAAGCTATCCAACGGCACGCAGAAGGATGTCAAGGTCACCGACTCCACCGGAGCCCAGGTAGAGGACATCAACGCGCTGTCGGGCCAGTTGCGGGAGCAGATCACCTACAACGGCACCACGATGATCTCGCGCTCCATCACCGACCACTGGGTCTCCGCGCCGACGGCGACCCGGGTCCGGTCGTGGGGCACCACCCAGGCCTTCCAGGTCGAGGACCAGGCCACCCGGCAAGACGAGGCCATCGACGGTGGCTGGCGCAAGAGTTCCTCTAAGAACCTGTACGACGCCTCGGGCACTATGACCGCGGCAGTCGACTGGAACGACCTAGCCAACCCCAACGACGACACCTGCACGCGGTACGAATACGCCGCCAACGCGGCGGCAGGCATCAAGGAGCTCAAGGCCCGCGAGCACACCGTTTCAGTGGCGTGCGACCAGCCTTGGACCAAGGACGACGTGATCAGCGATGAGCGCGTCTACTACGACAACAGCTCTACCCCGGGTGGTACGCCGACCAAGGGCGACGCGACCAAGGGCGAGCGGCTGGCCGGTTTCGACGCCAGCGGCAATCCGACGTACCAGACGGTGTTCACGGCGGCGTACGACGCGGTGGGGCGGCAGACCCGGCACACCGACGCCTTGTCCCGGAACACCCTCACGGCGTACACCCCGGCTGACGCGGCTCCGCTCACCAAGGCCGTCGTTACCCAGCCGAACGGCCACACCAAGATCACCGAGTTCGACCCGGCCTGGGGCGAAGAGGTCGCCATCACCGAGGCGGACAACAAGCGCACGGAGATCGCGTACGACCCGCTCGGGCGGACGGACAAGGTCTGGCTGCCGGGACGGACTCGGACCGATACGCCCAACATGGAGTACGACTACGAGGTCAGGTCGGATGGGCCGGGTGTAGTCAGTACCAGGACCTTGCAGACCGACGGCAGCATCGAGACGTCGTACGAGCTGACGGACGGGTTGCTCCGGCCGCGGCAGAAGCAGGAAGCCGCACCGGGCGGTGGACGAGTTGTCACCGACTTCATCTACGACTCGCGCGGCCAGATCGTCAAGGAGAACGGGCAGTACTACAACGACGCGCCACCCGGCACCGAGGTGCTGCTGCCGCGCGAAGAGGAACTGCCCACGCAGAAGATCTTCGAGTACGACGGCGCGGGCCGGCCGACGGCCGAGATCTTCAAGTCGCAAGGCGTCGAGCTGTTCCGGACCACTCACGGCAACACGGCCAACCGGCACACGGTGACGCCGCCGTCGGGCGAACAGCCCGTCACGAAGATCACCGACGTGCAGGGCCGCCTGATCGAACAGCGCGCCTACACCGGTAGTACCGCCAGTGGCGAGTACGACGCCACGACGTACACGTACCACGATGCGGGCCAGCTGGCCTCGGTACGGGATCCGGCCGGCAACACCTGGAAGTTCGAGTACGACAAGCGTGGCCGCAAGATCAGCGAGACGGACCCGGACAAGGGCACAACCACCTACACGTACGACGACACCGACAAGGTGGCCACCAGCACCGACGCGCGGGGTAAGACCCTGGCCTACGCGTACGACGCTATCGGGCGGAAGACCGCCGTACACGAGGGTTCGTTGACCGGGCCGAAGCAGGCCGAGTGGGTGTACGACACGTTGGCGAAGGGCTCACCGTCCTCGGCGTCGCGTTTCGTGAACGGTCAGGCCTACACGACTCGCGTACTCGGGTACGACGCCGGTGGACGGTCTACCGGTATGGAGGTGACGCTGCCGGCCGCGGAAGGCGCTCTGGCAGGTACGTACACGGTGAAGAACACGTACAACGCCGACGGCGAGGTCGCGTCGACCGAACTGCCTGCAGCGGGCGGACTTCCTGCGGAGACCTTGACGTTCGGCTACAACGCGCAGGATCTACCAACCACTCTGACGGGCTTGTCGTCCTACGTCACCGGTACGTCGTACACGCCGTTCGGTGAGCTGGACACGGTCACTCTCAAGCAGGGCACCGGCAAGTGGATCCAGCAGAAGTACGAGTACGAGATCGGTACCAGGCGTTTGAGCCGGGTAGTGACTGACCGGGAGACCTCGCCGCGACGGATCTCCAGCGTCGAGTACGCGTACGACAAGACGGGCAACGTCAAGAAGATCACCGACACGCCTTCGTCGACGACGGGCGAGGCGGCTGACACCCAGTGCTTCAACTACGACCACTTGCGACGGCTTACCGGGGCTTGGACGCCTGGCAACGGCGACTGCGCCGCTACGCCGACTGCCTCCGCACTAGGCGGCCCAGCGCCGTACTGGCACTCGTGGACCTTCGACAAGGTGGGCAACCGTAAGTCGGAAACCCGCACCACTGCAGGCGGTAGCACCGTCAGCACCTACGAATACCCTGCAGCCGGTCAGGCCAAGCCGCACGCCTTGCAGAAGGTAACGACCACAGGGCCGGCTGGAACCACCACAAACACCTACGGGTACGACGCGAGCGGCAACCTGGCCAACCGCACTGTGGCGGGTGCAGGTGAGACCTTCACCTGGAACGCCGAGGGCGAGCTGGAGAAGGTGGTGAAGGGCGGGCAGACCACCGCCTTCGTCTACGACGCCGACGGCAACAGGATGCTCCGTCGCGACGCAAGCGGCACCACGTTGTACTTCGGCGACACGGAACTACTGCTGCAGCCGAGTGGCACCGTGACCGGTACGAGGTACTACAACCACGGCAAGCAGACCGTGGCCGTTCGCACCGAGGGCAAGCTCACCTGGCTCGGCTCGGACCACCACGGCACGCCCAACCTGGCCATCGACGCCGCGACCCAGACCTTCCAGCGGCGCCGGACCACCCCCTACGGCGAACTCCGGGGCGCGGCACCAACGGCCTGGCCCGGGCAGAAGGGATTTGTCGGCGGTACGAACGATCCGTCGACCGGGCTGGTCCACCTACAAGCGCGCGAGTACGACCCGACGACCGGGCGATTCATCTCGGTGGACCCGCTGGCCGATTTCGAGGATGCCCAGCAGCTGAACGGGTATTCCTACGCCAACAACAGCCCGGTGACCTACACCGACCCGGACGGGCAGTTCGCGTTCATCCCGATCATCATCCTCGCGGTCCGGCTGGTGCCGGTCGTGGTCCGGGTGGTGCGCGCGGTACCGGTGGTCGTGCGCACGGTGGCGCCGGTGGTCCGTACGGTGGCCACCCAGGTCGCGACCGGGCTCCGCGGGCTGTTCTCGAACCTGCTCTCGCGATTCACCACGGTGTTCCGGCAGTTCACCACCTGGGTGACGCGATTCCGCACACAGATCAAGCAGACGGTCGAAACCCAGCGCAAGGTGGTGCCACAGGTAACAAAAACGGTGAAGAAGGTGCCGGTGAAACAGCATCCGCACCGTGGCGCCGGACCACGCGCGAAGAAGCCCGCCTCGACCGGTAAGCACCGGCTGAAGTACGAGGTACGCAACGCCAAGTCGCCCAACAAACCACCGAAACACCAGTGGGCCACGCCGAAACAGGCCGAGGGGATGCGCCGCAAGCTCTTCGACACCCCGAAGGGCACGGTACGGCCGATCGAGCGTGGAGCCGGTCACAAGTACGGCCAGCTGGATCGCCGTACCGAGATGAAGATCGACCTGGCCGAGACCTTCGATCCGTGGAGCATGGAGGCCCGGACCGGAACGGCGTCGGAGCACCCGGCCAAGCACGCGGACGGAACACCGAAGTTCGGTGATACCAAGAAACCCGAGGAGTTCATGCCGGCCAGTCGCGGCAGCAAGGCCCGATTCGGCGCGGCCATGCTCGGGCGGTTGTTCCGCCAGATCTTTGGTTAATTCCAGCAGGCCTGCCCGGTGCCGAAACCGGGCAGGCTGACAGCATCGACGGCGAGCCTGACCGCTGGGGCAGGCTCGCCGTCCCTGCTTGCGGCCGGCACTTGCGGTTCGGGCCTGCGCTTCGGGCCTGTGCTGCGGGCTCGCCGTCTGGGGTCGCGGTGGGGCGGGGATGCCTGGACCATCGAGACCATGCGGATCAATCGCTTGCTTGTCGCGCTCGCGTTCCTGCTCACCGCCATCGCCCCACAGACCGGCCCGGCCCACGCCGCCGCCACCTTTCCCCGGATCGACGCATCCGGGTTCAACCTCACCGCCGGCGACACCTTCGCGACGTACGCCGCCCGCGTCGCCGCGCTCGAGACCAAACCTCAACTCGCGCCGGTCGGCGTTGCCGAGGTGCTGGCCTCGTCGAACCGCCAGGGCCGCGCGCTCTGCCATCCGACGTTCATCTCGGCCTCGCTCAATCCGCAGGGCTTCTGCTGGCAGGACGGCGAGGACGACGACCTCAACGTCTGGATCCCCCAGGGCGTCACCGGCTCGGGCGACGCCAATCCCGCCACCGGCACGGTCGGCGGCAAGCGTGTTGTGCTGGCCTCCTGGCACAACGCGGACGACACCGCGATCCGCATCTCGTTCCTGGACCTCGCGACGAACAAGTACCGGCACGTCCTGCTGGTCGAACCGACCTCCAACGGCAACTTCGCCGCCATCGCCGGACACGGCCACGGGCTGTTCTGGTCGGGCAACAAGCTGGTCGTCGCGACCGGTGGCGCCGTACTGCGGGTGTTCGACCTGACGCACATCTGGCGGACCGACACCTCCACCGGGGAGGTCGGCCTCGGCACGGACGGCAAGTTCCACGCCCGCTGGCACGCGTTCGCCCTGCCGCAACTCGGCGCGTACTGGTACCCGGGCGGTGGCTGCGCCAACACCACCGGCCTCAAACCGTGCTTCGCCAGCCTCGCGCTCGACCACAGCGGCACGGGCTCGTTCGTCGCGGTCGAGCACACCGTCCGCGGCGGCGGCCGGATCGTGCGCTGGCCCCTCAACACCGCGACCGGCCTACCGCGCGCGGGCACCGACGGCGCCGTACGGGCGATCGAGGCCTTCAACTCCCCGGTCTGGGGCATGCAGGGCGCAGTTGCCTCAGGCAACAAATTCGTCATCGCCGGGGTCTGTCCCGAATACGCCGGCAACATCGGCGACGGCGTCGACTACCCCAGCTGTCTGCACCGCGGCACCGGCGGCGTCTCCACCTCCACCTGGACCAAAGCCCCCAAGAACACCGAGAATCTCTCCCACTGGCCCGCCACCGGCCAACTCTGGCTCCTCAGCGAACAACTCCGCGAACGCGTAACCGTCCACCTCCCCGCCCCCACCGCATTCCCCTGACCCGCGCCCTCCGCACGCGGCGTGTCATCGGACCCTAGTGTCCTGAGTCGGAAGTTCGTGCTTCAGCTCCGGTGTCCAGGTGCGTGCATCGCAAGGCGGAGAAGCGGTCGCGATGCTCTAGCATCGTGGCCGTTTCTCCAACGCCGCGAGGTGCGTGCCTGGGCGCCGGAGATGTGCACGAACTTCCGACTCAGGACACTAGTTACCAGGCGTGTCGCCGTTCATCGGCCCTTGTGACCGACCCGTCCCCGCTGGCGTTCATGCGTCTGTATCAGCCCAGCCCACCCGCACCCTTCAGCGGCGACAGCGGGCGATTCCGACGAAGGAACGCTCCCCCACGCCAATCGGCCCCTTGCGACTGTCGAGGGGCGACGTCCTCGTGCTCCTCGGCAGCGCCGTACTGGCGTCGATCGTCATCACCGCCGACGCCTACCACCGCGGAATCACGCGGCACCTTCTCATCAGCGGCGGCATCGGCCATTCGACCGGCCACCTGCACCACGCGGTTCGCCGGCACTACCCAGCGATCGCGACCACCGGCCGCCCCGAGGCGCACGTCATCGCGGACATCCTGCACCAGGAGTACGCCGTACCGCCCGAGGCGATCGCCGTGGAAGACCGCTCCACCAACTGCGGCGAGAACGCGACGTACTCCCGTCGAATCACCGCCGGGCACGGCCACCCCCTTGTCCGCCCACCCGGCGCATCAGTCGGCGCCCGGTCAAAGGGTGAGGCGGCGGGAGGCCGTGTGGACGTTGCCGGTGTAGGCGTCGGCGCGGAGGATCTGGCCGCTGGTGACGCCGGCGATCTCGAGGGCTAGCGGTTCGGTGCCGAGGTCCTCGGAGGTGATCGGCCGGCCGTCGATGGCGAGGTCGACGCGATCGAGGCCGTCGGCCACCACTTCCACGGTCGCGGTGTCCCCGGTAAGACTGGCCGTCATCGTGAGGCGGCGTACCGGCATCGTGGACAGGAGCTTGCCGGCCGCGTCGAGCAGATCGGTGTTGTCGGCCAGCAGGTCGTCCCGGGTCACCTCGTGTACGGCGTCGGGGCGGACGCCGAGGTCCTCGACGGGCGTCCCGGACAGGTCGCCCACGCGCAGGGTGCGTCGGATCGAGACGCGCATGTTGGCGCCGTTCGGCAGCGGCTTGTACGGCGAGGAGCTGTCCGCGGGCGCGGGTTGTTGCAGCAAGGCGGCAAGCAGACTGTGCGTCCAGACGTTCGCGCCACCCGCGCCGGTGTTGTCGTCGACGCCCAGGATCTTGCCGATGCGGTGGTCCGCGAACCCGGCGGCGAAGATGTCCGTCGCGGAGTAGCACCGGGCGTCGGTGATCAGCACGACCGGACCGTGGTACGTCTGGCCCACCTCGTTCGCGCCCTCGACCGGCGTGATCGGCCGCGCCGCGGAGAACGCCGCGCCGGTCTCCGTCGCGAGGTCGAGCGAGTCGAACCACGGTCCGAGGTCGATCCCGACCGGGTCGTCCTTGTGCCGGCGGCAGATCCGCAGGTTGAGCGGCGTACAGATGAACTGGACCGGCTCAGGCGTGATCGGCCCGGGCGTCAGCGTCTGCAGAGTGAACTCGCTCGCGTAGATGTGCCCGCCACCGTTGTCGCGGACGTCGACGATCAGCCCGTTCTGCGGCAGTTCCGCGATCAGCCGGACGAACTCGTCACGGAACTCGACCGGGTCGTCCACGCTGAACGTGAAGATCCGGATGTGCCCGTACGTGCCGTGGGCGGTCGAAACCTCATGGGCGCGGAACACGCCGGGCATGGTCGTCGGCACGTCCGAGCTGTCCACCGCGGCCGGTTCGGCGTGCGCGGAGGCGTTCATCTGCTGCTCCAACCGCAACACCTCGGGCACGTACAGCAGCTTCTTGGCCCGGGCCTTCTCGTCGGAGTCCAGGTCGAGCGCCATCAGCGCGGCCGAAGCGTTGATCGCGTTGAGGTCGGCCATCGGCGGCGGGTTGTCGGTCACCTTCCACTGCTCGCGAAGCTCCTGCCCGGAGCCGTCCAGACCGCGATAGCTGAGGTTCACCCAGTCCTCGTCGGGCGGCGCCTGGATCACCAGCGGCCGCAGCGTGAGCGACTCCAGCCCACGGGCGAGATTGGCCGCCTCGTTGCTCCCGGCGAACTGGGCGCCGTTCAGCGCGACGGCGCGCGCGATCGGCGTACCGTTCCAGTGCGTCACCTCGGCGCCCGGACCGAACTGAGGCGCACTGAACCCCGCGACCACCTTCGTGATCAGGTAGCGCTCACTGCCGTTGTCGAAGCACTTCTCGATCATGAACGGCAGGTACGCCACCTTGCCCGCGAACGGCGCCGGCAGCAGGTAGTTGGTGTGCAGGTCCCGCACCGAGTGGAAGATGCTCGACATCTGCCGGTGGAACAACCACTCGGCTTCCATCGTCTGGCTGGTCTGGCGTTCCATTCGCGCCCGCATCACCCGCAGGCGCTGGATCGGATTGACCGAGTGCATCGCGGCCTTCAGCGGCAGGTGCACGTAGTTCTGCTCCAGCAGCACGATCGCCTGGTCCACCAGCAGCTTGCGCTGGTTCAGGTTCAGGCTGCCCGCGCTCGCCAGGAAGGCCGGCAACGAGGTCGTCGCGCCCGCGGCGACCTTCTTCGTCGTGACAGCCGTGGTCTTCTTCTTCGCGACACTCGGCTTCTTCTTGGCTGCGGCGGTCGGCTTCTTGGCCGCGGTGGTTGGCTTCTTGGCCGCGGCCGGCTTGCTGACAGCGGCGGTGGTCTTCTTTGCGGCGGTGGTTTTGCGCGGCATGACTCCCCCAAACACGATGGCGGCCCCTCCCCGAGCCGCATCTGTCCACGGTCCGCCGACCGTCACGGTATGTCAACGCGTCGTCGCCCAAGCGTTGCCAACCGGTCCGGCTAGGCTGGCAGCGCGACCCCGGAAAACTCCTGAAGGGAAGGCAGTAATGAACTCGCGCGAGGCTTTGATCGACGCGTTCGGCCGGCTCCAGGAAGAGATACACAGCGTGGTCGGTGAGCTCAGCGCCGACCAGCTCAGCGAGCGTCCACTCGGCAAGGGCAACTCGATCGCCTGGCTGGTCTGGCACCTCACCCGGATCCAGGACGATCACGTCGCGGCGGCCGCCGGCCACGACCAGGCGTACGTCGACCAGGGCTGGTCCGAACGCCTCGGCCTCCCGTTCGATCCGGCCGACACCGGCTACGGCCACGGTGACGCCGAAGTGGCCGCGGTCCAGGTGTCCGACGGCGCCCTGCTCACCGGGTACTACGACGCCGTGCACGCGCAGACCGTGGACTACCTGAAAGGTCTTTCCGACGACGACCTCGAACGCATCGTCGACCGGCACTGGGACCCGCCCGTCACCCTCGGCGTACGGCTGATCAGCGTGATCTCCGACGACCTCCAGCACATCGGCCAAGCCGCCTACGTCCGCGGCCTGCTCTAACCGATGGGCGAGCCCTTGCTCCGGCGACCGGACGAAGGCGAACTACTCGATGTCGCGGGCGTCCAGCACCTCTTCAAACTGACGGCCGAGCACACCGGCGGGCGGTTCGGCTTCGAGGAGTTCACGCTCGCGCCCGGGATCATCGGCGCGAAACCGCACGTGCACGAGATCCACGACGAGTACTTCTACGTGCTCGAAGGCGATCTCACCCTGCACAACGGCAGCGGCGAAACCACGGTGGGCCCGGGCCATCTGCTCGCGGCCTTGCGCGGCGATCCACACGGGTTCCGCAACGCCGGCGACACTGTCACGCGCGGCCTTTGCCTCTACACACCCGCCGGGTACGAGAACTACTTCCGCGAGGTCCACGCAGCCGTCGCAGCGGGTGAATCCATCACGGACGAACTATTAGCCGAGTTCCGGAGTCACCACCGCACTAGGTCTCTCTAGGCCCTCACGGGACGAACGCGCGCTGGGCCCGACGCCGGAAGGCACTGGGCGACAACGCGTGCGCAGCGACGAAACACCGCGTGAAGTACGACTGACTGCTGAAACCGCATCTAACGGCTATTGCCGACACAGTCTCGGTAGTAGTCGCTAGTAGCGCGCCAGCATGCTCCAGCCGCAGATCCATCACGAAGGCGGTAGGAGTCAGGCCGTACGACGTACGCATCGTGCGGGCCAGGTGAGCCGGTGAAACCGCGGCAAGTTCCTGCAGGCGCGGGACGCCGCCCCGCAGGTTCACCTCGTGCCGCATCGCCGTACAAGCTTTAGCCAGCCAATCCGGCGCGGGCCGCTCCAAGGACGCCGGACTGGGTACTTCCTCCGGAGACACCAAGGGCAACAGGTCGATCCAGAACTGCAGCAGGTCGAACACCCCGGGCCCGCGACCGAAACGCTCTAGAACCCGCTCGAACACCGCCAGTACCGCCCGACCGTCCTGGGTCCGGAACGTCACCGGGCCGCGCGCGGAGTCCCAACTCCGGCCCGGGTTGGCCCGAGTCAGGTCCAGAAACCCGTGCCACGCCGAACTCGGGAAGGCCACATTGATGAATTCGAGGCCCTCCACCCCGGTACCGGCGAAGGCGTGCCGATCCCGCGGCCGAACCAGTACGACGTCCCCGGCCGCGAGTGGCTCCGTACCGGTGTCGAGGAGGTGCTCCCCCGACCCCGCGACGACGCCCATCAGTTCGTGGAAGTCGGCATGCCCGTGCAGATCGGAATCCCGGGAGCGCGGGCCGAACCGCACCCGGGCCGCGTGATACGGCCGCCCCAGGGCTGACAGCTCGAAACGGAGTAGCTGGCTCACCTCAACAGATTACAAATCTGCGTTTCCCCGTTGCTATCGGCGCGCAGTCGGTCGCCCACAGGATGGAGGCCTCACAACGAAAGGGAACCCGCAATGACCAGCAGCTTCGAAGAGACCGGCTATGCCATTCACCGCGAGGTCATCGATCCCGCGCTGATCAAGGAAGTGCACGGGCATGTCGAGTGGCTGCAGGCGCGCCACCCCGACGTACGGCCTGAGCAGCTCGGGCACATCTACCTGCGCGACGATCCGTTCTGGGTGCGGCTGGTGAGCGACCCGCGGCTACTGCGAATCGCCGAGACATACATCGGGCCGGACATCGCGTTGTTCGCGTCGCACTACATCTCGAAACCGCCGTACTCGGGTCAGCCCGTGCTGTGGCACCAGGACGCGGCGTTCTGGCCGTTGAACCCGATGCGGGTGGTGACGCTCTGGCTCGCGGTCGACCACTCGACGCCCGAGAACGGCTGCGTCCGGCTGATCCCTGGTAGCCACCGGCAGGGCATTGCCGCGATGCGCGAGAACACCTCGGTCGAAAGCGTGCTGGGCAAGGAGATCGCGGTCGAGGTGGACGAACGCGAGGCCGTCGACATCGTGCTCGCGCCCGGCGATGTCGAGGTACACCACCCGAACATCGTGCACGGCAGCAACGCGAACACCTCGCCCCACCGGCGCTGCGGTCTCACCATCCGCTACATCCCGACGTCGACTCGCATCACCGATCCGGAACAGCCTTATCCGAGTGCGTTCCACCTGCAGGGCGAGCCGGGCGTGAACGCGTACCAGCCGCGGCCGGCGTACGTCGAAGGCCGCCACTATCCGTTCACGGGTAGCACCGACTGGACCTGAGCCTACCTACGGGCGCGGCCCGGGGCCGGCGGTCGTGCGGGGCCATGGTCCGGGGGTTCTTGATAGGTTCGGGCGGTTGCTGGAAGTGTCCGGCCGATCACCGAGGGGGAACTGTGCCGCGCGCCGCCGTCTACGAGCGCAAACTCGAGGCTTTCGGGACCATCACCGTCACACCGGTGGACCCGGCCGAGGACATCGACCTGATCCATGATTGGGTCAGCCAGGAACGGGCCCGCTTCTGGGGGATGGCCGACACCGGCCGCGAAGGCGTGCTGGAGATCTACGAGTTCCTCGACTCGCTACCGACCCACCACGCCTTTCTCCTGCACCGCGACGGCGTCCCCGTCGGACTGTTCCAGTCGTACCAGCCCGAGCACGACCCGATCTCGGAGTACTACGAGGTCCAGCCGGGCGACGTCGGCCTCCACCTGCTGATCGGAACCCCGGCCACTCCGCCGGAACCAGGCTTTACCGACGCCATCCTGCGCACCTTCATCGCGTTCCTCTTCGAAGATCCGCACGCGCAGCGCATCCTCGCCGAACCCGACGCTCGCAACGCGCAGGCCATCGCCCGCCTGGAGCGCACCGGATTCACCCTCGGCCCCGAGGTCACCCTGCCGGAGAAACCGGCCCGCCTGACCTTCCTGCCCCGCGCCACCTTCGAGACCGAGTAGCGCGGACATCCCAACGGAGTCAAAGTCATGGGATGTCCTGGTGAGAATTGTTCATAATTGCGCGGTGTGATGCCTTGACGACGGTGAGAGATCCGAGGTTCACTGTGTCTGACTTCGGTCAGATCTTTACGTATGTTCACCTTCGCCGTTCCGCCCCGGAAGGTGCCTCCAGATGACTACTGGCGTGTCCGCTGTCGCTCCCGACCCAGGAGCACCGCGGCAAAGCAGGGTGCTGCCACCCGGGTCACGAACCCGTCGGGTGGACCGGCCGGGCGGGCAGCGGGTGAAGTGAGGTCGCTCGTCACCGCCTGATCCAGCGCCGGCTGCCCCCATACCGGCGTGCGATCACTTCCGGAAGGAACCGCCCATGCACTCTTTTGCTTCATCTTGGTTTAAGCCGCGAACACGGTTCGGCGCCGCCGCTCTCGCCGTCACCACCGTCGCCGCCGGGCTGATGGCCGCTGCCGCTCCGGCCTCGTCGGCCAGCACGACCGCGGACACCGGCAGCACCGCCACCAACGCGGTCGCCGTACCGGCTGCTGCCGCCGCGTTGCCGAACGGCTTCCGCAGCGTCGGGTACATGCCGTCGTGGTCCGGCAGCGTCAACAGCATTCAGTACAGCAAGCTCACCCACATCAACTACGCCTTTGCGCTGCCGAACTCCAACGGCACGCTGCAGGCGATTCCCGACCCGGCGAAGCTCCAGTCGCTCGTGAGCCAAGGACACGCGAACGGCGTGAAGGTCTCGCTGGCGATCGGCGGCTGGAACGACGGCAACGACTCCGCGTTCGAAGCGCTGGCGGCTAACTCAGGTAGCCGCACCACCTTCGTGAACGCCGTGGTCAACGCGGTCAACCAGTACAACCTCGACGGTGTCGACATCGACTGGGAGTACCCCGACCCGGGTACGTCCGGCAACAACTTCACCGCGCTCATGCAGCAGTTGAGCACCGCCATGCACAGCCGGGGCAAGTTGCTCACCGCCGCCGTGGTGTCCGAAGGCACGACCGCCAACGGCGTACAGCCCGCGGTGTTCGGATACGTCGATTTCCTCAACATCATGGCGTACGACGGCGGCAGCCCGCATGCCAACTACGACTGGTCGATTGCCGCGGCCAACTTCTGGAAGTCGCGAGGACTTCCGGCCAGCAAGACCGTCTTGGGTGTTCCGTTCTACAGCCGGCCGAACTACCTGACGTACGCGCAGATCGTGGCGATGGACCCGGCCAACGCCAACCGGGACTGCGTCAGCGTGAACGGCGTACAGCAGTGCTACAACGGCATTCCGACGATCAAGCGCAAGACCCAGTGGGCATTGGCCAACGCCGGCGGCATCATGAACTGGGAGCTGTCGCAGGACACCACCGGCGCCACCTCCTTGGTCAGCGCGATCTACACCGCCGCGACGGGCACCACCCCGCCTCCCGGCGGTAAGACCGGGCCGATCAAGGGCCTCGCGGGCAAGTGTGTCGACGTGGCCGCGGCCAACAGCGCGAACGGCACCGCCGTCCAGCTGTACACCTGCAACGGCACCAACGCGCAGACCTGGACCGTCGGTACCGACGGCACCATCCGCGCGCTGGGCAAGTGCCTCGACGTCACCTCCGCCGGTACAGCGAACGGCACGCTGATCCAGCTCTGGGACTGCAACGGAACCGGCGCGCAGGGCTGGCAGGCGCAAACGAACGGCACGTTGCGGAACCCCGCGTCGGGTCGTTGCCTGGATGTCACCGGTGGATCGTCCGCCGACGGCACCCGCCTGCGGATCTGGGACTGCTCCGGCGCAGCCAACCAGCTCTGGACGCTACCCGCCTGAGTTGTTCTGAATCGGCCCCGGCAGCTCCCTTCGTGGGAGTTGCCGGGGCCCTTCAGTGGATCAGCGAGTCCCGGTCACGACCAACATCTCGCACGGGCCGGAGAAGCCGTCCGGGCCGTCGAACTGCGTGAGTTGCTCGGTGATCTCCTGCCACGCTTCCGCTCGTCCGGCGTCATCCAGCCGGGACAGCATCTGGTGGAGCGCACCGAACGACTCGCGCTCGAACCGGACGCACTCGGCCGCGCTCGGCAGCCGTACCGGCGACGGCACCCGCTGCACGGTGATGTCACTGAACCCGGCCTTGGCGAAGGTCTCCTCCGCGACGCCTGGACCACCCAGGCTGAACGGCCCCGGCTGACCGGGCACCGGCGGCGGGAGTTCGGCCCGGCGGCGGATGATGCCGACGGGAACCGAGAAGAAGCCGTTGCGATCCGGCGTGGAGTACACGACCGCGGAGAACCGGCCGCCTGGCCGCAGCGCCCGGTGGATCCCGGTCAACGCCGCGTGCTGGTCCGGGAAGTAGATGAGCCCGACTCGGGAGATCGCGGCGTCGTACCCGCTCTCTTCCAGGCTGGACAGGTCTTCGCCGTCGGCCTCCAGGGTTTCGACGTTCGAGATGCCGGCCTCGCTCGCGGACTTGGCGGCGTACTCGAGAATCGCGGGCGAGATGTCCGTCGCGAGCACCTTGCCGCTCGGCCCGGCAAGCCGCGCGGCCGCCAGGGTCTGACCGCCGGCGCCCGCGGCGACATCCAGTACGCGATCACCTTCGCCGATGCCCGCGGCCGTGAGCATCGCCTCGGTGGCTCCGCCCAGCCAGTCCTCGATGGTCGGCCCCCATCGGTGCCACGCCTCGGCGGCTTCCTCCCACTGGGCGCGCGTGGTCTGCTTGAACACGATCGGGTCAAAGCTGGTCATGGTGTCCCTCCCTTTGCTGAGGTTTCCAGACCATCACTCGCCGATGGCGCTTCCTAGTACAGGTTCTGGACCTGGCTGGTACTAATCCTGGACCGGGCGCACACTGAGGTCGTGCGAGAGTACGCGCAGTATTGCCCCGTCGCGTTGGCCAGTGCCGTGCTGGCCGACCGCTGGATGCCGTTGATCGTGCGCGAGCTGATCCTCGGCAGCCGCCGGTTCAACGACATCGATCGCGGCCTGCCCGGCATCTCGCGGACCCTGCTCACGCAACGCCTGCAGCATCTGGAACGTAAGGGCGTGCTCGAACGGGTGCCGGTGGCCCGCGGTCACGAGTACCAGCTGACCCCGGCGGGCCGCGACCTCGAAGGCGTCATCATGGCGATCGGCGAATGGGCCGTGCGGTGGATGTTCACCGAGCCGGAACCACGTGACGTCGATCCGGTCACGCTGACCTGGTGGATGTCCCGGCGGCTCGACCGCGCGGAACTGCCGGCGGAGCGGGTGGTGATCGAGTTCGACTACCGCGGTGACGACCCGACCCGGATCTGGCTGCTGCTCGAACGCGAAGAGGCCTCGGTCTGCACCACCCATCCGGGCTTCAACTCCGACATCATCATCAGCACCCGGCCGGTGGACCTCATGCGCGTCTTCTCGGGCATCACCACGCTGGCGCAATCCGCGGCGGATGGCTCGATCGGTCTCGCCGGTCCCCCTCGGCTCCTGCGCGCGCTGCCCACATGGTTCCTCTGGAGCCCCTTCGCGCCCGCCGTACGCCAGCGTCTGGCCTGACCTGGTTGCCTCGACCAAGCGTCGTCTCAGCAACCGATGTCTTTGATTGCTTTGAGCAACGGGTAGGCCCGAAGGACCTGCCGGGGCGAGCGGCAGGTCCGAGGTCAACGAGGTCTACCAGGCGTGGGCGACGTCGAGCACGATCCGGCTGGTCGCACCCGGGCCCGCGATGGTGAAGACGCGGAACGGCAGTCGCGCCCGGACGCCGATCCCGATCGTCGTCTCGCCTTCGAAACTGCCCGCGGTCGCGAGCTGCCGCAGCGTGCGGTAACCGCTCACGTTGACCAGCTCGGTACGGTTCGCCGGCTTGTACGTCGCGCGCCCGGCATCGTCGTACGACGGCACTGTGAGGATGACCTCCAGCTTGGCGCCACCGCGCAGCGGCACGATCCGGCCCTCGCCGGGTGTCACCACGTTCTTCACGTAATGCGCGCGCAACCAGGACGGTTTGCCCTTCACGTCGAACACGACGCGATCGAAACAGGCATGCCGGCCGGCCCGGACGTTCGCCAGCACGCCGGCGCCGTGGAATCTGCCCACCTCGGGCAGCGAACCCCAATCCGTGGGGCACTTGGCGACCACCGCCGTCGTCGCGGATGCAGTCGTCGTGGATGCGGTCGTCATGCTGGCGTTGCCGGTGGAGCCGGCCAGTGCCGGCACGGCGATCGCGCCTGCCGGCACAGCGGCAACGGCCAGGACGGCGATGGTGGTGCGGATCGGCCTTCGAACGGTGTGAATGGACTTCATGATGTCCCCCCTTAGAGACACCTGTTAGATGCGCGAGTCCACCCCGAAGTTGACAGGATCCACCGCCGATTTTCCGCGCCGGTGCGACCTTCGCAGAGAAGAATGTGGCAAGCATGTCGAGAAGTGTGAGTGGGCTCCGCTCACCAGGTGACGGCACGGCCACCGGGCGGTGCCAGACGGAGGAGAACCGAGATGACCATCAAGCGAATGGACCACGTCGGCATTGTTGTCGAAGACCTTGCGGCCGCGACCGCGTTCTTCGTCGAGCTCGGGATGGAGCTGATTGGCCAAGGCCCCGCCGAGGGACCCTGGCTGGACGGCGTGAACGGCCTCGACGACGTACGCGTCGATGTCGCCTTCCTGCGCACCCCGGACGGCCACGGCCAGATCGAGCTGGCGTCGTTCCGCAACCCACTGGCCACCACCAGCGAGCCGAACGCGCCGGCGAACACGCTCGGCATTCGCAACGTCATGTTCGCGGTCGACGACATCGAGGAGACCGTGGCCCGGCTGAAGCCGCATGGCGGTGAACTCATCGGCCGGATCGAGCGCTACCAGGACAGCTATCTGCTCTGCTACCTACGCGGTCCGCAGGGCATCATCGTCGCCCTTGCCGAGGAGATCGGCTGATTCGCCAGAGCTATCTCGCCGGACCATGTCGAGCAGGGCGACGTGGCTCCGACGTACCGGCAACAACCACCGAGAAGTAGGAGAACCCCATGGGCAAGGTCACCACCGGCGCGACGATGTCCCTCGACGGCTTCATCGCCGGGCCGGGCGACACCGGCTTCGAGCTGCTGTTCCAGTGGTACGGAAATGGCGACGTCGAGATTCCGTCGGCCAGCCCCGAGGTGCCGTCGATCCGGATCTCCGCGGCGAGCGCCGAACTGATCAAGCCGGAATGGCAGAACACCGGCGCATTGCTTGTCGGGCGGCACCTCTACGACCTGACGAACGCCTGGGGCGGACGCCACCCGATGGACGTACCGACGGTGGTGCTCACGCACAAGCGACCCGAGAACCGTCCGGAGGACGACGAGAACTTCGTCTTCGTCACCGAGGGCATCGAGGCCGCGATCGCCAAGGCGAAGGAGCTGGCCGGCGACAAGAACGTCGGCGTCAACGGCGGACAAATGGCCCGCCAGTGCCTCGAGGCCGGGCTACTGGACGAGGTCGGCATCGAGCTGGTGCCGGTCCTGCTCGGCAGTGGAACGCCGTTGTTCGCGGAACTCGGCGCCACGCCGGTGCAGTTCGAAGGGCCCATTACCGTGGTCGAGGGAACCGGTGTCACGCACCTGCGCTACCGCGTCAAGAAGTAGCCACCACCACCGACAGAGAGTGCCACGATGATCGAGAAGGACCTTCAGCTCGCCGACGGCCGGACCCTGCGCATCTACGACACCGGCCCTGAAGACGGCTCGCGCGTCCCCGTGTTCTGGAATCACGGCACGCCGAACGTGGGAGCGCCGCCCGAGCCGCTGTTCGACGCGGCCGACCGGCTGGGCCTGCGCTGGGTCTCGTTCGATCGCCCGGGGTACGGCGGTTCAACCGTGGCACGCGGCCGTTCGGTGGCCTCGGTCGCACGCGATGCCGCCGCGGTCGCGGACGCACTCGGCATCGACCGTTTCGCCGTGGCCGGGTACTCCGGTGGTGGTACGTATGCGCTGGGAACCGCCGCGATTCTCGGCGAGCGGGTTCGCGCGGTGGTGACGCTCGCGGCGATCGCGCCGTACGGCGTTGAGGGGCTGGACTGGTTCAACGGCATGGTGCCGTCCTCGATCGCGGCGCTGGGCTGCGCGGCGGCAGGCGCCGACGTACGCGAGGCCCTGGATCGTGCGGAGTTCGACTACGACCCGGGGTTCACCGCCACCGACCTGCAACTGTTCGAAGGTCCGTGGGGCTGGCTCGGCAAGGTGGCCGGCCCGGGACTGGACGCCGGGCCGTACGGCCAGATCGACGACGACGCGTCGTACACCCATCCCTGGGGATGCGACCCGGCCGACATCACGGCCCCGGTTCTGCTGGTGCACGGCAGTGCTGACGGGATCATCCCTGCGAGCCATGCGTCCTGGTTGGCGGCGCACTGTCCGAACGCGACCCTGCGGGTGTGCGAAGGCGCGAGCCACTTCACGATCGTGGAACACGCCGAGTCGGGACTGGACTGGCTCGCGGCAGAACTCGCCTGACGATGCTCGACGACCTGCGCCCGTTCGCGATCGACGTACCGGAAAGCGCCCTCGCCGACCTTCGCCAGCGGCTCGCGGCCACTCGTTGGGCGCCTGGCTCCCGCGCTGAGCTGGAGGAGCTTGTGCGTTATTGGCAAAGCGATTACGACTGGTACGTGTGGCAGGCGAGGTTGAACCAGTACCCGCAGTACACGACGACGATCGACGGCACGACCGTGCACTTCCTGCACATTCGATCGCCCGAGCCGAACGCATTGCCGTTGATCCTCAGCCATGGCTGGCCCGGTTCGGTGGTGGAGTTCCTGGACGTGATCGGGCCGTTGACCGATCCGGCTTCACATGGGCTTTCGCGGGATATCGCCTTCGATCTGGTGATTCCCTCGCTGCCGGGATTCACCTGGTCGGGGCCGACGCCGGACGCCGGGTGGGGACCGCGGCGCATCGCGATGGCCTGGGCGACGTTGATGAAACGCCTCGGCTATCGGCGTTATGGTGCCGCGGGCAACGATTGGGGATCGCACATCGCGCCCGAACTCGGGCGGTTCGCCCCGCGCGCGGTGGTCGGCGTACACGTGACGCAGCTGTTCTGCTTCCCACCGGGCGAGTGGCTCGCCTATCCCCCAGGGCGCGAGCCGGATCGTCGTGGGTTGAGCCCGGATGACTTGGAAGCGCTTGAGGCGTTGAGAGCGTTGCAGAGGTCATCTGGTTCCTACGCTCACGTTCATGCGCAGAAGCCGGAAACTCTGGGGTACGGGCTTACCGATTCGCCCGTCGGGTTGCTCGCGTGGAACGGGCAGGCCATGGGTGATCTGGACCCGGAGACCCTGTTGACGCACGTTTCGGCGTACTGGCTGACCGGTACGGCGACGTCGGCGCTGCGGCTCTACGCCGAGTACCAGCGACAGGCGGTCGCGGAGACACCGACGACCGTGCCGCTCGCGCTGGCCCAGTTCCGGGACGACCTCCGCTCAATCCGCGCATACGCCGAACGCGACCACGCCAACATCGTCTCCTGGACCACCTACGACCAAGGCGGCCACTACGCCGCCCGTCAAACCCCCGACCTCTTCACCAACGACCTCCGCACCTTCTTCGCCAGCCTGAGTCGGTAAGCCTCGGCGGTCGATGTCTAGTTGCCCTAGGCAACGGGTTTTCCAGCGACCACGTAACCAGGATCGACGACCGCGATCTCGGCGAGGTCTGCCTGCACCCTTCCCACCGCCTCACCCTTCGGACCAGCATCGCGTTGCGCCTTGCATAAGTGACTTATATAGATGATTGACATAATCGCGCCATGGCTGCGAAATCGTCCGCGAGGGGTCTGGATGTTGAGGCGCTAGTGTCCTGAGTCGGAAGTTCGTGCTTCAGCTCCGGTGTCCAGGTGCCGCGAGGTGCGTGCCTGGGCGCCGGAGATGTGCACGAACTTCCGACTCAGGACACTAGGGCTCGCCATGGAGCAGTTCACGGCGATGTTCATACGGCTGGCCTCGGTGGAGCAGAGGAGCTTCACCCCCCTCGGCGTTCTGCACACACTCGCGGCGCGTGGGCCGATGCGGTTGACCGAGCTGACCGCTAGCGAGCGAGTCACGCAGCCGGCGATGACCCAGCTGGTTACCCGGCTAGAGCGAGACGGGCTCGCCGTAAGGTCGCCAGACCCCTCAGACCGCCGAGCCGTCCTCGTGCAGATCACGCCCGCCGGCGCCGCCACGGTCGAGGCCCGGCGGCAGCAGCGCATGAGCCGCCTGACTGCCCTGGTCGACCAGCTTGAACCGAGTCACCGGAAAGCACTCGCCGCCTCACTACCCGCCCTGCTCGAACTGGCTCGGCTGCAGGATCAGCCGAACCCCGCCCAGCAAGGAACCACCTCATGACCACGCCCCTCGCCCTCGAACCCACCCCGATCCACGTCGCCGACGAAGTGCTCGACGATCTGCGAACCCGTCTCGCCTTGACCCGTCCGCCGTTGGACGAGGACAACGCGGACTGGTCGTACGGCGTACCGGCTGGTTACCTCGATGAGCTGGTCACCTATTGGCGGGACAGCTACGACTGGCGCAAGACCGAGGCCGCGATCAACGCCTACGAGCACTACCAGGTGGAGGTCGGCGGAATCCCCGTGCATTTCATGCGCAAGCCGGGTCGCGGCCCGCGTCCGATCCCGTTGATCCTTTCGCACGGTTGGCCGTGGACGTTCTGGCATTGGTCGAAGGTGATCGACCCGCTCGCCGACCCGGCCGCATACGGCGGTGACCCCGGCGACGCGTTCGACGTGATCGTGCCGTCCCTGCCTGGGTTCGGATTCCCCGGGCCGCTTACCGGATTCCCGGACGTCAACTTCTGGAAGGTGGCCGACCTTTGGCACACCATCATGACCGAAACGCTGGGCTACAAGAAGTACGCCGCCGGCGGTTGCGATATCGGTGGGATCATCTCGAGCCAGCTCGGCCACAAGTACGCCGACGAGTTGTACGGCGTCCACATCGGTTCCGGCTTGCCGCTCGACTTCTTCAACGGGCCGCGCGCGTGGGACTTCGCGCGGAACCGGCCGCTCACCGGCGACGAGCCCGCCGCCGTACGTGCCCGCATCATCGAGATGGACCGGCGCTGGGCGTCCCACCTCGCCGTACACATGCTCGACGGCGCCACGTTGGCCCACGGGCTGAGCGACTCACCCGCGGGACTGCTCGCCTGGCTGCTGAAGCGGTGGACCGCCTGGAGCGACAACGGCGGAGACCTCGAATCCGTTTTCACCAAGGACGATCTACTCGCGCACGCCACGATCTACTGGGTGAACAACTCGATCGCCACGTCCATGCGGTACTACGCGAACGCCAACCGCTATCCGTGGGTTCCCGCGCATGACCGTACGCCGGTTGTGCAGGCGCCGGTCGGTCTGACCCTTGTCACGTACGAGAACCCGCCGGGTATCACCACCGCCGACGAGCGGATCCGGGCGTTCGAGTCCGGGCCGCAGGGCGCTTGGTTCAACCACGTGAACGTCAATGCCCATGAACATGGCGGCCACTTCATCCCCTGGGAGAACCCCGACGCGTGGGTGAGCGATCTGCGCCGTACCTTCCGCGATCGCAGCCCTTCGCGTTGTCAGACCTCGTAGCGCGTGAGGACTACGCCGTTCTGAAACGGGGTGGCCTCGACCAGCTTCAGGTTGCGTCGGTCCTCGAACAGGCGCGTCCCCTTGCCACGGGCGGCCGGGCACACCAGCATCCGAACCTCGTCAACAACACCGGCGTCCACCAGGGAACGCATGAGCGACAAGCTCCCCCATAGCCAGAGGTCCTTGCCAGCCTGCTGCTTGAGCTCCCCGATAGTAGCCACCGGATCCGGCGTCACGGTCGCGGCCGGGAAATCACCCCACGGCGCTTCCTGCAGCGTCGACGAAGCGACGTACTTGGTGAGGCTGTTGAGCTTCTTGCCGTACATGCCCTGGTCCTCGGCGTACGGCCAATAGCCCTTGGTCTGGTTGTAGGTGTTGGCGCCGAGGATCATCGTGTCGACCGAGTCGATGAAGCCCATCAGGTTGTTCTGGAAGGGATTGTCCGTGACCGTGTCGTCGAACGGCTCGCCCGCAACGAAGCTGAGGCCGCCGTCTTCCTCTGCCGCGATGTTGTCGACGGTGACCCACTGCTGAACTACGAGCTTTCGCATGGCTTTCCTCCGCTAGCTGGCGTTTAGGCGGCCACTTCGACCGCCCTCATCCTGTGAGCGGAGCCCGCACGCCGTTCTCGACACCATCTTCAAAAAAGTTTTCGCGCCTGCGATCCACCTTGCGTTACGCCGCGTCGAACCGTCTAACGCGTGGTGGGGAACGCTCTGCGGAGGGCATCGGCATCACCCTGGAGTCGTCCCGCGGCGACGGCCTGGTCGACCGTGAGCGCGCCGGCCGCCAGTCCGACCACAACGTCCGCCGCTGCCGTCAGGATCGTGTCCGGCCGGCGGTCGGGCTGGGCATCCGCGCGCGGACCGTTCTCATCGACATGTACGACGAGGAGAACGCCCTCGACCTCGAAGCCAACCTCGACCGCGGGCGCAGCGGTCACGCCTCGAAGCAGCCCCGGCAGCGCGAGCACCAGCCAGCGCGGCTGGAACGAGTCGTCGCCACGCCCGCTCGCCAGCAACGGCGCGCCCCACCTGCCAAGCGCCTCCATCGGCTCCCGAAGCTCCGCGCCCCACGGCGTCAGGGCATAGCGGACGCCCGTATCGCCAAGCTGCCGCTCGACGATCCCGTTCTCCTCAAGGCTCCGCAGCCGCTCGGCCAAGAGGTTGGTCGCGATCCCCACGAGGGATGCCTTCAGCTCGTTGTAGCGCTGCGGACCGGGAAGCAACTCGCGCACGATCAGCAGGTTCCAGCGGTCACCCACCACGTCCAACGCGCGGGCGAGTCCGCAGAACTGCCGGTAGGAGCGACCGCAAGGGCGCTTGACATTTTCTATCACGGTTGATTTTATCAATCACGCGGTCCCTGCGCCAGGCTTCGAATGGCCCTTCGAGGGCAGACGATCAAGGAGTTGTTTATGGAGATCAACTGGCTGGGCATCGTGCTCGCGATCGTGGCCGGCATGGCCGTCGCAAGCATCTGGTACGGCAAGGCCTTCCTCGCCACCTGGTGGAACCTGACCGGCATAACGCCCGAGCAGTCCAAGCAGGCCAGCCGACGGAACATGGTCCAGCTCCTGATCGCCAACACCGTGACCGCGATCGGCCTGGCAATCGCCATCGAAACCGCATTCGAGGCCGCCGACAACGATTCAGTCTGGCTAGCCCTGCTGGTGGCTCTCGTGGCGTGGCTGACCTTCTCGGCGACCACGCTCCTCCAGCACAACGCCTTCGAACTGAAGCCCCCGAAGCTGACCCTGCTCAACACCAGCTACCAACTAGCCCTCTTCCTAGCCATGTCCCTCCCCCTCGCCCTCCTCTGACGCCCACGCCAACGGTAGGCGTACAACGCGGCGATTCCCGGGGTGGTGCAAAGGAGATGCCACCCGAGCAAGCTTCGGTGGTCGGTCGCGCCCAAGCTCCTCGGCTGAGGTGGCGCTACTGCTCGGTGTCGGCGGTGCTGCTGGCCGGCGGCCGGTGCGGTGGCGCCAGCGGGATTCCCAGCTCGGCAGCCTTGGCCTCAATGGCCTGCCCACTTCGGCCAAGCCGCACCGCGATCAACCCAGTCGGGGTGTTCCCCTTGGCCAGCGCCCGCAGCTGCTCGATCTCGGCGTCCGACCACGCTCTACCGCCGCCATCGGTCGACTTCGTTTCTGCCATCGCCGCACTCCGATCTAGTTGCCCTACGCATCAAGTTCCCACATCGCCAGCCCCCAGATGCGCATTTACGCGAGATTGCGCGAACGAGTCCCGCGCATTAGTCGGTGCCTGGCCGAAGTGGAAGCCGTCGCGGATGCCTACTGGCCGAGGACTGGGCAGGTCTTCGTCAGGTACGCCGGACCGTGCGCTCGGACGGCGTCAGAAGCCCCGAGCGCCCCCACCTGGAACAGTTCCTTTGGACGGATTCGGCTGAGTGCGAGGCGGCAGGTGAATTGCTTGTCAGGTCAGGGTCTGGAGGACGGTTTGGGGGGATTCGACGTGGGCGTTGTGGCCTAGGGCGGCGAGCGTTAGGACCTTGTCGTGCAGGGCGTTGAGTTGGGCCTCGGTGTTCATGGGGTCGAGTTCGCCGCGGGCTAGCACGGTTTCGGCTTGGCTTTCGCGCAGGAGCGTCTCCATGTCCGGTGCTCCGACCCCGAACGTGCGGGAATCCATCGCCAGCCGCCATCGTCCGCCTTCGGACACGAGCCCATGGTCGACCTGAGGGTCGTCCGGTTCCACCAAACCCACGAGTCCTGATACTCGAAGGAATCGAGCCGCCGCTTCGGCCCTGGAGTCGAACCACGCCGTCGGTCGTTCAGCGAGGGCGGTAGCCTTGGCAAGTTCGTCGGCGCTCCACGCGACCTTGACACCAAGCGCCACCGCCCGATCCACCTGTACGCCGTACCGCCCGCTTGCCAAAGCTAGAGCGATCACTCCACCCAGCGAGTGGCCGACAGCCACTAACCCGTCCGAAGGAAGTTGTGGCGCCAGGGCGGCCGTCATCGAGTCAAAGCTGTACGACGACAGTGGCGGCGCTGACCCGTGTCCAGGAAGGTCCGGCGCCATCCACCGGCCGGGCCACGTGGCGTCGAGCAGATCTCCCCAGCCGTCCCAAACCCGCCCGGTCGCCCCGAGCCCGTGGATCAGTAGCAGCGTCTGGCGCCCACTTTTCATTGGACAAGCCTGACACGCCGCGACAGCCGAAGTAGGCGGCACGCGACTGGCAATCCTTGGCCAGCCTGCTACCGCCTGAGCCCGACTAGCTGCGGGAAGCCGCCTCAGCTGCCACCGCCCCGACTAGCTGCGGGGAGCCGCGTCTGCCGCCACAACCTCGTCTATGTGTACGGGTTGTCGAAGTACGCCGTACCGCCGCCAACGAACTCGCCTGCGGTTACGCCGTCCGCATCGCCGCCACCGCCGTCGCGCTCGCGGAGCATCACCCACACGCGGGCGATGCGCTTGGTGCTGGTGAAGGTGTACGAGGCACGGTGGATCACGCCGTTGTCGCAGCCGTTCGTGTCCGCGACGACGGCGCGGTCCGTACGGCTTCCGTCGCGGAACTGGATCCGGAGCAGCACGTAGGCGCCCTCGCCGTCGCCCCTCCGCCCGCTGGCGGTGTAGCGGCAGTAATCGATGACGTTCGTGTCCCGGAGTCTGATGGTGGTAGCCCCGGTGTAGCGCAGGTACGTCGTTGTCCGCGCGGCGCCGTCATTGTCATCGCTCGGCGCCTTGGTCGTCGACCGATTGGCGATCTTGTCGGCTGCATAAGCCGACGCCGGCATCACGACAGCGCCCCCGAGCGCCATCGCGCCCGCGAGTGCCATCGCCCCCACCGACCTGCCCATATTCCGGTTCATGTGTCCCTCCAAAGGTGCCGTCTATACGTCGAAACCACGTCTTTCCCCGCTGGAGTCAAGTCCAGCGGCGCGCGGCCAGCGCAAACCACTCCCACCGCCCCGGCCGGCAGGAGTTCGCAAAACGCAAGGCCACAGCAATTCAGCAGACGGCGCAGACCGATCCGTGGTTCCACTCCGAGAGGGTGAATTGCATCGGCCATGCGTCCTGGCCTGCCGGGCGGCCACGGACAAACTGGATTGATCTCGGCCGTGCTGCGGCTGGGAGTGACTTGCGGGACCGATAGCATCGCCGCCATGCACTACACGCCCATGGGTAGCCGCGTCATCGTCTGGTCAGCCGTGATCGGCTTGGTCTTCACCGTCGTCGGCCTCGTGCTGCGGCCGGTGAACATCGACTTTGCAGTAGGCGCGTTCCTGCTTGCCTTGGGAGGTTTCGGCCTGGCCGGCTACGGCCTGTGCGAACGCCTCGTCTTGCGCCTGTCGAGCCGCTAACACCAAGCGCGGGCAGCAACCGCCGAATGGCATTTCGTTGTCCACGGCCGTCTTGGCCGGTGCCGCGGCCGGATCAGCCCGGCTTGACCGCCAGGGTTGCGAAGTAGCTCGACATGTATTGGCCGGATGGGTTGGAGTGGTCCGGCGCTTCTGCGAAGCCGGTGATCACGAACCCCGCGCCGAGTTGCCCGCCGATCTGCTCGGTGAGGGTGTGACTGTATTCAAGAGCCGCATCCGCGCCGAATTTCGTCGCGCGTTCCTCAGCGGAGTACTGCGTGACATCGCTGTAGGGCAGCTTGTGTACGACAACCAACTCGCCGCGCGCATCGAGGGCCTCGTGGTCGAACAGATACACATCAGGGTTGAGGAACCCCGCGAGCAGAGTGCCGCCCGGTCGCAGGACGCGGAAGCACTCACGCCAGACCGGCGCCAGGTCGGGTACGAACAAGTTCGAGACCGGCTGAAACACGACGTCAAACGCTCCGTCACCGAAGGCGCTGAGATCGCGCATGTCGCCCAGGACCGTGCGCAACTCAAGTCCGTCGCGCGCCGCCACCATCTGGTCCTGACCGAGCTGACGGGGCGAGTTGTCGAACACCGTGACCCTCGCCCCCGCGGCGGCGAGGATCGGACCTTGCTGACCACCACCCGACGCCAGGCACAACACGTCCTTGCCAGTCAGGTCCGCCGGCAGCCAGGAACGGTCAACCGGCTCACGCCCAACGAGCACAATCGACCAGTCGCCCCTGCGAGCGCGCTCGACATCCTCAGCACTCACCGGCCGCGACCACTCGCTGCCCTCCTCGACGTACTTGTCCCAAGCTGCCCGATTATGAGCACCGGCATCGACAATCTCCTGCACGTTCAACTCCCTACAGCAGCAGTACCGACCGATCAGTGCCGCAAGCCAACACGACCGCCAGTGCAGGCTCAACGAAATCGGCGACCGCCGACGTGCCACCGGCCTCCGACGGCCAGCCAGACCACGGTGGCCTCTTCCGGTCCGTCTCAGCCGACCGATGCGGCGCTTGAGTCACGGAACGAGTCACGTACGTGCCGAGATCAGTGTGAGTATCCCGGGCAACCCTTTGACCTGCGGGTTCTTCGGTGGGGCGGGTGGGACTCGAACCCACGACCCAGGGATTCGCGGGCACTCACCTAACCTGGCATCATCATTGCTCATGATTCGCCTTATCTATAAGGCAAATCGACCCTGCTGGACTCGCCCGAGCATCAGCAGCGATCAGTGCGATTCAGGCGGGATCACGGCGTAGGTTGGTAACGCTGTTGGTAACGGAACTGCGAGGCTCAGAGGTGCGTGGCGATGTGCGATCGGTTGCCCATGAAGTCGCGCCCGAGGTAGACCTTGGCGGTCATCGAGGGGTCAGCGTGACCGAGCTGGTCGGCAATGTCGGATAGGGCGACACCGGCCTTGTCGAGCCTCGTCGCGACGGTGCGGCGGAACGTGTGGGAGATTGCCCAGCTCATTCCTGCGCCGTTCAGGATGACCCGGACGGCTTTGTTGGAGTTCGAGGCACTCCACTTGCGGTCATGATCCTTGGTGAAGCTCGGCGCGGCGAATACCAGCCCCTCGGTGCCGAGCCTCTCGGCCCTAGCCTGCATCCGGGCGGCTAGCCAATCCGGCAGAGGAACCATTCGCCTCGAACCGAGCGTCTTGGTTCCGTGGATATCGGCTTGCGAGTCCTGGATGTAGAGCTGGTCCCAGCGGATCGAGCGGGCCTCGTCGATCCGCACCCCGGTGCCGGCCATGAAGGCCAGCAGGTCAGCGACGGCTTCCCACTTGCGGACTGTTCTCGGATCGAGCCCCGGGCGCCGCGCGTACTCATCAGCGTAGGCGAGCACGATGTCCCGCTCTTCGGCGGTGAAGGCACGCTGGTGGTCTCGCTGGTCTTTGGCTGCCACGACCTTGGGTGTCTGTGACTTCACCTTACGGACCTGGAGCATCGCGTTGGACGTCAGTGGCCCTGCTTCGACAGCCATGCGGATGATGCCGCTGACGACACTCTTGGCTAGGTGGGCCGCGCCGGTGCCGTGGTTGTCGGCGACCTTTTGCAGGAACGCCAGCAGACGCTGTGGATCGTTGGCCTGACGGAGGGTGAGCCCTCGAATCGTTGATCCCTCCGCCTCGACGTAGCGGCGAAAGCCGCCCTTGTAATCCCTGACGGTGTTCTCGCTGAGCTTGGAGTCCGTGCGGGAAATCTGCTCGATCCAATACCGCCCTGCGGCGACCACGGTCATCGACGCCGTGATCGCGTTCTCGCCGCCCCTCAGGTGCTCCTCGATTGCCTGCTCGACAGCCTCAATCGCGGCGCGCTTAGTCTGACCGAAGCGGGAGATATCGACAGTCGTTCCGTCGTAGCCCTTGACCCGGCCGCGCGCCCGCCAGCGCCCCGCGCTTCTGGCGTTGGGGGCCCGCTTCCAAGAGCCAGCCGTGTCGCGCTTCTGTGGAACGGCCTCGATCTCGCCGTGCTCCCCGAGTCCTAACGAACGTGCCATCGTCCTCCTTTGCTTGGCTAGTCATTCCGCATTGGGTCACTCCGTTCCGGTCCCGACAGCGCTCCGCTTTTCGAATGCCTGAATGTCTTCCAGGCGATAGCGGATCAGCCCGCCGAGTCGCAGGTATCTGGGTCCTTTGGCATCGCTGCGCAGGTTGGCCAGGTGGCCTGTGGACACCAGCCACCGTTCGGCCAAGTCGATGGGTCGCAGATGTGCCGTCGTGTGATCGCACGGGTGCGCTGATGGCATGGCGCCTCCTAGTCCGTGAGCTGTGTTTCGTGTCCGCAGACCAGGCATTCGGCGTCGATGCAGTCGCGGAACCATGGGGTGGTGGTGTGCGGGGTGTCGTCACCGCAGTGAGCGCAGTACAGGTCGCGCTCGTCGACGCCGAGTGGTTCGGCCGGCTGATACCAGGCGGTGGTGACGCTGAGACTCACGCGTCACCACCGCTGGCTTGCCCGGTTTTCCAGATGAAGCCCCAGTCCGCGGGCGGTTCGGTGTCTGGGTGGTCTTTGAACCACTGCTGGCGGCGTTGCAGCTCACGCTCGGGCTCGGACCTCAAGGAGGCTTCTGCGGCTTCTCTGACCTGTTTGCGGGCCGCGTAGTAGGCGGCGGGCGTTCCGTGATGCACCGGCACGGTCCAGGCGCGGAACGTCTCGTGTGTCTGGGGCGAATAGGTGAGCGCGTAGGCGTCTTTGTCGGCCTGGTTCACGGTGGCGTACCAGCCGAGCGCGACCCGGTTCGAGGCCGCTTCGTCGGCATCGATGGGGCCGGTCTTCCAGTGGAGCTGTCCGACGACGGTGTACTTGGCTTTGGCTTCGAAGATCGCGAGCGCGGCTTCGAGGGCAGCTAGTGCCGCCGTGGCCATGTCGGCATGGTCCTTGTTGAGAACCGTGACCATTTTGGCGATATCGCGTTTGCCGATGCTCAAGGCCATCAGGCGCTGGCTCCGGCCATCCCTTCATCATCAACATCGGGCGGAGGTGCCGTAGCCGCTTCGGTATCCCGCTGGGTTGCGACGTGGTCGGCCATGCCGTCGCCGTCGACGATCAGCATCCGCCAGGGTGCGGGGACCCGCTCGCCGTTGGGTGTGTGCAGGCTGACCTCGTCCCAGGCCAGGTCGATCGCGTCGACAAGGGTTTGGGCGTCGCTGTAGGCGGTGGTGAGGTTGATCGAGGCGGTGATGCCGCCGTCGTCGGTGAACAGCCGCACGGCCTCGTTGGGGTGCCAGGCGGCGTGCTGGACGATCGTTGCGGCCACGGCCGGCGCGAAGGTGTACTGCAATTCGATGTACTTGCGGACGAGGTTGGTCAAACGCTTCTCCTTGGCGTTGCGGGATATGGAAACGGCCAGCCGGGTAAGGGCTGGCCGCCGTATGAGTCAGTGAGGGTCAGGATGTCCAGCGGGTGATCTGGTCGCGTTCGGCATCGGTGGGTGGGTCGAAGCCGATGAGCCAGGTCAGGGGTATCGAGATGAGGCTCTGGTCGACGGCGTGACGCAGGATCGCGGTGGTGTGGACGTGGTTGACGCTCCAGGCGAGGCCGAGCCAGTGGGCGGTGAGCCGCTTGGTGCGGTGCGGGATGCGGGTTTCGGGGTCGGCCCAGCCGGGCCGCCGGATGGTGACGGTGACGAGGCCGTCTGGATCGCAGGCCCGGGTTGCCTCGAATCCTGTTTCGGCTCGGCGGCGATGGCTCGGCAGCCTGGCTAGCGACCTAGGCACCGCTCACCAGCCTTCACCGCCATAAGTGCGGATCGGTTCGGGGCAGATGGTGCAGTCCTCGTCAGTGCAGTAGTCGGTGTTGTGGTGCTTGGCGGGGTCCCAGGGGCCAGCGGCTGGGTGGCGGTTCACGAACTGCCGTTCCAGCCAGGCGGCGCGGTCTTCGACCTCGAAGACGTTGGTCTTGAGCCCGATGTGTGCTGTCACGTCGTCGAGTGTGATCGGCATTGGCCCGTCCTGGTTGTGCACGATCGCGCCTTTGATGAGTTCGAATATCTGGATGCGGGCGTAGAACTCGGGGGCAAGTTCGGCAGTGATCACGGGGCCGATGCCGGTGAACATGGTGGCGAAGATCAGGGCTTCGGTGACTGGGTTCATCCGGGTGCCGGCCTCGGTGGTGATCGAGCAAACCTGTTCGCGGTTCTTGATTCTGGTGAGGTCGAAGTTCAGGCCCATGTGACTCCTTCCCCTTCTCGTAGTGCTGCTGCGAGGTGATCGAGCAGGTCGGTGGAGGTCTCGTTGAGGTCGGCTCGCCGCTCGTCGACCTTCGCGTTCAGGTTGAGACCGCTGGCGGCGGCGTCTTCCTCCAATTCGGCAAGGTCGGCGTACTCGCGCTGCAAGTCGTCGTAGCGGCCGAACAGCATCACCAGCTCGGGATTCATTGCGGCATCTCGGTTTCGGTGATGCTGATGTGCCGGTCGGTGATGGCCTCGCGGTAGTGGTCGGGTGAGATCAGGAACCGTGTTTCGGCGTCGCGTTCGGCAGCCTCCAGGCTGGCGGCCTCGAATCTCATCCGGAACTGGTGGACTTCGGTAATGTCGGCTTCGAAGTGCGGCAGAGGGAACCTCCTTGCGGTAGTAGTTGGGCAGGACGGGCGCGGCGATGGTGTTGCTGTACGTGCGTGCCATGCCGGCGCGAGCGTGCGAGAGCGTTGGCTGGTCTTCGAAACGGCATGATGTGCTTATGGGCATCAGCATTAACGTCCGCGAGTACACAGGAGCGCTGGTCGACTCTTGGGGAGACGACGGCACCGTTGCCGAGCTTTGCGAACTAGCGGCAGAACAGCCAGATAAGTACCCCTTGCTTTGGGGCGTCGATAGGTACGACGACACCTACTTCAACGCACGCCAGGCAGTGAGGATGTTGACAGAGCTCGAATTGCTATCGGGCCAGCCCGAGGCTGTGCGTTTTCGTGAAACGATCGTCCAAATACTGCGGGTTGTCTCATTGCTGGAACCGGCACCGCGACGCCCTCACCACCGACGCCTCCACTTCAGCGGTGACTAGTCGCAGTGGGCTATCGGGGAGCGAGCCTCACGTGGTCCGCTTGTAGGGCGGTCAGGGCCAAACAGCTTGGGCACCGCAGGTCTGGCAGACGAACCCGGCAGGTGGGAAGTCGTCGCAGGCGGTGCAGGTGACAGGGCTCAGCATCGTCTCGATCTCGACGCCGAGCCGGGTGGCTATGCGGTAGGCGTCATCGAGATGGATGCGCCGTTTACCGGACTCGAACCGGGACAGCGTGCTGGCTGTGTACAGCTTGGTGCCGGGGATGCGTTCGTTGATCGAGGCAGCCAAGGTGGCGAGGCTGTGGCCGCGGGCGGTACGGCGTTGCCGCATCCGCACTGCGAAGGTGCCTTCGGCATCGAGCATCCTGGTTCAGCCTTTCGCGGCGTGTTCCAGGTGGGTGGTGTAGGCCTCGAGTGCTGCCTGTTCGGCATGGTCGATGCCGTAGTACCCGTAGCAGTCCTCGACCATTTCCCAGGTCTCGCGGTAGTCGTCGTGATCGGCGAGCCGCGATCGCGGTTCGCCGTCTGAGTTGAGCCGGCCCCAGGCCGCACGTTCCTCGATCACGTAGCCGTAGACGTGGCCAGTAGCCCACTGGTGGTACGTCTCGGCGTCAGCCGCAGCGATCTCCTCTGCGCCGTCACCGAAGACGTGGGCGTCAATGTCGACGGTGCTGATCAGCGCGAAGTGGGTCGAGTCCGGCTGTACGTTGACTTGGCGGAAGCCGCGCACGCCCAGGAAGATCCGCGCGTACCGCTCAACCAGGTCGTAATCACGCCTGTACCGCTCCACTGCACGCCGCACATGCCGCCCCCAGCCGAAGGTGTCGTTGTGGTCGGTGTAGCGGTGATCGGCGCTGATGATGGCGGCTTCGATGAAGTCCGGGAAGTCGTTGTTGCCGTCGTACACGAGCCGGACCCGCAGTGTGTCGGACTCGCGCACCACCAGGTCGTCGCTCACCAGTCGTTGCCGCGTGTGCCGCGTCCGTTGCCCATGTACTTGGGGTCCCAGCAGGGCTGGTCCTCGTGGCAGACCGGCGAGGTCTTGGCCAGCTGGGCGAGCCGCTTGTAGACGGCCTTGGCGCGGTGGCGGCAGGCCTTGGACTTCACCGGCGTTACGCCGCATCGCTTGAAGGTGACGACGATCGGTGCGTAGGTCGTCTTCGAGCCGTCTGCCCATCGCACGAGGTATCCGCGCCGGTGGCTGCCGTAGACGCCGGTGAGCTGCTTGGTCACTGCTGCGGTGCTGGCCGCGGTGCTGTTGGCCGTCGCCGTGGTGGCGGTGGCGTCACCGCAGGCGGTGAATGCGGTGAGGCTCAGGCCGGCGGTGGCGATCAGGGTCGTGATGGTCTTCAGGTTCACGTGTAGTCCTCTCGGTTGATGCGGTTCAGGCGGTTACGGGCGGCGCGGTAGGTGCGACGGCGGACGGTTTCGGTTTTGGCCTGCGGGGTGTTCTTGCGGGTGGCGCGCTTCAAGGCGAAGAACTCCTTTCGTTGCTGATGGCAGGACTCAGCAGCACACGGAGCCAAAGGGCATGGCGGTGCGCTGAACGGTGTGCGGTGGTGGTCGGGCTATGTGCCCGGAAGGGTTAGTGCCGGGTGTAGCGGCAGCGCGCGCTGCGGCGGGGCTGGAACGGGTATGGGTCGCTGCACCAGGTCCAGGTCTCAGCAGGGCTACCCGGATCGGTCACGGGCTCGCTGTCGGTTGCGGGATCGTCCTGGTCGCAGTCATCGCCGCTTTCTGGCTCCTGGTCGCTGAATAGCGTGTAGTAGTGCAGCGGCTCGTCGCCGTCCGGATCACCGAACGCACCGTGGTAGAGAAACACGGTTGCTTCGTTGCCGTCGTCTTGGCTGGACGGGAACAGGTAGATGTACTCGGTCGTCCCGTCAGGCGAGGCGACCTCGAACCCGACCGCGTAGCCGTCAGACCAGGACGTGTAGACGTGTCCAGCCGGGTCGATGATCGCTGCGGCGGTCTGTTCATCGTGATTGGTCAAAGCCAGGCCTCGGTGGCCTCGATCGCGTGCTTCACATCGTGAGAGGTGTCGTTGCTTGTCAGGATCTCCACGTCGGCATCGACCTGGACGGCGTGGCCGCTGCCACCACCGACAAGAGCGATCAACGCGTCACCGTCCTCACTGGCCGACAGATGCGGTGCACGATGCTCGATCGCGTCCGCAATCTCGGTTCCGATCCGCCAGCCACCGTGGGCGTAGTTGTCGGCGAACACGTACGCCTCGAACTGTGCCGATGCCGTGACGCGAACCCGCATCACTGGTCGATCGTCGTAGCGCATCTCCGCATCCGGTGCCATCGGCAGTAACGTCAGCGCCATAGATCCTCCTTCATGGTCATGATTCAGGGGTGTCGACGAGCCCGTAAACGAAGGGACTCCTCGCAGTGCTGCTGATCGGATGTGGCGGCCTCGGCCAGTCGGTTTTCTGGGCCGTAGGTTTCCTGGAGGATCGCGCCAATCTCGTCCCAGTCGATCCGGTCGTCGTCCACGTGACTGGCCAGCCGTTCCGGCGCCTCGGCGTCTTCTCCCGTGTGGGCGGTCAGGATGTGACCGGCAACATCGCCGTCTCCCAGAGCCCCTAGAAGGTTCGCCAGGCTGTTCGCCTCGTCGCAGGTCATCCGGGTTGCCAATTCGTCAACCAGGAGAGTGGTGCCCCAGATGTCGCGGAACTCGTCCAGGGCATCGCCCAGGCCGGCCAGTCGAGCGAAGTGGTCAGCGAACTCGGTCATGCGGGTATTGCTCATCGCGTGCCTCCTTTTCAGTTGAGGTGTCGTCTCGCGGCTGTCATCGGGCACCGGCCAGGATCGCTATCACGGCCTCGGCACGCTCGACCGGTACACCGGTGGCGGTGATGTCCACTGCTGCGCCGTGTCGTAGCACTTTCGCGCGGCCGGAACCGGCTCGGCTGCTCCACGACACCGCGTGCGGGTCAGGTGTCACTGGATGCACTAGTGGTAGCGCCAGGAGCTGCTGGACCGCGACGAGGCGGTCAGACGGTGTCGAAGACATAGATTCCGCCGGCGGGTGCCGTGACGTCGTACAGGTCGTGGAACAACTGCCCGGCGGCCTCGTCCCAGTCGATGCAGTCTAGCGGCCACGACACGATGCCTGATGGGATCAAGCCGGATTCGCGGGCGTGGTCTTCGGCGTAGTCGGCGATGCTGTCCCACTGGCCGAGGTAGGCGGCTTCGCAAACCTCCAAGTCGACCGCGACCAGGTCATCGCCGGTGCATTGGGCGTAGCCGAGGACCGCGTCCAGTGGAACCCCGCAGTTGTCGACCTGTTCGCAGAACTCGGCCAGCTCTTGGGCCTGGAATGGTGAGCACTCACCGTTCAGCGGCAGACCTTCGTGGTCCATCACCCACCATTCCTCGTGCCGCGACACCCCGTCCCACGGGTCCTCAGGGACGAGCCGGGCTAGGTCGGCATGTGCCCTCGCCCGCCACTCAAGGGTGCTTGTGGTGTCGTCGGCGGTGATCGCGTCGACCCAGTCGCCCACCGATCGGCCCTGGCTGTAGCAGGCAACACAGCCCACCCATACGCGCGATTCAGTCACGCCGCATCACCGGCCGCTGCTTTCACAGGCGCATAGCTACAGTCGACCGGTCGGCCATGGTGAAACCCATGGCAGTGGATCTCACCGAGTACACGGTCAGGCGCGCTCAATCGGCGGCGCAGGTCGGCCTCGTCAGCATCGATCCGTGCCGCGTAGAGCGATTCGTAGTGCGGCTGGTCGTCGTAAGGTGAATCCAGGCTCGGGAAGGTGCGGTTCCATAACCGGCCTGCCAAGCCGTACCCGGCGCTGTTCAGCGGTGCCGCTAGGGCTGCTTCGAGCAACGCGCACAACATCTCGGCATCGGTCGCCAGACGCGTATCCGTACCGGCAGCGACACGTTCCAGCAGTTCACGGCAATGCGCGCTGAACGCACGGTGACGCCCGCCCAGTGGCGGCGTCGGCTGCAGCAAGCTCATCGAGTGCCACAACGTGTCTGCGCTGTCAGGGTGGCGGCGCATCGCGGCGCGGATCTCGTCTTCAGCCTCATCCAGTTGGTCGAACAGGCCAAAGATGGCCGCCGCGTCGGAGCCGAGGAGAGCCTTCATCGCGTCAACGTTCACAGCGGTTCCCCGGCTGCCCGGCGCGGTCACGCGGCAGCCAGTTCGGCGCGCAGCAGGCGGGCCAGCAGCGCGGCGGCGCGCTCCTTGAAGTCCGGCCAGCGGCCCGACACGGCCGACTCGCATTCGAAGTCGTAGGCGGGTAGCTGCTCGAACCACAGATCGGTCAACCGCTCATCGCTGACCTGCGCCAGGTCCCGGCCCGTGATCGCTTCGAACGGGTCCCTGATCTCGCTACGCAGATCGAACACACCGGCGTGATCCCAGACCTCGCGCTCGATCAGTTGCCCTACCTGCGACAGGTGCTCTTCGTCGTACACCGGGTACTCGTCACGCAACCGGGCAAACAGCTCCACCAGGTGCGCGGCGTCGTCGGTGTCGGCATCCACTGCGGCAGGTGACGCGATCAGTTCGCGATAGCCGTACTCGCCGACCATCCGCACGAACACCTGGCCATAGTCACGCAGCAATGCGCTGTGATTCGCACGCTGGACATCACTGCCGCCGTAGTCACTCCACCCGGTCTCCGGGACCAGATAGCCCACTAGGTAGCTGTCGTCGACCGGCTGGAAACACACCTGGTTCGGCCACAGCACGTCGCGATCCCACGCGGTATCGCCGTCCCATACCTCATCGAAGCCCACCGGCTTCCACGAGTTGCCGACCAACTGGCCGTACGTGTGCAGCGAACCGGTCGAATACACCGCAGTCAAGTCGTGTTTAGGCATAGCTCCGCCCTTCAAAAGGTCAACGAAACAAGGAAGAAAGTCAGATTGGCTTGGCATCATCAGCGGGCAGGGAGCCACCACACCCGAACCGCGAGAACACCCCCGTTGGAATCCTCGCGGTTTCGCCACACAGCACCCCTGTGTCAGAGGCTCTGCGCGCCGTTCTGAGGGTCGATCCGCCGCACTCGAACCGGGTGCTTCACACCATCAGTGAGACGCATCCTGTTGCGCAGCGAAGCTGCTTTGCGGATACGTGTTGGGCCGTGTGGGTGGCGGTTGTAGACAGGGTCAGTCATGGCAGAGCTCTCCTAGGGACTCGAACCCGATCGCAGTGATCGAGCAACCAATGAGGGCAATGCAGCGGCCCAGAACAGGCCAGAAGAGTTGCGAGGTACCTGCTGTCCGGTTCGACCGGTCTATCGCTTGACGCCGTGCACCAGCTGTCACCCGATGCACCTAACGCCTGCCCAGCAGGCCAACAAGAACCGCTAGTTAGCGGCTCACCCGGTCACGGTCGGGGCGTACTCGTGTCGCCACCATCACCGCCGTACTCCTGCGGTGGTGCTGGGTCACTATCGTTCCCCGTTCCCGTTCCGGGTGAGCCGCCGCTGTGCTCTCCGCAGGTATGCCCACGGGACTAGCAAGCACAGCTAGAAGTCTCATACGTCCGACCGATCATGCACACGCCATTACTGCGTGCTGCCAGGGATGCCGCTAGACCCTTTCGCTGCCACCGGCATACCGGATCAACAGCTACTCGCGCCGTGCACTGCCCTGCCCGTCTCGCAACGGGCACGGTTCACCGCCTCCCCACAATCCCAGTACTGCAAGGATTGTGAGCCATCACGCCGCGCTACTGGCGTGGTTCGGTATGAAGTTGTACCGGCATCCCAGCTCACCTACGGGCGACGACCGATAGTTTCCTGTTGGTGCTGCGGCTACATGAGCGAGTTGCGGTATCTGTACATCGGTGGCCAGTTAAGGATTCGCGGCCGGTCCTGTCTCGGACATATCCGTGACCGATGCACGAGGCAGCTCGCCCACTGCGCAACACCTTGTGCAGTGGAACTGTCGAGCGCTTCACCCGGCGAACCGTTCCGCCGGTGTCGCTGTGTTGCGGCGACAGACAGAACATTACCGCAGGAATGCACGCTTCGGCAATTCCCAAAGCGCTATTCGCTGCAATTCAGCGCAAGAGTGGGGGTACACCCCTTAATACGGGTAACGCGGCACCGGTGGTCCATAGCCTTTGCGCTCCCGCCACGGTTTGAGAGTCGTTTTGCGGCATTGAAATGCGCATTTCCGGAATTGATTGCAGTGCTTCAATACTGCATTGCGTATCACGTGCCGCTCTCGCCGCTTCGCTCTCAGCGGCATAGGGCCGGAGGCCCAACTACACCGCTCGCAGTTCGTGGTGTCGCCTGCATAGGTTTCTTCAGCTCGAAAGGGGCCGGCGGTGGCGATGGACACCAGGACGCCGTTGGCGGTGTCGCCGTTTGCCTGATGTGTCTCAGGCGGAAATAGACTAGCTATATTTCTATTCTCCCGATCAGTATCAGCGAATGCAGCACTCAGCCGGGACTTCTTTTGCTGGTCGCCATTAAAGCAAAGCTAGTTACACTTCTACTCTCCCGGTCAGCTTCGAGCTATGCAGCATCCTTGCGACTGTGACCTAGGACATGCGGCGCGAAGTACTGCATCCGGGGTTCCTGATCCGGAGAGTAGAGGTAGAGGGCCTTTCTCTCCGGCGCGACTTCACCTGGGCTCGGCAAGCTTTCCGCGGCGATGCTGCATTCTGGCCAGGTGATCCGGAGAGTAGAGCTAGTGGGATTGATCTTCCCTGCCCGACTTGGCCTGATGCCATGAACCTTCAGCAGACATGCTGCTTCCGGAGTTCCTGATCGGGAGAGTAGAAGTGGGGGCTTCTCCATAGTTTTGGTCCCGCGTCCGCAAGGCCGTCGCCGACGAGGCGTGGCTGGAACCGAACCCTTCATTGATCGGGGAGCGCGGGCGGGACCGCGCCACGTAACACCACAGCAGCCGTTGCCGGAGGTGATGAGCCCATGCCTGGATGGCAGAACTCAGATCGCCGGCAACGGCTGCCGTCGGATTGGCCGAGGCTCCGGGAGCGCCGGCTGCGCCATGACGGCTACCGCTGTACCCATCGCGACATCTACGGAGACCGCTGCGCCGAGCCTGCAACAGAGGTGGATCACGATCGCCCAGGTGACGATCACAGCCATGAGAACCTCCGCAGCCTGTGTCACTGGCACCACCAGAAGAAGTCTGGCCGAGAAGGTGCAGGTGCGAGTGCATCGGCGCGGCGCGACCAAAGTCGAAGGTTCAAAAGATCAGAAGTCCACCCTGGGCTCATGGCGTAGAACTACGCCTGTTCGTCTCGCTGCCGCTTGAGCTTCGACAACTCTTTCGGGATTAGCTTGAGGGCATTCGACACGTCCTTCAGGTTCCGCGACACCTCGGTGAGGGTTCCGCTGTTCCTGGCCGCGGTGGTCGCGAAATCGTTGAGATTCAAGACGTAGACCAACGGTTCCATGGGCCCGAAGGGACCAACTCCAGTGATGCGGACGGTATAGCTCCGCGGGATGTCCGAGTTGGCAGGATCAAAGATGGCCGTCGCCCTGTCCAGGGTCCAGCTCATCCGACGACCTGGCGGAATCGACGAGAACCTAGCGGGCATGTCAGGCATAGCAACGCCTCGTTCTACCTCAAGCGTCGACTTCAGTGCTGGATCGAACTCAACCTGAACATCCGTAGCGACAGTGGGGCCGGTGTTCTCCAAGTGAACATCCACGAGGGTCTTCGACACCGGATCCAGGAGGATGTCCGCGTACACGTAGGGCTGAAGCGAGTCCGTGTGGATCTTTCGTTGAAGCTCTGTTTGTTCCTTCGCGATCGACACCTGCTCCCTGGCTGCTTGGGCTTGGGCCTTGGCGGACTTCGCCTGCCAGACAGAAATCGCCACCGCGAGCATCGCGACGATTGCTGAGGCCACAGCTATCCATGCCGACGTCTCCAACGGCCACCAGCCACGCTCGGGCATTGCATCAGCAAGGATGTTCATGACACTTCTCGGTCCCTGGGGCCGCCCTTAGGGAGACGGAGCCAACCCACTGACCGCCCTGCCCGCTTGATTCCTAGCTCCTTCTTCATCGCCGCCATCAACTCGTCAAAGTGGTCAGGTTCGAGGGCGCGCGGAGGTAGTCCGTGGTCTGGATCCGGCGACTGGACCGGAGGTGAATGAGCAGCTCGCCAGAACACAGCAGTGAGGTCCGCTCCAGCATTTACCACCATCTGCTCCGTCAACTTGATCACCTCAGCGCTAGCAGACATCAGCTGCACAGCAGTGCCGACAGTTCGATGAGCCGATAAGGCCGCCTGGATCTTCTCGGTACTCGGCCAGTCTTTCGGATTATTGACCTTGGCGGCGCTCATGATCTCGATCACGGCGTTGGTGGCCTCCAGGAATTCTGGGTAGAGCCTGTGCCGTGCCGCTCGAAGCGCCTGCTCATTGCTCGTCTGAGCCTGCCGCAGGTGCATCACCCACTGGATGGCGAGCGTGGCGGCACTACCAGCGAGGAAGACGACAACCGATTCGGGCATGCGACAAGGTTCGCACTGGTACTGCCGTCGGGACCGCAAGCACTCGCCGTGTAGCGCGGGTATCGCGGAGGGCAGTTCCAGGGCATGCCGCCTATCCCATACCGATGAGAGCACACCAGACATCCATTCGATCGATCGCTAGGCGGAGGTGACCCGTGCCCGGACCGATCCCGAACCGCGAAAACGACCTCGCCCGCCCACGCCACCGCAAGGGCTCCGACCAGACACCAGTCACCAAAGGCCGGCTGCGCCCCACCCAGGCCCCCGATGCCGATCCAGCCTGGCACCCGATCGCGACCCGGCTGTTCGAGTCACTCAGCACCTCCGGGCAAGCCGACTTCTATCAGGACTCCGATTGGGCCTTCGCCTACTCACTGTGTGACGACCTGTCCTACTACAAGTCCGGCAACAAACGCTCCGGGCAGATGCTTCAGGCGATCTTGTCCGCCATGGACCGGCTCCTAGTCACCGAAGCAGACCGCCGCCGTGTCCGCATCGAGCTGCACGAGCCTGAGCCCGACACCACGCCAGCGCACCTGGTAGCGATCGCTGACTACAAGGCGGACCTCGGCGTCGTCGACGACGCGCCATGACCATCTGAACTGTCGGTAGGACCTGAAACACTCTCTGTAGTCGCCGTTGTTCACTACAGGGAGTTGCTTTGTCCAGTCGTTCCTATCGCTCAGGTACTGTCGCCGCCCTCATGTCGCTATCCCGCGGCGCGTGCTATTGGCCGACGTGCACACATCCGATCGTTCAGTTCGTCAACAGCGAGCCAGTCTTGCAGGTCCAGATCGCACACATCTTTGGCCTGAAACCCGGTAGTGCCCGGTTCAACACCGAGCTACCGGAGGCGTCAAGGAACCATTTTGTAAACCTAATTCTGTTGTGCGATGCCCATCACAAAACTATTGACAATCATGAGAACGAGTACCCGGTTGAGCTTCTGCTCCGGTGGAAGGGAGAGGCCGAGCAAGGAGACCAGCAAACCCTCGCTGCTGTTGGTGAACTCACCGAAGACGATCTCCAATCACTCATTTCCGAGCAGTTGGCCGTGCAGCTGGACAGGCTCGATACAGCAGTGGACCGCTTGGAGAGCCTCGACCGCGAGGCAGCAGCGTTGCTGCGTCCCCTGCTGAAGGAGCTCCGGGCCTCGCGCTTCAATCGACCGCTAGTAAGTGAAGGTACGGCGGAGATGCTCAGTATGTCGGCCGACCAATTGAGACACCTTGAGGGCTCGGCCGAAATGCTCTTCGATGCGGCAGAGCAACTGAAGAAGCTGCCGACCTGGACCAACAACCTCATCAGCGCCGCCGAGATGATCCGATGATGAACGCGTAACGCTGAGCTGCGCCGATGGATCGGTGCGAGTTACAACTAGACAGCCCCTGGCTGCACCGCGAGGGGGTGGTCAGTCCTGCCGGCTGCGCTCACCCCCTCGCAGATCGACGCACTCCAGCCCACCTATCTAGGCCCTACCTGGCAGACCAATTCCAACGGGTCGTGGCTGCTGCCGCGCACGACGCTCGGGTGGCAGATCGCCGGCTGGTGTGCCGAGTACCTGCTCGCTGAAGACGGCGGGCCGTGGAAGTTCACCAAAGAGCAGCTCCGGTTCGTGCTGTGGTGGTACGCCCTCGATGAGTCGGGCCGGTTCATTTACCGCAAGGGCGTTCTCCAGCGGATGAAGGGCTGGGGCAAAGATCCCCTGCTCGCTGTCCTGTGTCTCGTCGAGTTCGTGGGGCCGTCGCGGTTCTCCCATTGGGATGAAGACGGCGACCCGGTCGGCATCCCGCATCCGCAGGCCTGGGTGCAGGTCACCGCGGTGAACCAGTCGCAGACGACGAACACGATGTCGCTGATCCCGGCGTTGATGTCGGACCACTTCAAGGCGCACTACGGCATCAAGGAAGGCGCGGAGCTGATCCGCGCCAACAATGGCCGCCAGCACCTTCAAGCCGTTACCTCGTCGTACCGCGCCATCGAGGGCAAGCGCACCACCTTCGTTCTGCTGAACGAGACTCATCACTGGGTGGCCGGCAACAAGGGCCATCTGCTGTACGAGACGATCGATGGCAACGCCACCAAGAAGGATTCGCGCTACCTCGCGATCACCAACGCCTACCTGCCGGGCGAAGACTCGGTCGCGGAGCGGATGCGGGAGGCGCACGACAAGATCCTCGAAGGCCGCGCCGTCGACACCGGCTCGCTGTACGACTCGATCGAAGCGCATCCCGCGACGCCGTTGACGCCGGAAGCGTTGCTGATTGTGTTGCCGAAGATCCGCGGTGACGCGATCTGGCTGCGCCCCGAAACCATCATCCAGTCTGTTCTCGACACCACACTGTCGGCGGCACGGTCACGGCGGATGTGGCTGAACCAGATCGTCGCCGACCAGGACGCCATCTACGGTCCCGAACATTGGCGGGTACTCGAGGAACCAGACCTCATGTTGCTGCCTGGCGATGAGGTTGTGCTCGGGTTCGACGGGTCCAAGTCCCATGACGACACTGCCCTGGTCGCGATCCGTCTCGCCGACGCGGCGGCGTTCGTGCTCGGTCACTGGTACCGCCCCGATGGCCCGGCAGGCGACGGCTGGGAAGTGAATCGTCCCGAGGTGGACTCCGCGGTGCATGACGCGTTCGGTACCTACCGGGTGCAGGCGTTCTATGCCGATGTCGCCTATTGGGAGTCCTACATCGCCGAATGGTCCGAGACCTACGCCGAAGGCCTGGTCGTGAAACCGGACGGTTCACGCGATGGGGTGTCGTTCGACATGCGGTCCTCGCTGCAACGCGTCACCCGCGCTCACGAGCGCCTCGTCCGTTCGATCTTCGACGCCAAGCTGCGCCACGACGGCGACCTCGCCCTCAAGCGCCACGTCCTCAACGCGCGGCGCCGCGTCAACAACTACGGCCTGTCCTTCGGCAAGGAGTCCCGCGAATCGCCCCGCAAGGTCGACCTGTACGCCGCACTCCTGCTGGCCCATGAGGCGCTTCACGACGTACGCACCCGCGGCAAGAAGCTGCGCGCCCGAACCGGGCAGGGCTACTTCCTCTAACCACCTTCTGGAGGTGATGAGCACTGACCGAAGCCACCGAATCGATCGACACCGTCACCGCCAGCTCGGCCCGTGGTCTGGCAGTCCAGCTGCTCGGCATTCTGCACACCGACCGCGATCGCCTCGAACGCATCGACGACTACCTCCACGGCCGCCACGACGACCCGTACATGCCGCCCAACAGCGACGACGAATACCGGCTGCTCGCCCAACGAGCTGTGTCGAACTGGATGCCACTGCTGGTCGGCACCCCGGCCCAGGCGCTGTACGTGGACGACTTCCGCGCCGGCCGCGCAACACCGGGCCGGTTCGAGATGAACCACTGGCAGACCTCGCGACTCGATGCCCGCCAGTCCGCCGTCTACCGGGGCGCCCTCACCTATGGCCACGCGTTCACCTTGACTGAGCGCACCCGCAAAGGCGTGCGCTCCAAGGGCCTGTCGGCGCTGCGCACATCCGCAGTGTTCGAGGACCCGGCCAACGACGAAACCCCCTACGCAGCTCTGATTGTCACCCGGATGCCGACCAGCGCGACGCCGGGCCGAGCGCGGTTGTTCGACGGGTTGCGCGAATACGCGGTGTCGTTCAAGTCCTACACCGACGAACGCTCCATCCTCGTGTCCGGAGGCAAGCTGCACGGCGCCTCGGAGTGCCCAGTCACCCGGTTTGCCGCTGCGGTCGATTTGGAAGGCCGCACGGTCGGCGTGGTCGAGCCGATGATCCCGTTGCAAAACCGGATCAACCAGACCGTCTTCGATCTCCTGGTCGCGCAGACCTATGGGTCGGTGCAGGTCCGCACCGCCACTGGCATGGCGCCACCGGTTCGCCGGGACCCCGAAACCGGCGAACCGGTCCTGGATGCGAATGGGCAGCGCCAACCGATCCCCATGAACCACAACGCACGCCGGTTCCTGTTCGCCGAAGACCCAGACGTACGCTTCGGATCGCTCGACGCGACACCGCTTAATGGATTCATCGCCTCGATCGACATGTCCATCCGCCACCTGGCCGCCGTATCCCAGACTCCGCCGCATCACCTGCTCGGGCAGATCGCGAACCTGTCGGCCGAAGCACTGCTAGCGGCTGAGACCGCCTTGGCCCGGAAGATCACCGAGTTCCGTAATGCCTTCGGCGAATCCTGGGAACGGGTCTTCCGTCTGGCTGCGGAGCTCGACGGACGCACCGATTCGGCGGAGGACTACTCCGGTGAGGTGCTGTGGCGCGACATGGAACAGCGCTCGCTCGCGCAGGCATCGGATGCTCTCGGCAAGCTCGCGGAAGCGCTCGGCATTCCGAGGAAGGGGCTGTGGAAGCGAGTTCCTGGCGTCACCTCGGGCGAGATCTCCGAATGGGAGACCTTGGCCGAGGAAGAGAACGCCGATCTCCAGCTTGCCCAAGCGCTGCGCCGCGCCACCGGCAGCGGATTCGGGCCGGAGCTGGCACCCCAACTGCCCGGTGAACTACCCGCCGCCGCATGACGGCTCCGGCACGGCAGGCCGAGGCCGATCAGGTCGACGCCGCCTACCACGCGGCGTTGACCGCGGTCGGCATCCAGTCCCTGGCGGACGCGATCTCGCTGTGGAACCAGATGCCCGAAACCCGCCAGCCCGCCACCGCGGCGAACTGGCTGCGCACCGCGATCCGGCTCGTCATGACGCGACGCCGCTACTCCCGTGATCTGGCCCTGGCCTATTACCGGCTCGCCAGAGCGCTACGCACCGGCACCACCATCGCCAACCCCCGCAAACCCGAACCCCGCTACATCACTCTCGACGTACTCCGCGACGAGTTCATCGCCCTGGCCAATCCACAATCCACCCCGCCACCAGCGCCTGACGAGGCCGAACCGGCGCCTGATGAACCCAATCCCGTCGACGACAGCGATACGGAATCTGACAGCGACGATGCTGACCGGATACTGGTGGAAGAGATAGAGGAGCTGGAACGCGAACAGGCCCGGATCGAAGCTGAGGCCGAACGCGAAGCCGCCGAACTGCTACTCCAGCTCGGTCCGCTGAACCTCAACCGCAAGACCCACGACCTCGACACCAGCCAACCGGCCGATGTCGTCGACGAGCAACGAGACGACGCCCACCAACAGGCGGGTCGCCGCCAAGCCGCCACCTTGGAACGCCTTGTCATGAACGGGGGACGTTCCACCACCTGGAGCATCGCTGCCCGCGACAAACGTGCCCTGGGTTGGGCGCGGGTTTCGAAGTCAGGGACGCCGTGTGGGTGGTGCGCGATGTTGATCTCCCGCGGGGCGGTCTACCGCAGCGAACAGTCCGCGCTGTTCAGCGATGGCGACAAGTACCACGACAACTGCCACTGCGACACCGTCATCGTCTTCACTGCCGCCCAGTTCGAGTCACCTCGCTTCGATCTCAACCGCGAGTACGCCGAGCTATGGCCCGAGGTCACCAAGGGCCTCAACGGCAAAGCCGCACTCAAGGCCTGGCGGACCTTCATCCGCCGACAGCAACGCGCCCAGGCGGCGCAACCCACCAATGCCCAGGAGGCCGCCACATGACCACCCCCAACCCCAACACCGTGGCAACCATCGAGACCACCGCCGCACCATCTGCGACTGATACGCCGGGCCAGGAGCCGGCCGATCAGCTGCCCGAGTGGGTCCGGAAGCAGATCAGCGAGGCGAACGCCGAGGCCGCGAACTATCGCGTGAAGCTCCGCGAAGCGGAGAGCGCGTTGTCGAAGGCGAAGACCCCTGAAGACTTCGAAGCCGCTACCGCCGCGCTGAAGGAGCAAAACGTTGAGCTAGAACGCAAGGTCCTCATCAGCACCGTCGCAACCAAGCACCAGCTCCCCGCGGAGTTGGCCGAGCTGCTGCGCGGTGAGACCGAGGCCGAGCTGGCTGAGCATGCGAAGCGGCTGCAGAAGTACGCCGCACCCGCCGTACCGCCGGAGCTCGGTGGTGGACTCAACCCTCTCGACACCGATAGCGAGCCGAGCGACCCCGGCGAACTGGCTCGTAAGTATGGGCGCGGCCGGCGGCCGCGCCCATGAGCCCCGGCTAGCATCTTCGGATGCCTTTGATTCTCAGTGAGGGTGTCTTCATCGCGCTTGTCGCATTGGGTGGAACATTGGCCGGCGGCCTCGTCACCGCTCTAACCCAGCTACTCGTATCCCATGCGGGCGCAAAGGCTCAGGCTCAGTCCCAGTTAATGCAGGCCAAGCGCGACAACGCTGCTCGATGGCGCGACGAGAGGTACCTGGTGTACACAGAGTTCGCCCGTAAGGAGCGGGCGACGCAACTCGTGGTCGAGAATTACTCGGACGCATACATAGAGGATGAATCAGAGCCATCAGAGATATCGCGGAGAGAAGCCCAAGCCCTTGCGGCACTGGAAGACATCGACGCGACGCTCGCTAAGTTGACTATTTTGGCTGGCCCGGAGTTGTCACACATCGCAGCGCTTGCGGTACATCACCTCTGGAATGGCTATGACCAACCGGACACTGACGTGATATACAACCGCGAATCCAAAATTGAATATCAAGCACTTGTGCGAGCGATGCAGTCCGAGCTAGGAATCGATATCGCCTGGCCGAAAGACGTACTCAAGATCTAGACCAAACCATTAATGCCTCCGCGCTGAGCCCAACGCTCACCGTGGGGGCTTTTGCATGCCCAGGAGGGCTATTTGGCCGAACATCTCGTAGTCAAACCACAGAAGCTCGCCGCCGCAGCGGTCGGGTTCCTCGAACAAGAACTCCTCGTACCGCGGCTGTTCCAGAAAGAATCGATCGACCGGTTCAAGGGCGCCGAGGACGACACCGTTTCAGTGAAGGTCGAAGGCGTGCTGCCGTTCCACGACTACGCCTGGCGTAACGACCGGTCGCAGCCGATCAAGTTCGACGATTACAAGGAACGCAAGTTCCCCGTCACCTTCGGCGGCAACGTCTACTCCGGTGTCCGCTCCACCGACGAGCAGCTGGAATTCGACCTGTTCGGCTGGTCGAAGCTCCTGCGCCCGCAGGTCAAGGCCGTCGCGCGAGGTCTCGGGCGGCGTGCGGTGTCGCTGCTGACCAACCAGCAGTACAACGTGACGGTCGGCAACGCCGAGCGGAACCTGCGTGGCGCGATCGTTGAAGCCCGTCGCGTCCTCAACAAGTTCAACGTGCCCAACGAGAACCGGTACCTGCTCGTCGGCACTGATTTCGAGTCGGCACTGTTGAACGACGACAAGCTCAACCTTGCCCAGAACGTCGGCGACGACGAATCCGAATCCAGTCTGCGCAACGCGACCATCGGGCGCCGGTCAGGGTTCAACATCGTCGTTGATCAGACGATCCCGAGCGATGCGGCGTATGCGTTCGCGGGCGCGGGGTTCATCTTCCTCAACGCCGCACCTGAGGTGCCAGCCTCGGTGCCGTTCGGTGCCACGCAATCGTTCGAGGGGATCTCGATGCGGTGGATGCGTGACTACCACCCGGACTACTTCTGGGACCGCTCCATCGTCAACACCTACGCCGGGTTCCGCTCCATCACCGATGTCCTGGTCGGTTGGGATCCGGCCAAGGAAGCCGAGTTCGTGTCAGAGACCGAGTACTTCGTCCGCGGCATCAAGCTGCTGCTCGACGGCGCCTCGGACTACCCCGCAGCCGGCTCCGAGCTGGCCCGCATCACCGGCATCAGCGATGCGAAGGTCTGGACACCGACCGGCCCCAAGCCCGAGACGGACCCCGCCAACGCCTAACCAGCACCCGCCGGTCACGTATCCCGCGTGGCCGGCGGCCGAAGGGAGGCCGATTGGCTGAGCCCGAACCGCTCGTCACCATCACCGAACTCGCCGCACGACTGCCCTTCGAACTCGATGCCGACGAGACCCGCGAGGCCGAAGGCGCGATCGCGGACCTGTCCGACGACGCACGCCTCTACGGCAAACCCGGATGGCTCTCCCCGGCCGTCACACCGGTGCCGGTGAAGAACCTGATCCTCAAAGCCGCTGGCCGGCACATGAAGAACCACGACGGCTACACCACCTCCCGCGCCGGTGACGAGACCGTCGCCTGGACCGACCGCGGCCACGACGCCGGATCGGCCTACTTCACCGACCGCGAACTGAAGGCGCTGCGCGCGATGGCGAACCACACCGCCGGGCTGTACTCGGTCGAGATCATCGCCTGGCACCAGCCCCGACCACCTCAGCGACGCGAAGGCCTCGTCGCCACGCAGGAACCCAACCGGCCGTTCCCGCTCTTCAACCGCGACGACTCACCATGGTGAGCGCACAACGCCGACGCGGCCAGGTCGCGAAGGTGTGGAAGACCAAGATCGTCACCGACCGGCGCGGCAATCACACCCGCGGCGCCGACCCGGACAGTCCCCACATCGTGCGGGCCGCGTTCATCCCGCAACGCTCCGCGCGAGCCGAAGTACCCGGCCAGCAGCAGATCAACGTGACCCGCATGATCGTCGCCGCCCACCTGACCGACGTGGACCTGTGGTCACGCGTGGAGTGGAACGGCCGGCATTGGGACATTGTCACTCCCCCCGCCTACCACCACGGCACCCGGCACACCAGGCACTGGTCACTCGACATCCGCGAAAGGCCATAGGTATCTCATTGCTCACCCATCGCGAGTAATACACCCTTGAGAGATGGAGCAACAGGACGGTGAAGGATCTGGTTCGAGCGAGCGCCGTCGCCGCATCGTTCACCAAGCCGCAGACCTCGTGGGCGCCACCGCTGGTGCCGTCATCGGCGGCCTAACGGGGGACCCCGTTGGCGCCGGTCTCGGAGCAGCGGGTGGTTCGTTGGCAACTTCGGCTGTCACGGCAACCTTTGACGAGCTGATGCAGCGCAAGTTAAGTAGACGTGAGCAAGCGCGGCTCTCCACGGCTACCAAGGCAATCGTTGCGGTGATCGAAGCGAACCTGCGCTCAGGCCGTAGAGTTCGCGAGGACTGGTTCGCAACTGATCAAACGCCTTCGGCTGCCACCGAGATCGCGGAAGGAGCGCTCTACGCTGTCAGCCGTGAGCACCAGGAACGCAAAGTCCCCCTCATGGGACAGCTCGTTGGAAACCTCATCTTCACCCCTGAGGTCGATACGGCCTATGCGAACTATCTCGTCAAGCAGTTCGACGAGCTTACGTATCGCCAGTTGTGCCTACTAGCGCTTTTCAATCTCGACATCAAAGCGACTGGCAAGTACCCCCTGCGGCAGCAGCCAGCCGACGGAACCGCTGGTCACGAACCAGTTATCGGCGTGCTGCAGGAAGTCCTAGACCTCTATCGTCGAACGATGATCCAGCAAGTACGGCCCAGCGGAGGTAACGACATCCTCCTTACTGTCCATTCGATCAATCCGGACAAGATTCGGGTGGTCAGCGGGCCCGGTGGCTGGTTGACAGCGCTCATCGGTCTACCGGGCGCGATTCCTGCAAGTGACGTAAGCGCTGTCGCCCACCTACTGCGATAGAGAGGCTGATTGGCCAAGATCTACAACTCCGTCGGTGGCCGCAAGCTCACCAAACACCTCGCTGTTGAACCCGGCGTGCAGGCCGAACTGGATGCCCGCACGTTCGAGATCGCCGTGCGGGCCGAAGAGAAGCTGCTCGAACATCGCCTCGACGGCCACGCCGAAATCGATGTCGAGCAGGGCAAGGTCGACCACTACGTCGTGCTATCCGACGACCGCGGCGACAAGGCCGCACTGTCGATCGAGTACGGACGCAGGGCCTACACCACGACCCGCGAAGACGCTGACGGCAACGAGTTCGAAGTCGAAATCCCCGGCATGGACGGCTTGTTCATCCTGCACGAGGCCGCGAACCTGCCCATCAAACGCAGGCGCCCCATCAAGGTGAAACCCCAGTGACCGGTCTCCCCGACGCCGTACGCGCCCTGGCCGAACTATCGCCACTGGAAGACCTGATCCTCGCGATCCTTCAACCCCGGCTGACCGGCGTCGAGGTGAAAACGCTGATCCGCGCTGACCAGGACTTCCCACTCGTGCTGATCCGGCGCGGCGACAACTTCGGCACCTGGGCCGGCGACATGCGCTTCACCGACGCCGCCCAACTCAACGTCCACTGCTTCTGCGCAGACCCGGACGGCGACGAAGACGCCGCCATCTTGTCCGAAGCAGTCCGCGTCATCCTGCGCGACGCCTGGCTCACAAGCCTCGTCATCCCTGGCCGCGGACACCTGCTCCACCTGGAAATGCAATCTGCGCCCCGCCGCGCCACCGACTGGGCCACCGCCACCGGCCCTGTCCAGTACGCCGACCTCCCCACGGGCGTGCACCGCTACGAGACCCGGTTCAACGTCGCCATCCGCAAACCACGTACGCGCCCCTATCCCCCGCCATAGAACGGAGACCACGCCCTGGCGCTCAACGACAACGCCGTACTGTCCATCGGCAGCGGCAACTACTTCACCGCACCCCCCGCAACCCCGCTACCAACTGACCTCCGCGCACCCGGCGCACCGTGGGACTCGGTCGGACACACATCACTCGAAGACATCATGTCTGTCACCTCAGAAGGTGGCGAAGCAACGGTGCTCGGCACGTTGCAGAACAAGTCCTTGCGCACCCGCTATTCGGCGCGAACCGATACCATCGCGATCATCATCCAGCAGTTCGATGCTCCATCGCTGCGCCTGTACTACGGCGCGAACGCACCTACGCTCCCCAACGGCCTCATCGGGGTGCCAACCGATCCGATTCCGACAGTGTGCGCATGGACCGGCATCTATATCGACGGCGAGAACATCTTTGCCCTCTACGCACCGAAGGCCGAGATCTACCGCAATGACGACTTCGCCGCAGCCGACACCGAATCGCTGGCCGGCCTCCCCATCGGCGTGAAACCACTCGTGCACGGCACCAACACCTGGACCTACGCCATCACTCCACTCGGCACCATCGACATGGTGGAAGCCACCATCGCGACTGCCGGATCACCCGGCACGTACTCACCACCCGGGGCGATTCCGCCCGCAGATCTGGCCGAACTCCGCGCCGAGGTCACCGCCGCACCCGTCACGGCCTGGACAACCGGGCAGCGCGTCGTACTCGGAGACCAGTCCGACGCTCACTGGGATGGTGACTCGTGGGAGTCGGGACAGGCGGGCTAGAGACCAATGAATGATCCAGTCTCTTTTGTCTCTTGAACGTCCTTGTCTCCTATACTGTCATTTGACAAGGTGTCGCATAGCTGTTGACGCAGCTATACGACACCTCAGTCATCTGTCAGGAGCGGTACAACCTGATGATGGTTGCAATGACCGCGGTGGCCTGGACTGCGACGCGAATCCAGTTGATCAGGGCACCGCGGTCTCGCTTCTTACCGGACTCTTCCGGCGGTAGTTCCTTTTCCATAAGCCTCTCTTCACATGAGGTGTCGGTTGGGCCGAGTGGTCCGCTTCAAGGCGTGATGACCAGGTTTCGGCTCTGACGAAAAGCAATCCTGCACCACAGGACGACTTAAACAAACCCACGCAGCGCGATGGCCGACAGAAGTCCTACTTCGGTCCGGACTTTGTCCGGACCTCAGGCGTGAAATGTCCGCCTGGTCCGGCGATTGTCCCGTTTATGTCCCTGCGAAATCAACAATTTTCACTGACGCTTCAACCTTGTACGGAGAGTCCTTGTCGACATTCACGCTTGATGACATCCGCACTGCCGCGGAAAGGAAGTACGGCTCGACCGACATCGCCCTGACCGAGACGGAGACGCTGCGGCTACTGAACCCTCTGCGCCTGTCGAAGCAGAACCGCACTGCCTTGATCGCAACCCAGGAGAAGCTGTCCGACGAGGACGCCGACCAGGAGACGATCCTGGCGGACTGCATCCGCCTGATCGCAGATTCTGATGCGAAGGCGACGAAGTTGCTCGACGCCATCGACGGTGATCTGGCGATGTTGATGGAGGTTTTCGAGCGGTACTCGGCGGGTGTTCAGGTGGGGGAAGCCTCGGCCTCGCAGGACTGATCGACGACTACAGCGCCGGCCTGTATCCCGATCTGCTGTTCTACTACCGCGTCGACCTCACCGAGGTCATCGCTGGTCGGGGCCCGGCGCCGTCGCTCGTGAATCTCCTGATCCAGAGGCTGCCCGATACTTCCCTCACCGCTGCCCTCGCCGCCGGCGACCGTGCCCTGTTCGGCTGGGGCGTCGACCGTCACCTGACAGCTGATGTGTATGACGCGGTCAATCAGAACACCCGCGCCTCGGGCCGGTGGGGCAAACACAAGGCCCCCTCGATTCCGCCCTGGCCGCGCCCGAAAGCCAAGCCGTTGCCGAACCGGCAACGCCGTCGCGATTCAGGTCAGCGGGTGACGGTTCGGGAGCTGTACCGGCAGTTCACGCAACGCTGACCCAACTCGAGAGGGGGTGATGCCGTTTGGCCAGCCCTCAGGTGATCGGTCGTGTCGCGGTCAAGGTCATGCCGGACACCCGTGATTTCCGCGCTGATGCGCAGCGTGCGTTGAACCGGATCGAGAAGCAGCTCAAGATCACGATCCCGACCAAGGTCGACATTTCCGGTGCTGCCCGCGAGTTGCTGGGCGAGGTGCGCAAGATCAACCAGCGCAACCGTCTGTCCGATGCCCGCAAGATCCGCCTCTACACCACGATCTCGACCGATGGCATGAACGCCGAGATCACCAAGGCGTTGCGTGCACTGTCGGCGCGGGCGAACAACCGCAAGCTGAAGATCAAGACCGACCTCGTTGCCGCGACCGCGGTGGTGGAGTTGTCGAAGGAAGCTCTCGACCAGGTGAAGCGGGAGCTGGACGATTTCCGCAAACAGACCTCGCCGCTGAAGATCGCGGTCCATCCGGAGATCGCGGCCGGTGCGGTCTCGTTCGCCGAGAAGCGGCTGGCGTTGCTGTCCCGGCCGCGGCGGGTGCCGTTGCTGCCGTATGTGCAGTCCGGTGCCGCTGCCTCGGCGGCGACGGCGATCGCCGCGTTGTCGGGTGCGCGGGTGCTGTCGACGTATTTCGACCGCATCGCGCAGTCCCTGACCCGTCTGGACAAGTCGGTCCCGTTGATCGGGTCGCTGGCGCTGGCGGTCGCTGGCCTAGCGGGATGGTCGCTGTCGGCGGCGTCGAATCTGTTCGCATTGTCGTCGTCGCTGGCCCAGATCGCCGGGGCGGCGTTCACGTTGCCAGGCATCTTCACCGGCACCGCGATAGCTATCGGCACCGCTGTCGCGGTCTTGAAGGACTTCGACAGCGTCTTCCCCGATATTGACGACAAGCTCGGGAAGTTGCAGGACCGGATGTCGTCGAACTTCTGGGCCCTGGCCGAAGCGCCACTGCGGCGCCTGATCGACACCTTGCTCCCGCAATTCAGCACCGGCCTCATGGGCACGGCAACCGCGCTCGGCGGTTTCGCCGCCCAACTGGCGGCCTCGTTCACGACTGCCCTGGACGGGTTGATCGTGCCGATGTTCCGCGACCTTCAGGCGGCGATCGGCGTCGCCGCCATGGCAACAGGCGCTTATGCCGGCGTCGTCGCCACGCTCGGCGCAGTCGGCGCGGCTGCACTGCCACGCCTGGCGGGATGGTTCGCCGATATCGCCACCCGCTTCGACGCCTGGCTGTCCACTGCGGCACGGCTCGGGATGTTGCAGCAGTGGATCGACTCCGGTGTCACCGCCATCGCCGAGCTCGGCCGTGTCCTGGCCGGCACCGCATCGATTCTGGCCGGTGTCGCGAAGGCCGCTGAATTGGCCGGAGGGTCCGGTCTGGCTGAACTCGCCGACGGGTTGCAGCGGGTCGCGGCCACGGTCAACGGCCCGACCTTCCAGGCCGCCCTGGTCGGTGTCCTGGTCGCGGCACATGAGGCGATGAACGCGATCGCGACCCAGGCAGGGCCCGCGTTCGAGCAGGTCATGCTGCGCCTGGCCACCACGCTCACGAGCGTGTTGCCGATGGCGGGCCAGGCCATCGGCGGGCTCCTGGCGGGCGTGTTTTCGGCGCTGGACAACCCGGCGGTGATGGCCGGTGTGATCGCCATGTTCACCGGCATCTCCCACGGCCTGACCGATATCGCCCCGGCGATCGACCCAGCGGCGATCGCGCTGGGGTCGTTGATGAATGTGATCGGCACGCTGGCCTCGGTCATCGGTCCTGTTCTCGGTGTCGCGTTCGCGAACCTGGCGAGCGCGTTCACCTCGCTGGTGCCGGTGATCCAGCCGGTCATCACGACCTTAGGTGGCGGGCTCGCGGCGGCTCTGGTCGCGATCGCTCCCCTGGTGGGGCAGTTGGTCGCCGCGTTCGCCGGCCTGGTCGGTGGCAGCGTGCTGCCGGCCCTGTCGGGGATCATCGCGGCCCTAGTCCCGGCGCTGTCGAGTATTGGTGCCGCGATCGGCGCGCTGCTGCCGCTAGTAGCGGCGGTCCTCGGACCGGTGATCACCGGTATCGGGCAGTTGGTGGCTGCGGTGTTGCCACCAGTGGCTGAGGCATTCGGCCAGATCGCCACGGCGCTCGCGCCGGTGCTGCAACTGCTCGGCCAGCTCGTCGCGTTCCTCGTGCCGGTTCTGGTTCCGGTGTTGACGTTCCTCGCGGGCGTGATCCTGGATTCGATCGTCGGCGCGGTCCAAGGTGCTGCGAAGGTCATCACCGGTTTGGTGAAGATCCTGACCGGGCTGTGGAACTTCATCGCCGGAGTGTTCACCGGCAACTGGTCGCGGGCCTGGGAAGGCATCAAGCAGATCTTCTCCGGCCTCATCCAGGTGATCGTCGGCTTGTTCAAGATCGCGATCAACGTCGGCATCCTCGGCGTGCTCCGCAAGGGCCTGGCCCTGTTCAAGGGCCTGTGGTCTGCCGGGTGGGGCGCGGTGAAGACGTTGTTCACGTCGCTGTGGAACGGCATCAAGACCTACTACACCGGGGTCTGGGGCGCGATCCGCGAGATCACCCTCACGGTCCTCAATGCGGTGAAGTCCGCGGTCTTGTCCGGCCTGTCGTCGGTGGGTGGGTTCTTCGTGAGCCTGGGACGGTCGATAGGCACCACGGTGTCGTCGATCTGGTCCACCGTGCGCACCGGGTTCACCACCGGTGTCACCAACGCGGTGACGGTGGTGAAGGAGCTACCGAGCAAGGCAAAGGCGGCTCTGGCCGGTATCTCGGTGTACCTGGTGCAGGCCGGTGCGGATCTGGTCCGTGGCTTCATCAACGGGATCAAGTCACTGGCCGGCGCTGCTGCTGAGGCCGCGGGGAACATGGCGAGGGCGGCGATCGACAAGGCCAAGAACTTATTGAAGATCAACTCGCCGTCGAAGGTGTTCGCCCAGATCGGCCAGTACCTCGGCCAGGGCTTCATCATCGGCATCCTTGGCACCCGCCAGCAGGTCCTGTCCGCGGTGACGAAACTGTTCGGGCTAGTCAACAAGAGCGGGCGCAAACAGCTCGCCTCGTTCATCGCCACGACCGGCATGCGGCTGGTCGGCCTCGCCGGACTCAACGAACGGGTCGAGAAGAAGCTCAAGGCCGCCACCGAGCGGCTGGCTGATCTGCGGAAGGAGGCAGCTGACTACGCCGCGAGCATCCGCGACAAGGTGCTCGCCACCGGCGACATCACCAAAACCGAGGACTCGTCGTTCACCGGCATCGTCGATGCCCTCGTTGCCGCCAGGGACCGGGCCAAACAGTTCGCCGCAGTCCTGGCCCAGCTGAAGACCAATGGGTTGAACAAGACCGCGATCGATCAGATCGCCCAGGCCGGACCCGAAGCCGGCCTCGCCGCGGCGCAATCCATCCTCGCCGCAGGGAAGGCTGGGATTGGAAAGATCAACACCTTGCAAGGCCAGCTCGCCCAGGCCGCCGGCAAGGTCGGCGCCACCGCCGCCGACGCCATGTACGCCAGCGGTATCCGGGCGGCTGAGGGTCTGGTGAAGGGCTTGCAGGCCCAGCACAAGGTGATCGAGGCCCAAATGCTCGCGATCGCCCGCGCCATGGTCAACGTCATCAAGCACCACCTCAAGATCAAGTCCCCCTCGAAGGTGTTCACACGGCTCGGCGCCTTCGTCGGCCAGGGCTTCGCCGCAGGCATCACCTCCACCCAGGCAGCAGTCCAGACCGCCTTGCAATCACTGACCGCGCCACGGCCGACCGGACTGGTGGCCGCGGTCGACAGTGGCCTGCCAGGCGGTGGGGTGACGAAGGTCTTGAACTACTACGCCGCCCCCGGCAACTCACTCGACAGCGAAGAGGACTTGTTCGCAGCCACGAACCGAGCACGAGCAGGATGGTGATGCCCCATACCGGCACTGCAACTGGAATCCGGCGAAACCACCCTCAACCTCAACTCGGTCACCGAGACCGGCTACGGCATCGAAGCCCTAGCCGGTCTCACCGGCCTCGGCCTCGGCCCGGTCGCGGTGCAATGGCTCGAAGCCGCAGGCGACGGCTCCCAGTACCGTGGCGAACGCGCCCTGTCGCGTGACATCGACCTGCCGCTGTACCTGGCCGGCCGCAACCGGACCCACCTGAAAGGCCTGGTCGACCAGCTCGCCCTGGTCCTGGCCGGTGGGTGCGTGCTGCGGTTCATCGACGATGACGGCTCCACCTGGTTCACGACCGTGCACCGCGTCGGGGGCGGCGAGTACATCTACGGCACTGACACCAACGGCCACGACGACCTCCAGCTCGTCGTCACGTTACGTGCCCCCGAGCCGTACTGGACCTCGGGTGAGATCAGCAGTCATGCCGTGCGGCGCGACACCACCCACCGTGGCCTGATTCCGGCGTTGTCGCGGCTGCACCTCACGGCTGCCCAGTCCATGGGTGAAGTCACGTTCACCAACCCCGGCACCGCCGACGCCTACCCCACGTGGGACATCGTTGGACCCGGCAACAACTTCAAAGCCATCTCACCGCGCGGGGAACTGCTGCACTGGACCGGGACACTCGCGCTGGGCCAAAGGCTCACCATCGACACCCGCACCGGCAGTGTGAAAGACGGCAGTGGAGCGAACCGGTACGCCGAACTCGCCCCGGCACCCAAGCTGTGGCGCATCCCGCCCGGTGAATCGACCGCGACAGCAAGCATGGAAGGCACCGCCCCCGGCACCATCGCCCGCGTGGGATCCCCCCGCCTCAACCACGTCACCAACCCCAGCCTCGAAACCGGCCTCACCGGCTACACCGGCGCCGACGACGGCCCGCCTTCACCGCTACTCGAGCACGACACCGCCTTCGCCCTCAGCGGCAGCGCCAGTCTGCGCATCACCACGACACCGGATGCGATCCGGCCGCGAGCCGAACTCCCCGTCACCGGCCTGAGCATCGGCCAGTCCTACTGGGCCTGCGCCTCCACCTATCTACCCGCCGACACAGAACTGGACTCCAGGGCCTGGCTGAGCATCGCCGACCAGAGCGTGAGCACCAGCCAGACAGGCGCGTGGGTGAATCTCGAAGTGTCTTTCACCGCGACCGCGATCAGCCACACGCTGCGCCTGGGCGCACCCTTGGGTGCGCGGGTGTGGTGGGACCAGGTCTACGTCGGCACGACGCAGGGCTACTTCGACGGCTCCACCCCGAACAGCGACACCACCGAACACGAATGGACCGGCACCCCACACGAGTCCAGCAGCCGCGCCTGGACCATACAGATCGCCGGAGCGTCATGGATCAGATGCACCTGGCGGGCCCGCAAAACCATGCTCGTCTAGCACCGGAAGGGCAAGCCGTGTTACCACGCTCGATGAGTACCTATTGAAGAGATACGGCGCTACGCGGACTCATCCGCGCTTGTCTGCAAAAATCTCTTTCAACGTCTGGTAACGGTTCTCATTCCCGAGACTCTTCAAGCATTCTCGCCCAAAGCTAGTGCATTTGAATTTCGTTGCAACCGCGTTGGCATGCACCCCACCCACGGGCCGTTTGATCGATTCATCGACGAGGCCGTTGCGTTCAAGGACGGTCAATATCGGTCCTGACAAGTCACTTGCAGTGCTGAACCTCGGAGCGCCCAGGCCGCCGCTGAGATGCCAGTCGATGTCCCTAGCGGTCATCGACCGACGCTCCAACTCGGCAAGCACATGGACGTGAACAGGATCGAGGTCGACAAGCGCGCGAACGATCAGTGCTTCCTCGTCAACACGCGCAGCGTCCTGGAACCCGGTTGCCAGGCATCGCGCAAGTGCGCGGACCTTGTTCGCGTCACGCGCATCAGCGGCGCCGAGCAGGACATCGTGGAGTAGGCGTCGCTGTTGGTGATCAGCCTGCATGCTCTCAATCAGCTCTTGAGGAGTGACCCCGGCGAAGTCGGCGCCTTGATCAACGACGCTTTCGAGCTGCCTCTCCCTGAAAGCAATGACTTCTTTCCAGGCTCGCTGCACAAGTTGCGATAGGTGTGGTCCAGCCGCCGCACCTACGACGCCGCCTGTCGGCCCGCCGAGCATCGTTCCGAGGATCGCTGCCAAGCCGGTGCCGATGGCCTCTTGGCCGGGCGACGGCTGGTTGTCCTCTGCCATGAGGCAAGCGTGTCATCTCGCCTCAGCCATGGCCATGCCTGATCACCACTTGAGGACGGTGAACCGCGATACAGCTGTCCGATCTGACCGTCGAAGTGCGCGACAAGAGCCTGACCCGGCTCGGCCTGATCCGCCCCGAAGACCTCGATCTGGAATTCGAGGGGGTGCACAACAACGTCGGCACCTGGAAACTCGCCCTCGCCACCGAACATCCCCTCACCCACGCGCTGCGCCAGCCGGGCTCGGGGTTGATTGTCACCACACCGCGCGACGTGCTGTTTTCCGGACCGACGATCAAACCCGAAGCCTCCACCACCCCCGATGACCGCTGCGGTTCGGTGACGTTCGAAGGTGTCACCGACACCGTTGTGCTGGCCGACATGCTCGCCTGGCCCCAACCCAGCAACCCCAACGTCACCACCCAAGACACCGCCCAAGACACCCGTGTCGGGCCGGCCGAGACGCTGATGCACGCCTTCGTCAACGCCAACGCCGGACCCGGCGCACCCGAACCACGGCGCCATCCCCGACTTGTCATGGGCGCCAACCTCGGCCGCGGTCCCAGCTCGACCAAATCGGCGCGGTTCCCGGTGCTCGGCGAACTGCTGAGCGAACTCGCCGGCCCCGCCCGGCTCGGGTTCTGGGTCGTGCAGCGCGGGGACCGACTGGTGTTCGAGACGTCCGCGATGATCGACCGCACCGCCACGGTGCGCCTCGATGCCAGTAACGGCACCCTGGCCGGTCAACGCGTCGCGACCTCCGCGCCCGGAGTCACCAGGGTGATCGTGGCCGGGCAGGGCAAAGGCACCGACCGGCAGTTCCTGGCCGCCGACACAGCAGATTCGCGCGCCGCCGAAGCAGCCTGGGGGCGGCGGATCGAGCGGTTCGTCGACCAGCGCCAATCAGCTGACCCCAAGGAGCATCAGCAAGCCGCCGACGAGCTGCTGGCCGAGGAAGGCTTCACCGCCGTCACCGTGCAAGCCATTCCCCCGGAAGACTCCGGCAACGGTATGGGGTTTGGGACTGACTGGTTCCTCGGCGACCTGGTCACGGTAGTGATCGAGAACCAGGAGACGGTCGCCACCGTCACCGGAGTCATCGTGAAAGCCTCCAGCGACGGATTCCGTGTCGGTGCGGTCCTCGGTGACACCACCGGCTTCGACGCCTCAGCAGCCTTGGCACGGCGGGTTTCGGCCATCGAAGGCCGGGTGTCGAAACTGGAACGCAACACCGCCGCGCCGCCCGACGGCCCCGACGACACCGGCTGGATCGAGACCGGGCTCGTCGCGGCAGCGAACTGGGTCACCACCAATACCCGCTACCGCATCATCGACGGCCGCCTGGTCGAGATCCTTGGCCGCCTCACCTACGCCGGCCCCACCGTGACCCCGCCACCCAACGGCAACGTCACCGACATCCCCGTCATGACTGTCCCCCCGCTCATCAACCCCTCGCGTGGTGCACGCGTCGGCCACGGCCTCATCAACGGCGCCTCCGCGACGTTCGAGATCGCCAACAACCAGATCCGGCTGTCTGCGGTCGCAGGGCAGGCAGCCGTGCTGGGCAATGGCAACTCAGGCTCGTTTAGCTTCAGCTACCTCATCTGAGCCCGCAGTGAGACGTCGCCCGCTCTAAGATCCGACCTGGCGTGACCAGTCGCGAATATTTACACCGACTCGCTCAATATCCTCGATGCCCAGTTCACCGCTATGCATAATCACGTTTCGAGACTGCTCAACAGCCGAGAAGATAGCACTTGCCCATTCAGCGCGCGGTATGTGAGCCTCGAACAAGGGCAGGTTTTGCTGGATGATCGACGAAAGGTGACCCATTTCCGTATAGTCCAGCAAGTCGCCCCCTCGATTTCCGTGCCACTTAGTCTTTTGTTCTTCTTCATGGCGCCCCTCGGCCTTCTTTCGGATTCGCTCAGAAACACCCTGAACCCACCAGTCGTCACTGAATTCATCCACAAGGACTCGTCTAATGAAAGATCGCGCCAAACGTTCAAAAGCAGCTATCGCCACATAGACGAGGGCCATGCGATTAGCCTTTTCAACATCGACTGGATCAAGGAGTTCAAGAGAAAGCGCATTGGCAATCTCCTCATGGCCCTCTTCAACCGAGTACGCCGGCAGGGCGAGCCCTGTCGCTCCCACGGCCTGCACAGCCATGTCACCCCTGAAAACAAACGCGTAGACGTCGCTCATGAACTAACCGAGATGCTTTGTCAGGCTAGAGAAGAGCGCATCGTAGACAGCCGGATCGCGAGTCGCAGGCAAATGAACGTGGATGTCATAGGCTAGCCTAAGCGGGGGCTTTGAATGCACCTCTGGATTGCTCCCCACAGTTCTTTCAACCCGCTCCTTCACGACTTCATCAGGCGATGACTCACTCACAGCCTCGTCTCCACTTGCGGTGTCGGCATCGAAGTTTGCCAGGGCAGAGAAAGTTGCGAAAGTATTCGCCATCTTCCCCAGGACATCATCCTTATGCGCGCCTTGTGAGATAGTTTTCATCTTCGCACGCACGTCCGCTGAAGCCATCCGATTTGCATCGCGGTTGATTGCAAAGAGGTCCGAATAGGCTTCTCTCAATCCGCGAGCGAGGACGATCCCAGACTGGCTTGGATCCAGGAATTCGTGATAGGCGGACGTAGGCTGCCCGGCCTCCGTGAGCAACCCGAGAACCTTCAGCATCTTGATAATCAGCCGATCGGCGGCACTGGAGTACCCCAGATCCTGCAGAAACTTGACAGTAAATCGATCTGGCGCCTGCGCCTTTTTGATTGAATCCAGAATCGCGCCGACATTTTTGTATGAAGTCAGATATGAGCTAGGCAAAGCCACAGCATTCCCCTCCTACCCAATTCGCGTCCCCCCACTGGGCCCACGATGGTCGTGCCTGTCAGTGTGCACCCCAGCCGCCATGAACGGCAGCGCTCAGAAGCGAATAGACCTCAAGCAGTTACATAAGAACCGTTTTAATATCTGGAGCAGAAGCATTTGGCGGTGACCTCGTACCCGTTCGACAACCAAGACACCTCAGAGACCCAGTACAGCCACCTGTTCCGCGAACTCGCCGATACCGGCATCGCCGACACCCACGCCGGCACCGGCTTCAAAGTCGCCGCCGGGTCAGGCATGAGCATCACCATTCAGCCTGGTTTCGCGATCGTGCGCGGTCACGCGATCTCGTCGACCGCGGTCGAGACACTGTCCCTGCCCGCGCCAGCATCGAGTCCCCAAACTCACCTGATCGTGCTGAGGCTCAACCCGGCACTCAACGCGATCACCCTGGCTGTCGTTGCGGGAACACCGGGGACCGGGACACCGGCACTGACCCAAACCGATGCCGGGGTCTTCGAGTTCCCGCTCGCCAATGTGCCGGTCGCCGGTGGTGCGGTGAACGTCGACGGTGCCAGCATCGTCGACCGGCGCGAATTCCTCGGTGCCCGCGTAGGCGCCTGGACCACTGCCACCCGGCCCGCGAACCGGCGCAAGTACAAGATCGGGTTCAACGCGACCCTGGGCGGGTTCGAGTACTGGACCGGCACCGAGTGGCGCTATCTGGTTGAGCCGAACCTGCATGCCCGCGTTGCGGGGCTGGAGACCCAGCCGTATGCGATGAGGACCGGGCCGATGCGGGCCAACGCCATGCCGTCCTTCACCAGCGGCGCCTGGCACGACATCGACTGGCGCGAAGAACTCGGTGCCTCCGGCATTACCTTCCACGCGATCAGCGGCATCTTCACCATCTTGTCGACCGGCCGCTACCTCTACACCCTCACCATCACCTTCGATCACAACCGCAACGGTTCGCGCTACCTCCAGCTGCGCAACCACGCCAACGACGGCCTGTTCGCCTACGCCTCCATCCCCGCCAACCCCGGTGGATGGACCAGCCTCACCCTGACCGGCGAGCACCGGTTCACCGCCGGAACGAAACTCGTCGCCGCGCTCTACCAAGACTCCGGCGCCACCGTGCCGTTGGTCGAAGGTGGCGCCTACCAAAAGCTCGTTCTCCGCCGGATAGGAGCGTGACCCACACCATCCACCTCACCACCTGGCTCGCAGCCCTGAGCACCAGCGACCCGCAAACCCTTGTGTACACAGCGGTCACCGCCTTCGCCGGCGGCTCCTTTCTGGCCGGTGCAGTCGCCGCCTATTCGGCGAAGAAGAAGGCGCCGGCCGAGCGGGACTCCATCATCGTCACCGGCGCGCAAACCGCCGTCGTCGCCCTCGAAGCGGTTCTCGAAGCCGAGACCGCCCGCGCCAACCGTGCCGAGGCCGACCTTGAGCGGGAACGCGAGCGCCGTCTCGCGCTCGAAATCAAACTCGACGTTATCCAGGCCGCGCTCGACGAGGCCCGCAACGAGTTGCACGACTACATCACCGAACGCCCCGTCACCGCCTGAACCGCTCACAACGCCCGGCGCCCCTGGTGTCCGGGCGCTTCGCCATGCCCATCGACAGAACGGACCGCTCTTGCCTCTCAGCCAAAACGGCTACAGCGCCAACGACATCACCGCCACCTCCGTCCAGATCATCCCCGGAACCGTCCGCAAGATCCGCCTGCGCAAAGGCGACACCGGCTGGCTGCTTCGCCACTTCGCGGCCTGGTTCGACAAGCACATCGAAACCATCGACCACGACGGACAACTCGACGACTGGGGCTATGCCGAACGTCCCATTCGCGGCTCGAAGAAGACCCTCAGCAACCACGCCTCCGGCACCGCCATCGACCTCAACGCCCCCGAACACCCCCTCGGGGTCTGGAACACCTTCACGTCGGCACAAGAGACGAAAATCCGCCAGCAACTGAAGATCTACGAGGGCTGCATTCGCTGGGGCGGCGACTACAAGAACGGCCGCCCCGACGAAATGCACTTCGAGATCAACAAGCACGCCGCAGCCGTCACCAAGGTCGCTCGCAAACTGCGCGGCACCGGCGCCAATCCGAAACCGCCGGCACCGGGCAGCGACACCACGATCTCGCTGTGGTCAATGAACCACGCCCGCCAAGGCCTGGCGATGAACGGCACCACCCTTACCGATGTCCAGCAGTTCATGGCCTTCACCCGAGTCATCGAGCCCGCCACGAAAGATACCGAACAGGCCTGGCTGCGCGCCGTTCAAAGCGGCAACTGGGCCCGCGCCTCAGAGCTCTACGTCCACGCCGTGAAGGTCGTCCAAACCCACGCGCGCCTCACGCAAGACGGCATCTTCGGCCCGAAGACCGGCGCCTACCTGACCAAGCGAGGCGGGTGGACCATCACCTGAAACCCCCTCGAACCCACACACTGATCCGTTCTTCCTGAAAGGAACAAATCTCCAATGTTCAACGCCTCTACCCGCCGTGCGATCCGCACCGGCTTTGATGTTGCCCTAGGCACCCTTCTGGTGCTGACGGTAATTGTGCCGTCGCTGTCCGACTTCGGTGTGAGCTCAGATGACGAGGCGAAGGTGTTCGCTCTGGTCGTCGCGGCGACCGCGCTGGTGTCCAAGGTGCGCAACGCGCTGGAGGATCTGGGAGTGCTCCCGGCGGTACTGAAGGCCGACCCGAGCGGCGATGCCTGACAAGGAACGTAAAGTTTGGTTGCAGTAAGTGGCATCTCACTCGTTGAAACTTGACATGGCATGAGCGTGATCGGGAAAGTATCAGGTGACTGAACTTCCGGTCATGGATGGAAGGGAGGGCCCTCACACTCATGCCTGCCGATGCCCCGGCACTTCCTGGGGATTCCCCGGACAACCCCAGCGATGGCCAAGGCGACGACCGCGATGGCATCGAACTCCACCTGGGAAGCGAGCCGCCGGCAGACCGGCGGTCCCGGATTCAGAATCAGTCACAGGCTTTGCAATGGCTGCGCGACGGCAAATCGTTTGCCTGGATGAGCAGCGAACACGAGCGGCTCTATCACATCACCATTTCACATGGGACGTGGAGCAAACTCGCCCGCAAAAACGGCATCGTCCGGAATGTTAATAGCGATAGCTCGCTGATTCCTTGGAATGTGAAACCCGAGCATCGCGCGCATCACTACTACACGATGTTGCGTCTTGAGCGGCGCCGCAAAGCCGGGAAGCCTCTGAGCGAGAAGGACCAGACCGTCCTTCAGTACTACAAGAACGCCCGCCAGGCCGATGACCAGGTGATCGACTACGACCCCGACAGCGAACAGGGGTTTACCCATGTGCCGCGCCGGCCGGGAATCGACCGCGGGATGATCCGCGAACCCGGGCAGAACTAGTTATCACGTCAGCTATCTGACTCACCAGATCCGAGCCTGACCCTGCGAGTAGCACATTCACTTCGGCTGGCCAATACAGCCATTGGGATTTGCAGGAAGATGCAAATCGAGCATCCCGGAGTTTGCCGAACCGTTGATGTAGTGTTTAGCGCCTACCGGGGGGCCGCGTAGTTTTCGGAACGTCCACAAGGCCCCTCGTGAGAGCGCTTCACGAGGGGTCTTGTGCTGCTCGCGGAAGGTCGCCCCAGGCGTTGCACCGCCTGGGGCGACGGTGGGGGACAGAGGTCATCGGCATTGTCGGTGGCCGCCTTTAGTGTTCCTCACCTGGTGTTGCCGGCAGGTCGCGTGAAGCGATCGGCGGTCAGCTCTTCCACCGCTAACTGAATGGGTACACGACTGATCACGACGCGTAAACAAACGATCGAAGGAGGACCGGAAGCACGATGCCGACCGACGCGGAGCCCCCGCGTGTCTGGCCACCATCGCCGGCCGGCTCACGGGAGCTACCCATTCAGGACAAGGCGTTTCCCGCCACCATCACCTCCGGTGGCGTCACGCTCTACCTCGACGCCGAGGAAGACCTGTACTACCTCCAGGTCCCGCCCGGCGCCGAGCAAAAGGACATCGCCTCCCTGATGAGGCTGGCCTACAGCCAAGGGCTGGAACTCATCGACGACAGCGAAGACGACCTGTTCGACGGTCACCCCGTCGAGCAACTGATCCGCGAGGACGACTCTATTCGGCTCTACTTCTGGAAGGTGAGCGACTGAGCACACCCACGACCCATCCCGGCCTGCTTCGCCCCAGCGACACCAGCGCCCCCGCGACCGTCAACGCGGCGGTGCGCCGCACCAAAGACGGCCGCCCCTACATCTGGCGAGACTGCCCCAAGTGCAGCGCCAGCGGCACGCAGCCATCACAGAAGCGCCCCGGCCGCACCGTGCAATGCCCGGCCTGCCGTGGAGCCGGACGCACCGAGACCCCCTACAGCCGGGTCACCAGTTACATCGATGTCCTCGACGACAAGACCAAGCTCGCAGCCCGCGACAAACGCCTGGTGCTGCTCGGCGCCGCACAGCGCCCCGCCCTGCTCGCTGGCGCGGCCGATCGCGATCCCGACAACGCCGGTGACAAAGCCTGGCTTGATCGCCAAGCCGCCATCGCCTTCGCGACCGCGGGCGGCAACGCAAAAGCCGACCGCGGCACCTGGATGCACGGCCTGTCCGAGCGCGTCGACCAGAAACTCGAACTTCCCCCGGCCACCTCGTTCCACGACGTGCTCGACATGGACGCCTACCGCGCCACCACCCAGCCCGTCTACACAGCCGTGCTGCACTTGGAGCAGCTCATCGTGCTCGACGAACTCAAAGTCGCCGGCACGCCGGACCGAGTCATCACCTACTCCGGTCCCGGACCTGACGGCCAGCCGTTCACCGCGAACGTGATCGCCGATCTCAAGACCGGCTCGATCACCTGGACCGCGCTGAAGATCGCTATGCAGCTGGCCATCTACGCCCGTGGCCACCTCTACGACCCCGCGACCGGCCACCGGCAGCCCTTGCCCGACGTGAGCCACGACTGGGGCCTGGTTGTTCACCTGCCCGCCGGCAGCGCCATCTGCACCCTGCACTGGGCGAACCTCCAGCTCGGCTGGCAGGCCGTCCAGCTCGCCCGCCAGGTTCGGTCCATCCGCCGCCAAGGACTCGGCGCCCTCACCGCAGTCGTCACGAAATAGGAAACTATCAGTTGACGTTGCGGGTGTGCCCGCGTTAGGGTCTGACTCACCAGATCCCCACGAAACAAAGGATTCCAGCCACTGTGACCATCCCTCAGGCGCCCGTCGAGCTGACCTTGACCACTGGCGGCGCCGCCCATTCGACCCGCGTCCGGTTCACCGGCTCAGCCGAGTCGGTCCGCGCGGACCTGACGGCGTTCTTCAGACTCGAAGAAGTCTCAGCCAAGCGGGCGTCCCTGCATGAACTCGCCCACTCCGCGATCGGCACGCTCAGCGCCACCTCGGCCGCCGGCGCAGTGCTCGAAGCCAGCATCGAACCGGAGGACACCAGCGAAACCCGCAGCCACACCGCCGAGCCGGATAGGAAACTATCAGGCTATTCCGGTGGTGAGGCCCCCGAGGAATCGGCCTTGTCGCCGCTGCTGGCACAGATCGCTGCCGCGCATGATGTCGCCGAGCTGCGCCGGTTGTGGGCCGGCAATCAGGCTGCGTTCGCTGACGCGGAGCTGATGGCTGCCTGGAAAGCGCGCGGAAAAGCACTCACCACCGCGCAGCCCGAACCTCCGCCCTACTGATCGTTCACGGTCTTGTGTTCCCTACTGATCGGAGTATCACCTTTTGAACTGCCCTGCCCCGCTGTCGCGCCCGTCTGAGTTCAGCAACTCGCCGATTTTCGATCCGAAGAAGTACATGACCGAGTTGGCGTTGCTGGTCGAGCCGACCAGCGTTGAGCGTGACGTGCAGTCGGTCTACAAGAACCAGGTGCAGTACCGCGATGAGGTCACCGCGAACGTGACCTGCTTCGGTACCTCCGAAGCGTTGGAGACTCGGAGGCCGACCGCGGTTTACGAGAGCATCCGGATCGTGCACAAGATGCTCGCCTCCAGCCTCGACAACATCGTCGGTGGCGCCCTGGTCGGCGTCGTGCGCACGACCCAGACGAAGTCCGGCGAGGGTTATGTGTTCCGCGATCCCGACGACGAGACCTTCGGTCATGTCGCCGCTTATCACCAGGCCCGTGAAGCCGCCGCCGAACAGGCGATGGCCGACGCTCCGTCGTTCGACTGACGCGGCCCGCCGGTGATGACCGCGAAGCGGTCACTGACCCTGCATTCCCAAGCAGGCAAAGAGCTTCCGCGGATCGACGCGTTCGCTGACCTGTATCTCAAGGGCGTACGGCCTCGTCATGGTGACGTGATCATGATCGCTGGCCGGTCTGGAACGCAGAAGTCCGGCCTGGCGCTGTTCTGGACCGCGAACATGAATCTGCCCACGCTGTATTTCAGTGCGGACATGTCGCCGTTCACCGCCTCGACGCGTCTCGCGTCGCTGCTGGTGGGCGAGACGACCGGGCAAGTAGAGAAGGGTATGACCGGCCCTGGCCGGTCACGCTATCTCGACGCGCTCGCCGAATCGCAGATCAGTTTCGCGTTCGGCTCCCCGATCACCTGGACCCAGATTGACGAAGAGATCGATGCCTACGTTGAGCTGTGGAACGCCTATCCGCGGATTGTTGCCTTCGACAACCTCATGGATTTTCAGGGCGCACAGGCCGACTACCAAGAGCAGATGACAGTGATGCAAGGCATCACCGAACTCGCCCACTCCACCGGGATCACGCCGATCGTGATGCACCACGCATCCGACAAAGGCTGGGAAGCCAAAACGAACCCATGGAATCCCCCGTCCCGAGATCAGATCAAAGGCGGACTGTCGGAGAAGCCGTCCCTGTCGCTGTCGGTGGCGCTCGACCCCACCACGCTCGACTACCGCATCGCCTGCATCAAACAGCGCATGGGCCCCAGCGACCCGACCGCCAGCAGCTACGCCGTCTTGCGTGCCGAACCGGACAAGACCCGGTTCCACGCCCTGGGCACCCGGCTCCACCGAGCCAGCAGCGCCCGCTAACCGAAACGGAGATCCGTGAACAACCACAGCAACGAGCCCGCCAACCTCCTTGAGGCCGAGCGGGACTCGCGCCGGAACCTGAACCAGGCCAACCGGCGACGCGGTCGGCGCTGGGAGGCCGCGCTGCGCGATGGGCTGCGCTCCTACGGCTTTGATGCCGAGCGGCTGCGTGACACCGGCAACCGCGACGAGGGCGACTTGGTGGTGCGGATGTCGGGCAGTCATGTCGTCATCGAAGCCAAAGACACTGCCATGCGGGCCGGACCGTTCGTCGACGAAGCACACCTCGAAGCGAATCACTTCGCTGAGCACCGTGGCCTCGACGTCGACGACGTGGAAGGCATCGTCATCGTGAAGCGCCGGGGCCGCGGCTTCCGCAAGGCCTTCGTGCTCACTACCGTCGAGGACTACTTCCAGCTCCCCGAAGCACCGCTGCCCAAACCGGCCAGTGGTCCCGTACACCGCCTTGCCGGGGCCGGTGGCGCGGGGTGACCATGATGCAGCTCGATTCCGAGGTCTGCGGCGATATCGACTGCCTGATGTCCTATCTGGCCATCACCGAAGCGTTCATCGCTGACGGCGGCGACCCGGCAGACCTCGACGCCCTGGAGCACTACTTCACCGGCGACCCCTTTGACACCGACGACGAGCGCCTCACCGGCCTGTCGCGGCTGGCCGCACCCGATCCGCAGTGAGCACCGTCCGTCCGGACCTGGTCGCCGTCCTCGAGTACTACGGCGCCCAGGTCCGTCCGGGCCGCACCCGGCAAATGGTGTCGTGCCCACTCCACGCCGACCGCACCCCGTCGTGCTCCATCGACACCAGCAAGCAGCTATGGCACTGCCACTCCTGCGGATCGGGCGGCTCCAGCTTCGATCTCATCATGGCCAGGGAAGGACTCGACTTTGACCGAGCGAGAGCCTTTGCGGCCGCTCACCACATCACAACAACACCATCTGAACCAGGCCGTCGAGCGGTACCAGGCAGCGCTCACGCCCCAAGCACTCAGCTACCTGACCGAACAGCGCGGACTGACCGAGGAAACGATCCGTACCGCCCGCCTTGGCGTCGTCGCCACCCCTGACCCACTGCACGCCCGCTTCACCGGATGGCTCGCCATCCCCTACCTCGACCGCCACGGCCAGCCCCTCACCATCCGGTTCCGCTGCCTCGACGACCGCAAACACTCGTGCAAGAAGCTCGACCACGGCAAATACATGTCACTGCCCGAAGACCCAACCCGGCTCTACGGCATCGGCGCCATCCACACCGCCGGTGACGAAATCCACCTCACCGAAGGCGAAATCGACCGCCTCACGCTGACCCAGATCGGCCTGCCCGCCATCGGAGGCCCCGGCGCAGACTCCTGGACATCGCACCACCGCCGCATGCTCGCCGGCTTCTCCCGTATCTGGGTCTGGGCCGACCCCGACCCCGCCGGCGCCAGATTCCTGCGCACCGTCACCAAATTTCTGCACAACGCCGTCCCCGTCCCACTGCGCCACGACGTCAACGCCACCTACGTCGCCGCGGGCGCCGACGCCCTACTCGCACTCATCGCACCGGAGATCACGTGACCATCGCACCCGACACCACCGCACCCGGACCGGCCGAGCCCGAGGCAACGCCACGGCGGGGCCGAAAACCCTCGCCCTACACGGCCGCCTTCGACCTGGTCCGCGACGCGGTCAAGGCAGCCCACGACGACCACGGCCAACGCGATCACCCCCTGCACGGCGGACAGATTCCTGCCAAGGGCCGCACGCACTGGGCACACCAGGCCCAGCGGTGGAGCGACGCCAACGCCGCCCGCCACGATGCCGATCGCATGGGCTGGGACGGACTACTCGTGCACGACCTCTACACAGCCCTCGGTACCAGCGATCCCGCCGAACAGACCGCCGGCCTGGCCGAGCTGGCCGCGACCGCTATCCACGCCATCGCAGCCTTGGAGACCACGAACCGATGACCGCCACCCTCACCGTGCCCAGCGACACCGCCATCACCAAAGCATCAGCACAGCCCGACTGGACCTTCACCACAAACCCCGAAGCTCTGCGCGCCATCGAACACGCGGCCTACAGCATCGCCTTCAGCCCGAAATACCGCGACGCGATACAAGCCCAAGACCTCCACCAAGAAGCCTTGATCATGGTCGCCACCAACCCCGAACTCCACGGACCCATCGCCACCGGCCACATCGGAACCATGCACAGCAGACTCAAGCACGACCTCATCAACCACTGCGCCACCCCAGCACGGCGCCAAACCCTCACCGTCTCCTACGAACAACTCTGGGAAAGCTACAACGAATGACCTGCTCGAATCACCGACCGAGCCTGATGGTCCGCCGCCCCGACTACACCCGTCCCGTCATCGAATACCTCTTCGCAGCCCTGTTCGACCCCCACGCCGCCTACGGCAGCACCGCAGCACAGGCCCCACCACCCGACATGCCCCGCTCCACCCCGAACAAGGCCCGCAGCAACACCTACTACGCCCACCTCGCCGACGCACGCATCGCCTGGACCACCACGCCCCTCACCGACAAAGAACGCCGGGCGATCTTCCTCCGACACGTACTCGACTGGACCAACCACGACATCGCCCGCCACGAAGGCGTCACCCGCCAAACCATCGAGAAACGACTCTTCACCGGCATCGGCAAACTCGTTGCTACCCTCAACGGCGCCGTGTTCAGCGAGGCTCATTCTCACTAGCGGTTGTCAGGAGACTAGATACAAGTCTCGTGACATGTTCGCGGGCAGCCAGTTCCTTATGAGCTCCTGCCGATAGCGCGTCAGCGAGCCATCGCGGCCCCTTCGAAGTAGTGACGTCAGGCGCCAGGCGTTCAAGCTCTCCCTTCTCGACGCATTTGATTCCGATGGCTTCGAGTTCTAGGAGCAGCTTCTTGAGCTCCTGCCGCGACTGCCCTGTGAAGGCAGCAATACCGTGCTTCTTCACCTCATCCCACGGCGATTGCGTAGTTCGCATCAACGGAGCCAAGGAATCTCGAACTTCCTGAGTCCAGGGACTTCCTTGCTGACGTTCCAACTCGGCACTAATGAGCGCCAAGACCTGACCGCAGGTTGCACCGGTAGATCGTTTCTGCAGGTGTGCAGTCGACCGATCGTAGATAGGTTTTATATGACCCCAGTCGCCGCCCGCGGCTTCCACCAGGGCCTTCAGAAGAGAAGCGTCATTCAGGACGTCCAGATCAGGAGTGGCTACGACATCCACCCGAACCGCCCGGAGGGCAGACACCATTTTCGCCATCCCCGCCTTCCCGTTGGATGGAACAAAATGGACTTCATTAGCAGGTGCCACGAGTTCCACTTCGTCTTCCATATCATTTAGGGTAGCTGCGAAGAATTTGCAGTCAGGATCCGCCTCGGCGATTACTACGAGCCTGTGAAATACGCCATCAAGTACGTTGCTATACCGTAATACTGGATCCCGCCAGAGCTCCTTGAGCTCATCGGCGTGTAGCTGGAACGCCGTTGTTTCGTCGCCGCTGCGCTCTAGGCGAACGACCGAGACATCTACACCAGCATCGAGCAGGCCGGCTAGGAAGTTCTTGTCATGCGTCGCCACAATGACTTGCACCTGCTTGTCTTTCGCAACGTTAGCCAATATTCTCCCCGCTTCGAACGCCTGCGGAGGATGCAAGAACGCTTCCGGCTCATCGACGATGATTACGGGATAGGCTCCCACCATCACAGGAAGCAGCAGTCCCAGGAGACTCTTCATGCCATCGCCCTGATCAAAGAGATTGGGAAGCTTGCTTAGTTCAGCCGTGTATTCGGTGGAGACGGCATCGATTGGGGGCGGAGGCGATGAAACTGCGCCAACGCGGAGGCGTGTCTCCATACTAAGCCGATCAAGCACCAAGGGTTGCCGAAAGACTCTTTCGCTAAGCTCGCTGAACTCTCGCAACAGCTCAGCATCATCCTGGAGAAAGTGAAGCGGATGCGCCGGGTGCATTGAGATGTCTCTTCGTTGAGCAGTTCCCTGGACCATCCCAAGTCGACGGGCCGCATCAGAATAGTGAACAAGCCACGGCCACACTCCGCCAACTGTATTAGCGCCATAGTCGGCCCAATACATGCCAGCCGAGTCGACCGCAATTAGATTTCCATCTCCAACGTGCGTGAACCCGGTGCCCGAAGACTGACTCGAAACGAACCTTGAGTGCACACCGAGCCAAGCGGCCAGGTCCGCAGAAGTGCCGCGCTTACGCAGATCGATGCCCTTGACAACGGTCTTCGGAGCCGCAGGGATCCCGCTGGCATCACCAATGAATTCCAGCAACTGCATAAGCGTCGCCGATTTCCCAACATTATTTCCGCCAACTAGAGCGGTGACTCCATTACTAGTCGGGAACACATCTGTGGCACCGATCTTGATCCGTCCGACGCTGAATGAAAAATTCCCTGCGTCGCCTCCTAGGAGGTTGGGCGTAACGAAGGACTCCCACTTCAGGCGCTCGTCGGCAGACATGCCTTCATCATCCACCTACTGAACACCAATGCAAGTGCGTCAGCGAGCGCACGACTGGACCCCTGTGACCTCCTCACAGTTGCCCACAGATTGCGTGAAAGTCGACCAGCTCACGTGCGCCCCTCGGGGGCACGTCTGCACATGACCAAGACATGCGGCAACACTGGATGCGCTGCCGCAAGCAAGCCGACGCAAAAGCGAACCGACGAGCCGTGACACTAGTCGCGCAGATCTTCTGGCCATCGCACCCAGGTCACCGAGGTGGGCCGGTCACCAGTGACGAGTAGCTCTTTCACCGCTACCCGCACTGCCTCGATCGGCAGCTCGGAGTCGAGCGGGAAGTGCATCGGGTTGCCCATGTACTCATAGACCACCACATCGTTGGTTGCGGCACCGGACGCTGCATACCAGAAGCCGTCATCTCCATCGACGCTGCCCGAGTAGCGCAGGCTACCGACCTGGCGATCGGCATCCAGGCCGACACGTAGCTCGTGGTCGGGATGCCCGTGAGCAGTCAGTGATCGGCCCTCGTGGTACAGCGCAGCAATCGTGTACTCGAAGCTCTCGCCCAACACCGCGTCGATCAGCTCATCCACCTCGCGGTCGGTCGTGACGCGAACCGGTGAGTCGCCGTGGCCGTGCTTGTAGTACGCCTTGATTCCGTTGCTCACGGCAGATCCCCCTGGTCTGTAGTCGGTGCTTCCGGGTACGTCTTCCGGAAGTTATTAGGGCCAAAGACGGTCAGCCTGGCGCCTGGTGGAAGAAAGTATTTCAGGTTCTTGTCGCAGCTGACCGGACCTTCGCACGGCCAGTTGTTGATCACGATGAACTCGTCGGTCAGGTTCTCATCCCGCATCCGCATGGCGAACTTCACCTCGACATGGGAACTGAGGATGAACGCCTCACGAGGGATCGGACTATCCGCGGCATTCACCAGCTCTTCAGCAGGACCGCTGAACCGATCCACGCCACTGCTCAAGTCATGCTCGTTGCCAAGGTCATCGATCCAAATGCCAAGAGTTTTCGACCCCTTGGTCCTCTTCGGAAGGCGCTCAATGATCTCCCGAGTGATGCCACCCCCCAGGTCACGGCCTCGCTCCCTCTCGGCACCCGAACCGCTCACCTCCCCCGGATTCAGCTCGCTGCGCTGCGAGCCAGCACCATCGCCGCTACCCACCGTTGCGGGCCGAGGGCCAGGCTTGCCCTTGTCGGGTCGGCCTTTAGCATCCTCACGGCCAACTGAGCTTCCAGCATTGGCGTCCCGAGCACCGCTCGGTGTCTGCGGGTCTTGCCGCCCAGCGCCACCACCAACCGCCGCTTCGGCCCAAGTCCGCCCGATCCCAGCCGCCCGGGCCGACAGCTGCGCAGCCTGGCCGCAGTCATTCGCGGCCTGCTGAAGATACTCAGCCGCAGCAGCAGCCTCAGGCAACATCACCGCAAGCTCGGCGACCTCTGCCGCCAACTGCTGGCACTCTGCTGCTGCAGCACCGAGTTCGCCGGCCATACGCGGGTTCGCGTCGAGGTAGTCGATGAGTCCCTGGGCGATCCGCTCAAGGTCCGAAGGCATAGCAAGAATTCTAGTCGGGTCAGCCCATTTGCGGCTGCACTGTTGCCCGCCTCATCTGAAGCCGCATCACATATTCGCCGTCAAGCGGCCGGGGCGGCACTTGGAGTTCCACCTGCAAACCGTCATCGGCAGGCCAACACGCCACGGAGCCTTCAGCAGCCTCACTGACGCCACGCAGTCTTCCCACGGCTCGATCTCATCAACCAAGTAACAAGCTAACTGAATACGCTGTGGCGACTACCGCTCGTCGGGCAGTATGGGAGGCATGGATCTCGTGGAGAAACTTCCGTTGCCTTTCACTCCACCTTTCGCAGTGGTGGCTCCAACGCGTCCGTTCGATAAGGCCTGGATCGAGCTGTGGCAGCAAGTTGGGGGAATCGGGAGCGGTAGTCCGCTGCGTGAGGTCATAGTCGCCGCTGGAGATATCGAGTCGGCTGACGGTCCGGCGCTGAGTCTCAGCACTCTGCCGAAGCTGGGCGACCACCGGCCCACGGAGGCTGAACCGTATAGCCACGGTCCGGCCGGCAGCTTGCCCGACGCAGTGATGTCGGCGGTGCTGGCTGCGGTCAACCTCAGCCCTGGGATTGATGATGAGGAGCGCAATGGTGCGCTGTCTGGCGTGGCGGGCTTCGTCGATGACTTATCGAACTCTGGCTGGGACCCGGTGAAGCTCCGCCTCGACGGCCTCGACACAGTCTTTCAGGCACGGTCTCTGCTAGATGTATGGATCGCGGTTGCAGACTTGCCCTCGACCACGGTCGCCCTGGCGGGGCGCAATGTCAGATTGGCCGACATCGAGCTAGTCAGCGTCCGCCGTTAACGCACACGGTGCGCTCGCGAGCAAGCGAGCGCACCGTGGCAATGGGCCTATACCGTGATTGTCACGTAGAAAACCTTCTGGCAGTAGGTCACCCGATTATCGGCATCCGTCAGCGCAACGTAGACGGTGCCTTTCTTGTCAATGGGCCCGAGGTGGAGCTCGATTGTGAAGTTCGAACCCGAGTAGCTTGACGCATTGTGCTTCTCGACGTGATTGCCACTTCTATCGTCCCAACCGACCACCGCGAGTCCATATCCGGTGAACCACCGCCTTAGGTCCACCCCGACGATTCGCAGTTCGACGTGGGTGCTGTCGAGACGATATTGGTTAGTGATCCGGAAGGAATCGCCACACTGTGGTGGCGGCGGAAAAATCCCTACTGCCGACAGCTCTTGCGCCGCGGGAGACACCCGAGCGACCGCCGTGGTGGAACCAATTGACAACGCGAACATAAGGGCGAGCAGCAGACCTGCTGCCCTGCGGATGGCCGAAGGTGCGAGAGTTCGCATAACTTCCTCCCCAGTTGGTGTAGCGAACCGAAGCGCACATCGTTGCAGTGAGTAGGGCTGTCGTCACGATGTGCGCGCAAAGCTTGCAGGTTCCTGCAGCCAATGGCGCCGAGCGGTAGGAACCAGTCAAGAGGTAGCAGGGCGACCTCCAGCCATGGGTGGCCTGCTAACGGAATGTCATGTCCCGACCAGGTTGGGATCGCCGGAGGAGCGGCAGTCTCGTTGACCAGGTGGCCCCCTCCCGGAACGGTAGGGAGCCATGCGTGATGATGATGCAGAATCGGAGGTGGCACAGCGGATGTTTCGTCGTAAGAACCTTCTGCAAGACACTGCGCTGGCGTGCGTCGAGCGAGGTATTCCTGTCCAGGCAGGCACGGCCGACGGTCTACCGGCTGCTTCAGGCTGGCTCACTGACGTAGCCGAGGTGCGAGCGACCTGGTCGGTTGCCGACCCGCCGAACATCTTGGCGTGTTCGTCTGATTCAGTCGCAATTTGGCGGTTGCCTCGTGTGGCTGGCGCATACGGGAAGCGGCTGTACGAGCAGCAGCGGCCCGACGTATGGCCACCGACGATGAAGTTGCCAGACGGTGACTGGATCACGTGCACCCTTCCGCCGGAAGACGATCTAGGGCCACTCGCGACGGGAGTCAAGTACTTGTCTCCGGGCACGCCCGTGTTGATCCCGCCATCGCGGAACGCCGCAGGCAGAAGGCTGCGCTGGGACGGTTCAGACTTTCCTGTCCATCCACTGCCGAGCGCCGAGGCGGTGCTGTCGATGGTGCTGCTCGCCGAGCACGAGCACCGCGAGCTGCACGGTGGCATTTGAGCCGCACTCATTCGATTGCCGCATCAACGAGTGGCGGCATCCCCGGGCGCTGCTGGCCGGTGTCGCCGAGCCCGGCGAAGACGCGATCGAACGCGTCCATCCGTCGATGTGGCTGCCAGTGCGTCTGATACGGCTGAACCAGCCACCGACTCTGCCCGGTGGTCTCGATCCGGGTTCCAGGAGCTGCGATCCACCCGCTGCTTCCGGAATGTAGAACACCGCCACTGGCTGCCACCAACTCATACCGCAGCGATCCACACTCCAGGTAGAAGTGCCATCGCCGTCCACGTGGCGCCATCGCTGTAGGGCATGTCGTTCTGATCTGCTGGTGCAACACCGCACCGAGCGAGGCAGGAACGTCAACGACGTCGAACCACGCGGTCACCAGCGCGATATCCCAGCCGTGCTCACGCCAGGTCGCGCCAACCTCAACCGGATCTGTCGAGGCCAGATCAGTGACCGGGTGCGGCTCCACGCAGGAACCAGTTCTGCAAGGGCATCGTCCGTCCCGCGGTACTGCCAACGGCGAGACCGGCCAGCCGTGCTCGGCGTAGCGAATCGCCTCTTCACGTTTCTGGCGCGCTCGCCTCGCCAGCCAACGTACGTACCGATTCATCAGTCACTCACTCACGTGATCCGATCGCGAGGAACAACGAACTCGCCGGCACCAACTCCGGATACTCATCCGCGATCCGCGCGCACTCCAGCGCAGTCGTGAGTGGGTCAGTCTCAGTCAGCGTTGCCGGCAACTCGCTTCCTTTGAAATGCGCGTCCAGCGCGACCGTGAGCCAGCCGCCGGGTCCGGTCAGGCCGTGGACGGTGACCCGGGTAAGACCCACACCGTTCAGCTCGGTCCGTAGCTGAGGCAAGCTGTGGTAAAACGTGTGTGCCATTCGCTCGTTCGCACCGCTGAACCCCGTCTTGAGGATTCCCTCAACGATCTCGCCGCGCTGTAGGAGCGTGTTGGCGAGCGCAGCACCAATTAGATTGGCGGCCCGGTTGATCGCTATAACCGCGAGGACACCGCCTGGCTTAAGAACACGGACGGCCTCACGAAGAGCAAGCCGTCGGTCGGTCGCCTCGACCAGGTGGTACATCGGTCCGGCCAGTAACGCGGCATCGAAGGTCTCGTTCTCCCATGGCAGGCGGCGCGCGTCGCCGATCACTGCCGGAACACCAGCGGCCTTCGCTTGGTCGATGTGGCGCTGCACCGGGTCGAGCAGAGCGACGCTGTAGCCCTGGTCCTGCATCCACCGTGCGTGCACGCCAGGGCCACCACCGATATCAGCAACTCGAGCAGGCGTAGCCGGTAGGTGCTGCGCCAGGTAGTCATGCAAACGTGCACGCTCCAGGTTGCCCTTGAGCGTGCTGCTCAGCCGTTGAGACTCGTCCCACCGCTCCGTGTAGTGACTCAAAATTTCACCGGCGACCGGCGAAACGCCCGGCTGCTCGCCGCTACGAATGGTCGTAGGCATCGCAGAAACATGCTCGGACATAGGGGATTCCTTTCCAGTTCACTTGGTGTAGGACGCCCAAGGGGCGGGAGCATCTGAGCGGGAAGCCCTAGCGATCTGTCGTTGTGAGGCGATGTCCACCTGAGTGAGGGCTGAACCGCCAGGGCTTCCCGGTCTAGGCGCGGACGAATACGGGCGCAGCGACCGGCGCCTGCACCACGCGCAAGCGTGGTGTGCCGTCGGCGTCAGGCGCAGCGACCTCACATCCGCCCGCCGTTCATGGCCGCGACCTAGTCGCGGCAATTACGGGAGAGATCGCGTCAGCCACATGGATGACGACACTAAGGTCGTCTTCCAACTGGGCGATCCGCTGATCGACTCGCTCACCAAGGTCACCGAGTGCTGGCACTACAACGCCCGCCGCCCGGTACCTGGTGATCGCGGCCACGAGGTTTGAGAAGCCTGCCGTGGCAGTGGCTCGCCGGTCGAAGTAGGTGACACCGAGCATCAGGCTCGACCTCGCAGCGAAGGCCGAAAGTTGAGCCTCGACCGCGATCCGTTCCGCTTCGCCCCCAGTAGGTGTAAGTAGCGCGTAGCCAAGGACTAACGGCTTCAGCCTCGTGACTTCCCCCATGACCGAGTCTCTCTTCTCTAATCGCAGTGACAACTGGAACGGTGTTGCTTGCTCCCGCCGCACCCCAAGGACGAAGGGCAACGCACAACTTCCGCGCGGGCCCGCCAAACCCAATACCGACAGGACGACATAGCTGTGACAAGTGAAGGACCGCCCTGTCAGTACGGGCCACGGCATGGCGCTGCTCGCCCAGCGGCCAGCTGTGTCCACGTCCGAGGTTGGGTAGACCTCGGAGTCCGTGGTTGGTGTCCCGCTGCCCCGCTCCGGTGGGCCAGCATCGAGGCAGCGGGACGTCCTGCCGAGGGCGTTGCGGTCCCTCGGAGGTGGAACGGCGCGTGGGCGCAGACCTCGGGCAGTACGCCCACGCGCCGGATCAGGGAGTGCCTCGGCGCCGCGCAACGAGGGTGGTCGGTCGGTACCGAGGCACTCAAGCAGGCGGCCGGCGCAGCACGGCGTGACGCCGCCCCGCGTTGCCAGTGACCGCATCGGCCACCTGCCGCTCATGGGACCCCACCCGGCTCACGCTGCCCCCGAGCAGGCGCCTCCGAGGGCAGCGGAGCCAACCGAGAACCGCGCATGAGGCTCTCGGAGTGGATCGACGAGCGGGACGCAGTACGTCGGCTACGCGTCCGCTCGCGGGCTTTGATGGGAGTCCCGACGCGCTGCCTCAAGGTGGTGAGCAGCGCACCGGGACTCCGGGAAAGGGGCCGACTCTGCGATGAGGAGTCGCAGGCGATCGATCGCGCCAGCCCCTGGTCAAAAGACGGATCAGCAACAGCAATCGCGACACCGGCGTCGGTGAACTCCGCCACCACGCGGTCCGGATCGCCGAGCGGGTCCAGGTGCAGCAGCGACGGCACGGCGACCAGACGAACATCGTCCAGCTCTAGCGCCGCCCGAAGCGCTTCCAGCCCGATCGAGCCGGTCTCAACCGAGTCGCTGAAGATCCCGCCCAGCTCAAGCCCATGCATCTCGGCGAACTCGGTGAACATCGTGAGCACAGCCGCTCGTTCTTTCGCGGTCATCATGAAGTGCTGCCGGTAGTAGCAATGAAGCGTCTTCTGTCCCATGAGATCCCCCCGATCGATAGGTGGTCCGTGATCTTGGGCTGTACACAAAGAGGGCGGGGCAAGCGCCGTCCTGGTCAGCTCGTACTCACCGATTTCTGAACCAGCTCGTTTGTTACCCGCAGTGACTGGTACCGCTGGCGCATCCCGGCCTCGTACCGCTCTGCCGCCGCTGGAGTGGAGCAGACCTTCTGAGCGACGACGTTCTCGCCGAACCAGACACGGACGTGGTGCCTCGTGCGGATTCGTGAAGCCATGTCACTGCCCGCCCGTTCTGCGGTAATCATTTTCAAATTCGCCTCCGTCCTCGTGATTGTGAAGGGCCAGCGGCCCACCGCTTCTCGACACATCGAGCGAACCATCCGCTACGGTGAGTTGGCATCGGCTTAGGGCAGTGGGTGTGGTGAAAGTGGTGAACGGCCGCACCTGTTTTGGTGCTGGGGAGGATGACCGTGGCAAGGGAGCGACAGCGCAACGTCAAGCTGGCCGCCTTGATCGAGGAGGCCAACTGGACGCATGCGCAGGTTGCAATCGCCTTCGGACGGGTCGCTTACGAGCGTGGGGCAACCGAGTTCGCGAGCATCGGCCGATCGCACGTCTCGAAGTGGATCGCTGGCTACACGCCGTCCGGCTTAGCTCCGGCGATACTGGCCGAGGCCCTCACTCGTCAGCTGCGCCGAACCGTTACGCCTGATGAGATTGGCCTCACAGCGTCGTCGACGCCGCCAGGTATCGATTGGAATGCGGATACGCTTTCGACGTTGGTCGATCTCGGGAGAGGCACCTTGGATGTCGAGCGCAGATCGATTCTGCGAGCCGCTGGCTATTCCGTCGCTGCCCTTGCTGTGCCAGGAGAGGCCTGGTGGGGCCAGGCACCTCTGACAAAGGCATCCAATGCAGGTAGCCGGATCGTCGGGTCAGGTGATCTGGAGGCGGTCAGGGAGACCGTCCAGCTCTTCACTCGAATCGATCAACGGCGGGGTGGCGGGCACGCCAAGGCAGCCGTCGTGCAGTATCTGGCGTCCGACGTTGCTAGTTACCTCAACGGGACCTACACCGATGAAACGATCCGTCGCGGCATGTTCTCTACGGCTGGCGAACTTGCCTACCTGGTCGGCTGGATGGCATTCGACAACAGCGAACATGCCATCGCGCAGCGGTACTTCACAGTCGGAGCAAAACTTGCAGCCGAAGCCCGCGACCCGGCGCTCGCCGGCCACATCCTGCGCGCCATGGCTCACCAAGCAGTCGACTTAGGCCATCATCGCGAAGCCGTTCACGTCGCAGAGGCCTCGATCGCGGGCAGCCGCTACCAGGAAGCCAGCCCCCGGGAAAGGGCGCTGCTCGGCGTAGTCCATGCCAGAGCATTGGCAGCGGACGGTCAAAAGTCTCAGGCCGCGCGGGCGCTTCTGCGCGCTGAGGATGACCTGCGGTCCGCCACGCCAGATGACGACGAGCCCGGCAGGGTCTTCTTCTTCGGTGAAGCAAGCCTGGCGCACGAGACAGCCTGCACGCTTCGCGATCTCGGCGATGTTCAAGGATCAATCAAGGAGTTCCGTAGGAGCGTTCGGACGCGGAAGGCCGCAACCTTCACCCGCACCCACGCTGTCACCCTCGGCTATCTCGGTGCCGTGCAGGCCAAGTCCGGCGCAATCGACGAGGCCTGCGGTACCTGGTCGGAAGCCCTGAACGTGATGGACGGCATCCACTCGGGTCGCGCGCTGCAAGCCGTACGCGACATGCGCTCTGGCCTCTCGAATTATCGCGCCAAAGGCATCCGCACGGTCAATGAACTGGACCAGCGCGCTGCCCGATACCTCGCCACCGTCGCCCGATAACTCACCCACAGGGACACAGATGACCTCCGAATCGTTCTCCGTCGAGCCCGTCGCAACCGTCGTCGGCGGACGCACCGAACCGACTGACGACTACTGGGGTGGCACGCAAGCCATCATCCGGATCGACAGCGACCGCTTCACGGCAGCGGCGACCGAAGGTCTCGAAGACTTCTCGCACCTCGAAGTCGTTTTTCACTTCCATCTCACCGACCAGAGCGACCTGAACCTCGGCTCACGTCGGCCTCGCGATAACCCAGACTGGCCCTCGGTTGGCATCTTCGGGCACCGCAACATGCGACGCATCAACTGGCTCGGCGTCTCTCGCTGCAAGCTGCTCAAGGTCGACGGACTCGATCTTCACGTTGAGGACCTCGACGCCGTCGACGGGACACCGATCCTCGACATCAAGCCCTGGTTCGCAGAGTTCGGCCCACGGGGCGACGTTCGCCAGGCCACCTGGACCACCGAGATGCTGGTCGACTACTTCGCACCGAAGCAGTCGTGAGCAGACTCTAGGGGGCCCAAATCGCGAAACTGGTCACGGAGTTGGTAACTGGAGCTGTGGCCAGGTGCCCCTGACTTGCATCATTGCAGGTCAGGGGCTTCTTCGGTGGGGCGGGTGGGACTCGAACCCACGACCCAGGGATTATGAGTCCCCTGCTCTAACCGGCTGAGCTACCGCCCCGGAACGGCCTCGTTGAGGACGTTTCGCCGGGAGATCGTATCCGGTCGGTGGGTGAACACGGCGCCCCAGGTGGTTGGGCGGGTCGGACCGCGGCGGGGCGGCGTGGGCGCGGGCGGTCTGCACGTTGGGGCGAAGCGCGCGGGGTGGCGTGGGAAATCAGGGGGTGGTCAGGGATGTGCCTGGGCGGGGAAGGGGGTGGGGCGCGAGATGATGGGGGTAGGTCTATCGAAGGGGACAGCGATGTTCTGGTTCATCCTGATCGTGCTCATTGTTGGTAGCGTCGCCGCGTGGAAGTTCCGGGTGCCGTTGCTGGCGAAGTTGACCGGGCAGCCGCAGCACCGGATTCAGCGGGCGATCGACAAGCGTAAGGAAGGTCGCTGATCAGGCTGTCGCTGAGCGGCGCCTGGGGAATCAGCACCCCCAGGCGCAGTAGGCGCCCTCACGCGCCGCAGGACTCAGGAGCGGAGGACTGGGCGCCGTAGGAGGCATTCGCGGCGGGCTGGGCGTAGGAAAGTCTGGGAGATGACGAGAGGCCGGTTCCCTGGTGGGGACCGGCCTTCGGTGGTGAGGCTGTTCTTGCTCCCGCGACTGGACTCGAACCAGTAACCTGCCGGTTAACAGCCGGCTGCTCTGCCAATTGAGCTACGCGGGATCGCGCTCGCCTCCCGATTTCCCGAAGGCTGGATTAGGTTAACAGGCCTGGGCCGCCCCTCAAAATCGGGTTTCCCGTCGCCCCTGCGAAGGGGTCGGGAGGGCCAGGCAGGTGCCCTCGGCATCGGTTGCGGGTCAGAGCCCGAGTTCGTCGCGGAGACCCTTGAGCGCGCCTTCCGCGGCGTCGATCAGACCGGGCCTGGTGGGCTCGATGCCCTTGTCCAGAACGAAATTCCAGGACACTTCGGCCGTGGTGTCAGCCGGATTGCGGCGGCCGACGACGCGGAGGCCCTTCTTGCCGGTGATCGGGTAGTGGCGCTGGATGACGATGCTCGCGCTGACCCGTTCGCGCAGGAGCTGGCCGAACTTGCCGAGGTCCTCGACCGGGAGGTGCGTTCCGGCCAGCGGCGTACCGAAGGCGGTGGTCTCCCAGACGTGCAGAATCGACTGCTCCGAGTCCCACTCGGCCCGCTCGATTTTCTCCCAGCCGATCCTCCGTACGTCGTACAACGGGCTGGCTCCGTCCGAGTCGGCGGCAGGGGCCGACGGCAGGTAAAGGGCGGAGCGGCCGCCCGCGAGCCAGCGGCCGTCGGGAAGCTGGATCGCGGACAGGATGCTCTCCTTGCCCACGCCGTCGGCTTCTGCGGCCAGCTTGACCGCGGTGGTGAGCTCGGGCGGCACTGGAGTACGGCGGAGTTTCAGCACCTAGCCATGATCGCAGGCGTCTAACAAGGGCCTTAGCCCAGGAGGAAGCCGGCGGCGAGCGTCGAGGCTTTGCCGCCGCTTGGGTAGAGGTGGCCCTTGCCTTCGTAGATGACGGCTCGGCCATCGGTGACGCCTGCAGCGGTACGTTCGAACAGATTGCGCGTATACAGCGGATCCTTCGCTCCACCGAGTACGAGGGTTGGAGCGGTCACATTCGACAGGTACGGCTCGGCGTCGAAGCGGTCCTCGGCCGACACAGTGGTGAGCATGTCGCCGTGGTCTACCCCGGAGACGGCTCGGCCGAGCAACCAGCCCATACCGCCTACAGGCCGCCGTAGAGCCCCGGGCGCGAGCACCCCGGCGAGATACGCGTAGGCGCCTCGTATGTCGCCTTCAGCCACTAGGCGCGCGAATTCCACCTGGATGTACCGGCCACGGTCCGAGAGGCTGCAGGCGGCTGACGCGATCACCATGCGCCGTACAAGCTGGGGGTTGTCCGCGGCAACCTGCAGCGCCACAGAACCGCCAGTAGAGGCTCCGTGCAGCAAAACCGGTTCGCTGAGCTCTTCGATGGCACTTGCGTAGTCAGTAGCTATATCCCGCAGCTCCCAGGTCTTGGGCATTCCGACGCGGCGCTGCAGCACATACACGGTGAAGTGCTGGGCGAACGGTTGAGCCGACGCCAAGGATGCGTGGCGGCTGAGACCGGTAGGAAGCTCGTTGGACGGCCCGAGGCCCGGCGACATCACTAGAACTGGCCCTTTGCCCAGCCGGAGGAACTCCAGGCCGTTCGCAAACCGGCCTTCGGTGGTCTCCGGCATGGGAAGTCCTCTCTAGTTGATCAAGGCGTTGCAGGGTTCGCGGCGGAGTCACGGACTATGAGGCGGGTGGCCAGCTCGACGTGGTGGGAGTCGACCTTCTCCCCTGCCGCCAACTGCAGGGCGGTACGCAGTGCGACGGCGCCCATCTCCTGCAGGGGCTGCCGCACGGTCGTGAGCTGGGGTGAAGCCAGACGAGCCACCTGAGTGTCGTCGAAGCCCACCACGCTCAGGTCCTCCGGTACGCGAAGACCGCGCGCCCGGGCCGCCTCCATCGCCCCGAGGGCCACCTCGTCGCTACCAGCGAAAATCGCGGTAGGCGGTTCTGGTAGATCCAGTAGCGCCGCACCACCCGCGAGGCCGTCGTCGTACAGGAACTCCCGCAGCCAGACGTACTCCTTGGGTACGGGCGCACCGGCCGCCTCCATCGCTCCGCGGAAGCCGTTCATCCGGGCCTGGTTGCAGCCCGAGGTCGGTGGTCCGCCGAGATAGGCGATCCGGCGGTGGCCGAGCGAGAGCAGGTACTGGGTGGCGGCCATTCCGCCCGCGAAGTTGGTCGAGCCGACGCTGGTGATATCCGGCTGGGCGATGTTGAGCGGGTCCACTACGACCAGCGGCAGGCGGGCTCGCGAAAGCGCGGCCAGGTCTGCCGCGGTCAGATCGCTGGTGATGCCGATCGCGGCACGCCGGCCGGTCGCGGTCAGCTCGCGGATCCACTGCGCAGCCCTACCGGTATTACGCGGCTGGTGCCGGTGCGGGCGCGAGCTCAGCACGACGTCGACCCCGGCGGCGTTGCCCGCTTCGAGTACGCCCTGGATCACTTCGATCGAGTAGCTGTTCAAGAAGCCCTGGTAGAACAGCTCGACCGTCGCCCGATCGACCGGTTCGGGCCGTCGCCCGACGTAGTCGTGCTGGCGCAGGATCTCCTGGACCCTGGCCCGGGTCGTCGGCGACACGTCGCTACGGCCGTTGAGCACCTTGGAGACGGTGGCGACGGAGACGCCTGCGGAGGTCGCGACGGTGGCCAAAGTGATGCGGCCGCTCACGGGCGGAACCTCCTCACGCTTCTCCTCCTGTCCTGAGGGCGTCGCCGGCGATCGGCGTCAGGTCAACAGGGGTCACCATCGTACGATCGTGTCCCACCAGACGCACATCTCCCACGATTCGCACGGTGCTCCGGCACGGCAGATCCATCGAGGACGTACCGGCGAGCACCTCGATGTCGCCCGGTTCGACAATCCGGCGCAGGTCCGCCGCGGTGTAGGCGGTGCGATCCGCGTGGACCTGGAAAGTGACGTCCACTCCGGCGCCGGGCTCCAGCGACACCCGCGCGAACCCGATCAGCAGCTTCAACGGCCGCGCGACCTGGGCCACCACGTCGTGCAGGTACAACTGAACGACCTCGTCCCCCGCCCTGGCCCCGGTGTTGCGAACCCGAACGGTTGCCGTGAACTCCCCGTCAGTCGGGATCTCCCCTGCGCTCATCCGCAGGTTCTCCACCTCAAAGCTGGTGTACGACGCGCCGAATCCGAACGGGAACAGCGGTACGGCGTCCAGGCCGCTGATGCCGGCGCTCTCCACACTGCCGAGAGGTGGTTGCAGGTACGTGCCGGGTTGTCCCCCAACGTGGCGCGGAATCTGCACGGGCAGCTTGCCGCCGGGCACAACCCTGCCGCTGAGGACCCCAGCAATCGCCGTACCGCCCTCTTGACCTGGGATGAACGCCTGCACCAGACCCGCGGCACGTTCCGCGAAGTCGCCGAGCGCGTACGGCCGGCCGGAGACCACTACGACGACTACCGGCGTTCCAGTATCTAGAAGCTGGTTCAGCAGTTCGTGTTGTACGCCGGGCAGGCGGAGGTCTTCGGCGTCGCAGCCCTCTCCCGACGAGCCGTGCCCGAACAGGCCGGACAAGTCGCCGACATAGGCGACACAAACGTCAGCGCTGCGAGCCGCCTCGACAGCCGCGGCGATCCCGGAACGGTCGTCTCCCAGCACTGAACAGCCTGGTTCGTGTACGAGCTCGATATTTCCGAGTTCGTCGCGCAAGGCGTCCACCGCGCTCTGCACCTCGATCCCGAGACCACGGTCGGGGTAACGCGGCAACACGTGGTTGGGGAACGCGTAGCACCCCATGAGCGTGCGGGGATCGCCCGAGCACGGTCCAACGACTGCTACCCGCTGCAGCGCGGGACGGTTCTCCCCGAGCAGCGGTAGGGCCGAACCGGCGTCCAGCAAGACGATCGACTTCTCGGCCACCTCCCGGGCAAGAGCCCGGTTAGCCGGGGAATCGAGATCCACCGTCTCCTTGCGGACTGAGCCTTTTGGAGTCCAGTCCGGGTCCAGCAGACCTAGTTGCGCCTTCTGTACGAGTAGACGCCGGGCGGCACGGTCGACCAGGTCCTCTGACAGTTGGCCCGACTTCACTCGTTCGACCAGGCCCGAGCCGAAGCCGAGCGTGTCCGGGAGTTCGACGTCCGTCCCGGCGGTGAGCGCGAGGGCGCCCGCGGCGTCGACATCCTCGGCCACGCGGTGCATCGTCGCGAGGAACGGGACCGCCCAGTAGTCCGAAACCACCGTGCCGGTGAAGCCCCAGGCGTCGCGGAGCAACTCCGTGAACAGCCACGGATCGGCGCTCGCCGGCAGGCCGTCGATATCGGAGTACGAGCTCATCACCGAGCCCGCGCCGGCCGTCGCGATCGCCATCTCGAACGTCGGCAGGATGACGTCGAGCAACTCGCGGCGGCCCATTGACACCGGGCCGTGGTTCCGAGCCGCCCGGGAGGCGGAGTACCCGGCGAAATGTTTCAGAGTGGCGATCACGCCGGCGCTCTGCAGACCGCGCACGTACGCCGAACCGAGCAGGCCCACCAGGTACGGGTCTTCGCCGATCGTCTCCTCCACGCGGCCCCAGCGATAGTCACGTACGACGTCGAGCACCGGCGAAAGGCCTTGGTGTACGCCGAGTGCGGCCATGTCGCTTCCGATCGCGGCGGCCATTCGCTCCACCAACGCCGGGTCGAACGTCGCGCCCCACGCCAGCGCCGTCGGGTAGACCGTGGCCCCGTAGGTGGTGAAACCGGTCAGGCATTCCTCGTGCACGAGCGCCGGGATGCCGAGGCGGGAACCGGCCAGGACCACCTCGTGCTGGCGGATGATCTCCGCGACGCCCTCGTCGACCGTGAGCGGGACGCTGCCCCAGACCCGGGTGAGGTGGCCCAGGCCGTTGCGGCTCGCCTCGTCCAGCGGGATCGTGCCGCCGGCCGCGAAGACGTCCTGCATCGGAGCGACGTTGATCTGCTCCTCGGTGGGCCGCTCGACGTCGGCCATGTCGTTGCCCGCCCACCGGCTGCCGAGCTGCGCGACCTTCTCATCGAGCGTCATCGCCTGCAGCAGGAGCTCGGCCCGCTTCTCGGCCGAGAGCGAGGTCTGCCACAAAGGCCGCTCGTCGGGACCGGTCGCCGCGTTAGAGCTCGTCACGAAATTCTCCCTGCTACTCAGCCAGTGTTGATGCGAAGTATCGAAAAGTTTCGAAGATTGCGACTACTGTCTTCAATGACAGTCGATCTGCCTTCGCTCGCTAGATTCCCTCGTAAATAGGTGAATCTGCCGAGTCACTCTCCCCCAGCAAAGCTGGGACTTCAAGACCTTGACAGCGTCATCTCCGAAACCTACGTTACGAAACACAGTTTCGACCGACAGGTGCTTCCGCTACCTCGTGGAGCAGTCGGCTCGCGCGGCTCAAGGTCGCGCCGACGGTCATCGCACCTGATAACCCACACGCCGTGGAGTGGTCCACGGCCACGGAGTACGGAGATCACGGTGGATCCCATCACGACATCCCGGCGCACTTTCCTCCGCTTGACCGCCGGCGGCGCGGTCGCTGCCGGGCTCGCCGCTTGCGGCACCTCCGGCCCACAGAGTTCCGGCGGCTCCTCCACCGGGGCGGGCACCGGCGGAGCCACCTACTGGTTCCTCACCGGCCAGCCTCAGCAGGCCATTCGCGAAGCCCAGGTCAAACGGTTCAACGAGGCGAATTCCGCCACCCCGATCAAGACCACCCAGTTCCAGAACGACGCCTACAAGCAGAAGATCAAGACCGCGATCGGCGCGGGTCAGGGCCCGACGCTGATCTGGGGCTGGGGCGGCGGCGGCCTGAAGAGCTACGTCGACGCGAACCAGGTCGAGGACCTTACCGACTGGTTCGGCCAGAACGCCGAGCTCAAGAACCAGATCTTCCCGTCGGCCTTCGGCGCGGCGACCGTGAACGGCAAGATCTACGCGATGCCGGTCGAGACCACCACCCCGATCGTTCTGTACTGGAACAAGAAGGTGTTCGACAGCGTCGGCGTGCAGCCGCCGCAGTCGTGGGGCGACATCATGGACCTGGTGCCGAAGTTCAACGAGAAGGGCATCGCGCCGTTCTCGCTCGGTGGCCAGTCCCGCTGGACCAACATGATGTGGCTGGAGTTCCTCTTTGACCGGATCGGTGGCGAAGAGGTCTTCCAGAACATCTTCGACGGCAAGCCGAACGCGTGGTCCGATCCCTCCTCGCTGAAGGCCCTCGAGGAGATGCAGAAGCTGATCAAGGCCAACGGCTTCATCAAGGGCTTCTCCTCCATCACCGCCGACTCGAACGCCGACCAGGCACTGCTCTACACCGGCAAGGCCGCGATGATGCTGCACGGCGCCTGGACCTACGGCGGCATGAAGGCCGACGGCGGCGACTTCGTCACGGGCGGACACCTCGGCTACATGAACTTCCCGCCGGTCGACGGCGGCAAGGGCGATCCGAGCAGCACCGTCGGCAACCCCGGGCAGTACCTCTCGATCTCGTCCAAGGCCACCGAGCAGGAGAAGGAGGTCGCCAAGAAGTTCCTGGCCACCTCAACGCTCGACGCCGCCTCGGTCGACGCCTGGATCGCCTCCGGCAGCGTGCCGGTGGTGAAGGGCACCGAGGCGAAGCTCAAGGCCGTCGCGGACAAGAACGACGCCGCCTGGCTCAGCTTCGTGTACGACACCTCGAGCAAGGCGAAGAACTTCGGCCAGTCCTGGGACCAGGCCCTCAGCCCGACCGCGGCGGAGACACTGCTCGACAACATCGCCAAGCTGTTCCAGCTGTCCATCTCGCCGCAGCAGTTCGCGGACAACATGAACGCGGTGATCGGCAAGTGACCGTGGCCGCTCCGCCCGATGCGCAGGTCGTTGGGCGGACCGCTCCCTCGCGCGCCGGGCGGAGCGGCCCGGTGGCCTGGATGGTGATCCCGGCGCTGCTGATCTTCGTGGTCTTCGGCGTCGTACCGCTGCTCGGGGTATTGCTGCTCAGCTTCGCCCAGTGGGACGGCCTCGGCCCGATCAGCCTGGCCGGGCTGTCGAACTGGCGCACCGTGCTCAACGACCCGGGCCTACCGCATACGGTCCTGGTGACGTTCGAGGTGATGATCCTGTCCTGGCTGGTGCAGACGCCGTTGAGCCTGTTGCTCGGGGTGTTCCTCGCGGGCCGCCAGCGCTATCGCGCGTTACTGGCGGTGCTCTACTTCATCCCCTTGCTGCTCAGCTCCGCGGCGATCGCCATCACCTACAAGGCCTTGCTGGACCCGAACTTCGGGCTCGGCGCCGGACTGAAGATCGGCTTTCTGACTCAGGACTGGCTCGGCAACAGCAACCTCGCCCTCGGCGTGGTCATCTTCGTTGTGTCATGGCAGTTCATTCCCTTTCACTCGCTCATCTATCAAGGTGGCGTCCGGCAGATTCCAGCCACCATGTACGAGGCGGCATCCATCGACGGCGCCGGCCGGATCCGCCAGTTCTTCAGCATCACCGTGCCTCAGCTGAAGTACACGATCATCACCTCCTCCACGCTGATGGTGGTGGGCTCGCTGACCTTCTTCGATCTGATCTTCGTCCTGACCGCGGGCGGTCCCGGCGACGCGACCCGGGTGCTCGCGCTCGACATGTACAAGCGCGGATTCCAGGCCAACCTGATGGGTCCCGCCAGCGTGATCGCGGTCCTGCTCGTACTGCTCGGACTTGCCTTGGCGTTGTTGCTGAGAAGGCTTGGCGGCAGTACGACGGCAAGCCAGCAGGAAGGGGCCTGACATGGCGGTGGTGACCAGCAACGTGGCCGCGCCGGCCGTGCGCGGTGGATCCTCCCGCGCCCGGCGGCTGCTCCGGCTGAACTGGCTCGGCGGCACCGCTGGCTGGATCTGGCTCGTGATCGTGTTGATCCCGCTCTACTGGATCGTGATTACGAGTTTCAAGGACCAGGGCGCGTACTTCACCCAGAACCCCTTCGCCTTGCCGACCGACCCAACCGTGGCCAACTACGGCCTCGTGATCAGGTCGGACTTCCCGCGGTACTTCCTGAACAGCGTGATCGTTACTATCGGCACCATCCTGCCCGCGGTCGCGATCTCTTTCATGGCGGCATACGCGATCGTGCGCGGTGCGGGTAGCCGCTTCCTCGCCGGCGTCAACGGGTTGTTCCTGATGGGGTTGGCGATTCCGCTGCAGGCGACGATCATTCCGGTCTATCTGCTGATCATCCGGATGAAGATGTACGACAGTCTGCTCGCGATCATTCTGCCCTCGATCGCCTTCTCGATCCCACTGTCGATCCTGGTGCTCACGAACTTCATTCGGGACGTGCCGAAGGAACTCTTCGAGTCCATGCGCGTCGACGGCGCGAGCGAGTGGGGAATGCTGCGCGGTCTCGCCTTGCCGCTGACCAGGCCCGCGCTGGTGACGGTCAGCATTTACAACGGTCTTGGCGTCTGGAACGGATTCCTGCTGCCGTTGATCCTGACGCAGAGCCCCGACAAGCGAACGCTGCCGCTCGCGTTGTGGACCTTCCAGGGGCAGTACAGCGTGAACGTGCCCGCGGTACTCGCGTCGGTCGTGCTCACCACCTTGCCCATCGTGATCCTGTACGCGATCGGGCGGCGCCAGCTGTTGAGCGGGCTCACCGCCGGATTCAGCCGCTGACCCTTCAACGCACGGCACGCCTTGCCGTCCTGGAGCCGAGGCCGGCAATCGCCGCGGGCCTCGGCAGGGCGGCTGGGCCCGCACTCGGTAACACCTTTGGTACGACAAGAGATGAGGACCACCATGACGGATGCCGACATCACCCCCACCCGGGAAGACAAGTTCTCCTTCGGCTTGTGGACGGTCGGCTGGCAAGGCGTCGACGTGTTCGGCGGAGCGGTACGCCCGGTGCTGGAACCGGCCGAGGCGGTACGCAAACTGAGCGACCTCGGCGCCTACGGCATCACCTTCCACGACAATGACGTCTTCCCGTTCGAGAGCACGGCCGCGGAGCGCGATGCCCACTTGAAGCCGTTCCGCGCTGCGCTGGACGAGACCGGGCTCGCCGTACCGATGGTGACCACGAACCTGTTCTCGCATCCGGTCTTTCGCGACGGCGGTTTCACCAACAACGATCGCGACGTACGCCGGTTCGCGATCCGCAAGACCGCCGACCAGCTGGACCTGGCCGCCGAACTGGGCGCCGAGACCTTCGTGGCGTGGGGTGGTCGCGAAGGCGCGGAGTCCGGCGCGGCCAAGGATGTCCGGGCCGCGCTTGATCGCTACAAGGAGGCCTTCGACATCCTGGGGTCCTACGCGATCGAACAGGGCTATGACGTCCGGTTCGCGATCGAGCCCAAGCCGAACGAGCCGCGCGGCGACATCCTGTTGCCCACGATCGGTCACGCCCTGGCCTTCATCGAAGAGCTGGAGCACTCCGAACGCGTTGGGCTGAACCCCGAGATCGGCCACGAGGAAATGGCCGGGCTCAACTACGCGCACGGCATCGCGCAGGCCTTGTGGCACGGCAAGTTGTTCCACGCCGACCTCAACGGGCAGACCGGGCCTCGGTTCGACCAGGACCTTCGGTTCGGCGCGGGCAATGTCCGTGGGGCCTTCTGGACGGTCGACGTTTTGGAGAACGGCGGCTACGAAGGGCCGCGGCACTTCGACTTCAAGCCGCCGCGCACCGAGGACATGGACGGCGTGTGGGCATCGGCCGAGGGCTGCATGCGCAACTACCTGATCTTGCGGAACAAGGTCCGGGCGTTCCGCGCGGATCCCGAAGTACAGCAGGCGTTGCTGGCTGCCCGGCTGGATCAACTCGCTCAGCCGACCCTGGACGCGGGCGAAACGGTCGCGACCTTGCGCGCCGAGGACTTCGATCCGGAAGCCGCCGCAACCCGCGGCATGGCCTTCGAACGCCTCGACCAACTCGCTCTCGAACACGTCTATGGCACCCGCAACTAGGCCCCGGCCGTGGTCTAGTGAGGCACGCGCCACCACCCACCACCAGCCAGTTGCCACCGCCCGCTCCCACGACCATCGGCGGTCGGGCAGCGTGCTTGCGGGTGGACGTTGGCGGTCGCGTGGCGTGGTTGCGGGTGGGTGGTGCTCGGGTGGTGTGGGGGTGGCGGGTGGTTGCCAACGGTTAGGCGGCGTAGTGGCGGAGGGAGTCGGGGCAGCGGCGTTTGAGGTCGCGGAGAGCTGCGGTTTCAATGCGTTTCACCTCCGTCAGGTTGAGTCGTAGGGCCTCGGCGGTTTCCTGCAGCGTGAACTGGCCGGAGCCCGCGAGGCCGAAGCGAAGGGCGAGCACGGCTTGGGCGCGTTCGTCGAGAAACGCGAGTTGGTGGCCGACGTCGCGGCGAATACCAGCCAGGGCGACAAGGCGTTCGTCGTCCACCGGCTGATCGAGGTCCGCCGCGTCGAGGGACTCCGGTTTCAGCCGCCAGGCGAAAGCCCGCTCCACCCTGGCCAGGCTGAGTGAGGCGGCGTCGGCCAGTTCGGCCTTGGTCGGTTCGCGGCCGAGGCTCTGGGTCAGCTCGCGCCGGATCGCTGTCACCCGGGCGGAGTCCATGCAGGCCTGCGCGGGCATCCGGACCAGGCGCGAGCGATCGGCGATGGCCCGGCCGATCGCTTGGCGGATCCACCAGATCGCATAGGTGGAGAAGCGATAGCCGCGGCGGTAGTCGTACCGCTCGACGGCGCGCATCAGGCCGACGTTGCCCTCCTGGATCAGGTCGAGCGGCGACATGCCTTGGCCGACGTACTTCTTCGCGACGGAGACGACCAGGCGCAGGTTGCCCTCGATCAACCGATCGCGGGCGCCGAGACCCGTCACGACGATCGACGGCAGCTCTGGCGTGGTGTCGCCGTCGGCTATCCGCTCGGCGGCGAGCAGGCCCGCTTCCACCCAGAAAGAGAGATCCTCGACCTCCTCGCTGGTGAGCACCTCCTGGCGGCCGATCCCGCGCAGATATGTCACCAGGGCATCAACGTCGGCCGGTTCGCAATCAAGTGGCAGCGCCATCGGACCCTCCCAGTCCCCGAGTTTGTCTCCTAGGGAGAGTGCCTCGAAATGGCCTGGGTTGGACCGGCGATTTTGGATCGGTGGACAACTTGCGAGCGAGCGTCCACCTGCCTGTGGATAACCTCCGGCGTCAGGCCGGCTTTTGTGCTTCGATCAGGAAACGCTCGCTCGTGGCGGCGAACGAGCCCTCGGCGCGGATCAACCGATCCAGCTCCGCCAGGCGATCGCGGTACTGCTCGACCGTGAAGCCCGGCACGATCCAGATCACCTTGCGAAGGAAGTGCACAACTGCAGCGATATCGAAAAACTCCATAGGCAACGATTCGGCGCGCAACTCGGCCACGGACAGGCCCACGGCCTCCGCGTCGGCGACCGCGCGGTCGTGCGCCCGGTTCTGGCTCACCGGCTGAGGTCCCATCATGAAGTCGGTCAGCTCGCGTACCGTGCCGGCGCCGACCTGCTGTGACAGATAGGTGCCGCCTGGGCGTAGTACGCGCGCGATCTCCGGCCAGATCACCACGGTCGGATGACGGCTGACGACCAGGTCGAAGGACTCCGCCTCGAACGGCAGCTCGTCGTGGTCCGCCACCTCGACGACGGTGCCGCCAAGCGGTGCGAGGTTGCGGCGAGCGACTGACAGGTTCGGCGGCCAGGACTCGGTCGCGACCAGGCGTGCGGGGGCGGCCGGGATGCTCGCGAGTACCTCACCGCCGCCGGTCTGCAGGTCGAGCGCGGCGGATGCCTTGGCCATGCGTTCACCCAGCAGCCGGGCATAGCCCCAGCTCGGGCGCTGCTCGGTCGCGCGTCCGGCAAACCAGGAGAAGTCCCACCCCTCGGTCGGTACCGCGTCACCCTCGGCCAGCAACTCCTCGAACGACGCCTCGCTCCGCCGAGCCGTTCCACCCGCAACGGATCCAGACGCGGCGGATCCAGACGCGGCAGGTCCCGGCGTAGCGGTTCCGGACGTGGCGGTCTGGTTGAAGTCGTCTGGCGTGGTCATAGGCCTCAGTGTTGCCGCGCCCCCGCAAGCCGGGCAACAGGATTAACAGCCCGACGACGAATAGCAACGAACCGGCGATGGGCACGCGCGGGACCGGCGACCGCCAAGCAACGAACCGGCGATGAAACCCGGCCGCTGGTGGTCAGGAAGTGCTGATGGCGCGTTCGCGGAGGTGGGCTCGGTGGCTTTCGAGGGCGATGAGTTCGCCGAACATGCGGTTGTACTCGTCTACTCGTTCGATGGGGTTGGTGCGCTGGAGTTTGGACTTCAGTTCGGTGATGCGGCGCATGCAGGTGAGTTCCTGCAGCCGGGCCAGGTGGGCTTCGGCGAAGCGCTCGTCGGGGTCGCGGTCCAGGCGCAACGGTTCGACCGCGAGGGCGCTGATCACGGCGACGGCTGGGTCCTCGCCCATCGCCTCGCGGACCGCGACCACCCAGGCCTCGCCGGGCTGGGCGTTCTCGGGGCCACCGGCTTTCGCCATCGCGGCACGGACGGACGCCAGCCACGGATGCGTGAAGTCCTCGTCGTCCAGCTCGCCGAACTTGCCGTGAACGAGGTGCGGGTACTGCATGACCATCTTCAGCACGTCCCACTCGATCATGAACCGCGGATCGCGTGGGCTCGGTACGTCGGGACGACGCGGCGGCGCCTCGGTCTGGGCCTGGACCCCGGCGCGCTGCTGGTGCTCGGGCTCGCGCTGCGGCGGGCGGCTCGCGGCTCGGTGTACCTCCGAGCGGACTTGCTCGACCTCAAGCCCGAGATGCCCTGCCAGTTCGCGGACGAAGCCGTCGACCTTGGACCGGTCCCGCACGCTGACGACCAACTGAGCCGCCTCGCGCAGGGCGTCCACGCGGCCGTCGGCCCGGTCGAGGTCGTACTTCGACAGCACATTGCCGAGCACAAAGCGGTACAGCGGAACGCGCCGGCCGATCAGCTCGCGCACGGCCGCGTCGCCCTTCTGCAGGCGCAGGTCGCACGGGTCCATCCCGTCGGGTTCGACCGCGACATACGTCTGAGCCGCGAAGGCCTGGTCTCCCCCGAACGCCTTGAGCGCGGCTCGCTGGCCGGCGCCATCGCCGTCGAAGGTGAAGATGACCTCGCCGCGGAACTGGTCGTTGTCCAGCAACAACTGGCGCAAGACCCGCGCGTGGTCCTCGCCGAACGACGTACCGCAGGTGGCGACGGCGGTCTGCACGCCCGCCAGGTGACACGCCATCACGTCGGTGTAGCCCTCGACCACGACGGCCTGCCGGCCCTTGGCGATCTCCCGCCGGGCCAGGTCGACGCCGTACAAGACCTTGGACTTCTTGTAGATCGCCGTCTCGGGTGTGTTGAGGTACTTCGCTTCGATCTTGTCGTCGTCGAACAACCGCCGCGCGCCGAATCCGATCACGTCGCCGCCAGCATCCCGGATCGGCCAGAGCAGGCGGCCGCGGAACCGGTCGTACGGACCGCGCTGGTTCTGCGCGCAGAGGCCGGACGCGACCAGTTCCTCGTTGCTGAAGCCGCGACCGCGTAGGTGCTTCAAGACGGCGTCGCCGCTGCGAGGGGCAAAACCGACGCCGAAGAGAACCGCCGCGTCACGGTCGAACCCGCGCTCCTTCAGGAACTGCCGGCCGGGCTGGGCCTCGGCGGCACCGAAGAGTTGCTCCACGTAGAACTCGGCCGCCATCTTGTGCGCGAGCACGAGCCGGGGGCGCTGGTTGGCCTCGCGTTTGGGCATCGGCCCGCCGGACTCGTCGTAGCGCAGTTGCACGCCGACCTTGGCGGCGAGCGTTTCGACGGCCTCATGGAACGTGATCTGGTCGATCTTCTGGATGAAGTCGATCACGTCTCCACCCTCCTGACACCCGAAGCAGTAGAAGAAGCCCCGGGCCGGGGTGACGTTGAACGAGGGCGACTTCTCGTCGTGGAACGGGCACAAGCCCTTCAGCGAGCCGCCGCCGGCGTTCTTCAAGGTCACGTAGGACCCGACGATGTCGTCGATCCGAGCACGCTCGCGAACCAGCGCGATGTCCTCTTCCTTGATCCGGCCTGCCACGTCGCGAGTCTACGGTCAGACCGAAGCGCCAGGTACGCCGGACGCCGCAACGGCCCACTTGAGCCGTCGCGGCGCACCGTCCCAGGGCTGGGGTTACAGCTCGTCGAGGCTGATCGACGGGTCCGCAAGCTTCGCCGGATCCACCGGTGCGTCGGAGGCGACGAGCTTGCGCAAGGCGTCGGTGGAGTCCCAGACGTTGACGTGCATCGCCGCGAGCACGTGGTCGGCGTCATCCAGCCAGAAGGCCTGGTACTCGTTGGTGGCGGGCTCACCGCGGACCACCACGTGGTACGACGCCCCTCGCGGTACGTCGCCGACGTACTCCATGCCGAGGTCGTACATGTCGGTGAAGAAGTACGGCACGGAGTCGTGCGAGACCTCCCGGCCGAACATGGCCTTTGCGGCGACGGCACCACTGTCCTTCGCGTTTGACCAGTGCTCGACGCGGATCGGCCGGCCCAGCGACGGGTGGCTCCAGCGCACGACGTCACCTGCGGCGTACACGTCGGGGGCCGAGGTCTTGAGGTCCGCCCCGGTGACGATGCCGCCGCCGTTGTCTGGAGTGGCTACCTCGATCCCAGCGGCCTGGGCGAGTTCTACGTTCGGCTGGACGCCTACGCCGACTACGACGAGATCAGCCGGTACGACGCCCTTGGCCGTCTGCACGCCGTTGACCCGGCCGTCGGCGCCGGTGAAGCCCTCAACGCCGGTCTCGAACTCGAAGACGACACCGTGGCGCTTGTGCAGGTCCATGTAGTAGCCGCCGACCTGTTCGCCGAGGACCCCGGCGAGTGCCGTCTTCTGCGGCTCGACCACCGTCACGTCGCAGCCGTGCTCCCTCGCGGCGGCGGCGACCTCCAGGCCGATCCAGCCCGCGCCGACGACGACCACCCGGGGCTTCACCGCGAGCGCCTCGAGCAGCGAAGCGGATTCCGCCGCCGTACGGAGATAGCGGATGCCGCCGAGATCGGCCCCTGGTACGTCGAGCTTGCGGACGCGGCTGCCGGTCGCGAGCAGGAGGCGGTCATACCCAAGGGTGGAGCCGTCCGGCAGCGTCACGGTATGACCCGCGGGGTCGATGGCCGAGACGGTGGTTCCGAGGCGAAGGTCGACGTTGTTGTCGTCGTACCACTGCTGGTCGTGGACCTGGGCGGTGACGGGTTCCTTCTTGCCGAGCAGGACGTCCTTGGACAGCGGTGGGCGCTCATACGGCAGTTCCGGCTCGGTGCCGATCAGCACCACCTCACCGGCGAAGCCCTCGCTCCGTAAGGTCTCCGCCGCCTTGGCTCCGGCCAGACTGGCCCCGACGATGACGATCCGTTCTACGTCGCTCATGGCCCCACGGTACCCACGCGTCACCGCGGCAGGCGGCTGTGCCATTCGACGGCGGACGGGTCGGTGAGCGAGGCCACCTGGTCGATCACCACGCGCAGCCGCGCCGCGTCGTCGACCGCGCGCACGAAATCCGCCGCGAACGCTGGATCGAGATCGCGCGGCGCCGACTTCCACAAGGCGGCGACCAGTTCGCCGAGGAGCTCCCGCTGCCGCGCATGCCGCCCTTGCCGCTCGGGTGAATGGAACGCGTGCCACATGCCGACGCCCTTGAGCACGCCGATCTCGGTCGCGATCCCGTCGGGAACGACCAGATCCGCCTCATAGCGAATCAGGCGGCCGCGACCGAAGGTGACGCGCGTGGCCTGCTCCGCGGCCGTGCAGAACCGCCCGATCAGCTGGCTGGTCAGGTCCTTCAGCCCGCCGAGGGCCCGGCGGCTGTCGTCGAACGGCCCGGACGGCCAGTACGTCGTACTGCTGAGGCGGTGCCAGGCTTCGTCTAGCTCGTCGTCGCTCGCCTCGGGCAGGTAGAACCGGCGCACGGTCTGCCAGTACGGCGCGGGGTCCTGCCCGACCCGGCCGAGATCGATGCTGTGGGCAACGATCCCGTCCTCGACGTCGTGCACGGAATACGCCACGTCGTCGGCGAAATCCATCACCTGGGCCTCGAGGCACCGCCGCTCGGCATGCGTGACGCCGTCGCGAAGCCAGCCGAAGACCTCGGCATCGTCGTCGTACACCCCGAACTTGCGCTCGCCCGGGCGCCTGGTCCACGGATACTTCGTGGCGGCGTCGAGGGTGGCGCGGCTCAGGTTCAGCCCGGCGCTACGGCCGTCGGGATCGAAGGCCTTCGACTCCAGCCGGGTCAGCAGGCGCAGGGTTTGGGCGTTGCCCTCGAAGCCGCCGATCTCGCGGGCACACTCGTCCAGCGCGCGCTCGCCGTTGTGCCCGAACGGCGGATGGCCGAGGTCGTGCGCGAGGCAGGCCGCGTCCACGATGTCGGGATCGCAGCCGAGAGCCGTCGCCAGTTCGCGCCCGATCTGCGCGACCTCCAGGCTGTGGGTCAGCCGGTTGCGCACGAAGTCGTCACTACCGGCGGTGAGCACCTGCGTTTTGGCCGCGAGCCGCCGCAGGGCCGCACTGTGCAGCACGCGCGCCCGATCGCGGGCGAAGGGTGATCGGCCGGGCCGTTTGGCCGGCTCGACCACCCATCGCTCCGCGTCGCGCTCGCCGTAATCCACGAGCCGTGCAGGTCCTGTCATCACCACCCACAGTAGTGGGCGGCACCGACATTTCCCGCGCTACTCAATCGCCTCATCCAAGCGGCCCGATCACCCCGGCCAAGCGCCTACCTGGCCGGGGCGCCGCACGGACCGCCCGCTCGAAGCTGGCCGGGTTATCCCCAGCCGCCCTGGGCCATGGTCTGGAACTTCCACTGGCCGTTGACCTTGAGCAGCAGATCGCCGTAACGCATCGGCATGGTCTGGCCGCCGAACGACATCGTGCCCTCGGTGACGACAAAAACCAGGCTCTCCGACAGGAAGTGCGGCGTCCGGGTCGACTCCATCTCCACGTCGGCCGGTCCGCCTCCGATCACCTGCTCCATCTGCGCGATGAACGCCTCGCGGCTGATGGATTCCGCTTTGCCGTTGCCGTTGCCGTCATCGCTGACCTCGTTGAGCGGGAAGACGGCTTGGTCGGCCATTGCCTCGTAGTCGTGCGCCGCCGCCAGGGCGTCGTACCGCTCGAACCACGCCTGAACACTCGCAAGATCCTCCTCGGTCGGCTCGAATCCACTGGTCGGCATGGTCTGTGTGTCGGTCAAGTCACTCCTTCGATCGATTAACTTCGTACACTGTACCCAGTAAGACGCCAAACGCAAACCTTTTGTTCCCCACTCCCCGAAATTTCTTCCGGCCCCGCTCCGGCGACCACTCCCAGAACCAGCAGAGACGGCGACGGCCCCACCCGGGTGGGGTGAGGCCGTCGCGGGTGAAGTGTGGGGTCAGATGTCGCGGAAGGTTTCGATCTGGGCGCCGAGGGAGTTCAGGCGGGTGGCCAGGTCCTCGTAGCCGCGGTTGATCACGTAGACACTGCGCAGTACCGAAGTGCCCTTGGCTGCCATCATCGCGATCAGGGTGACGACGGCCGGACGCAGCGCCGGCGGGCACATGATCTCCGCGCCGGAGAAGTGCGTCGGGCCTTCGACCATCACCCGGTGCGGGTCGAGCAGCTTGACCGAGGCGCCGAGCTTGTTCAGGTCGGTCAGGTAGATGGCCCGGTTCTCGTACACCCAGTCGTGGATCAGGGTTTGGCCGGTCGCGGTCGCCGCGATGGCCGCGAAGAACGGCAGGTTGTCGATGTTCAGGCCCGGGAACGGCATCGGGTGGATCTTGTCGATCGGCGCATGCAGTTCCGACGGCCGCGTGGTCAGGTCGACCAGGCGGGTCCGGCCGTTCTCGGCGAGGTACTCGTCGGTGCGGCTGTAGTCGAGGCCCATCTCCTCCAGCAGCGCCAGCTCGATCTCCATGAACTCGATCGGCACCCGCCGGATGGTGATCTCGGAGCTGGTCACGATGGCCGCGGTGAGCAGGCTCATCGCCTCGATCGGGTCCTCGGACGGCGCGTAGTCCACGTCCACGTCGATATCGGCGACACCGTGCACGGTCAGCGTCGTACTGCCGACGCCGTCGATGCGCACGCCCAGCAGGTCCAGGTAGAAGCAGAGGTCCTGGACCATGTAGTTGGAGCTGGCGTTCCGGATCACCGTGACGCCGTCGAAACGGGCGGCCGCCATGATCGCGTTCTCGGTGACGGTGTCGCCGCGCTCGGTCAGCACGATCGGCTTGCCGGGGCTGATCGCCCGGTTGACCACCGCGTGGTACTCGCCGGCCGTGGCCTTGATCTCCAGGCCGAACGGGCGCAGCGCGGCCATGTGCGGCTCGACCGTACGGGTGCCGAGGTCGCAGCCTCCGGCGTACGGCAGGTCAAAGGTGTCCTCGCGGTGCATCAGCGGGCCGAGGAACATGATGATGCTGCGCGTACGGCGGGCGGCCGCGGCGTCCATTCCGGCCAGATCCAGGTGGGCCGGCGGCACGATTTCCAGGTCGCCGGCGTCGTTCAGCCAGGTGGTCTTCACGCCGATGCTGTTCAGCACCTCGAGCAGCCGGTTGACCTCTTCGATCCGCGCGACCTTGCGCAGTGTGGTGCGGCCCTTGTTCAGTAGCGAGGCGCACAGCAGCGCGACGCCGGCGTTCTTGGAAGATTTAACGTCGATCGAACCCGACAGCGGGCGGCCACCGACAACACGAAGGTGGACCGGACCGCCACCGAGAGAGACAATTTCAGAGTCGAGTGCCTCGCCGATCCGGGCGAGCATCTCGAGAGTGAGGTTCTGATGGCCCTTTTCGATCCGGTTGACGGCGCTCTGGCTCGTCCCGAGCACGTCCGCGAGCTGGGTCTGGGTCCAACCGCGGTGCTTACGGGCATCCCGGATCAAGTTACCGATCCGGCTCAGGTAATCGACAGTCATGCGCCGGACTGTATCTCACATGTGAGATATCGCCACATCGCCACGCCGGTGTCGGCGGCCTGCCCATCGGCTGGCCCGGGCGCCACTCTACGCTGGTCCACCTGCACCGCCGAGAAGAGGAAACCAGATGGCCGCCACCGCTGGAAAATCCGGGTATGAGTGAGTTTCAGGCCGAGTCCTGGCCGCTTGAAGCCGCCGCGAGCAGTCTCGCCCAGGTGATCGACGGGTTCGCCCACGGCGACACCCGGCCGCTGGTCATCGGTGACGGCGACCAGCCGGTTCTGGTCGTGCTGTCGATCGCGGACCTGGCGGACTTCCGTTCCCGCTTGACGCACCTACTGGACAACCCGGTGGATGCAGGCTGGTTGCGCTACTACCTGCGCTCCAACTTCGACATGAGCTCCGAGACGCTTGTTGAGCTACTGGGCGTCGATACCGACCATGGCCTCACTTCGCTGTTGAGCCAGGTCAGCGTGGAGCAGGCCGCCGTACTGCTGCCTGACCATCTCCGGCGCGCCGAAGAAGGCGCCAACCCGCTGATGCTGATCGGCGACGGCCGGCTGGCTAGTGCGGCCCTTGTCTCGTTCAAGGCCTTCGCGGTCCTGCTGGAGATGGAGGGCGGCGGGAAGGCCGAAGAGGATCCGGACTCCTGCGCCCACGATCTCGAGGAGAAGCCGACTACGCCGCTGGAGACGCTCGCAGAGCGGCTAGGCCCGATTTCGACGCAGATCGTGGCCCAGCTCAATGCGGGCAAGGACGGCTCCGAGGTGCTGTTCGGCCTTCACTTCGAGGAAGAGCTGCTCGAACACCTCCGTGATCTGGAAGCCCGTGCGCAGCAAGCGCCGGGCGGCGGGGCGTACGACGAGCTTCGCGGCGTCTTGACCTCGCTGGACGAGATGCGCTCGGGCAAGGCGGACGTAGGTACCGAGGCCGAGGCCCCGTACCTGGAAGCGGCAGACCTGCCCGCGACGCTCCCCCAGCTTCGGGACCACTTCCGCGACGGCGAGGACGATCCGTACATCATCGGCATCGACGGACGGCCCTTGGCCGGTCTGATCACCTACGACGTCTACCAACTGCTGCAGGACATCTCGGTGAACATGAACGGCACCGAGGACGCCCCGGTCCTACCGCTGCCCGCGCCTGCCTGGGAAGACGGGCCGCCGGTGCAGACGTTCGAGGCGTCCCTGGAGATTGCGACGGCCGTAGTGGAGGACATCGCCGGTGGCGAGGGTTCCATCCTGTTCATTGCCGACCAGGACGGTGATCCCGAGCTGGTGATCGCGCCACTCGTCTGGCTGTGGGCGTACGTCGACTACCTGGACCTGGAGTCGGTCGAGGCCTGAACGACGTCAGGCGAACGGGAACAGCGGCTGCCACTCGGTGAGCAGCACAACCTCGTAGCAGTTGGCCGGGGTGTACGGATCCTTGGCCAGGATGTCGCGCAGCTCGGCCTCGTCCGCCACGTCGTAGAACAACATCGCGCCGGTCTGGTCGACGAACGGCCCGGCCGCGACAAGCTTGCCCGCCTCGCGAAGCTCGCCCAGGTACTCCCGGTGAGCGGGTCGCGCGGCCATCCGCCGCTCGTTGTCGGTGAACCTCAACTGCACCGCAAAAGTCGCCATAGCCCGACCCTATCCGCCCAGGTCGGACGACTGCAGACCGGAACCAGTCGCGGGTACGGACTATCTGAGCCTTGCGCCGATTGGTCTGGGCTGTGGGGTCAGCGCTTGGGGGCGGTGGTTAGGCCGGTTAGGTAGCGTTTGGTTACTTGGCCGTGGTGGTTGGTGTTGATGAGGGTGGCGATGCAGGCGTAGAGGGAATCGCGGGCCTCGGGGGGCATGGCGCGGTGGCCGGAGTACGTGGAGAGCAGGTCCAGGTATTCCGATGTCGTGTAGGTGAGGTCCCAACCCCAGCGGTTGAAGCGGACCGGGCCGAAGAGGCCGGTTCGGTCGTACTCCCCCGGGTCGTCGGCCGTCGCGTCCTCCGGTGGCAGGCGCAGGCCTGGTTTCGTTTCCGGGTCGAACCGCTCGTAACACGCTTGTACGTCGTCGAAGAACTGCTGCGTACCGCCCGCGACGTGGTACGTCGACACGATGGCCAGCGAACCGCCCGGGCGCAACGCCTGCGCGGCCTTCACCATTCGTACCTCAGGATCGATCCAATGCCAGGACGTCGCCGCGATCACCAGCTCGAACGGTTCGGCCGGTAGCGGCCAGTCCTCGAACGACGCCGTCACCACCTCCGCCTCCGGAAGGTTGCGCCGGGCAACGGCTGACAGCGCCGGGCTGAGCTCAACCGCCGTGACCGACCACCCGCGCTCGATCATCGACCGGGTGGCCTGCCCGGTGCCACACCCGATCTCCAGCACCCGCGGCTCACCCAGCGCCCCGGCGGCTAAAGCGCCCGCGCCCTCCGCCGGCACCCCGCCAGCAGCAGATCCAGGCCCAGCAAGGACCTCGGCCAACGTGTCGAACAGGCCCGGTGGATAGCCCGGGCGCATGCGATCGTAGAGCTCGGGGTCTTCGCCGAAAGTCAGCCGGAGTTCTTCGCGTCCCATGTGCTCGAATCTAGGGGCAGCGGCGTCATCCGCCAGCGATTTTCGATCCAGCGGATGCGCTGCCGCCAGTCGCGCCGCCCTTTCGGACCGTCGACGGCGATCGTCACATCGAGGTCCTGCCGCGCGATCGACGACCAGGACACCCCGGCGAGCCGCCAGCCTTCGCCACCAACGACTGCGAGCCGGCGGCCGGCGTCATCGGGTGCTTCGTCGAGATTGCCCAGGTGGAGCCGCAGCGCCGCCTCGTCTTTTTCCTGCAACAACTCCAGGTACGTCGCGACGTAGCCGCGCAGGCTGTGCACGTCCATCGGCGCGGGTCGCGCCGCACATCCGGTCATCCCCAGTAGTGCCGCCACCACGGCAAGCACCATGCCCAGCTTCATCGTCTTCCCCGTCCGTCGCCTCACATACCTCTTGCTCTATGTACGAGAGACGGTTCACGGCGGGTAACGCTGCGACCGTGCAGGAACCGGCCACGGTCGCAGCCCAACAGGCGAGCCGGGCTAAAGGGCGGCGCGACCGGCTTCCAGACGCGCGACCGGCACCCGGAACGGCGAGCACGATACGTAGTCGAGGCCCACCTGGTGGAAGAAGTGAATGCTGTCGGGATCGCCACCGTGCTCGCCGCAGACCCCGAGTTTGAGGTCCGGACGGGTTTCGCGGCCGCGCTCGGCGCCGATCTTGACCAGAGCGCCGACGCCGTCGGTGTCGATCGACTCGAACGGCGAGACGGCGAAAATGCCCTTCTCCAGATAGCAGGAGAAGAACGCGCCCTCCACGTCGTCCCGGCTGAAGCCCCAGGTGGTCTGGGTCAGGTCGTTGGTGCCGAACGAGAAGAACTCGGCCGACTCGGCGATCTGGCCGGCGGTCAGCGCGGCCCGGGGCAGCTCGATCATCGTGCCGATCGGGCTGTGCACGTCGACGCCCTCGGCCTCGGACACCTCGCGCAGCACCTTCGCCACCTCGTCGCGAGCCAGTTCCAGCTCCTGTACGGCGCCGACCAGCGGGATCATGATCTCGGGCCGCGGATCCAGGCCCTGCTTCTTCAACCGCGCGGCCGCAGAGGCGATCGCCCGCACCTGCATGGCGAACAGCCCCGGAATCACCAGGCCGAGTCGTACGCCGCGCAGCCCCAGCATCGGGTTCTGCTCGTGCAGCCGGCGTACGGCGGCCAGCAAGGTGGCGTCGCGGCCCGGGTCCTCCCCGCGCTCTTCGGCGAGTGCGACCTTGACGGCGAGTTCTTCCATCGAGGGCAGGAACTCGTGCAACGGCGGGTCGATCAGCCGGATCGTGACGGGCTGTCCGTCCATCGCCTTGAGGATCTCGCAGAAGTCCTCGCGCTGCAGCGGCTCCAGCTCGGCCAGGGCCGCATGACGCTCGGCGTCTTCCTCCGCGAGGATCAGCCGCTCGATCGCCTCGCGCCGTTCGCCGAGGAACATGTGCTCGGTGCGGCACAGACCGATGCCCTGGGCGCCGAACCGCCGGGCCCGGGCGGAGTCGTCACCGGTGTCGGCGTTGGTCCGCACCTCCAGGCGCCGTACGCCGTCCGCGTGCGAGATCAGCCGGTGCACACTCGCCACCAGGTCGTCGCCCGACGCCGGGTCCAGGGTGCCTTCGAAGTACTGGACTACGGGCGACGGAACCACCGGCACCTCGCCGAGAAAGACCTCGCCGGTCGTACCGTCGATGGAGATGACGTCGCCCTCGGAGACGCTGGTGCCGTTGACCTGGATGGTCTTCGCCGAGATGTCGACGCGTAGTTCCTCCGCACCGCAGACGCAGGTTTTGCCCATACCGCGGGCGACAACCGCCGCGTGCGAGGTCTTGCCGCCGCGGCTGGTGAGAATGCCCTGGGCCGCGATCATGCCGTGCAGGTCGTCCGGGTTGGTCTCGCGCCGGACCAGTACAACCTTCTCGCCACGCTTGGCCGCCTCGACGGCCGCGGCGGAGGTGAACACCACCTTGCCGCAGGCCGCGCCCGGGGAGGCGCCGATCGCCTTGGTCAGCAGGTGCTTTTCGGCGTCCGCGTCGAACCGCGGGAACATCAGCTGCGCGAGCTGAGCGCCCGTCACCCGCTGCAGCGCCTCGTCGATCGAGATCATGCCCTCGTCGACCAGGCTGGTCGCGATCCGGAAGGCCGCGCCCGCCGTGCGCTTACCGACCCGGGTCTGCAACATCCAGAGCTTGCCGCGCTCGACCGTGAACTCGATGTCGCACAGGTCGCGGTAGTGCCCTTCCAGCTTCGCCATGATCGCCATCAGGTCGTCGTACGACTTTTTGTCGATCTGTTCGAGGTCGGCCAGCGGCACGGTGTTGCGAATACCCGCGACCACGTCCTCGCCCTGGGCGTTCTGCAGGTAGTCGCCGTACACGCCGGGCTGGCCGCTGGACGGATCCCGCGTGAACGCGACGCCGGTGCCGGAGTCCATGCCGAGGTTGCCGAAGACCATCGAGCAGATATTGACCGCCGTACCGAGATCGGCCGGGATGCGCTCCTGGCGGCGGTAGAGCACCGCGCGCTCGGAGTTCCACGAACCGAAGACGGCCGCGATCGCGAGGTCCATCTGCTCGCGGGGGTCCTGCGGGAAGTCCCGGCCGGTGTGGTCCCGCACGGCCGTCTTGAACATGTCCACCAGCTTGCGCAGGTCGTCGGCGTCGAGATCCAGGTCGTTGGTGGTGTTCTTGGCGTCCTTGGCCGCCTCGATCGCGTCCTCGAACACGTCACCGGGCATGTCCAGCACAGTCTTGCCGAACATCTGGATCAGCCGCCGGTAGGCGTCCCACGCGAATCGGGGATTGCCCGACTGGTGCGCGAGGCCGTTGACCGAGTCGTCGTTCAGGCCGACGTTGAGAACGGTCTCCATCATGCCGGGCATGGAGAACTTCGCGCCGGAACGGACCGAGACCAGCAGCGGATCGTCGGCCTGGCCGAGCTTCTTGCCCATCTTCTGCTCGAGGGCGGCGACATGGTGATCGATCTCGTCGGCCAGCTCAGCCGGCATCGCGCCGGTGGTGAGGAAGACCTTGCACGCTTCCGCCGAAATGATGAAACCGGGCGGCACCGGCAGGCCCAGATTGGTCATCTCGGCCAGGTTCGCCCCCTTTCCACCAAGTAGATCCTTCATGTCCTTGTTGCCTTCGGCGAAGTCGTAGACGAGTTTCGGCACGATGACTCCCTGAGTGTGGGCGAGGCTCCGGAACGCGGCATGGTGACCGCTGGCCCGTCGACTCCAGTGGCGGGGGCGTCCTCTCAGCGTACGCCGAAAAAGCAGTCCACTTTGTCACTGGTCTCACATAAGACATCGTGACGATGACCACACCAGTGAGTGCACTGGATCACTGTTTTCCGGGTACGGATATGCCTCGTACTGACAACGAGAGTCAGCGGAAAAGCCTTACCCAGTAGGTCAGGACGACTCGCGCTGCGCCTTCTTCCGGCGCTTGCCCTCGTGCATCGCGACCACCCGCGGAATCGGGATCGCCCGGCCCTGCTCGACCAGCTCGGCCGGCAGTTCCTGCGGCTTCGGCATCGCCGCGGCCCACGGGTCGTCCGCCCCGAGCCGCTCCAGCGCCGTACGGATGGTGAAGTCACCCGGAGTCACGTTGTCGAGGTCGTCCCAGCCCACCGGGAACGACACCGGCACACCCGGCCGGGCCCTCGGGCTGTACGCCGCGACCACGGTGGCACCGCCCGAGCGAGTGGAGTCGAGGAAGACCTTGCCCTCGCGTTCTTCCAGCAGGTACGCCGTGGTGGCGACGGCTGGATCGAGCTGCTCGGCCCGTACGGCGAGGGCGCGGGCGGCCGCCGCGACCTCCTCGGCGGACGCGTCGACCGGAACGAAGATGTGCAGGCCCTTCGCACCACTGGTCTTCGCCACACCGGACAGGCCGAGATCCGCCAGTGCCCGCTGGACCAGCCGGGCCGCGGCGACCACGGTTTTGAACGGCGCGCCCTCGGGCGGATCGAGATCCATCACCAGGTGGGTGGTGCGTTCGGGCTGGCCGATCCGGAACAACGTCGGGTGGTATTCGACCGCCCGCTGGTTGGCGAACCACAGCAGCGTGCGCCGGTCGTTGCACAACGCGTACGACACCTCGCGCTTGGAGGCCTCGGCCCACAACGGCACGCGCTCAACCCAGTCCGGCGTGTACTTCGGCAGGTTCTTCTGCATGAACCGGTCCTGGCCGCGCAACACCCGGATCACCGACAACGGCCGATCCCGAAGGCCGGGCAGGATCCGGTCCCGCACCCCGTCGAGATAGTCGACCAGCTCCCGCTTGGTCGCCCCCGCCCCCGGAAACAACTCCTGGTCCAAATTCGTCAGCGGCACATCCTCGCGAGACTCACCCATCTCCTCACCTTAGGTATTTTTGCGTTCGTTCGCCGGAATACGGCCGGTATCTCTCTCGTATACCGGCCGTATTCCGGCGAACGAACGCAAGGGTGCACGCCAGGAGGGGCTACGTGGCGGGGGTGACGCGGCCGCCGCTGAAGAGGTAGCGGGAGCCATCGGGGAAAGTGCGGAAGGTGACCGGCGTCCACGGCTGGTCGGGGCCTTCGCGGAGCAGGAAGTGGTCGCCGCCCGGATCGGCCGGAGCGAGGTCGTACGTCCGCTCCGGGAAGTCCGCCAGCGAGGCCCGCGCCCCCGTCGCCCGTACCAGCGCGCGCAATCCGCCCGGTCCCACGCTGACATCGAAAGTCACACCACTCCGCAGGTATGTCCCGGTATGACGCTCGAGACCTTCCGGCGCCGGCCCGTCGTAGGGCTCGGGTGTGCCAGGCATCACCACGCCGTACTGCGCGAACACCTCGCGGAACAGCGCCTCGTACAACGCGGGCGCGTTCGGCGAGTTCGTCAGCAGGCATACCGCCACCCGCGCGACCGGGTCGATCCGCACAAAGGCGAACTGCCCCACGGTCACGCCGTCGTGCCCGTACAGCCGCCGATCACCCCAGTCGTTCAGCCGCCAGGTGAGACCGACACCGCTCATGCCGCTGGCTCCGGAAACCGGCACGGCCAGTTCGCGCATCGCGGCCGCGGCCGACGCGTCAAGTAGCCGGTTCCCACCCGGAGCCACCCCGTCATCGAGGTGAAGCCGGGCGAACGCGAGCAGATCGCCCGCGCTCTGGGTGATCAGCCCGACCGGCGTCAGGCTACGCGGCAACATCCACGAGGTGACCGCCGATCCGTCGACCTGGCTGTGCCCGACGGCCGCCCGGTGCAGGATCGCGTCTTCGGGCAGGGTGACGGTCTGGTTCAGCCCGAGCGGTTCCACCAGGCGTACGCGCAGCGACTCGTCCCAGACCCGGCCGTCGAGCACCTCGATGATGCGGCCGAGTACGCCGAATCCGCTGTTGCAGTAGGAATACGCGGCACCCGGCTCGAAGATCTGCATCGCCTCGGGCAGGATCGCGACGTACTTCTCCAGGTAGTCGTCACCCCGGCCGGTATCGGTGAAGATGTCGCCGTCGATCCCGCTGGTATGCGTCAGCAGGTGCCGCACGGTAACGCGATCCGCCGTCGCGAAGGTCGCCTCCGGAAGCAGGTCCGCCACCGTATCGTCGAGCCCGAGGCGGCCCTCGGAAACCAGTTGCATGATCATCGTGGCGGTCCAGACCTTGGTGATAGACCCGATCTGGAAGACCGATTCGGCCGTCACCTCGACCCCGGTGGCCCGGCTCAGCACGCCGTACGGCGCTAGGGTCTGCTCGCCGTCGGCCCAGATGCCGAGCACGGCCCCTGGTACGTCGGCCGCCGCGGCGAGTTCGGCCAGTCTGGCGGTCCAGTCAGTCACCATGGCGGCCACTATCTCAGCACTGGCTCCGCACGTAATTGGTCAGGGCCCAGCCCGTTCGCCCGTCCGGGAGGCGCACGGTGACCTTGCGTTCATTCGTCGGAATCCGCCCGCAGCCATCTGACCGCGAGCCGGGTTCCGGCGCGCCTACCGGCTTGTGGCACGACTACCGGCTTTTGGCACGGCCGCTACCGAGTTTTTGCCCGTCTACCCGGTTGCAGCCAGGTAGCCGGGCAAAAACCCGGCACTCGACCACCTCGGGGACGGGTGGCATCCGTCGGATCCCGGGTGGCGTCCGCCGGGTCCCGGGTGGCGTCCGCCGGATCTCGGCTGGCTTGTTCCGAGGGTCGACCGTCGGAATAGGGGGTGGACCCATCAGGTTTGACAGGTCGACCCCCGACTTCAAAGGTCGACCCGGTGAGTGGGCGAGGTAGAACCCGTTCGTCCGCAGGCGCGGGCCACTGCTGATCCCGATATGGGACCACCCGAGGCAACCGGCCAGACCCCGCTCGTCCCCTGATAGCCCGCTGCCCTTGGCCGAAGCCGCGCGGGGCAAGGGCGCGCACGCGTCGGCGAAGCCCGATTCCTAACCCTTGACGCGGGCCGGTTCGGCCTGACCATTCGCGACTCCTCAGGGGACGGGTGCCCACGGCTCATCGCGGCTTCGGTGATTCGAGCCGAGACAGCGACGATTCGTCCGAATTCGCCCGCTCACGTCGGCGACCACGGCGGGCGGTAGTGCCGGATCGACGTAGTCGTCGCGATCGCGGGTATCGCCGCGCGCCGCCGTCCAGAGGGGCGAGCGAATGCGGACGAATCGACGCCAACACGGTGGGAGACGTTGCGGCGAATGAACGGGCAGAGGGCGGGGATAGGGTGCGGGCATGGGTGTGCCGGATGTGATCGGGCCAGGGCTTCGTGTGTTGTTCTGCGGGATCAACCCAGGACTGGTGACGGCGGCGACCGGGCATCAATTTGCCCGGCCTGGGAACCGCTTCTGGCCGGCGCTGTACAAGTCCGGTTTCACCCCGCGGTTGTTCCGGCCTGACGAGCAGGCCGAACTCCTTTCGCTCGGCCTGGGAATCACGAATGTGGTCGAGCGGGAAAGCGCGCGGGCCGACGAGATCACTCGCGCGGAGTTCGTCGCGGGTGGCGAGGCCTTGGTGACGAAGGTGGTGAAGTACCAGCCGAAGTGGCTCGCGGTCGTTGGGATCACGGCGTACCGCGACGCCTTTGGTGAACGCAAAGCGGTGATGGGACGGCAGGACCGCCGGATCGGCGAGACCCAGGTCTGGATCCTGCCGAATCCCAGCGGTCTCAACGCCCACTACACCGCAGACACACTCGCCGCCGCCTTTGCCGAACTCCGCAAGGAAGTCGACTGACGGTGGCGAGTGGGCCTTTACCGGTGGATCAGCCGGCGAGGGCCTGACGGATCAGGTCGGCGACGGCGTCCGGCTGCGAGACGGCCACGGCGTGCGAGGCGGCGACCTCAACCGTGGTGGCGTTGGCGCGCTTGGCCATCGAACGCTGCGCCTCGGGGTGGATGGCCTGGTCCTGGTTCGCGACGAGGTCCCAGGACGGCAGGTTCTTCCAGGCCGGCTCGACCGCGAGCGCTTCCTCGAGACCCGGCGCGGCGATGGGCCGCTGGCCGACCGCGAGCACCTTCGTCAGCTCGGCGGGCAGGTCCGCCGCGAAGACCTCCGGGTAGAGCGCGTAGTCGAGGTGCAACTCGGTGCCCTCGGTGCCGTCGGGCAGCGGGTACGCCGATGGGCGGATGGCCGCGCCGAACGGAGTCTCCGGGAAGTTGCCGCTGATGCTGGCGAGACTTTCGCCCTTCTCCGGCACGAAGGCGGCGATGTAGACGAGGCCGGTCACCTGCGGCAGGTCGGCCGCGGCCGCGCTGATCACGGCACCGCCGTACGAGTGGCCGACCAGCAGAACCGGGCCCTCGATACTGCCGACAAAGCTCTTCAGGTACGCCGCGTCGCTGGTCAGGCCGCGCAACGGGTTGGGCGGCGCGACAACGGAGGTGCCGTCGGCGAGCAGACGCTCGATCACGCCGTTCCAGCTGGCCGAGTCGGCGAATGCACCATGAACGAGAACAACGGTGGTCATCTCAATCTCCTAAAGGGTTTCGGGCTACTGCAGAGTTGTTGGAGCTACCGCAGAGTTACTGCAGGGCGGAGCGGAGCGTGCTGATCGCGAGGTCGATCGCGGCCTGTGCGGCGTAGGTGTCGCGCAGCGCGTCGAGCATCACGAAGTCGTGGATGATGCCCTGGAAACGGACGGCGGTGACGGGCACGCCGGCCTCGCGCAGCTTCGCCGCGTAGGCCTCGCCCTCGTCGCGTAATACGTCGGCCTCACCGGTGATCACCAGGGCGGGCGGTAGACCGGTCAGATCGTCGAGGCTCGCGCGCAACGGCGAGGCGGTGATCTGCGCGCGCTCGGCCGGATCGATCGTGTACTGGTCCCAGAACCACTGCATGCCCTCGCGGGTGAGGAAGTAGCCCTCGGCGAACTCGCGGTACGAGCCGTTGTCGAAGTTGGCGTCGGTGACCGGGTAGAAGAGCACCTGGTGACCGAACCGGACATCCCCGCGCTGCTTCGCGAGCAGGGTCAGGGCCGCCGCCATGTTGCCGCCGACCGAGTCACCCGCGATGGCCAGCCGGGCCGGGTCCAGGCCGTACGTCGAGCCCTCGGCCACGATCCACTGCGCCGTCTGGTAGTTCTGCTCGATCGCGACCGGGTAGCGCGCCTCGGGCGAACGGTCGTACTCGGGGAAGACCACGGCCGCGTCGGCGCCGACGGCCAGTTCGCGGACCAGCCGGTCGTGGGTGTGGGCGTTGCCGAAGACCCAGCCGGCGCCATGGATGTACAGCACCACCGGCAGCACGCCGGTGCTTCCGGCCGGGCGGACGATCCGCGCTCGCGGTCCGCCCGGGATCTCCACCCAGGTCTCGTCCACGTCGGGCCGGGCGTAGTCGGTGGTCTGCACGTCGTCGACGGTCTTGCGGCCGTCGGCGGGCTCCAGCTGGAAGAGGAACGGCGGAACGGCGGTGGCGTCGGCAAAAGCCTTCGCGGCCGGTTCGAGCACTACGGACATCGGAGCCTCCGGATGGAAATCTGAGTCGAACTCAAGTGGAGAACGTTCGTTCTCCCTCGATGTCCGCTACTCTAGGAGAACGTTGGTTCTCACGCAAGTCCCGATTCGAGGTGACCGCAAATGACGCTCGACACAGCCACGGCGCAGGCCCAGGTGCTGGACGCGGCAGACCGGTTGTTCTACGAGCGCGGTGTGCAGTCGGTCGGCATGGACGCGATCCGCGCCGAGTCCGGCGTCTCGCTGAAGCGGCTCTACCAGCTCTTCCCGGCCAAGGACCGCCTGGTCGAGGCCTATCTGGAACGCCGCAATCAGCAATGGAGCATCATGCTCGCGGAGTACGTCGACGTCGATCAGTCGCCGCGGGAGCGAATCCTGGCGGTGTTCGACTTCCTGCACGCCTGGTTCCAGCAGCGCGACTATCGCGGGTGCGCCTTCATCAACTCGTTCGGCGAGCTCGGCGCGGTTTCGCCGAAGGTCGCCGAGCTGGCCCACGATCACAAGGCCGAGTTCCGGTCGGTGCTGTCCGGGCTCGCCGCTTCAGCGGGTGCGGCCGATCCGGATCGGCTGGCCGATCATCTGGTTCTGCTGGCCGAGGGCGCGATCACCACCTCGGCCATTGCGGGATCGCCCTTGCCGGCGGTTCGCGCCAAGGAGGCCGCCGGCCTGTTGCTGGACGCAACCTTGCCCGCCTGATCCAGTCGCGCCAGGCGTCGTACCCGACCACCTCCCGAGCCGGGCCGCGCGTCGTACCCGACCGCCGCTTGGGCCGGGCCGCATGGATGATGGAATGGGCCGATGCGAGCTGCGGAGGTCCTGCGCACCATCGATCCCCTGCCGTACGGCGACCGCATGCGGTTCGTCGCGGCCACGGCACGGCACCTTCGGGGCACGCCCGAACTGACGTCACTGCTGGCCGAGCTGGCAAGCCTCGGGCCTTTCGAACGCGGGCTGAGCCTGCAGCTGGCCCGAATCGCGAACGAGACCGAGCACGTCGCCAGCCTGCTGCTGGACCCTGACCCGGCTCTGCGCGCACGAGCCATCGCGGCGGTCGGCCGCGGTGTTCCGGTGCCGGATTCCGTATTGCGCGGGCTGTTCGAAGACGCCCCGGCGGTGGTCAGGCGCCAACTGCGCAAGGTCCTTCACGGCCGCCCGGAACTCGTCGGCAGCCTGATCGACGAGCAGCGCAAGCTCTGGGGAGACCCGACGGCGGCGGACTTGCTGATCGACGCGGATACCACCACCATCCGGCGGTTGCTGCCCGAGCTGTCCTACTGCCTGAGCGTCGGCCAATGGCGCCGGCTCGGCAGGCGGCATCCCGCGTTGGTACTCGACCGGGCCGAGGCCGCGCTGGCCGGGGTGAACGACAACGAAGGCCGCAAGCGCTGGTGGAACAGCCTCGGGTACGGCGTCGCCGCGGCTCTCCCGATCCACCCTGCACGTGTGACCGTCCTGATCGCGAAGGCCTTGCCGGCAACCGACGTACCGCGTGCCGTCATCGACGTGCTCGGGCCACTTGTCGAGGCGGACCCGGCCCTCGTTCTCGCGTTGTTCGACAACCGGGCGAAGTCGATCCGGCCCGCGATGACCTTGGCCTTCCGGCGCCGGCTCTGGCGATTCAGCGACGAGCAACTCGCGCGTTGGGGCGCGCTCGCCTGGCCCGACGAGACCGTACTGGCCGGCCTACTCGACCGCCTTCCGCCTTCGCGTCGTACGGCGGTTTTCCGGGCCGCGCTCGCCTCGGTCGAGTTGGGGCAGACCGTCTTCTCCCCCGCCCTGGTCGACGTACTGCCGACGGCCGAGCGGCATGCCCAGGCGCGGCGCATGCTCGCCCTCAAGAAGGTGAAGGACGATCAACGGCTCCGCTGGCAGGTCACCTCGTACCTGCCGTACGACGAGGCCTTCGCTTTGCTGGAAGCGGAGATCCAGCAGCCCGAGGCGGACGACCGTACGGCGATCTACGAGGCGGTTCTCGGGGCGGCCGGGCGGTCCCGCGATCCGGAGGTGGTCACGCGGGCGCTGGCGTGGATCACCCGGATGCGCAATGACCGGGAGCCGGTCCGGACCGCGGTTCTGAACGCCGCGGCGCGTATCAGCGTCTCGTTGCTGACCGACGCGCAGGTGCCTGCGCTCACCACTCTGCTGACCGACGCGCTCGAAGCCCGGGACACCTCGTGGGCCACGCGAGCCGCCCTCACCTCGCTTGCGCAGAACGCCGTTCGTCAAGGCTCGCTGCGCGCCCAGCCGCACCTGCTGCGCTGGGCTGTCGACGCGCACGCGAGCCTGTCGGGATCAGTCGGTTCGGTGCAACTGCGCGGTCTCACCGACGGGCTGCCGCGGGGAGACGAACTGGCCGTGTACGAAGCGCTCAAGCCGTACATCGACGCGGGCGCGGACCGGCTCGAGTTCGATCTGGCCTTCGCGGTGGCGGCGTCGTTCCACCGCCGGGGCTGGGGCATCGACCACTTGGACAAGGTGCTGGAGAAGGCCGTCTGGTCGAACCAGGAGTACACGGTCGGCGATGCCGTGCGCTATTGGCTCGCACCGCCGGCCACCCGCGCCGAACGGGTCCAGCGGATCATCAAGCGGGATGTCGGCATGGCCCAGTGGGACCCCGTCTGGACCGCGGTAACCGAAGGTCGCACCGATCTGCTCGACAAGGTTCTGGCGAAGCCCCGGCGCATCCGGCGGTTCGAGTACAACTACCCGCGCTGGGAGGTCTCATCCCGGGCGATCGCGCGGTGGCTCCCCCGCCAACACCAGCGGTACGCGGATCTCGTAGCCGATGCGGCCCGGGATGAGCGTATGCCCGAGTGGTCCCGGGCTCAGGCCATCGAAACCCTCGGGCGCATCCCCCAGCTCGGACGACGACTTGTAGAGCCTTTCCTCCGTAGTAGCGAGGTGTTGTTGGTAGAGGCCGCACTAGCCGCTCTGGCCTGGACCGACCACCCGGACGAGGTTGTGCCTACTCTGCTCACGTACGCCGGGAACGACCGGGCTCGGGTGGCTATCTACGCAGCCGCTCGAGCAGTCCGGTATGTACGGCCTAGCCAGCTCGCGTTGGCCCTCAGCCCTTTGCTGCTTGGGGAAGGCGCGAAGGTCACCTCCCGCAAGGAAGCCGCCCGGCTCCTCGGGGAACTCCGCGCGCCGGGTGCGGTCGACGTACTGGCTCAGGCCTGGCCTAGCGCGCACCGGGATGTTCGGGCGGCAATCACCAGTGTGGTCGCGCAGTACCTGCTGCACGATCCGTCGGCATGGGACGTGCTTCGCCTTGCGGTGGACGATTCAGTCGCGACGGCCCGCACGTTGGTCGCCCGTCCACCGCTCAGCGTGCCTTCGGAATGCCGGACGCGGTACGGCGGACTCGTGCTGGCTGTGACGAACAGGCCCGAGTCGGAGGCCGTATGCGCCGCGCTGTCGGCCTTGGAGACTTGGGGCCGGTGGACGCCTGCCACGGGTTCTGCCTGTTCGATGTTCGTCACGGACCTTGGAACACCTAGCTTGGTTTGGCGGGCCGCTGCAAAGACCTTGGCTGCAGTAACCGCCATTGGTTGTACGGACGACACCATCGAGGTTCTCCAACTCCTGGCCCAGCTGGACGAAAGCCCGACTAGGCCCGAGGCCGAGGCCGACCGGGACCGCCCGGCCCGACAACGCCTCCTAGTGGTTGTAGGCCTACTTGCGTCGACCCTCCGCAGGGAAGCGCCAGAGCGCCGTACGAGCCTTCGGGAGATTGCAGACAGCCTCCCCGACTCGTACCTCCCGCAAAGGCTTGACCTCCTTCTGGCCACGCTGGAGGGAAATGCCCTGATCAAGGCCTTGCCAGAGTTGGCGGACCTTGTGGCGGGTAGTCCCTACACGGCGGTGGTCCTCGGCCAGAAAGTCGGTAGCGCACTCAAGGCCGACACGAAGACCTGGAACCTGGAAGACGTCGACACCACGTTCGCCCGGCTCTACGGACGCTCCGACCTCGCAGGCGGTCTAATCGCTTTGGCCCTCGTCGGCGCCACCGGCCAACGCACCCAGTGGTCCCCCGAATGGCGAGCCCGCCTGATCGACCTCCGCCGCCACCCGCACCCGGACATTCACCACGCCGCCCTGACCATCACCACCGCCCCCGAATAGCCCAGCCTCAGTAGCGAACCAGGACCTGATCGAGGGACTTGCGGCGCAGATCGGGTACGACGCAGTCGTCCGCGGGATAGCCGACGGGGATGACCGCGAAGGCCTTCTCGTTGCGTGGACGTTCGAGCAGTTCGCCGAGGAACCGCATCGGCGACGGGGTGTGCGTGAGCGCGGCAAGGCCCGCCAAGTGCAAGGCGGTGAGCAGCATGCCGACGGCGATCCCGACCGACTCGTCGCCGTAGTAGTGCTTGCGGGTGGTGCCGTCGTCCGCGAGGAAGTACCGCTGCTGGAACACCACGATCAGGTAGGGCGCGTCGGTGAGATGGCTCTTCACCGAGTCCGTGCCGAGCGGACGCAACGCGGACAGCCATTCCTCGCCCAGCCGGCCGTCGTACGAGATCCGTTCCTCTTCCTCGGCCGCCTCCCGGATCCGCCGTCGCAGCTCGGGGTCCTCCACCAAAGCGAACGTCCACGGTTGCTGATGGGCACCACTCGGCGCGGTCGAGGCGACCGCGATCGCGTCGAGCACCGCCTGTTCCGGAACCGGATCGGCCGAGAACATCCGGACCGTGCGCCGCTCATTCATCCGCTCGCGCAGTTCCGCCGCACGCGCCAGCGATTCCTCGGCGGACAGTCGTTCCGGGCAGTACGGCACCGGCTGGTACGCCCGGCCGTGATCAGGGGTCCACATATCGCGAAGCTACCCGGACGGCGCGCCGGCCAGTACAAAATGTCGTGAAGTGGACGTGCCACCTGTGCTTGGCTGCGACCTATGCGCGAAGCTCCTGGGTTCGTATCTGCTGGGGATGTGCTGGCTGTTGTGCGGTCGCACTGGGCGGTTGAGGTGGACGCGGTGGAGCATTTGCCGGTGGGGTTCGGGGCGTACCACTGGCGCGGTTCGTACGGCGGGGTGGCGCGGGTGTTCGTCACGTTGGATGGGCTTGAACCGCGCCATTCGGTGGAGTCGCTCGAGGGGGCGTATGCCGGGGCGGCTCAGCTTGCGGCGAGTGGGTTGGAGTTCGTGGTGGCGTCTTTGCCTACGCGCGACGGGGTCTTTACGGCATCGCTCGCCGACGGCCGGATCAGTTGTGCGCCTTGGCTCGAGGGGAAGGCGACCGGGGAAGGACCGATCGGCAGCGAAGACCTGGCTCGGCAGAACGTGGCCGCGCTGAGCCGGTTGCATGCGGCGACACCACCGTCGGGTATTCCGAAGTGGCGGCCGTTGGTTGGAGAGGACTTCGCCGACTCGTTGAGCGAATTGCTGCGCGACACGTGGCGGACCGGCCCGTACGGCGAACGTGCCCATCGGGCGGTTGGTGAGCGGCTCGAGGCGATCCGGCGGTGGACAGCGTCGTACCACGCGTTGGGGCGGCAGGCCCGTGAGCGGCCGTGGGTGCCGACGCATGGTGAGCCGCATACGGTCAACCAGGTCCGCACGGATGACGAGGTGGTGTTCGTGGATTGGGAGTCGCTCGCATTGGCACCGCGGGAGCGTGATCTGCGCAGCCTGGTCGATGCCGGTTATGCCGACCTGGTCGCGCCCGATCGGGACATGCTCAGGTTGTTCGACCTGGAGTGGCGCCTGGACGAAATCTCCCAGTACGCCACCTGGTTCTCCCAACCCCACACCGGCACCGCCAACGACCAGGTCGCCTTCACCGGCCTACTCGAAGAGCTAGCCCGGCCCGACTGATCCGCATCCTTCTTCTGCCGCGAGTGGTCGCCTCTGAACCGGGCGGCGGCTCGGCAGAGGTCGGCGTCACGGTTCAGAGGCGACCACTCGCGGCAGAAAAAGCTGGTCAGCCGCCGGAGATGCCGATTTCGGCTTCGGACATGTCGGTGCTCAGGCCGTCGGTGTCGTCGAGCCAGCCGTACGGGAGGATCACGTGGTCGCGAGGTCCGCCCTGACGGCCGCGGGGCGCGCCCAGTTCGCGGACCGGGAACGGCGCGTCGTGGTCGAGTTGCGAGAGCAGGGCGTCCAGCTCGGCGAGGGACGAGACCGTGCCGAAGGAGGCGCGCAGTTCGCCGCCGACGGGGAAACCCTTGAGGTACCACGGCATGTGCTTGCGCATGTCGCGCAGACCGCGGTTCTCCCCCATCAGATCCGCGAGCAGTTCTGCGTGCCGGCGCATCACCGCCGCGACCTCACCGAGAGCCGGCAGGTTGAGCGCCTCACCACCGGCGAAGGCCACCGCCAGATCGCGGAACAACCACGGCCGGCCAAGGCAGCCGCGGCCAACGATGACGCCCGCGCAGCCGGTTTCCTCGACCATGCGCAGCGCGTCCGAGGCCTCCCAGATGTCGCCGTTGCCGAGGACCGGGATGCTCACGTGCTGAACCAGCTCCGCGATCTTCGACCAGTCGGCCTCACCCGAGTAGGCCTGGGCCGCCGTACGACCGTGCAGGCCGATCGCCGCGCAGCCCGACTCCTCGGCGATGCGCCCGGCGTCGAGATAGGTCTGGTGCTCGGAGTCGATCCCGATCCGGGTCTTCATCGTCACCGGTACGCCGTACGGCGTCGCGGACTTCACCGCCGCGTGCAGGATCGCGCCGAGCAGGTTGCGCTTCCACGGCAGGGCCGCGCCACCGCCCTTGCGGGTCACCTTCGGAACGGGACAACCGAAGTTCAGGTCGATGTGGCGCACGCCGTACGAATCGCAGAGCAGTTCGACGGCCCGGCCGATGTAGACCGGGTCGACGCCGTACAGCTGAACCGAGCGAACCGTCTCGCGCTCGTCGAACGTCAGCATGTCCAAGGCCTTCTGATCGCCCTCGACGATGCCGCGCGAGGTGATCATCTCGCAGACGTACAACCCGGCGCCCTGTTCGGCGCACAACCGCCGGTAGGCCGCGTTGGTGATACCGGCCATCGGCGCGAGCACGACGGGGGTGTCGATGGTGAGATTTCCGAGCTGCAACATTCTCAGGCCTTCGCCACCAGGACCCGGCCGTCGCCGGAGACCACTGCCTTGTAGGGCTGGACCGCGTTCGCCGTGGTGGTCACGTCGCACGCGATGCCCTGCTGGTCCGCGTGATTCACCACCGCGACGGCCTCCATCGTGCAGGTCACCTGCGCTGCGCCGGGCGCCGTACGCTGCACCGCGTCGACCACCTTGACCCGGGTGATCGGTACGAACTCGGAGGTGAACTTGTAGGTCGCGGAGTACTGCTTGGCCTCGACAACAAGCTGGCCCGAGTACGGGCGGCCCGCATACGTCACCTTGCAGGTCAGATCGTGCCGCCCGGGCTTTTCGGCGTGCTCGAGCCCCGGACAGTTGACCGTTGTCGCGGCCGCCCGGCCCGCCGCGATCTGGGCCTGCCGCGCGATGGCGAAGGTGATCCGATCGGCCAGCGGCGCGTCGTCGGCCGGCGTACCGGTCACCTTCGGCGTCGGCCACGGCTTCGACGGCGAGGGCAACGGCGTCAGCTCCGGCGTGGAGGCCGTCGGCAACGTCGGAGCCGTCGGAGCGCTGCTCTGCAGCGGCGGCGGCGTCGGGCTCGCGCTCGGGGTGGCCGAAGGCGTGTCGGTGCAGCCCGTGGTGACGGCCAGTACAGCCGCCACCGCCAGCACCACCGTGGCACGCATGATCAGCAGCCCACCAGACGCTGCGCCAGATAGCCGGTGACCTCGGTCAGCGCGACCCGCTCCTGCTTCATCGAGTCCCGTTCGCGAATCGTCACCGCGTTGTCGTCGAGCGTGTCGAAGTCGACCGTGATGCAGTACGGCGTACCGATCTCGTCCTGGCGGCGGTAGCGACGGCCGATCGCGCCGGCGTCGTCGAAGTCCACGTTCCAGTTCTTGCGCAACTCCGCGGCCAGGTCCTTCGCCTTCGGAGACAGGTCCGCGTTCCGCGACAGCGGCAGCACGGCCGCCTTGACCGGCGCGATTCGCGGGTCGAACCGCAGCACCGTGCGCTTGTCGACACCGCCCTTGGCGTTCGGCGCCTCGTCCTCGGTGTACGCGTCGAGCAGGAAGGCCAGCACGTTACGGGTGAGACCGGCCGCCGGCTCGATCACGTACGGCGTCCAGCGCTCGCCCTTCTCCTGGTCGAAGTACGACAGGTCGACGCCGGACTCCTTGGAGTGGGTGGACAGGTCGAAGTCGGTGCGGTTCGCGATGCCCTCGAGCTCGCCGAACTCCGAACCGCCGAACTGGAACTTGTACTCGATGTCGACCGTGCGCTTCGAGTAGTGGCTCAGCTTTTCCTTCGGGTGCTCGTAGTACCGCAGGTTCTCCGCCTTGATGCCGAGATCGACGTACCAGTCCCAGCGGGCCTTCAGCCAGTACTCGTGCCAGTCCTCGTCCGTGCCCGGCGCGACGAAGAACTCCATCTCCATCTGCTCGAACTCGCGGGTCCGGAAGATGAAGTTGCCCGGCGTGATCTCGTTACGGAAGCTCTTGCCGACCTGGGCGATGCCGAACGGCGGCTTCTTCCGGGCGGTGCCCATCACGTTCGCGAAGTTCACGAAGATGCCCTGCGCGGTCTCGGGCCGCAGGTAGTGCAGGCCTTCCTCCGACTCGACCGGGCCGAGGTAGGTCTTCAGCAGGCCGTTGAACATCTTCGGCTCGGTGAACGTGCCCTTGTTACCGCAGTTCGGGCAGGGCACCTCGGCCAGCTTCACGCCCGCCTCGTCCTTGCCCTTGCGCGCGGCGAACTCCTCGCGCAGGTGGTCCTCACGGAAACGCTTGTGGCAGGACTGGCACTCGGTCAGCGGGTCCACGAACTCCGCGATGTGCCCACTGGCCACCCAGACCTGGCGCGGCAGGATCACCGAGGAGTCCAGGCCGACGATGTCGTCGCGACTCGTCACCATCGAGCGCCACCACTGGCGCCGGATGTTCTCCTTCAGTTCCACGCCGAGCGGTCCGTAGTCCCACGCCGAGCGGGTGCCGCCATAGATCTCGCCGCACGGGTACACGAAGCCCCGGCGTTTGCTCAGGCTGACGACGGCATCGACGGTATCCACGGGCACTTTTCGACTCCAGAAGGTGGTACGGGCAAGAATCCAGGCTATCGGGCCGAGGTGCTGGCCGTCACAATCGCCACCGTGACTGGCGCGACCAACAAGTCTTCGGTGTCTGCGAGGTCAGGAAAGGGCGGGGTCGAGCGGGTCGTAGGCGGTGGGTTCGTCGATCGCCAGCGACAGCAGCGGTACGGCCGCCATCTTCACCTCGAACGGCGACAGCGCCCGGCGGTAGCTGCCGATGTTCTCCCACTCCATCGACAATGCCAGCAGTTCCGGGTCGTCGGCGTTGCGGCCGGTCCGGGCCGCGACAAAGCCCTTCTGCCGCGACAGCACCTCGACCGCCGTCGCCAGCCGGCCGACGAACTCGTCCTGCCGGCTTTCCTCCACCCGGAACCTGATCACCACGAACACGCCGCCACCCTACGGCGTCGGCCTCACTCGCTGTCACCGGCCCGTACCGGCCGACTGGATCGGACCTGGGAGGATGGCCAGATGAGTAGTGCGAACGCCTCCCAGCCGACCGGGCCGGTCAGCCCTCTGCGGGCGCGGATCACCAAGGCCAGTTACCCGTTGATCGCCCGGCTGCACGGCATGCCGAAGCTGACCCTGCCGATCATCACCTTGCTGCTGGTGGTGATCGGCGCCTTCGCCCCGGTGGCCGCCGGAGTGCCGGCGCTGATCCTGCTCGCCGCGCTGCTGGCCTGGCTCGGCTTCCTGTCCTGGCCGGTGGTCAGCGGCGGCAGCAAGGCGCTGCGCATCTTCGCCGTCCTGGTCGTCGGCTTCTTCGCCATCTCCCGCATCGTCAGCGGCTGACAACTCTCGCATCGTCAGCGGCTGACAACAGCCGCGTCGTCAGGTCAGCGGCTGACGGGTGGTAGGCCGAGCGCGGCGCAGGCGGCGTCGACGGCGGCGGCGCGCAGTTCGGCCGGATCGTCGTCGCCGAACATGACGGCACAGTCGGACAGGCCGCCGATCGCCACCATCAACCTGGCCCGCTCACGCAGATCGGGCTTGGAACTGGCCAGCAGGGTGGTGACGCGGAGCCGCCAATCGATGAAGCGTTGTGCCAGTTGATAGCGAGTCAATACGCCGAAGTCCTGGATCACCAGCTGAAGCAGGCCGCGATGGCGATGCAGTTCATCGAAGTAGGAGTTGAGCAGCTCGCGTGGGTCCATCGGCACCCGCGCCTCGAGCTCGGTCGCATACGCGTCGAGCTCGTCGAGGAACGGCAGGAACAGGCTGCCGACCAGGTCGTCGCGCGACTTGAAGTGGTAGTACAGCGCAGGCTTGGTGAAGCCGAGGCGGTCCGCGATCTGCTGCAGACTCGTCTGCTCGACGCCCTGCGCGAGGAACAACTCCAGCGCGGTCGCCTGGATCCGCTCGCGCGTCTCGCCGCTCTTCACCCTTGGCACCTTCCGGACATTACCTGACTTACCGATAAGTAAGCCATTGACAATCCCCCGCCCGGTTTGCTTACCTTCCGTTAAGTAAGCCTAGGAGGCGGCGATGACCAAGGTGTTGATCTCCGGTGCGAGCGTGGCCGGTCCCGTGCTGGCGTACTGGCTGAAGCGGTACGGATTCGAGCCCACCGTGGTCGAACGCGCGCCCGCCTTGCGGCACAGCCTCGGCGGTCACGCGATCGACCTGTTCGGCCCGGCGATGGAGGTGGCCGAGCGAATGGGCCTGCTCACCGAGGTGTACGCCGCGCGGACCGGGACCAAGACCATGACCATGTACCGCCCGGGCCGGCCGCCGATCGACGCGGACGTGGATCGCCTGGCCGCGGGAATCTCCTCCCGGCACGTCGAGATCATGCGCGGCGAACTGACGAAACTCCTGTACGACGCCTCGGCCGACGACGTCGAGTACATCTTCGGCGACTCGATCGCCTCGCTCGACGATGACGGCGAAGGCGTGGACGTCACCTTCGAGCAGGGCGAACCGCGGCGGTTCGACCTGGTCATCGGCGCCGACGGCCTGCACTCGAACGTACGACGTCTGGCCTTCGGGCCGGAGGCGTCGTACCTGAAGTACCTCGGGGGCTATCTGGCCGTCTACACCGTGCCGAACTACCTCGGGCTGGATGGCCAGATGCTGGTGCATCCCGCGATCGGCAAGCTGGTTGGGACCTACCCGGTCCACCAGACCGGCCAGGCCCGCGCGTTGTTCCTGTGGAGAAGGCCCGAGCCGTTGTCATACGACTACCGGGATGTCGACCAGCAGAAGGACCTTCTGCGACAGGAATTCGCCGGAAGTGGTTGGGAGGTCCCGAAGTTGTTCTCGTACTTGGACGAGGCCGAGGACTTCTACCTGGACTCGATCAGCCAGATCACCTTGGACCACTGGCACCGCGGCCGAGTCGCCCTAGTCGGCGATGCCGGCTACTCCCCTGGACCAGCCGTTGGCGGCGGAACCAGCCTCGCAATGGTCACGGCGTACGTGCTGGCAGGAGAGCTCGCGTCGTACGCCGACCCGGTGGCGGGCCTGCGCGCGTACGAAGACCAGGTGCGGGATTTCGTACTTGAGAACCGCAAGGTGGGTCCGAGCATGATGAAGGCGCTAGTGCCGACTAGTAAGGCCGGAGTCTGGTTGACCGTGCATGCGCTGCACCTGATCAACAAACTGCCCACAGGCCTTCAGAACCTCGTGACGCGGCAAAGCCTCGGATTCGCCAAGGCACTCGACTCGATCGAGCTGAAGGACTACCAACCGTCCAAGGTCGGCTAGGGCTCGACCCACTGAAGCCGCGAGTGGTCGGTCGATGGGCACCCGTCCCCCTGGAGTCTTTCGAATGGTCAGGTCGGTTCGGGCCGCGTCAAGGTTTTGGGAATCACCTGTGGTGACGCTGCCGCCGCGCACACGCTCCCGGGGGCCATGCGGGGCAGGCCCGGCATCGGACGTCACAAAACTGGTCGAGTTGGCTCAGTTGGATGGGTGGACTGTTCAGGTGTTGGCGACACAGGCGGCCGTTGACTATTTCGTTGACTTACACGAACTTGAGCGAATCTCCGGGCGAATAGTCCGCACAACATATCAGCAGGCGTCAGACCGCCCTGTAGGAAAACCTGACGCCGTGATCGTCGCACCAGCGACATACAACACGATCAACAAATGGGCGCATGGAATTGCGGACAACTATGTGCTGAGTCAGCTCGCTGAACTGAGCGGACTCGGCGTCCCGATCGTGACCCTTCCTTTTGTGAACCAGGCGCTCGCCGCTAACCCCGTGTTCCTTCAAAGTGTTGCGATGCTGAGAAGCGCAGGGGTTCGCATTCTATTCGGACCGGGCGAATTCGAGCCGCATCCGCCACGAACTGGCGGCGAGGCGTTAAAGCGATTCCCGTGGAGTCTGGCGCTGACCGCTGCGACAAGGCACCCGAATACATAGGCGCCGAACTGCAAAAAAAGCCGATCTCAGTTCGGGCTCAGCCTTTTTGTTGTTCATCACTCATTCATTGCACGCAGGATTGACGACATAGGCGAGCTGTGTGTCGTGGGCGCTGCGATGTGTTTCCGCCATGGCGAGGATTCGGTATGCGGGGTGGTGACAAGGCGGCGGGTTGCAAGGACAGGGGTTGCACTCACCGCGGCTCCTCATCCAGGGCGACTCGCTGTCGATCCTCGTCGCGGATGCACAGACGCTGGCCACCGCCGTCCAAGCCGGTGCGGACGCCCAGGACCTGGCCACGCAGCCGCTCCGGCCGCAAACGGCCGCTCATAGCCGATGAGGGGTCGCCTCCAGCAGGGAAATCGCGCGAATCCAGCACCAGGTCGCCGGCCAAGTAGCCGCCAGTCCAGCCTATGTCCAGCTTGGACCAGGTGCGGGCGGAGTACGGGCGGAGTACGGGCAGCGCCTTACCGGTGGCGCACCTTAGCCTTTCGTGTGAGCCGAGGGTGCGGGTCGAGCCATGACGATAGGAGCGGCGTGCACCCTTCCGCGACCAGGGCCAAGCCTGGCCGCCGACTGACCTCGACATTCGCTCCGGTGCTCTTTGGGCTGTATTGGCTGGTGCGTTATGTCCAGAGTCGGCGAAATTTGCAGAGAGGACAGCACCATGCTGCGTCGATTGGTTTTGCACAGCAAAATGCGATGGGCGGTGGTCCCCACGCTCGCGGCGGTCACGGTGGCCGCCGTCGCGACCGCGGGCCCGGCAACCGCGCAGACCCAGGAAGGCGCCGCCCCGTATATTCCTGGTCGTTATACGTCCCAGGTCCTTGACTGGCATCTGTGTGCCGAAGGCGAGTTGCCTCCGTCGTCACGGGAGGGCGTCGACGAGCTGGAGTGCGCGAGTTACCGAACGCCGCTCGACTGGAACAACGCCGACGAGCGGCTGGACATCACCATCGCCGTGAGCAGGCTGCCTTCGACCGGTGCGACAACGGACAGCCTGCTGATCAACCCCGGCGGCCCTGGCGCGCCCGGGCGGACCTATGCCGCCAAGGTGTACCACCGCGACCGGGTGCGCGAGCACCATGAGGTCATCGGGTTCGACGTGCGCGGTACCGGCGGGAGCGACAACGTCACCTGCGGTGGCGGCGTCGGTACGGAATTCCAGTTCGACATGCGCGACCGGAGTGCGGAAAACCTTGACGCCATCCTCGATCAGGTCGAGGGCACCGTCGACAACTGTCACCGGCTCTCCGGTGACCTCGGGCCGCTGATCAACCAGTTCCAGACCACTCACGACCTGAACCTGCTGCGGGTGCTCCTGCGCCGCGACAAGATCGACTGGCTGGGGTTCTCGGCGGGCACGTGGCTCGGCGCGCACTACGCGCAGCGGTTCCCCGGGCACGTCGACAAGGTCGTGCTCGACTCGGTCGGCGACCTCACGCTGAGCCTCCACGAGTCGTGGGACCAGCAGCCGCTGGGATTCGAACGGCGATGGCGTACGGACTTCCTGCCGTGGCTGGCCAAGTACCACAAGCAATACGGCTACGGCACGACCGCGGAAGCGGCACGGCTGACATACGAAAAAGTTCGTGCCGCCCTTGCCGAAGAGCCGGTCGAACTCGGCGGACTGCCGCTGGGCCCGAGTCAGTATGACTGGGACATCGACGGCGGGCTGTACTGGAAGGGCTACTTCGCCGACACGGCGGACTACATGGCGGCTGTCAAGACCCTTGTTGACGAACGGTCCACAGCTGGGGAGAAGTCCGCCGCGCGCACGACTGCCGAGAAGGTAGTGGCGAAGCACGACCGAGGCCCAAGGGGTCCGCGTCCGCTGGTGGCAGGCGACTACGCGACGGCAGCCTACGACGACGCATACGACGCCAGCTTCTGGCACTACTCGTGCAACGACGGACCGATCACCGGTGACCGCCAGTCGCAGATCAAGAACTCGACAGAGCAGGGCACGCGGTACCCGAAGATCGGCTGGAGCTGGGTGGCTCTGCCCTGCATCTTCTGGAACAACCGACCAGCCGAGCAACAGGAACTCAACGGCGAGGGCGTGCCCCCGGTGCTGATGGTTCAGTCGGAGCGCGACCCCGCGACCCCGATCGAAGGCGCCCGCAACGCACACAAGGCGTTCAAGGGATCCAGGATGGTGACCATCACCAACGACGGAAACCACGGCATCTACGCCAGCGACAACACCTGCGCCAACGACGTCGTCGAGGACTACCTCGTCGGTGGCGTGGTGCCCGCGGACCGCACGTGCCCAGGCACCCCGCTGCCGACGCCGTAACACGGACATGAAACGGACGCGGTCGTGGTTACCGGAAGGCCCCCGACCGCGTCCGTTTCTCCGGCCGCAGTCACCCTTTGCCCTCCTGGAGGGCAATCACACGTGCACGGGTTCTCACAACCAACCCAAGGGTGGGTCCGACGTACCACAAGGCGAATCAGAACCCACGCTGAGTCGGGACCGAAGGAACGCACTCCGATAGCCGCTATCCGGTCTGCTGGATGTCCGCTTCGCACCCGCGTGTTGGAGCAGGAGCCGTTTCGCAATTGGCGGCTTTGGTCGAGGTGGCGCGCCGCAGAATGCATCCGGGGCAGGGTGAGCTGGACTTGAGCGCCGGGGCGTGGTGCCGGCCGGTCAGGCGGTGATCACCTCGAAGTCCAGTGCTGTGCTGTGGCAGGTGTTGTCGGGTAGGTAAGAGCGGTTGGGGTTCGTGGCTCAATCCAACTCGTAGAGGGTCTCAAGGCACCGCCGTATCCCGGGTGGCTGGAACGCGGCGACCAGTCGCGGGATCTGAGCCTGAGCGTCGGCTGGGTTTCCGCTGATCGGGACCATGGGCAGCACGTGCTGGGAAAGGCCGGCGACCGGGTATCCCTGATCCACGAGGGCCGACTCGAGCGCGAGCACCAGGCGGTCGGGCTGCCGCCAGGTGCCGAACCACCAGAGCACGGCCATGCGCGGCTCGACGCCAGCCGTGAAGAACCCGGACGCGTCCACCCATTTCCGTCGGGCGACCGGTCCGAGCGGTGCCACGAAGGCCACGCCGTTCCAGGCCCAGACCGCGGTACGGCCAGTGGCGAGCATGCCGCGGCCGGGGAGCATCCTGCCGACCCTCCACCCCGGTCGCACCGCCGTGATCGAGCCGATCTCGAACTGGCTGAAGAGCACGACGTGGGGTCGCAGGAACGGAGCGAACGACCCGATCAGCAGCCCGCGGTCGAGCACGACGACCTTCTCGCCGCCCAGGTAAGCCATGATGATCCACGTGAGCATCACCCAGGCGGCAAGCACCGCCAGCGCGCCGCTGACGCTGCGCGAGTCGCTGAAGACGCCCGCCGTGCAAAGGAGCAGGAATCCGGCCGTGATCCACCACGCCTTGGGCGAAGGCGGATTGGCCTCGACGTGCCGGATCCGGCCTAGTTCGGGGAGTTCCGCGGCGATCCGGCGGACCTTCCGGGTGAGCCGGTCACCAGTGATCGAAGGGGTAGTTGCCGCGCTCAACCGAGCTCCTCAAAATCCGAAATAGTCCGAAAAGGTCCGAATCCAGCCGTCCAACGCCGCGGACCTTATCGCCTGCCAAGGTCTAAGTGGTCTATTTCGGCGGTAGCAGGGTGAGTTGGGCAGTGCGGGTTTCGACGATCGAGGCGGCGAGGGACTTTACCTCCGGGTGCTTACCTGCGGTGGCGACGCTCTTCGCGACGACGATCGACAGTTCGGCGTGCTCACGCAGGTTCTTCGCGAAGAGCCGGTCGAACGCCGCGCCTCGAGTGTTGCTGAGAGCAACCACCTCGGGTTCGGTCATCATGCCGGGCATGTCGTGACCCGCGTGCTGGTTCGCGGTCGGCGCCTTCGCCTTGGCGCGCAGGGCCTTCAGCCGGGCGAGTTCGGCGCGCCGGTCGTTCGCCGTACCGGCCGCGAGCCGTCGCAATTCGGGATCGACCGTGTGCCTGGCAGCCAGGTCGAGCACCCGCAGCAGTTGTTCGTCCATCGGGATCATCAGTTGCAGCCAGGCCAGGTCGGTCGGGTTGAACGCGTTATCGCCGACCACTGGCTGGGCCGTCTGATGCCCGGCGTGATCCGGCGCGACGGCAGCCGGTTCGGACCGACCACAACCGGCGACCAGCAGCACGCACACGACGCACAACCACTTCATGACCGCGCCTCCGTTGGCTTCGGTGTCCCCTGCTGCGAGTGGTCGCGTCCGAACGCGACCACTCGCGGCAAAGCAAGGTGATTACGGACGGCCGTTGGCGCCGCACTTGATGATCGGGCGGATGCAGTCGTGCACGCGCCGGGCCATCTCCTCGACCGGCCAGGCGTTGAAGAAGTCGCCGTGCATGGTGAATCCGCCGCCCGAGGCCAGCCGGAAGTTGGCCGGGTTGCCGTTCACCGGGTAACGCAGTACCTGACGGAGCTTCGGAACCGGCACCGGGTGCGTCGACGGGCAACCACCGTTGACCGGATACGCCATATGGCTCTTGTGATCCGGTGAGTCCAGGTCATGCCCGTTCCAGCACTGCGGGAAGTCCAGGTACGACTCGAGCATCGTTCCCGCCGGGCAGTTCACGAAGTCGTGCGACGAACCGACGTGCCCCGCGTGCAGGCAGGACCAGCGCGAGATGGTGTTGTCGTTCGGGCCGGCCGCCTTCGCGTTGCCCGCCACGATGCGCAGGCCGAACGGCAGCGGCTGGGTGGTCGCGATCACCTCGTCGCGAACGCCTTCACCCAGGTAGTAGAAGGTGGTCCCGGTCGGCTCGACCGGCTGGTTGTTCACGTACAAGGTCGGCACCCAGTACGACGACTTGTCCTCGGCCGGATTGCAGTTGGTCGGCGCGTTCTTCAGGGTGTCGATCGTGGTGTGCGCGTTGACCGTCGTACTGCCGAAGAAGCTGTGCATGTGCGAGGCGCCCGGCATACCCGGGAAGATGATCGGATCATCCGGAAGCCGGTGGCTGAACGGGCAGTCCGCCAGGAACTCGGCCACTCGCACGATCGGGCCACCGCCGGCAGTACCGCCGTACACCTGGAACTCGCGCGCGTACGCGGCCTCCCAGCCGAGCTGAACCCGGGTAAAGGCCTGCGACGAGCCGAGGTCGACCTGCAGCCACTGCGGATCGCCGAAGGCGCTGCCCCAGCGAGTTCCGTTGTTGCCGTCGACGGCCGCGCCGGCCGGGAACGCGCCACTCTCCACCGAGGAGGCGAGGGCCGGACGTCCTTGGGAAAGCAGGGTTTCCGCGGCGCTACTGGTCGTGCTCGTCGCGACCAGGTAGGTGGTGAGCACCGCGGCTAGTGCCACGACAAGCGTGACCAGGCGGATTGGATGGAAGTGCGGGGCGGAACCTTCCATGCGGACTCCTAGTGGTTTGGTGCCGTGGGCCCGGCCAGAGCTGGACCCACGGCGTTATTCACTTGTAGACGCGGACGTAGTCCACGAGCATCCGCGCGGGGAACGGCGTACTGGCGTCGGGCGGACCCGGCCAGTCACCACCGACCGCGAGGTTGAGAATGATGTAGAACGGGTGGTCGAAGACCCACGGGCCACGAGTCGCCTCAACCTGGGCCTTGTCGATCGTGACGACCGTGCGGCCGTCGAGCGAGTAGGTGATGCCCTTGCTGTTCCAGGTCGCTGCCCAGGTGTGGAAGTCGTCGGACAGGTCCGCGCCGTTCGGCAACGTGTAGGAGCCACCGACACCACCGGCACCGTTGTACGCCGGGGCGTGCAAGGTCGAGTAGGCCGTCTTCACGTCCTTGCCGAGCACCTCGAGGATGTCGATCTCGCCGTTGTACGGCCACGGACGGCCGGTCAGGAAGTCCGCGCCCATCATCCAGAAGGCGGGCCACAACCCGTTGCCCTTCGGGACCTTCACCCGGGCCTCGATCTTGCCGTAGGTGGTGTGGAACTTGTTGCCGGTGTTCATCCGGTGCGAGGTGTACTGGCAGGTGCCACTACCCGTCAGCGGATCGGTCGGGCAGGCCGACCCCGGCGTGGCCTCCTTACGGGCCTCCATCACCAGGTTGCCGGCGCCGTCCATCGAGGCGTTGTTGTTGTTCGTGTAGTACTCGAGCTCGTTGTTCGGGCCGGTGCCCGGGTCGATCGTCCACTTGGCCGGATCCGGCTTGCTACCGGCCGTGCCGTTGAACTCGTCACTCCAGACCAGCGTCACCGGCGGGTTGGCTGGATCGGCTGGCGGCGTCGGTGGCGTGTTCGGCGCGCCACCCGTGCCGTAGACGTCGAAGGCCCAAAGCGAGTAGCCGTACGGCGTGTTGCGCTGCGTGCCGTACATCCGCACGTAACGGCCGGAACCGGTGATGTTCAGGGTCTCCTTGAATCCAGGACCGGCGGTGGTGCCGTAGATCCGGGTCCAGTTCACCGCGTCGTTCGAAACCTGGATCTCGTACGACTTGGCGGACGCGGGATCCCACTGCAGCACCACCTTGTCGATCTGGGCGGTCGCGCCGAGGTCGACGTAGATCCAGCCCGGGTCCACCCAGCCGGAGTCCGTCGCGGTGGCCCAGCGGCTGGCCGGGTCGAGGTCGAACGCCCGGGCCGGGGTGCACTCCCAGCAGTTCGAGTCGTGCTGCTGGGTGGAGGCGAAACCGGGCTTGTTGTACGACAGCAGCTTGCCGCCCGGGCCGGTGCCACCGCCGGTCGTGCCGAAGACCTTGAACTCCCAGAGCGAATAGCCCCACTGGGTGGCGCGCTGGGTGCCGTACATCCGGACGTACCGGCCGCTGCCGGTGACGTTCAGCGTCTGCTCGCCACCCGCGCCGGTGGTGGTCGAGTAGATCGGCGTCCAGTCCGTGCCGTTGGCCGAGGTCTGGACCTGGAAGGCGCGAGCAAACGCTGCCTCCCAGCTCAGCACAACCTGGTTGATGGTGGCCGACTGGCCGAGATCGATCTGGATCCACTGCGGGTCGGCGAAGGCGCTGGACCAGCGCGTGCCGCCGTCGCCGTCGACCGCCGCGGCGGCGGGAAAGACCGCGTTCTCGGTGGACGACGCGGTGGCGGTTTTGCCTTGGGACAGCAGGATGTCCGCGGCGCCGGCCGACTGCGGAACGGTGAACAGCGCCGCGATCAGACCGGCGGCGAGGGTGAACAGGATTCCCGTACGCAGCCGATTCGGGCGTGCGGGACTTCGAGACGAACGCATGGCATCTCCTGTTGGGCGGTCCGGAAAACTGCCGGGGAACGTTCCCTGAGGTGAGCGTGCTGGTCCCGTCACCCGGTGTCAAGACCTCGGTCGAAACCTGCCCGTAACCTTGGCGGTGCTCGTGGTCCAGGGCTTGACGGTGGTGCCGGTCACGACCGATGCTCGTTCCAGGGAACGCTCCACCGCTTCACTCCTGTCCGCCCACGCCGACGACCACGGAGGCCCCGACGTGAGACGGCCCACCTTGCACGCGGTCGCCGCCCGCGCCGGCGTTTCGAAGTCGAGCGTGTCGCGAGTGATCAACGGCGAGCCCACGGTGGCGCCCGAGATCCGCCAGATCGTGCTGCGGGCCGTGAACGAACTCGGCTACGTGCCGAACGGCGCCGCCCGCAATCTGGTCACCCAGCGGACCAATACGATCGCGATCATCGTCTCGGATCCACCCGCGGGCCTGGTCTCGGACGATCCGATGTTCGCGATGGTGGTTCGTGCGGCCAGCCGTGAACTGGAAGCCGCCGGCAAGCAGGTATCGCTCGTGCTGGCGGGATCACCCGAGAGCCGCTTGCGCGTCGAGCAGTACGTCGCGGCCGGGCACGTGGACGGCGCGATGCTGGTCTCGATGGACGGCGCCGACCCGCTACCGGCGATGCTGGCCCGGACCGGAATTCCGGTGGTCTCGCACGGGCGGCTCGCGACGGACCTGATGCCCTGGGTCGACAACGACAACGTCGGCGGCGCCACCAAGGCTGTTCAGCACCTGCTGGATCGGGGCCGCCAGCGCATCGCCACGATCTCCGGCCCGTTGGACATGCCCGCCGCCCAGGACCGGCTCGCGGCGTACCGGGACACGTTGAAGGACACGGGCCGGCGGTCGATCGTCGCGCTCGGCGACTTCACCCGGATCTCCGGCGCGGACGCGATGCGGCAACTCCTGGACGACGATCCGGACCTGGACGCGGTCTTCGCGGCGAACGACCTGATGGCGATCGGCGCGCTGCGTACGTTGCGCGAGGCCGGGCGGCGTGTACCGGATGACGTGGCGGTGGTGGGGTTCGACGACATCGAGGCCGCGTCGTACACCGCTCCCCCACTTACCACCGTGCGCAGTCCGATGGGCGATCAGGCCACCCGGACGGTGCAACTGCTGCTCAGCCTGTTCAAGGACGGCAGCGCCGAACCGGTCCTGCTGCCCACCGAGGTCGTCGTCCGCGAATCCAGCTGAGTCTCAGGCCTCGGTGGGTGTGGGTTCGACCGACTCGATCTCGTTGCTGCGCAGTTCGGGCGAGCGATGTGCCACGGCCATCGCCGCCAGCGCCGTGGTCAGCGGGACCGCAGCCATGATGCCGAGGCTGCCGATCAGGCCGCGGAAGACCTCGATGACAACCTCCTCGGTCGAAATGGCGTAGCTGCCCGGTACGGCGCCCATCGCGAACACCATCAGCAACGGCAGGGCGGCACCGGCGTACGCGAGCACGAGCGTGTTGACGACCGACGCCACGTGCGCCCGGCCGATGCGCAGGCCGGCGCTCATCAGCGCCCAGCGGGACGCGCGGGGATTCGCGGCGGACAGCTCCCAGACCGCGGTGACCTGGGTGACGGTGACGTCGTCGAGCACACCCAGCGTTCCGATGATGATCCCGGCGGTGACCAGACCGGCCAGATCGACCTGATTCGCGAACTCGAACAGCGTGCCGGCATTGTCCAGCGACATTCCGGTGATGTACGAACCACCGATGAACAACGTGCCGACCAGGGCGGTCAGTGCCAGCGCGGCGATCGTGCCGATCAGCGCGATCGACGTCTGCGCGTTCACGCCGTGGGTCATATAGAGGGCGGCCACCATGATCACCACGCCGCCGACCACCGCGACCAGCACCGGATCGCTGCCGCGCAGGATGGCGGGCAGGATGAACTTGAGGATGAGTACGGCCGACAGCGCGAGGGCCAGCAGCGCCGCGACGCCCTTCCAGCGCGACATCGCGACTACGGCGACCGCAAAGATCACCGAGATCAAGAGCAACGGCGTACTGCGGTCGAAGTCCACAAAGCTGTATCGATCGGTGAGCGGGGCCTTCGGATCGGCACCGAGCATCACCTTCTCGCCCACTACGACCTGCTGCGCGCCTCTGCCCTTGGCGACCGGCGCCGGCACCTCCTTGCCGACATCGGCCTTGATGTTCGCCGAGGTCAGCTTGACCATCGCGATATCGCAGTCGGCCGGCGTCTCGACACAGGGCTTGATCGACTGCACGACACCGCGAGCCTGATCGGTTTTGATGGCGTCGACCTGCACGTTGCCGGTCGGCCAGAGCAGCACCATCGCGACCAGCGCGGCCGCGATCAGCGGGATCAGCAGGCCGATCACGCCCAGGCGGATGCGCCGCGCCACCACGGCGTCGGCGTCCACCACAGAGGTATCGACCACCGACTCTCCGTGACCGTGGCCGTGCCCATGACCGTGCCCCGGCACCGGGATCCGCCCAGGCCGACGCTCCGCGCGCCGGCGTCCGGCGTGCCGCTTCACCATCACTGACTCCCTGCTTTGACAATCATTGCCAGGTAAATGAAAATGATTGTCATGAGATCTCGTTCCTTCGCCTTTTCCGGCGCCGTCCTCGCCGTTACCGCCCTAGCCTCCGTCACGCTCGTGGGCTGCGGTGACTCGGGGTCGGCCAATGCAGCCGGGGACGGTGCCAAGCTCAACGTCGTCGCGTCGTTCTATCCGCTGCAGTTCGTTGCCCAGCAGGTCGGCGGCGACAGCGTGCAGGTGGAAACGCTGACCGCGCCGGGCGTCGAGCCGCACGACCTGGAGCTCACCCCCAAGCAGGTCGGCACGCTGGCCGACGCGAAGGTGGTGCTGTTCGAGAAGGGCCTGCAGCCGGCCGTTGACGAGGCCGTCGAGCAGAACGCGAAGGACGCCGGGTTCGACGTCTCCGCCGCCGCGAAGCTCGAGGCCACCGGTGCCGAGTTCGAGCACGAGGAGGAGGGCGAGGCCCACGAGGGTGAGGAGGCCGATGGCGAGGAGGCCCACGCCGACGAGCTCGACCCGCACTTCTGGCTCGACCCGACCAAGCTGGCCGACGTCGCCGACGCCGTTGCCGGCAAGCTGGGCGAGGCCGACGCCGCGAACGCCGACGCCTACAAGCAGCGCGCCGCGACCCTGCGCGCGGAGCTGGTCAAGCTCGACGGCGAGTTCAGCACCGGCCTGAAGAACTGCGAGCGAAAGGCATTTGTGACCAGTCACGAGGCCTTCGCCTACCTCGCGAAGCGGTACGGTCTGGAGATGGTCGGTATCGCGGGCTTCACCCCCGACGCCGAGCCCACCCCCGCCCGGATCAAGGAGGTGCAGGACATCGTCCGCAAGGAGAAGGTGACCACGATCTTCTACGAGGAGCTGGTCAGCCCGAAGGTCGCGCAGTCGATCGCGTCCGACCTCAAGGTGAAGACGGCGGTGCTGAGCCCGATCGAGGGCCTGTCCGACGCCAACTCCAACGAGGACTACTTCTCCTTGATGCGCGAGAACCTGCAGGAGCTTCGGAAGGCGAACGGCTGCGCGTGACAGTTGACCCAAAGCAATCCGCTTCGGCGGCCCGGGCCGTTCAGGTCACCGATTTGTCGGTGGACCTGGGCGGCCGTCCGGTGCTGCGTGGCATAGATCTGGAGATCCGGGCCGGCGAGGTTGTGGTCGTGCTCGGCACCAACGGCTCCGGCAAATCCACCCTGATCCGGACCATGGTCGGCCTGCTGCCGGCCTCCCGTGGCCAGGTCTCCGTGTTCGGAACACCGGTGCCGAAGTTCCGCCAGTGGCATCGCGTCGGCTATGTGCCTCAGCGCATCACCGCCGCCAGCGGCGTACCGGCCACCGTGAACGAGGTGGTCGCCTCCGGGCGGTTGTCCCGGCGTAAGCTCTTCCGCCCGCTCAATGGCACCGACAAGGCCGCGATCGACGAGGCCCTTGAGGTCGTCGGCATGGCCGATCACCGCAAGGCCGGGGTGGCGGACCTGTCCGGCGGCCAGCAGCAGCGCGTACTGATCGCCCGGGCCCTCGCGTCCGACCCCGAGCTGCTCATTCTCGACGAGCCGACCGCGGGTGTGGACCTGGCCAGCCAGGGCGTTTTCACCGCCGCGATCCGGGCACGGGTCGCCCGCGGCACCACCGTCGTACTGGTGAGCCACGACCTCGGCCCGATGGACAGCCTGATCGACCGGTCGGTGGTGCTGCGCCGCGGCCGCGTGGTGTACGACGGCGCGCCGCACGGCACCGAGACCCACGCCCACGTCCACGCCCACCACGGGCCGGGACCCGACGAGCCGGGATGGCTGCCGTCATGACCTTGTTCGAGCTGGAGTTCATGCAGCGGGCGCTGATCGCCGGGCTGCTGACGGGCCTCGCCGCTCCCGCGATCGGCACCTACCTGGTGCAGCGCCGGTTGTCGCTGATGGGCGACGGTATCGGCCACATCGCCATCACCGGTGTTGCCCTCGGCCTGCTCACCGGTACGGCGCCGGTACTCACCGCCGTACTGGTCGCCATCGCCGGGGCCACCGCGATCGAGTTCGTCCGGGCCCGCGGCAAGGCCAGCGGTGACGTCGCTCTGGCCCTGTTGTTCTACGGCGGTATCGCCGGTGGTGTGCTGCTGATCGGTCTGGCCGGTCAGGGCGCGGCCACCTTGAACACGTACCTGTTCGGTTCGCTCACGACGGTCTCCCCCACCGATCTGTGGATCGTGGTCGGGCTGGCCGCGACGGTGCTCGTGGTCGCGGTCGGGCTGTCCCCGCAGCTGTTCGCGGTGTGCCAGGACGAGGAGTTCGCCCGGGTCACGGGCCTGCGCGTGCAGGTGCTGAACGTCCTGATCGCGGTGATGGCCGCGGTGACCGTGACCGTCGCGATGCGTACGGTCGGCCTGCTGCTGGTCAGCGCGCTGATGGTGGTACCGGTGGCGACGGCCCAGCAGGTGACCCGTTCGTTCCGCAGCACCTTCGCGGTGGCCTGCGGGCTGGGCGTGACCGCGTGTCTGGCCGGCATCATCACCTCGTACCACGCGGACGTGGCGCCCGGCGCCACCATCGTCGTACTGGCTCTCGCCGGGTTCGTGGTCGCGGCGATCGCGGGCACGGTGATCCGGCGCCGGCGTGGCGTCGCGCCGCTCGCGGACGAGGAGCCCGAGGTGCCCGTACCGGACCCCGCGCCGCACGTGGTCAGCGCCAGCCACGCGCACGGACACGACCGGGACTGCGGTCATCCCGCGATCAAGCACGGCGATCACGTTGACTATGTTCACGACGGCCATCTGCACGCGGCCCACGGCGACCACTGGGACGAACACTGACGGGCCGCTAGGGTCCTGGGGAGTTCACAGGTTTTTCACTTCTGCGAGACTGGCGGGTAGCAAACGAGATGTCAGGAGGAACGGTGGCCATCGGAACACGCTCGACCCGCCAGCGCGCGGCGGTCGCGACCGTGCTCGAGACGCTGGACGATTTCCGCACCGCGCAGGAGATCCACCAGGAGTTGCGCAACGGCGGCCAGGCCGTCGGGCTGACCACCGTCTATCGCACCCTGCAGGCGCTCGCGGACTCCAGCGAGGTTGACGTACTGCGCACCGCGGACGGCGAAACCGCGTACCGGCGCTGCTCGAAGGGCCATCACCACCACCTCGTCTGCCGCAACTGCGGCCGCACCGTGGAGGTGGAAGGACCTGCCGTCGAGCGCTGGGCCGACAAGATCGCCGGCGAACACGGCTACTCCGACATCAGCCACACCCTGGAGATCTTCGGCACCTGCGCCCAATGCCAGGCCCTCGCCTGACAGTGAGGCGACGATATTCACTTGCCACCCGATCCCGGTCCGTCGCCGCAGGTCGCTGGTACGGCGCATGCCCGGACCGGCGACCGGGGTCGTGGGGCGACTACCGGGTTGTGGTGTGCCCACCGGGTTGTGGTGTGCCCACTACCGACTTTTTGCGCGACTACCCGGTTCCAACCAGGTAGTCGCGCAAAAACTCGGTAGCCGGCCTCGGAGCCACCCGGGGGCGCGCACGCGTCGCCGCGGGCGATTCTCAGCCCTTGACGCGGGCCGACAATCCACGACTCCTCAGTGGACGGGTGACCACGGAATATCCCGGCCCCGGTGAGGTGGACCACTCGCGACCACTGAACCCCTACCCGCGAGTGGTCGCGTCCGCACACTGACCCCCTACCCGCGAGTGGTCGCGTCCGCACACTGACCCCCTTCCCGCGAGTGGTCGCGTCCGCACGCGTCCACTCGCGGGGAGGCGGGACGCACGGGCGCGGTGGGCGAGGGTCGGCGGCTCGAACCCAACCTCTCGGCGTGGCGAGCACGTTTTGGTCCTTACCTCGTCACTGGTGGTCGAGGTTGTTGCGTTCGGCTTCGATACTGGTGTTCTCGCCGTGGCCGGTGTGGACGAGGGTTTCGCCGGGCAGGGTGAGCAGGCGGGCCCGGATGGACTCGAGGATCGTCGGCTTGTCGCTGTACGAGCGGCCCGTCGCGCCGGGGCCACCGTGGAACAGGGTGTCGCCGGTGAAGACCGAGCCGAGCGATTCGACGTACAGGCTGGTGCTGCCGGGCGAATGGCCCGGGGTGTGGATAGCGCGCAGCGTCGTACCGGCCACGTCGAACGTCGTACCGTCGGTGAGGTCGTGGTCCGGCTCCAGCTCGGGGTATTCGGCGGCCCAGAGCATGCGGTCGGCCGCGTTCAGCCAGATCGGCGCGCCGGTGGCGTCCCGGAGGGCGCCCGCGGCGTTGATGTGATCGTTGTGCCCGTGCGTGAGCACGATCGCGAGTACCCGGCGGTCGCCGATGGCCTTCACGATCGGGGCCGCGTCGTGCGCCGCGTCGATGACGATCACCTCGTTGCCGTCGCCGACCAGCCAGACGTTGTTGTCGACGTCCCAGCTGCCGCCGTCGAGACTGAACGTGCCGCTGGTGATCACCCGATCGATCATGGCGCCCATCAGAACACCACCACCGAACGCAGTACGTCGCCACGGTGCATCTTGTCGAAGGCCTCTTCCACTTGGTCCAGCTCGATCGTTTCGGAGACGAAGGCGTCGAGCGGCAACCGCCCTTGCAGGTGGAGATCGATCAGCATCGGGAAATCCCGGCTCGGCAGGCAGTCGCCGTACCAGCTGGACTTGAGCGAGCCGCCGCGGCCGAAGAAGTCCAGCAGCGGCATCTCCAGGCGCATGTCCGGAGTTGGTACGCCGACGAGTACAACCGTGCCCGCGAGGTCCCGCGCGTAGAAGGCCTGCTTCCAGGTTTCGGGCCGGCCGACGGCATCGATCACCACATCCGCGCCGAAGCCACCCGTCAGGTCCTGAACCGCCTCGACAACGCCATCCTGATCGAGGCCCGCCGCGTGGACCGTATGCGTGGCGCCGAGGTTCTTCGCGACGGCCAGCTTCCGCTCGTCCAGGTCGATCGCGATGATGCGGGCCGCTCCGGCCAGGTTGGCACCGACGACGGCCGCCGTACCGACACCACCACAGCCGATCACCGCGACGGAATCACCGCGACCGACGTTGCCGGTGTTGACGGCGGCACCAAGGCCGGCCATCACGCCACAACCCAGCAGGCCCGCCACCTCGGCCTTGACCGCCGGATCCACCTTCGTGCACTGGCCCGCCGCGACCAGGGTCTTCTCGGCGAAGGCCCCGATCCCGAGCGCCGGGGACAACTCGGTACCGTCGTCCAGGGTCATCTTCTGCTCGGCGTTGAACGTGTTGAAGCAGTACCACGGGCGCCCACGCAGACACGCCCGGCAGTTCCCGCAAACAGCCCGCCAGTTCAGTACGACGAAATCGCCGGGCGCGATCGCGGTAACACCCTCGCCGACCGCCTCGACCACCCCGGCCGCCTCGTGGCCCAGGAGGAACGGGTAATCATCGGAGATCCCGCCTTCCCGGTAGTGCAGGTCGGTATGGCACACCCCGCAGGCCTGGACCTGGACAACCGCCTCCCCCGGTCCAGGCGCCGGAATCGTGATCTGCTCGATCGTCACCGGTGCGCCCTTGGCGCGGGCCACCACCCCTCGCACAATTTGGCTCATCCCCGGAGGCTAACCCCCACCGCCGTGTCCCTCCTTCCCCGGCGTGTCGGGCATTCCCGGCCCCTTACGCCCACCTCCCGGCGTGTCATCGGACGCTAGTGACCCGGCGTGTCGCCGTTCATCGGACCCTTGTGACGGAAGGCGGGTGTCCACCGGTCGGGGGACACCCGCGTCATCCGTCCGGCGCCTGTGCGCGCGAGGCGCGGACGCCAGGCTGGAGCCATGACCGATAACGACATCGCGGTACGGGTCCGCGGACTCGTCAAGCGCTATCCGGGCAAGGTCGCCGTCGCGGGCGTCGACCTGGACATCTACGCCGGTGAGGTGTTCGCCCTGCTCGGGCCGAACGGCGCCGGCAAAACCACCACGACGGAGGTACTGGAGGGGTACCGCCGTCGCGACGAGGGTGAGGTCAGCGTGCTCGGCACCGACCCGGCGAAGGCGGATCGCCGCTGGCGCAGCCGGATCGGCATCGTCGCCCAGTCCTCGCGGGATGAGGCCGAGGCGTCCGTCGCCGAACTGGTCCACCACTACGCCGGGTACTACCCGAACCCGCGGGACCCGGACGAGGTCATCGCCGCGGTCGGGCTGGAGTCCAAGCGGAAGACCCGGACGCGCAAGCTCTCGGGTGGCCAGCGCCGCCGGCTGGACGTCGCGCTGGGAGTCGTCGGCAATCCGGAACTGCTCTTCCTGGACGAACCGACGACCGGGTTCGACCCCGAGGCCCGCCGCCAGTTCTGGCAGCTGATCGAGGCGCTTCGCACGGGCGGTACGACGATCCTGCTGACCACGCATTACCTCGACGAGGCCGAGCACCTCGCGGATCGGGTCGGTGTGATCGCGGACGGCCGGATGATCGAGATCGGTACGCCGGAATCCCTCGGTGGCCGCGGGGCGCGGGTGGCCCGGGTCCGCTGGCTCGACGCCGATGGCGCGCGGGAGATCCGTACCGACCAGCCGACCGCCGAGGTGGCAGCGCTGATCAGCCGGTTCGACGGCGAGATCCCCGAGTTGTCGATCCACCGGCCGAGCCTCGAAGACGTGTACCTCGAGCTGATCCGCACCAACACCGCCGCCGCCGAGCTGGAAGCCGGAGTACCCGCATGACCACGTTTGTTGCCACCAGCAACCCGTTGCCCTCGGCACTCAAAGTCGGATTGTCCCGAACCGTTCTGGAGACCAAGCAGTTCTTCCGGGAGCGGGAGCAACTGATCTTCACGTTCTTCTTCCCGGTGATCTTCCTGGCCATCTTCTCGGCGGTCTTCTCCAGCGACGACTTCTTCGACGGCAAGGTCACCGCCGCCACCTACTTCACTCCAGGGATGATTGCCTCCGGCATCTTCCTGACCAGCTTCCAGTCGCTGGCCATCACGATCGCGATGGAGCGCGACGAGGCGCTGCTGAAACGCCTGCGTGGTACGCCGATGTCGCCGCAGGCCTACTTCATCGGCAAGATCGGCCTGGTCCTGGTCACCTCGATCGCGCAACTCGCCCTGCTGCTGGCGATCTCCAGCCTTCTGCTCGGGGTCGAACTGCCGACATCGACGGAGAAGTGGCTCAACTTCGTCTGGATCTTCTTCCTCGGCACCGCCTCGGGTTCGGTGCTCGGCATCGCCTTCTCCGTCGTACCGAAGTCCGGCAAGGCCGCGTCGGCCGTGGTCACGCCGGTGGTGCTGATGCTGCAGTTCATCTCCGGTGTCTACTTCGTCTACAACGCCCTGCCGGAGTGGATGCGGACCGTCGCCGAGGTGTTCCCGCTGAAGTGGCTGGCCCAGGGCATGCGCTCGGTCTTCCTGCCGGACGGGTTCGAGGTGAACGAGGTGAGCGGTTCGTGGCAGCTCGGCACCGGCGCGATCGTGCTGACGGCCTGGCTGGTGGTCGGGCTCGTGCTCTGTCAGCGGTATTTCCGCTGGACCCGCGACGACTCGATCTGAGTCCTGACGATCTGGATGCGCTGAAACGGGTGGCGGGAGATGATGAGCGCTATGGATGGCGTGCGGCACGACCATGAGCAGGATGCCTGGGTGAAGTCCCTGACAGCCTGGCACCTGGTCTTCTGGGCGCTGCTCGGCTCGACTCTGCTGCTCTCGTTCCTGACCGAGATGGCTGCTCCGCATCGGATCGGCTTCGTGGCGGCACTGTTCGGGATGGCATTGGCCCACTACTTCATCGGACAACCCGCCTCGATCTCGCGCCGGCGGCTGCCTTCACACCTGTACCGGATCATCCTGATCGCGCTGATCACGTTCTCGGCGTACATCTATCCGCAATCGATCTTTCTGCTCTTCATCATCACCCCGCAGATGTGGTTGCTGAGCGAGCAAACGCGTGAGGGCGTCGCCTACTGCGTCGCCCTGCTGTTCGCCGTCGGACTGGCCCAGATCGCCGTCGACGGTTTCAGCTGGCAGTCCGTTCGCGAGAACATGCCCTGGATGACGGTCAGCCTCATCGCCAGCGCGATGCTCGGCCTGTGGATCGAGCGGGTGATCAACCAGAGCGAGCAACGGGCCGAACTGATCCACGAACTCGAGGCCGCCCGGGACCAGTTGGCCGACGCTCATCACACCGCCGGGGTGATGGCCGAACGGGAGCGAATGGCGCGGGAGATCCACGACACCCTGGCGCAGGGCATGACCAGCATCGTGATGCTCTCGCAGGCGGCCCAGGTCGAACTCCAGCGCGGTGACACCGACCCGGCGATCGCGCGACTCGTCGCCATCGAGGACACCGCCCGGGAGAATCTCGCGGAGGCCCGGGCCCTGGTGGCCGCGTTCACTCCGATCGCGTTGTCCGGGGCGAACCTGACCGAGGTACTGCGCCGGCAGGCCGCCCGGTTCGCCGCGGAGACCGGGGTCGACGTACAGGTCGAGCTGGATATGGCCGACGACGAGGTGACAGCCCTGCCGCAGGGGCAGCAGGTGGTGCTGCTGCGGGCGGCGCAGGAGGCGCTGGCCAACGTACGCAAGCACGCCGGGGCAACGCAGGTGCGGATCCGGCTGGGGATTTCGGCGGATGGCGTGGGCATCGAGATCCGGGACGACGGCCAGGGCTTCTCACCGTCCGAGCTGCTCGCCGGGTCCGGACAAGCTGCCGGCCCCCGACCAACCTCGGACAGCGTCGGCGGCTCGGGCGGCTCGGGCGCGGGTGGTCAGGTTGCGGCTGGTTTTGGGCTCGCGGCGATGCGGGGGCGGGTCGAGGAGTCGGGCGGCTCGGTTGAAGTGGAGAGCACTCCCGGGCAAGGTACGCGGGTGCAGGTGCTCATCCCCAGGACCAAGCCGGAGGCCGGCGAATGACCAGCGTCGTGCGGGTGGTGGTGGTCGATGATCACCCGGTGGTTCGCTCCGGACTGATCGGCATGCTCGGCGTCACCGACGACATCGAAGTCGTCGGCGAGGCGGGTGACGGTGAAGAGGCCCTCGCGGTGGTCGAGACCACCCGGCCGGATCTGGTCCTGATGGACCTGCGCATGCCGCGCCGCGACGGGGTTTCCGCGACCGGCGCGATCGTGGCGGCCTATCCCGCGACGAAGGTGCTCGTGCTCACGACGTACGACACGGACACCGACATCCTGCACGCGGTAGAGGCCGGCGCGACGGGTTACCTGCTCAAGGACACCCCGCACGCCGAACTGCTCGACGGCATCCGCGCGGCCGCCCGGGGTGAAACCGTACTGGCCCCGCCGGTGGCGGCCAAGCTGATGTCTCGCATGCGTACGCCGGTTTCGGCCGCGGCTGTTCCGTCACCGCGCGAACTGGAGGTCCTCGCGGCGGTCGCGCGCGGGCTGAGCAATGCGGAAATCGGGCGGGAGTTGTTCATCGGGGAGGCGACGGTGAAAACGCATCTACAGCGCCTGTTCGCCAAACTCGACGTCGACGACCGCACCCGAGCTGTCACCACCGCCATCGAACGCGGCCTACTGCCTTCCCCCCGCCGCCGCTGACCGCCCGCGTTGGCCTACTTGGCGCCGCCGTAACGGCGGTCGCGCTGGGCGTAGATCTCGATCGCGCGCCACAGGTCCCGCCGATCGAAATCCGGCCACAGGGTGTCGAGAAAGACCATCTCGGCGTACGCCAACTGCCAGACCAGAAAGTTCGACGTCCGCTGCTCCCCCGACGACCGGACGAACAGGTCCACCTCGGGGATCTCCGGGTGGTACAGATAGCGCGCGACGGTCTGCTCGGTCACGCGGTTCGGACTGAGCTTGCCCGCGGCAACATCCGTCGCGATGTCCCGTACCGCGTCGGCGATCTCGGCCCGGCCGCCGTAGTTCACGCAGAACTGCAGCGTGATCACATCGTTGTCCTTGGTCCGTTCCTGCGCGTCCTCCAGCTCGGAGATCACGCTCTTCCACAGCCGTGGCCGCCGTCCGGACCACACGACCCGTACGCCCATCGCGTCCAGTTCGTCGCGGCGGCGGTGGATCACGTCCCGGTTGAAGCCCATCAGGAACCGGACCTCGTCGGGCGAACGCGACCAGTTCTCGGTGGAGAAGGCGTACGCCGAGATCGTCTTCACGCCGATTTCGATGCCGCCCTTGATCACGTCGAGCAGCGAGGCCTCGCCCATCTTGTGGCCTTCGGTACGCGGCAACCCGCGCGACTTGGCCCAGCGGCCGTTGCCGTCCATCACGATCGCGACGTGCTTCGGCACCAGCTCCGGCGGGATTTCCGGCGGCCGGGCTCCTGACGGATGCGGATCAGGCGCCACGAACTCCCGCCGACCAACCGTTTCCACACTGCGCCGTCGCGTCAACCGAGCCATCCCGCAAGTCTGCCTCACCCGCTTCACAAGCCTGCGAGCGGCCGACTCCGCGGGCCCGGAGGTGGCCGACCTTTGCGAGCCCGCGAGCGGCCGACCTTTGCGAGCCTGCGAGCGGCCGATCACGCGCCGATGCCGACCAGACCGTCGCCGCGAGGCCGGGCGGCGCCGCGGGACCGATGCTGTGGGTCAGACCGCGTTGGGCCGGTCGAGCTCGATCGAGGAGGTCAGGTCCAGGTGCGGCAGGGAACGCAGCTGGCGATCGAGGTGCCATGCGACAAACGCCGAGATGAGCCCGCTGGCCTCGCGACGCGATCTCGGCTCAGCCGCTTCGGCCACGGGCCAGTCGCCGGTCAGCAGCGCGGCCAGCAATCGGACAGTTCCGGGCGCGGGCATGGCCGAGGCCGGCGGACGGCAACTCGCGCAGACCATGCCACCGGCGGCCGGGTTGAACGCGCGATGCGGCCCACCCTCACCGCACTTGGCACAATCCTCGAACGACGGCGCATAACCCGAGATCGCGAGTGAGCGCAGCAGGAACGAGTCGAGCACCAGCCCTGGTTCACGCTCGCCCGTCGACAGCACCCGGAGGGCCCCGGCGAGCAGCAGGTGCTGCTGGGTGGCTGGTTCCTTCTCCTCCACGACCAGCCGATCGGCCGTCTCGAGCAGCACCGTGCCCGCCGTATAGCGCGCGTAGTCGCCGACGATGCGCTCGCCGTACGGCCCGATGGTAACCGCCTGGGTGATGACGTCGAGCGTGCGTCCGGTGGCGAGCTGCAGGTCCACGTGCATGAACGGTTCGAGCCGGGCGCCGAACCGCGACGACGTACGCCGCACGCCCTTGACGACCGCGCGGATCTTGCCGTGCGAGCGGGTCAGGAGCGTGGCGATCCGGTCGGCCTCGCCCAGTTTCTGGGTTCGCAGCACGACGGCTTCGTCACGGTAAAGCGGCACCCGCTCAGTCTCTCACCCCTCGTCGACATTCTTGAGATAAGCCGCCAGGCTCAACGGCGGACGGCCCGTCAGCGCTTCGACATCACCCGACACCGTGGCCAGCTCACCGCTCGCCACCGCGGCGTACGACGTGACCCAGCCGGCCACCTCCCACGAGGGAGCGCCGTACCGCTCGCGGGAGCGGTACGCCTCGTCGAGCGTTTCCGCGTGGTACTTGATCGGACGGCCCCAGGCCTGCGTGAGCAGCGCCGCCACCTCGGCCATGGTCATCGCCTCGGGCCCGGTCAGGTCGTACGAACGCCCCGCGTGGCCCTCGCTCGTCAGAACCCGCGCGGCGACATCCGCCACGTCGGCGCGCGCCACCGCGCCAACCCGGCCTTCACCGGCGGGCCCGCGGATGGTGTCGTCCTCACCGACCATGTCGGGCAGGAAGTCCAGGTAGAGGCTGTCACGCAGGAAGGTGAACTCGACGCCAGCCGCGCGTAGGTGCTGCTCGGTGTGCCAGTGATCCCGCGCCAGCGTGAAGGTGGAATCCGGCGCCGCGTTGAGGAACGACGTGTAGACGATCCGCCGTACGCCGGCCGCGACCGCCGCGTCGATCGTGGCCTGGTGCAACGACAACCGGTCGGCCGATTCGGCGGCGCTGACCATCAACAGGGTCTCGATGCCGTCCAAGGCGTTGAGCAGCGCGTGATGATCGCCGTACGACGCTTGGGCCGTCTCGGCGCCGGGCAGTTCCGGCGCGCGGGCGGGATCGCGGACCACCAGGCGCTGGGTCCTGCTCTCGGCCGCGAGCAGGCGAGCCACCCGGCCGCCGATCTGCCCGGTCGCGCCGGTGATGCCGATCACCGTTCCACCAGCCCCATCGCGCCCTCGGCGTATCGCTCGCCTGCGATGCCGTCGGCCGGGAAGGCCTGCTCGAGCGCGGTCAGATCGTCCTGCGTGAGTACGACGTCCGCGGCGCCGAGGTTCTCCGCGAGATACTTGCGGCGCTTCGTGCCCGGGATCGGCGCGACGTCATTGCCCTGGGCAAGCAGCCAGGCCAGGGCCAGCTGGCTGGCGGACACACCCTTGGCGGACGCGAGTTCGCGCACCTTGTCGACCAGGTCGAGGTTGCGCTGGAAGTTCTCCCCGGTGAAGCGCGGAAGCTGGCGGCGCATGTCGTCGGGCTCGAAGTCGTCCGGCGTGCGGATCTGGCCGGTCAGGAAGCCACGGCCGAGCGGGCTGAACGGAACGAACCCAATGCCCAGTTCACGCAGCGTCGGCAGGACCGCCGTTTCCGGGTCGCGCGTCCACAACGACCACTCGCTCTGCACCGCGCTGATCGGGTGCACCGCGTGGGCCGCGCGCACGGTGTCGCCGTTCACCTCGGACAGCCCGAGATAGCGGACCTTGCCCGCCTTGACCTGCTCGGCCATCGCGCCGACGGTCTCCTCGATCGGCACGGCCGGATCCTTGCGGTGCAGGTACCAGAGATCGACGTGATCAACACCGAGCCTGCTCAGGGATGAGTCGAGCGCGTTGCGGGCGTACTCCGGGGAGCCGTTGACGCCGGTCGGCATGCCGCCGGAGGTGTTGCCCCACTGCAGGCCGAACTTGGTGGCGATCACGACCTCGTCCCGGCGCCCGGCCACCGCCCGGCCGACGAGCGACTCGTTGTGACCCGATCCGTAGACGTCGGCGGTGTCGATGAAGGTGCAGCCCGCATCGATCGCGGCGTGCACGGTGGCGATGGACTCGTCCTCGTCGGTCTGCACGCCGTACGACTGCGACATGCCCATACAGCCGAGGCCAAGACAGGAAACCGTCAGTTCTCCGAGCTGGGATTCACGCATGCTCCGAACTTACCGGCCGTGCCTCGCCAGCGCCCGGAAGGGCAGGTTCACGACCGTTCAGAGGGCAGGTTCACGACCGCTCAAGGGGCAGGTTTACGAAGATGAATACTGATTGCGCAACATCTTCGCATCGGTACGACGACGGTGTCCGGGCGCCGCCGAAACTATCTGGCGAACCGGCCCGCCTCGACCGTAGGTTGCGGCACGTGCGCGGCCGCGGTGGTGGCGCAGGCTGGGGGCTTTGGTGTTTCTCAGGCAAGCGCTTCGTTATCGCTTGTGGCAAACGTGTGTGCTCGCGGGCGTGAGCATGCTGATCGGCACGTGCGCGGCCTTCGCGCCCTGGTTCGCCCGATCGGTGGAACAGACCGTAGTCACGGAGATGCTGACCGTCCAGAGGCTACCTGCCGCCTGGTATCTCGAAGGCCGTCCGGCACCTAGCACGGTCGGCGCCCAGAGGGCTCCCACGCCGGAGCAGCTCACCGAGCTGATCCCTTCTGACGCGGCCGCCATGCTCGAGGCGCCTGTGCACGGGTACAAGACCGACATCGGCTGGGAACCTACTGCGGGTGGTCTCGGCGCCCTCGGCCGGCTGGCGTGGCGCGACAACTTCTGCGCGCACCTCGAGTTCACCAAGGGCCGCTGCCCGAAAGCTCCGAACGAGGTTGCACTGTCGACGACTGATGTCCGCAACTACCGGGCGAAACCCGGGATGACACTCAAGGCCACGCCGACCAAGTACTCCGGCGGCGGTCGACTCACCGTAGTCGGGATCTACCGACCGAAGAACGAACTGGAGCCGTACTGGTTCGGAGTCACGCCGACCGGCCGTTCCGTCGTGCGCGAGGACAAGCCGTCGCAGTCGGATTTCCTGCTGACGGATCGGTCAACCTTTGACAGCACCCCGTCGTGGGGCCAGTTCAGTACGGTCGATACCGCGCCGATCCCGGGCAAGGTCCGGGTGGACGATCTCGCCCTGCTCAAGGCCGTGAGTACCAGCTTTGAGTCAGCCGGGGCAGTGAAGAACCAGGAGGTCGGCAACTTCACGAGCTTCCCGGGGTTGGTGGACTCGCTGTCGGCCGAGCGCCGTCAGGCCACCACGATCATCCCGCTCGTCATGGTGCAGGTGGCGCTATTCGGAGTCGTCGTACTTGCTCTAGCGCTCTCAGCAGTGGTGGACCAGCGTCGGCCCGAACTGGCGATCTCCCGGCTCCGAGGTCTCCGGCAACGCCAGACCGGCTGGCTGCTGGCGGTAGAACTAGCAGGGCCGGTACTAGCTGGAATGCTGGCAGGCCTTCTTGTGGGCTTCGGACTAACGCTCGTGGTTCAGGAGACTTGGCTCGACGGTGGCGCGCCGCTTGAGTTCCCGTGGACAGTGGCGGCAGCACTCGTCGCAGCAGCCATTGCCGGGTTAGCCGTCGTCTTCTGGACTGTGCAAGCCGTTGTTCGGCAGCCGATCTCCACCCTGCTCCGCCGAGTTGTCCCCCGCCGCCGAGGCCGCACGCTCGGCGCGATCGACTTGTCGGTCATCGTGCTCGCTACGGCCGGACTAGTGGCTGCACTCACGGGTGACGGCCGTGGCCCGCTACCGATCCTCACCCCAACGTTGCTCGCTCTGGCCGTCGGACTGGCCTTTGCCCACCTGCTGTTGCCGTTGGCCGGGGTAGTGAGTCGGCGCTCCATGAACAGCGGACGCCTCGGATTGGCGCTTGGCGCGCTGCAGGTGGCTCGACGCCCTGCTGTCACCCGGATCGTGGCGATCGTGGCTGTAGCGAGCGCACTCGTCTCATTCGCCGGCCAGGCGGCATTCGTGGCCGATGACAACCGGGATCTCCGTGCCGGATACGAGACCGGGGCGGAGGCCGTTCTGACCTTGGGCGTGCCGGATCTGCCGAAGCTGGACAAGGCACTCGCGACGGTCGATCCCGAGCGCAAGTGGGTGACACCCGTTTTGCTCGGCATACCGGCATCGCACAATGCGCTCACCACCATGATGGTCGAGCTCGACAGCTTCCGCCGGATCGCCTACCGCGGCGACCGCATCACCGACGAAGCCGGCTTCCAGCAGGTCCGGGCTCCGGCCGACAACGGCGTGCAGGTGAAGGGCAGCCGGCTGCGGATCATCGCGACGCCGTCCCAGATGAGCACGGTGCCGTTACCGACGAACGATGGCACGCCGCCTCCGCCGCTGGAACAAGCCGAGCCGCTGCATATCGAGGCGGTCATCGTGGCTGCCGACGGCGGGCGCTACATCATGCGGATGGGCCCGGTGCCGCTCAGGGCCGGAAAACCCGTGCAGGTGTCGGCCCCGATGGACTGCAAACAAGGCTGCCGTCTGCTGCGGCTGGGCATCGCCCGCCAGTTGGGCGATGTGGCCGGGTTGCAGGGCGAGGTCGCGATCACCAACGTGTCCACCGACGTCCAGCCGAAGGTGGACCTCGGTGCTACCGAGGACTGGCAGCCGATGCGCGGCACGATCCAGGAGGAGGTGATCGAGCCGAGAGCCGAACCGGGCGGCCTGATCCTGGGTTTCACCAACCACGGCAACGCGATCGCGGTCCAGCACGCGTCCGTCCCGGTCATCATGCCGGCCCTGGTGACTCCCGATTTCCCCTTCAGCGAGGGCTCGACTGCACCCGGCCTGGACGGTTTCGCGATGCCGCTGCAATCCGTCCAGCCTCAGCTGGCACCCGTTCCACGGTTGTTGCGATCGACGGCGGTGGTCGATCTCGCCAACGTACGGCGCTTGGGTGGTTCGCCCGATCCCTCCGTGCTTTCGTCGTACTTGTGGCTGAACGCCGAAGGCGTCGCCCATCTCGACGAGATCCTCACGGGTCTCCGGGCCGCCGGACTCACACCCGCGGTGTCGGACCGGCTCGATGACCGCACCGCCGCGTACGCGCGATCCGCCAGCGCCCTCGCTCTCCAGCTCACGCCCGTGGTCGGCATCGCGGGGTGGTCGCTGGCGATCATCGTTTTGCTGCTGATGGTGGTCACCTCGTGGCGATCCCGCGCCCAGGACTACGCCAGCCTGCGGATCGCGGGCGTTCCCGCGGCGGTAACCGGCCGGGCGGCACGCTGGGAACAGACCGGGCCGGTCGCGATCGCCGTACTGCTCGGATCGGTGTGCGGCGTGGTCGGGGCCAAGATCGCCCTGCCACTGATACCGCTGTTCGCCGAGACCACCACGCCCTCGCCCGTACCACTCGATCTCGGCCTCAACGGAGGGGTCGCGATCGGGCTCTGGCTGATCGGCACGCTGGTACTGACCGTGACCACCCTTCTGCTCGGTACGGCGGTCAGCCGGCGAGCGACCTACCCGCGGATCCGGGAGGAACTGTGACCGGACTGGCCATCACCACCCACGGCCTGGTGCACCTCTATCGCAGCGACGGTCACGACGTCGCCGCCCTGTCGGGTATCGGCATCGCCATCCGCCCGGGCGAACTCGTCGGTCTGCTTGGGCCGTCCGGCGCGGGCAAGTCGACCCTGCTGCAACTGTGCGGCGGGCTGATCCAGCCGAGCGCTGGGCGGCTACGGATCGGCGATCACGACGTCGCGAAGATGACCGGTCCCGAACTCGACAACATGCGCGCCGGCGACGTCGGCATCGTCATCCAGGGCGCAGGGCGCAACCTGGTCCCGTACCTGACGCCCGAAGACAACGTCCGCTTCGCCCAACGCGCCGCCCAACGCGCCACCCCGCGCTCCGCCCGCCGCGCCCTGAAACACGCCGCCCGGGCAGGCCAGCCCGGCAACCCTGCGGGGCTGTCGGGCGATTGGGCTGAGCTCGGGCCGAACCGTTGGCGGGAACTACCAACGCCCCTCGAAGTACTCGACCTGGTAGGCCTCGCCGACCACGCACGAACACCGCTCGGCCGCCTCACGCCCGGGCAGGTACAACTCGCGGCAGTTGCCGTCGGCATCGCAACCTTCCCCGGCCTGCTACTGGCCGACGAGCCGACCAGCCAACTGGATCACCGCGCACGCGACGAGGTGATCGAGGCGATCCGCACAGTCAACGCCCAGACCCAGATGACCGTCCTGCTGATCACCCACGATCCCGACGTCGCCGCCGTACTGCCGCGCACGATCACCATCCGCGACGGCCGCATCGCCTCCGAAGGCCGCTCCGGCGAGGAGTTCGCCGTGGTCGCCACGGACGGCTCGCTGCCGCTCCCGCCCCACGTCGCGGACCTACTACCGCCCGGCACCCTGCTCCGCGTAACCACCGTCGACAACGAGGTCCGGCTCACCCCGGTGGACGAGAACGAGGACCCGTCATGATCTCCGTACGCAACCTGACCGTTCGCTACAACCCTTCTGGCACAACCACCCCACCCTCAGGCACCACCGCCCCTCCTTCGCGTTTTCCATCCGACGCCAACGCCGGGGCTGGTTCATCCGCAAATGCCGGTGTTGCAGGTCGATCGGGCGCTGAAGCCGGCATCGTCGCGGTGGCCGACGTCAGCCTCGACGTACCGCTCGGCGCGTTCATCGCAGTCAGCGGCCCTTCTGGCGCAGGCAAAAGCTCCCTCCTGTGGGCGATCGCGGGAGCAGTAGCTCCTACGTGGGGAACAGTCGAGTTCGACGGCACCCCCGTCACCAGCCGTCCCGAGGCCGCCGCGCGTGGCGTCGTACTGATCCCACAAGGCAACGGCTTGGCTCGGGTCCTCACGGCACGCGAGAACCTCACCATTCCGTTGCTCGCGGCCCCCGACCTCGGAAACGTCCTCCGCCGCGCACGCGGAGACGCCGACGAGGAAGACCGTGAAGAGCGCGACGAAACCCTGCACACCATCGACAGCATCATCGCCGACGCCCTCGCCGACGTCGGCCTCGAGGACAGCGGCAACCACCTGGTCGAGGAACTCTCCGGCGGCGAGCAGCAACGAGTCGCCGTCGCGCGCGGCCTGGCCCAGCGCGGCCGGGTGATCCTGGCGGACGAGTCCACCAGCGAGCTCGACGGCACGAACCGCGAGCGCGTACTCACCCTGCTCCGCCGCGAGGCCCACCGCGGCGCCGCCGTACTCATCGCGACCCACGATCCGAACGTCGCGGACGCAGCAGACGCCCACGCCGCCATGGACGAGGGACATCTCACCTGGCTCCGGCGCCTCTGACCACACCCACCAGGATCATCACCCGAACGATCGACGGGGTCGCTCGCGATCGGCGGCACGGCAGAGTCTCGCCTGCCGCCGTGCGGGCGGCCTGCGACTTGGTGACGGCTCGAGCCGTTTCAGGGGCTAGCCAAACAGTGGCCTCGGGTCGAAGAACACCCGTATCGCGCTGATCCGCCCGTCTCTGACCTTGAACCACCCCGAGGTGGGCAGCGTCGCGCCTTCGGTGTTCAGGTCGTAGATCACGCACGCGTCATCGCCGTCCGCGAAGGCGTGTTTTCGATCGGCGGATTTCACGACCTTCACCAAGCCCTCAAGGCCCTTCAGGCAATCCGCTATCCCCTCCGCCGTGCCGAGAGGGCCGACGAACCTGACATCGTCGTGCAGCAGGGACCGAGTGGTTTCGAGATCACCCGTGGTCCACGAATCCACATACCTAATGGCGACGGACTTAGCATCCGTTCCAGTCATAGCGCCTCCGATCGCTTGTCTGGTTGAACTTCCAGACCTCACGCTAGCGACCGGCTCCGACATTTTTTGGTTTCGCCCTGCTCGCCCTGTGGATCACGCTGGACCAAGCAGACCCGCTCCGGATCAACCTGCACGGCGTTGACACCAAGTCCGGCGAGAATCAACCGGAGCGCGTCGTCGTACAGCCGAATCCAGTCCTGCGTCGGCCCACTCGCCGTACGTAGGCGTGCAAGCGAAGTGAAGGCGATTCCCACCCGGCGCCCCGACGGCAGATGCCCGAGCTGAACGACGAGGCCTTCGCCGCCGCAAGTCGATCGGGTGGGCACGAACAACGGCACATGGTCCATGCCTTCGACGCTAGAACGCGGCCGGGCCCCCGGCGTGGCTTCTCACGAAGTTCCAACGCCGGAGGCCCGGATCCGCACAATGCTCTAGCGGTGCGCGCGGTTGATCGCTGAAACGACCGCCTTCAGCGACGCAGTGAGAATGTTCGCGTCCCGGCCGACTCCCCAGAACACCTCATCCCCGACCTCGCACTCGACGTACGCCGCCGCCAGGGCGTCTCCGCCGGACGAGAGCGCGTGCTCGTGGTAGTCCAGCACGCGAACGTCGTACTTCAGCGGCTTGATCGCGTCCACGAACGCCGAAACCGGACCGTTGCCCTCGCCCACCAGATCGTGCGGTACGCCATCGGAGTAGACCTGCACGCGCAGGATGTCGCTCTGGCCCTCGCCCGAGGTCGAGTTGACCGTCAGCAGCGACAAGCGCCCCGAGGACAGATACTCGGTGGAGAAGATCTCCCACATCTGCTGAGGCCCGACCTCGCCACCCGCAGCATCGGTGTGCTGCTGGATCACGCGGCTGAACTCGATCTGCAGACGGCGCGGCAGGTCGAGCCGGTGCTCGGACTTCATGATGTACGCGACGCCGCCCTTGCCGGACTGCGAGTTGACCCGGATCACGGCCTCGTAGCTGCGGCCGACGTCCTTCGGATCGATCGGCAGGTACGGCGCCTCCCAGGCGATCTCGGAAACCGGCACGCCCTCGGCGGCAGCCTGCTTGTCGAGCGCCTCCAGGCCCTTCTTGATCGCGTCCTGGTGGGAGCCGGAGAAGGCGGTGTAAACCAGGTCACCGGCGTACGGCGAGCGCTCGGGTACTCGCATCTGGGTGCAGTACTCGACCGTACGGCGGATTTCGTCGATGTCGGAGAAGTTGATCTGCGGGTCGATCCCCTGGCTGAACAGGTTCATGCCCAGCGTCACCAGGTCGACGTTGCCGGTGCGCTCGCCATGTCCGAACAGGCAGCCCTCGACCCGATCCGCGCCGGCCATCAGCGCCAACTCGGTCGCGGCAACGGCCGTACCCCGGTCGTTGTGCGGGTGCAGGCTGATCGTGCTGAACTCGCGCCGGGTCAGCTGACGGCCGAACCACTCGATCTGGTCGGCGTACACGTTCGGGGTGGACATCTCGACCGTGGCGGGCAGGTTCAGGATGATCTCGCGGCCCTCGGCGGGCTGCCAGACGTCGCTGACCGCCTCGCACACCTCCAGCGAGAAGTCGAGCTCGGTGCCGGTGAAGATCTCGGGGCTGTACTGGTAGCCGAATTCGCAATCGCCCAGCATCTCGTCGGCGTACTTCATCACCATTTCGGTGCCACGAACCGCGATGTTCAGGCACTCGGCGCGGTCGACGTTGAAGACCACCCGGCGGAACAGCGGCGCGGTCGCGTTGTACAGGTGGATGGTCGCCTTCGGGCTGCCCTCCAGCGACTGGACCGTACGCTCGATCAGCTCTTCCCGGGCCTGCGTCAGCACCGAGATCGTGACGTCCTCGGGAATCGCGTCACCCTCGATCAGGCTGCGCACGAAGTCGAAGTCGTACTGGCTGGCGCTGGGGAAACCGACCTCGATCTCCTTGTAACCCATCCGGACCAGCAGGTCGAACATGCGCCGCTTACGGGCAGGCGACATCGGCTCGATCAGGGCCTGGTTACCGTCGCGGAGGTCGGTCGACAGCCAGCGCGGGGTCTGCGTGATCGTCTTAGCCGGCCAGGTGCGGTCGGGCAGATCGATCGGCGGGAAAGCCTGGTAGCGGTGAATCGGCATACCTGAAGGCTGCTGAACGGGCTGAGGCTGGTTCTTCGGGGCCATCTTTAGGTTCTTCCTCTGAGGTAACGCGCACGGGGTGAGACCGGCGTACGACGAAACTCCGCGGCGAGGGAACCGGCCTGCGTCAGGCCTCGCCGCGGCAACGAAGGAGGAGAACGTGGCGCCGCATGATGCCAGCCACTCTAGGCCCGGTCCGTCGCGATTCGAAAACCGGGCGTCCATCTGACAAGACACTGGCGTCTTGACAGGCGGTCACCGGGTGTTCGCTCAGGGTGAGATCGTTGCCTTCAATCGCAGTTGAAGTTCTAACCTTTTCGCATGCTCAAGGATGAACTTCTGGCTCTGCTGGGACAGCGCGGACTCGGCGTACTCACGACCATCAAGCGCGATGGCCGACCACAACTATCCAACGTGACCTACGCCTTCGACCCGGAACCGCGGCTGATCCGCGTCTCCCTCACGGCCGACCGCGCGAAAACCGCCAATCTCCGCCGGGACCCCCGCGCCAGCCTCTACGTCAACGGCCCGGGCGGCGCTTCGTACGTCGTAGCCGAGGGCGACGCCCACCTCTCCCCCGTAGCCGCCGACCCCCACGACGACGTGGTCGAAAGCCTCATCGACCTCTACCGGGCAGCCGCAGACCGCGAACACCCCGACTGGCCCGACTACCGCACCGCCATGGTCGCCGAACGCCGCCTAATCCTCACGCTAACCCCCACCCACACCTACGGCATGGCCTAACCACTCCACCAGTCCATCGCTCACCCCACACCATCACCACCCATCGCCCGACCCTTGGCCCTCGACATCTGGTCTTCGGCCTTGGTCCTCGGCCGTCGGGCTTCGGGCTTGGTCTATGGCCTCCGGGCTTCGGCCTTTGGTCTTCGTGCTTGGGTCTTCGGGCATCGGGCTTGGGTCTCGGTCGTCGGCCTTTGGGCAAGGTGTCTGACCGTCCGTCGAGCTGGCCGCGGCGGCCGTCATCGGCCGCGCTGGCGAAGCGCAGACAAGGGTGCCTCAAACCCGCGCTAGCCGTCGTCCGTACCGGCGGGGCGACGCAAGCACGCCTGACCATGCCCAAACTGGACTCAACGCTGAGGGTCAACCAAAACCGGCACAGCCTCACGCACACCAAGCGGCGTGACCGGCCCAACCGCAGTCAACGGCTGCTCGATGTCCCGCCACTCCCCGCCATCCACGCGATACCTAACCTCGTACGTCGTGGTCACGCTGACCCCGAGCCGCTCAGCCCTCCGGGCGTACTTATGCGTGATGTCCTTCGCCGGATAAGGCCGCCCCGGCGAGGTGGTAGTCACACTCTCCCCATCGCCAAAGTTCCACAGGTACCGCGCAGGCCTTCCCTCCACATCAACCTTGAACCCCAACAACACAATCCCGTATTTCCTCCAGCGCTCCCCACTAGTCGAAAACACCGTCTCCGCATTAACCAACGTCCTCCCCGCCGGCTGCACCAGGACGGTCTTCTTCGCCGCAACCTCATTCTTCACCGCGTCATAAACATCCACCCACGTAAGCACGCGCTCGGGTAGTTGATCAAGCTCGTCCGGATGCAGCTGGTCGGGCCGATAACACTCATAACCGGCCACCACCCAAGGGTCTGCTCGCGTGTAGTCGGGAGGACCATGTCGCTCCCGCTCCCACACCCGAAAGTTCCATTGCCGCTGATCAATCGGAGTGCCTTCGGGGTTACATCGGTCGCTGCCGAGTGAGCACATGTCCACACCAGTCGGAAAGTCTCCGTTCTGATCGGGCGCACGCGTCACACAGGCCGAAACCCTAACCCTTTCAGTTATCGACGATGGCAGCGATTTCCCATTGCCGGTGGAATCTCCGCTCTTGTCGACCGCATTGGAACCTGCAGTTCGGACACACTTCCCTTGCGTGCGGCGCGCCCGGATCTGGACATCGTCTCCTACACCGCCGACGATCAGCTTCCCAGGAACCCATCGGAAGCCGTCAGGGCAAGCGACACTAGCGGCTTGACTCCATGCGGACTGCAAGCCAGCGCATAGGAGAACCGTCGCAAGTAGCAGCGTGAATGCTCTAACCACGCGCTCGATCATCATGAGCCGCCCTCGACCACGTCCCACGTCGCGCGCGTTACCAACCAGCAATCCTTGACGAATTTTAGGTTGAGGGTGTAATCAAGGGTGGCTGGTTTCTTAGGCTCCGGCGACGCGCCACGCTTAGACACCTTCACATATCCAGGAATGTCTGCCCGGAACTGCACATACCCAAGATTGGATCCAGCGAGGTTCGCCAACTGGACTTCGACAAGACGCGCCTGCAGGTCCCCTTCGTATCGCCCGCCAGCCTTATAGACGCCACCGAAGACTTGGACAATGTCTTCGCACCATTCACACGCTGCCGTGTTAAGAGCACTGAAGGGGCGGAAATCCCCGGTCTTAACAAGATAGGAGCGCGCATCGAGCCAGTGGCGGGCGAAGGCTTCTAGGCCGGGTTTTGACTTGGCTTTGGCGGCGGGTGGCATCGCGGGTGGCTGTGGGGTTGGCGATGCGGTGGGGGCTGCGCTGGTGGGGGGAGCCGAGGGCGTAGCGGTGGTTGGCGTCGGGGTGAGGGTCGGGGCCTGGGGGTTTTCGGCGCAGGCGCTGGTGGCTAAGACCAGGGTGGTGGCGAGGGCGGCGAAAAGACCGCGGTAGTTCGGCAAGACAACCCCCGTTACGGAACGAACACAATCAGTGACTCCTTAGAAGAGTGCCATATCCGAGGATCCAGGTCAGCCCCCGCGTGGAGGCTGTGGATAACCCTGGCGCCCGGCGAGCTGGGGGTAGAGGCCGGGGCGTGGGAAGGAGGTGCGGAAGCCGGAGGGTGGGCGCGGGCGGGGGCTGGACAGATGGCGGGCCGCGGGCAGCAACGGACGGACATGTTGGGTCGCACGTGGGCAGATGGTGGGCGTGAGGTGGCGGCAGCGCACGGGGTTGGGCACGGGAGAGGGATGGGCGTGGCAGGCGGAGCGGAGGGGCGCAGGTCCGGGAGCGCGCGGGGTAGGCGGCGCAGCGCCGCCTGGGCGGGGTGGAGGGGCGGCGTGGGCGGGCACGTGGGTGTGAGGTGACGGCGGGACGCTGGGGTTGGACTGGATAGGGGAGGTGGCGCGCGGGTGGGCGGGGTAAATGGGGTGCGGGGGTGGGGGGTTGGGGGGATGGTTGGGGGTGGAGATTGTTGAGTTGGTGGCGGAGGACGGGGTTGGGTGTGCTGCGGCCGTGGGGGTGATGGGGGCGGCTGGGGATGTGGATGTGCCGGCGGTGGTTCGGGATACGCCGGAGACGTTTGCGGGGAAGTTGAAGTACGGGTGGGATGGGGATCCTGGGCGGGCTTGGTTGGCCAGCGTGGATGGGGTTCCGGTCGGCTTGCTAACGGTTGAAGCACCGACGTACGACAACACGAATCTCGCCTGGTTCGAGGTCGAGGTGCACCCGGAGTACCGCGGCCGGGGTATCGGTAGCCAGCTGATGGAGTTCGGATTTGCCGAGGCTAGGCGGCTCGGGCGTAAGTCGTGGGGGTTCGCGCAGTGGGATCTGCCCAAAGCGGACGCGTTCGCGAAAAAGCTCGGCTTTGAAGCGAAATCGGTAGAGGTGAATCGGCGCCAGGAGTTCAAGAACGTCGATTGGGCGGCGGTTGAGCGGTTGTACGACGAAGCGGTCGCGGCCGCGAAGGACTACGAGCTGATCACGCTGGTCGGTGATCTGCCCGAAGAGATGCTCGACGACATGGTCACGTTGACCGCTTCGATCAACGACGCGCCGACCGATGACCTCGAGATCGAGGATGACGTTTATTCGCCGGAGCGGCTCAGGGGATTCGAGATCGCGCAGAAGGCGCGGGGCCGTCGCCTGTACCGGGTGATCGCCCGGCATCGCGAGACCGGCGTACTGGCGGGGCATTCGACCGTTGGCGTGGAGAAGCAGCGGCCGCATATCGGTATGCAGGCCGATACCGCCGTCGCGCGGGACCACCGGGGCCACCGCCTCGGGGTGCTGGTGAAGATCGGCATGATCCGCTGGCTGCGTGAGGCGGCGCCGACCGTCGAGCAGGTCGACACCTGGAACGCGGAGTCCAACGCCCACATGATCGCCGTCAACGACCAGATCGGCTACCGCGTCGTCGCCCGCGCGATCGACTACCAACGCCCCGCCGACCTCTAATAAATACCAGGCAGAGCGCAAAACTGCCTGGGCCCGAAAACAGGCCCAGGCAGTAGAAGGTGCGAAACCTAGAAGCCGAGTTTGCGCAATCCCTTGGCGTCGGTCTGCCAGTTCTTCGCGATCTTCACGTGCAGATCCAGGTAGACCGGCGTACCGAGCAGGGCCTCGATCTGGGTCCGTGCCCGCGCGCCGACGTCCGCCAGCCGCGAACCCTTGTGCCCGATGATGATGCCCTTCTGGCTGTCGCGCTCCAGGTACAGGCTCGCGTACACATCCAGCAAAGGCTTGTCCTCAGGACGCCCCTCGCGCAGATTCATCTCCTCGACCAGTACGGCGATCGAGTGCGGCAGCTCATCGCGGACCCCTTCGAGCGCCGCCTCGCGAATCAACTCCGCGACCAGCGTCTCCTCGGGTTCGTCCGTGATCTCGCCGTCCGGATACAACGGCATGCCCACCGGCAAGAACTTCGCCAGCTCGTCCGAAACCAGGTCGACCTGGAAGCCACTGGTCGCCGAAACCGGTATCACCGAGGCCCATTCGATGCCAACGGCCTCGCCCAACCGCCCGATCTCCAGCAAATGCTCGGCCATCCGTTCCGGCGAGACCAGGTCCGCCTTGGTGGCGAGCGCTACTTTCGGCGTACGGGCGACCTTTGCCGCCTCGCTGACCAGAAACCGGTCGCCCGGGCCGATCTTGTCGCTGGCCGGCAGGCAGATGCCGATCACGTCGACCTCGGCCCAGGTGGTCTTGACGATGTCGTTGAGGCGTTCGCCCAGCAGCGTGCGCGGCTTGTGCAGACCCGGGGTGTCGACCAGGATCAGCTGGGCGTCGTCCTTGTGCACGATGCCGCGAACGGCGTGCCGGGTGGTCTGCGGCTTCGACGAGGTGATCACGATCTTGCGGCCGACCAGCGCGTTCGTCAGCGTCGACTTGCCCGCGTTCGGGCGACCCACGAAACAGGCGAATCCACTGCGGAACTCAGGTGTGGATGACATCTAGAACCTCTCCGTTGCCATCGGCAACAACAACCGGCAGAGCCGCGCCGGCGAAGTGCCGCACCACCTCGACATCGACAGAACCGCCGTCGTTGACCACGGCGGCGGCTTCCAGCCCCTTGACCCCCGACGCGAGCGCCATCGCGACGGCCAACTGCAGGGCCGTCAGCTGAACCGTGCCGAGGTCGACCGTGCAGGCGGAGTATGTCCGGCCGTCGGTGTCGCGAACGGCCGCGCCCTCCTGGGCACGGGTCCGGGCCCGGCTGGCGCGGGCGAGGGTGACGAGCTTGGCGTCTTCGGCCGGTACTTCCAACACACGAGTCCTTAGGGATGGGGTGCAGCGGAGGCGAATTCGGCTGGCTCGGGTTCGGTGAGCCTGCGGACCAGCACCGTACCAACCTGGTTGCGGCGGCCGGAGGGCCGCTCCGCGGTGAGTGACAGGCCCTCGATCTCGACCTCGGCGCCGGGGATCGGCACCTTGCCGAGCAGCTTGGCCATCAGACCGCCCACGGTGTCCACGTCGTCATCGTCGAGCGGTACGTCGAACAGCTCGCCCAGCTCGTCGATCGGGAACCGGCTGGAGACCCGGTAAGCGCCGTCCGCAAGGGCCTGCGCGGAGTCCGGCGCCTCGTCGTACTCGTCGGTGATCTCGCCGACGATCTCCTCCAGGATGTCCTCGATCGTGACCAGCCCGGCGGTACCGCCGTACTCGTCGACCACGATCGCGACGTGCATCCGGGCGGCCTGCATCTCGCGCAGCAGCTCGTCGGCCGGCTTGGAGTCGGGAATGAACATGCACGGCCGCATCACCGACTCGACCCGTTCGGTCGACTCGGCCTGGGCGTTGTCGTAGACGCGGCGCATCACGTCCTTGAGGTAGACCACACCGACGATGTCGTCGAGGGACTCCCCGATCACCGGGATGCGCGAGTACCCGCTGCGCAGCGCGAGCGAGGTGAGCTGGCGCAGCTTCTTGTGCCGTTCGATGAAGACCATGTCGGTTCGCGGCACCATCACCTCGCGGGCGATGGTGTCACCGAGTTCGAACACCGAGTGGATCATCCGGCGCTCGTCGGACTCGATCACCGAGGACTTCTCGGCCAGGTCGACCAGCGCGCGTAGTTCGGCCTCGGTCGCGAACGGGCCTTCGGCGTAGCCCTTGCCCGGGGTCAGCGCGTTGCCCAGCAGGATCAGCAGTTTCGGCAACGGGCCGAGCACCGACGTCAGCGCCATGATCGGCCCGGCCGAGATCATCGCGAACCGGTCCGAGTGCTGCCGGCCCAGGGTGCGCGGGGCGACCCCGATGATCACGTACGACACCAGCACCATCACGGCGGCGGTGACGGCGATGTGCTGCCAGGTCACGCTCAGCACCTCGGACAGCGCCTGCGTGACCAGCACGATGGCGGTGATCTCGAAGATCAGCCGGAACAGCAGCAGGCTGTTCAGATAGCGCGGCGCGTCCTCCAGCAGCGTGCGCAACCGGATCGCGCGGGTGTTGCCGAGTTCGACCTGCTCGTTGGCCCGCACCTTCGAGTACGACGAGACGGCCGCCTCGGCACCGGCGATGAGCCCGGCGAGCAGTACGAGCACGGCCGCCACGATCAGCAGCGCGCCGTCATCCCACGTCACAGCAGACCTCCAAGCCGGAACACGAGCGGTTCAAGCCGGAACACGAGTGTCACTCCGCGGTTTTCCCGGGGGCTCGCCAGGCCTCGAGCAGGCGTCCCTGAATGTCCCACATCTCGGCCTTCTCGGCCGGCTCGGCGTGATCGTAACCAAGCAGGTGCAGGATGCCGTGCACTGTCAGCAGCTCCAGCTCGGCCCACGTACCGTGCCCGGCCTTCGCGCCCTGGGCCGCGGCCACGGTCGGGCACAGGGCGATATCGCCCAGATGCCCGAGCGGCTGGTCGCCGTCGACGGCGTCCTCCGCGCCGGGGCGCAGCTCATCCATCGGCCACGACATCACGTCCGTCGGGCCCGGCAGGTCGAGGAACTCCACGTGGTAGCGCGCCATCGTGTCCTCGTCGACCAGCTTGATCGACAGCTCGCACTCCGGGTGCATACGCAGCGCGTCCATCACGAAGCGGCTGAGCTGCATCAATCCGTTGACGTCGACATCGACGCCGGACTCGTTGTTGACCTCGACGTTCACGCCGCCAAACCTACCGAACCCCAGACGCCAGGCGTTCCACTCATGCCCGCGGCTCGCCGGTGTTCTCGAACTCCTCGTACGCCGCGACGATGCGACCGACCAGCTTGTGCCGGACGACGTCGTGCGCGGTGAGCCGGCAAAACGTCAGGTCCTTCACGCCTTCGAGGATGTTCTGCACCACCCGCAGGCCCGAGTTGGTCCCGGTCGGCAGGTCCACCTGGGTGACGTCACCGGTGACGACCATCTTCGAGCCGAAACCGAGCCGGGTGAGGAACATCTTCATCTGCTCGGGCGAGGTGTTCTGCGCCTCGTCGAGAATGATGTAGGCGTCGTTCAGCGTGCGGCCGCGCATGTAGGCCAGCGGCGCGATCTCGATCGTGCCGGCCGTCATCAGCCGCGGGATCGACTCCGGATCGAGCATGTCGTGCAGCGCGTCGTACAACGGCCGCAGGTACGGGTCGATCTTCTCCGACAGCGTGCCGGGCAGGAAGCCCAGCCGCTCGCCGGCCTCGACCGCGGGCCGGGTCAGGATGATCCGGTTGACCTCCTTGGCCTGCAGCGCCTGCACGGCCTTGGCGACCGCCAGATAGGTCTTGCCGGTACCGGCGGGACCGATACCGAACACGATCGTGTTCTTGTCGATGGCGTCGACGTAGCGCTTCTGGTTCAGCGTCTTCGGCCGGATGGTGCGGCCGCGGCTGGACAGGATGTTCTGCGTCAGCACGTCGGCGGGGCTCTCGGCGGTGGCGGCCTTGATCATCGCGATGCTGCGCTCGACGGAGTCCGCGGTCAGCCCCTGGCCGATCCGGACCACCGCGACCAGCTCGTCGATCAGACGCTCGGCGAGCGCGAGCTCGGCCGGATCGCCGGTCATCGTGATCTCGTTACCGCGCACCAGGATGTCGGCGTCGAAGTCCTTCTCGATCACGCGCAGGAACTCGTCCCCGGCGCCGAGCAGGGAGACCATGTCGATACTGTTCGGCACGACGATCTTGTGGCTTGCCTTGGTTGCGCCCTCAACGGGGTTCGCCGCGTTGGCGCGCGCCGCAGTCGGGTGCGACGGCTCGATACTGCGTGGCCTGGACAGCCTGTCCTCCTGGTGCCGGGATCGTCTAGCTCCCCCATGCTAGCCCTCCGGGCCAGCGCGCATCACCTCGTTAAACCTGGATCCACCGATGAGGTGGCCGGTTGAGCAGGCTCGGCCCTTCTCTCCGCCAACGCGGCCGAATGGCGGGTGGCTGGCCACGGGCGAGCTGGGTCACCACCTGGGAGTGGGCGGGGTGGTAACCCACCGGCGCAACGGCTGGCCAGGTGCGGGATCGATCCGGGTGTCGTTGACCTTGCGTGTTGTCGGGCCGGTCGTCTCGGCGATGGGGTTCGGGCGGTGGGGTTGGGTGGTTTGCATGGGGTTGGCTGCCGGGCTTTTGCGCGGGTGCCGGGTTGTGGTGTGGCCGCTGCCGAGTTGTTTGACCGCTACCCGGTTGGAGCCAGGTAGTCGTACTAAATCTCGGCAGCCGGCCCATCTCGATCGCCGCATTTCGCGTCCGACCGTGGGAAAGGTGCGCCCGCGCCACGCGGAAGACTCAGCGCGGAGCGTACGGGTGGCTTCGAACCCGGCCAGACCTCACCCGTCCCCCTGATAGCCCGAACCGACCTGACAATCGCGACCACTCAGGGGGACGGGCGACCACCGTTCCACCGGCTTCGAAAGGGAGCGAGGTTAAACGCCCGGCGGCCCCGGTTTTGTCACGAGTGTCAACCAGATGGCCGCCATGCGCGTCTTGCAGGTGTGACGCGGCCCGCGGTGGTGTACGAAGAAACCGTGGCACCTGAGTCCTGGAACGCCGACGAGGCACTGACCGCTATCTACAGCGCTCACTACTCGTCGCTGGTCCGGCTGGGTGCCCTACTGCTGCGTGACAGCGGTACGGCGGAGGAGGTCGTGCAGGACGCGTTCGTCGCGATGCACGGCCGGTGGCAGCGGCTACGCGACCCCGACAAGGCGCTGGCCTACCTGCGCACCACCGTGGTGAACCGGTGCCGCTCCCGGCAGCGCCACTTGGTGGTGGTCGACAAGCACATGCCGAAGTCCCTGCCGGACGAGCCGAGCGCCGAGCACGCCGCGATGGCGACGGCCACCACCGACACCGTGATCGCGGCCATGCGTACGCTGCCGGAGAAACAACGCACGGTGATGGTGCTGAGGTACTACGGCGAGTTGTCCGAGGCGGAGATCGCCGAGACGATGGGCATCAGCCGGGGAGCGGTCAAGAGTCACGCATCGCGGGCGACCAAGTCGCTGCGCCTGGTCCTGGAGCAAGTGAGATGACCGAGCCCCGCAACGAATTCGACGACCTGATGCGCCGCGCGCTCCGGGCCGAGGCCGACCAGGTCCAGCCCAGCGACGACGGCCTGCACCAGATCCGCGAGCGCCTCGCCCGCCAGCCGCGCCCGGTGGTCGCCGCCCGGTCCATCCGCCGGCACCCGTGGCTGCTTACCGCGGGTGGCGCCGTGCTCGGCACCGCCGCGACGATCGGCCTGTTCACCGTCCTGATGGACCGGCCGCCGGGCGACCTGGAAGCCTCCGTACCGGAGTCCGTCGCGACGAGTCCGACGCCGAAGCAGACCCGGGTCGCGCCGACCACCCCGGCGGTAACGCCCCGTCCCAGCCCTGCGCCCACACTCAGTACGACGATCGGGCCGGAGGTCAGCCCGGAGCCGACCGAGACGCGGGCGGTCCCGGTCTACTGGGTCGGTGACACCGTCGGGATCGAGAACGTCGGCCCCAAGCTCTACCGCACGTTCGTCCCGATCAAGGGTCGTGCCGCGTACGAGGCCGTCCTGGCCATGACGGCGTCCAAGGCGGACGACCCCGACTACCGCTCCCCCTGGTTCGGTGCCAAGGTCAACGCGGTTCAAGTCGGCAGCAAGGTCATTACGGTCGATTTCGCCGAGCTACCGCGCACGAAGCTCGACAAGGACTACGCCGAGCTGGCGCTGCAGCAGCTCGTCTACACCGTCCAGGGCACTCTGCAGTCCCAGGCGCCGGTCAAGATCACCCATAACGGCAGGGACGTCCGGACCGTCTTCGGCGCCGCGAACGCGCTGACCCCGATCCGCCGCGCGCCGCTGATGGAGGTACAGGCCTTCGTCTGGATCAACTCGCCCACAAACGGCGTGAAAACCACCTCCCCGCTGCAGGTGACCGGTATCGCCTCCGCCTTCGAGGCGACGGTCAACTGGCAGGTGCGCAACCTCAAGACCCGCGCGGTGGTACAGACCGGGTTCACCAATACGGCCGAGGGCCAGAAGCACTCGCCGTACGCCTTCACGGTCAAGCTGCCCGCCGGGGAGTACGAGCTGCTCGTCTACCAGGAGTCCGGCGAGGACGGCAGTATCACCAACGCGGATTCCAAGACGTTCAGCGTGGCGCGCTGACGGTCCACCGGGACCGGGCCAGCAGCGCGGCCGCGGCGGCCACCCCGGCCGTCGACGTACGCAGCACCGTGTCGCCCAGCAGCACCGGGTCGACGCCGAAGGCGGCCAGCTCGGCGGGCGCGATGCCACCTTCCGGCCCGACCACGATGACGACCTCGCCCGCGGCCGGTACGTCGAGGGTGGCGAGCGGTGTCGTCGCCTCCTCATGCAGTACGGCGGCAAGCGCGGCGCCTCGCACCAGCTCGGCCACCTCCGCGGTGGACGCCAGCTCCGCGACCTCGCAGAACCAGGCGCGTCGCGACTGCTTGCTGGCCTCGAACGCCCAGGCGCGCCACTTCGCCAGCAGTTTCGCCGTGCGCTCGGGATTCGCCCGGAATTGACTGCGCTCCGCGTTCCACGGCACGACCAGGTCCACGCCGACCTCGGTCAGCATCTCGACCGCCAGCTCGGCCCGCTCCCCCTTCGGCACGGCCTGTACGACGACCAGGCGCGGCGCGGGCGGTTCCACTGTCGTGCGGCTCTCGACAGCGACGACCAGGCCGGCCTTCGACGCCGACACCACCGGGCCTTCGGCGACTGCGCCCCGGCCGTCGCTCAGCCGGACACGCTCGCCCGCCGCGATCCGCCGTACGACGGCCGCGTGATGCCCTTCGCTACCGCCGAGCGTGAGTTGATCGCCGGACAGGTCGTCCAGGTGGAATACCGCGAGGCCCATGCGTCAGTGTGAACCGAAGGCGTCGCGCAACCGGCCGAAGACACCCTTGTGCGCGGCCTGGATCTGGCCCAGCGGGCGCTCCTCGCCGCGGGCCTCGGCCAGCTTGCGCAGCAGGTCGACCTGGGCGTCGTCCAGCTTGGTCGGGGTCTCGACCAGTACCTCCACGATCAGGTCGCCGCGACCCGCGTGCCGCAGGCGCGGAACTCCCCGGGCGGTGAGCGTGAACGCCGTCCCGGACTGGGTGCCGGGCTTGATCTCGAGCGGAGTCGGCTCGCCTTCCAGCGTCGGCAGGTCGATCGTCGTACCGAGAGCGGCGGCCGTCATCGGCAGCGTGACCGAGCAGTGCAGGCTGTCGCCGTGCCGGGTGAAGATCTCGTGCTGCTCGACCTCGATCTCGACGTACAGATCGCCGGCCGGACCGCCGCCAGGGCCGACCTCACCCTGGCCGGACAGCTGGACCCGGGTGCCGGAGTCGACGCCCGCGGGGATCTTGACCGTGACCGAGCGGCGCGAGCGGACCCGGCCGTCACCGGAACACTCGACACACGGGTTCGGAATCGTCGTACCGAAACCGCGGCAGGCCGGGCAGGGGCGCATCGTGCGCACCTCGCCGAGGAACGAGCGCTGCGTGTGCGTCACCTCGCCGCGGCCGTGGCAGATCTCGCAGGTGACCGGCTTGGAACCGGCCGCGGCGCCCGAACCGGTACAGGTCGGGCACACCACGGCGGTGTCGATCTTCAGCTCACGGGTGGTACCGAAGGCCGCCTCGGCCAGATCGATGCGCAGCGGGATCAGCGCGTCCTGGCCCCGGCGCATCCGCGGGCGCGGGCCACGGTTGGCGGCGCCACCACCCTGGCCGAAGAACGCGTCCATGATGTCGGTGAAGGTGAAGGCCTGGCCGAAACCACCGCCGGCGCCACCGCCACTGCCGAGCGGGTCGCCGCCGAGGTCGTAGACCTGCTTCTTCTGCGGGTCGCTGAGCACCTGGAAGGCGCGGCCGATCTCCTGGAACTTGTCGTGCGCGTCCTCGGAGTCGTTCACGTCCGGGTGGTACTGCCGGGCGAGCTTGCGGTACGCCTTCTTGATGTCGTCGGCGGAAGCGTCCCGGCTGACGCCGAGGACCGCGTAGTAGTCGGTGCTCATACTCCTGTTTCCAAGGGGGTCATGAGTCGGCCAGGATCTGGCTGACATACCGGGCGACGGCTCGCACCGCTCCCATCGTGCTCGGATAGTCCATGTGTGTCGGGCCGACGATGCCGAGGGTGGCCAGCGTCTCCGACCTCGAGCCGTACCCGGCCGCGACCACCGAGGTGGTGGCGAGCTCCTCGTACGGATTCTCGTGGCCGATCCGCACCGTGAGGGTCTGCGGATGGGTCGCCTCACCCAGCAGCTTGAGCAGGATCACGTGCTCCTCGAGCGCCTCCAGCACCGGCTTCACGTTGCGCTCGAAGTCGTCGCCGTACCGGGTCAGGTTGGCCGCCCCGCCGACCGCGATCCGGTGCTCGCCCTCGACCGTGAACGCCTCCATCAGCGTGGTCACGATCGCGGCCACCAGCGGCCGGTCGCCCGGCCCGAAGCTGTCCGGCAGGCCCGCGAGCGTGGTCGCGGCGTCGGTCAGCCGCTGGCCGGTGAGCGCCGCGTTCAGCTTGCTGCGCAGGTCGACGACAAGCTGGTCGGAGACGTCCTCGAGGGTTTCCACGATGCGCTGCTCGACCCGGCCGGTGCTGGTGATCAGCACCAGCAGCAACCGCCGCGGCGACATCGTCACCACCTCGATGTGCCGCACGGTCGAGCGGGTCAGGGTCGGATACTGCACGATCGCGACCTGCCGGGTGATCTGCGCCAGCAGGCGCACGGTCCGGCGGACCACATCGTCCAGGTCCACTGCACCGGCCAGGAAGGTGGAGATCGCCTTCTTCTCCGCGCCGGACAGCGGTTTGACCGTACTCAGTTTGTCGACGAACAACCGGTAGCCGGCGTCGGTCGGAATCCGGCCCGCGCTGGTGTGCGGCTGGGTGATGTACCCCTCCTCCTCCAGCGCGGCCATGTCGTTGCGGACCGTCGCCGGGGAGACACCCAGATTGTGCCGGTCGACCAGCGTCTTCGAGCCGACCGGTTCATGGGTGGCCACATAGTCCTCGACGATGGCCCGGAGCACGTCCAGCTTGCGTTCGTCCAGCACGCGACTTGCACCACCTCTCGTCTTGGCACTCCCGACTTACGAGTGCCAGTCTACCGAGCCACCCACGAATCGCGCGCCGCCAGGCTTGAGGTCCGGTGTCAGGCCTGATCCGGGGAGGCACCCAGCGGTACGGCTGCCGGGCGCTCGACCGTACTGAGTACCTGGACCGGCTGATCGCGTTCGGCGGCTTCGAGCAGTGACTCCATCACGTCGAGCACGTGGAACGCCAGCGATCCGCTCGCGCGATGCGGCTCACCGGTCCGGATCGCGCGGGCCATGTCGGCCAGCCCGACGCCTCGGCCCGCGCCCGCGTAGCCGCCCGCGACATCGAGTGCGCGCCACTCGCCCGCCTGGGGTGACCAGAGTTCGACCTCGCCGTCGAAGTTGTTCGGGTCCGGGACCGCCAGGGTGCCCTGGGTGCCGTAGATCTCGATCCGGGGCATCCGGCTGGCCCAGATGTCGAAGCTCATCAACACGGTGCTCAACGCGCCCGACGTGTGTTCCACCACACCGGTCAGATGGGTCGGGATATCCACGCCGAACGTCGTTCCAGCCCGCGGCCCGGTGTGGATCGTGCGCTCCGCGTGGGCGCTCCCGGCCCGGGCCGTCACCCGTGCGACCGGTCCGAGCAGGGTGACCAGGGCCGTCAGGTAGTACGGGCCCATGTCGAGCAGCGGCCCTCCGCCGTCCTGGTAGTAGAACTCGGGCGCGGGATGCCACCGCTCGTGCCCGGGCGTGACGAACGACGCCGTCGCCGCCGTCGGTACGCCGATATCGCCCCGGTCCAGCGCCGCCCGGGCGGTCTGGATTCCCGTGCCGAGCACGGTGTCGGGCGCGCAGCCGATGCGAAGGCCCCGCGCCGCGGCGGCCGCCAGCAACGGCTCCGCCTCGGTACGCCGTACGGCCAGGGGCTTCTCGCCGTACACGTGCTTGCCCGCTTCGAGTGCCGCCAGGGCCACCGGCGCGTGCGCGGCGGGGATCGTCAGGTTGAGTACGACGTCCACGTCCGGGTCGGTGAGTAAGTCCTCCGACCTCATCGCGCGCAGGTTGCCGCGCTTGCTCGCCACCTCGGTCGCGCGTTCCAGGTCGATGTCCGCGACGGCGACCACCTCGACGCCGGGCAGGACCTCCAGGTGGTCCAGGTAGGTCCCGCTGATCACGCCCGTCCCGATGATGCCGACGCGGGTGTTGCCGCCCGCGGCGGTCACCGGCTCGCCCAGAGCAGGCCGCGCTCGATGATCGTGCGGACCTCGGGCACGTCCAGGTCCTCCAGGCTGTGCCCCGGTGTGCAGACGAAGATCCGGCCCTGTCCCCAGGTGCGGGTCCAGACCGCGGGCATCGTCGCGCCTTCGATCCACGGGTAGTCCGGATGCGCGCGGAACGTGGTGGTCGCGAGCACGTTGTTGGTCGGATCGGCGTGCACGTAGTACTGCTCGGTGCGCAGGTCGAAGTGGGTCAGACCGGCCACGATCGGGTGGTCGGCGACCACCTTGATCTCGTGATCGACAAAACCGCCCGGGTGCGAGATGAACTGCCCGCCGGTGATGAACTGGTAGTCGGTGTTGTTGCGGAACGAGTCCACGATGCCGCCGTGCCAGCCGGCGAATCCGGTCCCGCCACGAATGGCCGTTTCCAGGCCCTTGCACTGCTCGGCCGTAATCTCGCCCATGCTGATGCACTGCAGTACCAGGTCGGTACCGTCCAGATCGAGATACGCGTCGAGATCGTCGGTCACCTTGACGGTGAATCCGTTCTCCTCCAGATACGGCGTGAACAGCTCGGTCGCTTCCTGTGGCTTGTGCCCGGGCCAGCCGCCCCAGACCACCAGTGCCCGTCGTTCGCGTCGTTGTTCAGCCACGCCAGCCGCCTAACAGAGGTCCGATGAGTCCACCCGACCCTAAGCGCGCGTTTGACCGCCTTCAAGGGTCGTCCCACGGGCCGGTTAGGCTCACTCGGGTGACTTCGAACTGGACCGAGCTGGGCGACCGTTGCTGGGTCCGCCGTTATCCCGAGTGGGACCTGAACATCGGCGTTGTCGCGGGTTCGGCCGGTGTGCTGGTGGTCGACACCCACGCGACCGAGGCCTTTGCGACCGAACTGCTGGCCGACGTCCGGCGGCTTGTGCCCGGCGCCGAGGTCCGCTGGGCGGTGAACACGCACGCGCACTTCGATCACACCTTCGGCAACTCGGTCTTCGCCGCGGCCGGCGCCACCGTCATCTCGCACGAGAACGCGGCGGCGCAGCTGCTCGAGCGCGGCCCCGAACTGCAGCGGCGGTACGCCGAGAACCCGGGCGTCGATCCGGACTTCCCGGCAATCCCGGCCGAGGTCATCGCGCAGATCGCGACCGCTCCGCTGGTTCCGGCCGATCAGACGTTCTCGGTCGCGAAGGTGATCGACCTCGGCGACCGGCGGGTGGAGTTGCTGCACCTGGGCAACGGTCATACCGACGGCGACATCGTCGTCCTGGTGCCGGACGCCGACGTGGTGTTCATGGGCGACCTGATCGAGGAGTCGGCCCCACCGTCGTACGGCGACGACTGCTATCCGCTGGACTGGTCCGACACCGTCGACCGGGTGGTCGGGTTGCTGACGGCAACTACCCGGGTGGTACCGGGCCACGGCGCGGTGGTGGACGCCGAGTTCGTGCGCGACCAAGGGGCCGAGATCGGCTCGGTGGCGAACAACATCTCCGGCCTGCACCACAACGGAGCCACCCTCGAGTACGCGTTGCGCCATGACGAATGGCCTTATCCGGCCGAGCACCTCGCGGCCGCCGTACGGCGTGGCTACGAGCAGCTCGGCGGCGTGCGCCGAACGCTGCCGATGGCCTGAGGAGCCGTGCGTTTGATGAAGTAGCCGGTTATTCGTTGACATCGGCGCCACCCGTCCCTCAAGTTGGTCCGAAACGACCGGCGGACGAGGTGGCGCGATGACTTCCACGGCAGCATCAGCAGAGCAGATCACCCACCCCGACGGCCGGGTCGAACTGCGCGATCCGGCCGTGCTCGAAGGCAGCCCGTACGGCAACGCCGAACTGGCCCCGACGCGACTACCCGAGCGCCGCTGGACGACGTACAACTACGCCGCGCTGTGGATGGGGATGGCGCACAACATCCCGTCGTACCTGCTGGCGGCCGGACTTGTTGCCATCGGCATGAACTGGCTGCAGGCCTTTCTCACCATCACGCTCGGCAACCTGATCGTGCTGGTCCCGCTGCTGCTGAACAGCCACGCCGGGACGAAGTACGGCATCCCGTTCCCGGTTTTCGCGCGGGCCTTCTACGGCGTGCGCGGCGCGAACTTGCCGGCCCTGCTGCGGGCGTTCATCGCCTGCGGCTGGTTCGGCATCCAGACCTGGGTCGGTGGCCAGGCGATCTTTGTCATCGTCGGCAAACTGGCCGGCGAGGGCTGGATCGGCGCGGCCGCGATCGGCGGGCATCCGTGGACGATGTGGCTGAGCTTCACGTTCTTCTGGGTATTGCAGATGATCCTGATCTGGCGTGGCATCGAAGGCCTGCGCCGGTTCGAGAACTGGGCCGCGCCGCTGGTCACCGTCGCGTTCCTGGCGTTGATGATCTGGGTGCTGGTCAAGGCCGGCGGTTTCGGGCCGATCCTGTCGCAGCCCTCGCAGCTTGGCTGGGACGCCGACTTCTGGAAGATCTTCGCGCCGTCGCTGATGGGCATGATCGCCTTCTGGGCCACGCTTTCGCTCAACATGCCCGACTTCACCCGCTTCGGCCAGGGGCAACGCCAGCAGGCCCTCGGCCAGGTCATCGGCCTGCCCACCACGATGTCGTTCATCGCGCTGGTCTCGATCGTGACCACCTCCGGCACCGTGGTGATCTACGGCGAGGCCATCTGGGACCCGGTCGAACTGGCCCGCCGGTTCGAAAGCCCGATCGTGGTGGTGATCGGCCTGGTGATGGCGATTCTGGCGACCATGTCCACCAATGTCGCGGCCAACGTCGTCAGCCCGTCGTACGACTTCTCCAACGCCTTGCCGCGCTGGCTGAACTTCCGCACCGCCGGTCTGCTCACGGCCGTGGTCGGTGTGCTGATCCAGCCCTGGCGGTTGATCGCGGACCCGGAGATCTACATCTTCGTCTGGCTTTCGTTCTACGGCGGCGTACTCGCGTCCGTGGCGGGTGTGCTGATCGCGGGCTACTGGTTCGTCGCCCGCACCGAGCTACACCTGGCCGACCTTTACCGGTCCGAAGGCCGATACTGGTTCGCCTCCGGCTGGAACTGGCGCGCGGTCGTCGCCACGCTCGCGGGCGCCGTACTGGGTGTCGGCGGTGCCTACTCGAATCCCGGCGGCGGCCCGTTCCCGACGGACGGCCTGATCCCGTTGCTCAAGCCGCTGTACGACTACTCCTGGCTGGTCGGTCTGGCCGTCGGGTTCGGGGTCTACCTCGGTTTGTCGATGACCAGCGCCACAACCCCGGACACCGCGCGCCAGGACCGCGAGGCCGTTCGTTGATGGTTACGGTGGAGCCGTGACCGATCGCTATGGTTCAGACGTCCTCGCCGGTGACTGGAACAAGCCCAAGAACGGCCGCACCGTCGACCTCGAGATCTCCCGCGGTCTCGTGGTCGAGGAGCCGTCCTCCGGTTTCGTCGGCGCCGTGGTCCGCTGGGAACACGGCGTGGTGGATCTGGAAGACCGCCACGGCCAGGTGCGCACGTACCCGCTCGGACCGGGCTTCTGGGTCGACGGCAAACCCGTGGCCCTGAAGGCCCCGGCCAAGGCGGGACCGGCCGCACCCACCCGTACGGCGTCCGGCTCGGTGGCCGTCGCCGGCGTGAAGGCGCGAGTGGCCCGCGCCGGGCGGATCTACGTCGAAGGCCGGCACGACGCCGAACTGGTCGAGAAGGTCTGGGGCGACGACCTTCGCATCGAGGGCGTGGTGGTCGAATACCTCGAAGGCGTGGACGATCTGCCCGCCATCGTGGCGGAGTTCGATCCCGGGCCCGGGCGGCATCTCGGCGTACTGGTCGACCATCTCGTACCCGGCTCCAAGGAGTCGAAGATCGCGGCCCAGGTGACCGGCGACCACGTGCTGGTGGTCGGCCACCCGTTCATCGACATCTGGGAAGCGGTCAAACCGTCGTCCCTCGGCATCGCCGCCTGGCCGAAGATCCCCCACGGGCAGTCGTGGAAGCACGGCATTCTCGAGACCTTCGGCTGGCCCGCCGCCACCCAGGCCGACGTAGCCGCCGCCTGGAAGCACATCCTCGGCAAGGTGAAGACCTATGCCGACCTCGAACCGGCCCTGCTCGGCAGAGTCGAAGAACTCATCGACTTCGTCACCACCGGTCCCGAGGACTAGTCCTCAGTCCCCGGCCATCCGGGGCGTCAGTCCCCAGCCGCCTGGGCGCCGGGGTCTGCTGATTTGACCTCGACCAGGATCACGTTGACCTCTCCGGCCAGCAACTCCCACGAGTGATCGAAGGCGTCCGCCTGCCAGACGACCGCGCCCGGGTTCAGGTCGACGATCTGGGTCGAGCCGTCCGGCCAGGTCACCTTCTGCCGCCCTGAGCCGAGATTGATCACCAGCATCGGCAGGTGCGAGTGCATCTCGTTCTGCCATCCCGTGGAAGCGCGGGCGTGGATCACCCGGACGTGCTCGTTGTCGACCAGGACCTGATGTGCGTCCGGGTCCACGACTACCGCGTGCTGCGGCTTCTGAACCGTGGCCGGGGTCTGCTCCGAAAGCGACGTGCTCATTGCTGGCTCCTGTCTAAAGGCATTCTCGTCCGCCACTCCGGCGGGCTCGCCTCGCAACGGTAACCTGTTGAGGTTGTTAAAAACAACTTATTGCGGTTGCTATTTTTACCCATCTGAAGCGAGGGGAGTTGTGAAAAGCAACTACGATGGGTGGAAGTTCAGATCGCGAGGGAGCCTGCAATGCCGACCAGCCGTAGCTATCGCGACTCCTGTGCGGTCGCCCGGGCGCTCGATGTCGTCGGCGAGCGCTGGGCACTGCTGGTTGTACGCGAGCTGCTCTTGATGCCGCAACGCTTCTCCGAACTGCGGCACTCGCTGCCCAACGCGAGCTCCAACCTGCTGGCCGATCGTCTTCGCGAACTCGAGCAGCACGGCGTGATCCGTCGCCGCACGCTCACGTCGACGACCGGGCCGAAGGTCTATGAACTGACCGAGTGGGGCCGGAGGCTGGAAGCGATCGTCCTGGCATTGGGCGACTGGGGAGTCGACGCTCCGCACCCCGCGGAACCGGCGTCGCTCAGCGCCACCTCGGTGCTCATCTTCCTGCGCGGCAGCGCCCGTCCCGATCCGGAAGCGCCGCCGATCGTCTGCCGCCTCGAGCTGGACGGTGCGATCTGGACGGTGTCGGTCGACGGCGGCGAAGTGCAGGTGGAGAGCGGTGAACCGGCCAAGGCCGACATCTCGCTGCGCACGGACCCGAAGACCCTCGGCGGCCTGCTAGCCGATCCGGCGTCCCTCGACACCACCCTCGCGCAAGGCGCCATGAGCTTCGTAGGCGACCTGCAGGCCCTCAAACGCCTCCTACAGCTCTACACCCCGGCATCCGCCTGACACCTTGTCGGGGCCGAGCACCCCAAACGGTGACTGAGCAGGGGCTATAACCCCCGCCAGGACCCCGTTGCCCGTGCTAGGGCTCTGGTTCCGCCTTCGCCGCAGCACTGTCAGGCGGAGTCGCGGATGATCAGTTCGGTGGTGAAGAGCGGCGGGCTGGCTTGCGGGGCGCCGTTGATTTGGGCCAGCAGAAGTTCGACCAGACGCGCGCCTAGGTCTTCGACCGGCTGGCGGATCGTGGTGAGGCGCGGGGTGGTTGTGGTGGCGAGGACCGAGTCGTCGAAGCCGACCACCGCGACGTCTTCGGGTACGCGTCGGCCTCGTTCCGACAGGACTCGCAGGGCCGCCGTGGCCATCAGGTCCGACGCCACGAAGAGGCCGTCGAGGTCGGGATGACTGGCGAGCAGTTCGTTGGCCGCCGCCTCGCCGCCGTCGGCCGTGAAGTCGCCGACGGCCACCGCGTCATCCGGCAGGCCTGCCTCGGCGAGAACTTCCTTGAAGCCGGCCAACCGGTCCACCCCGGCGGTCATGTCGAGCGGACCCGTGATCGTGCCGATGCGCCGGCGACCGCGGGACAACAGGTGCTCGACCGCCGTACGGGCTCCCGCCACGTTGTCGACGTCCACGCTCGTGACGGGTACGTCGACACCGAGCGGCCGGGCGCTGAAGACGATCGGCAGCGGGAGCTGGGCCAGCTCCTGGATGATGGTGTCGCGACCGTGGTGACTCACCACGATCGCGCCATCCACGTGTCCCCCGCGCAGGTAGCGCAGTAGCCGCCGGTCGTCGACCTGGTCCGGTGCCGAGGCCGGTTCGAGCAGGAGCACCAGCTGGGACGACGTCGGGGCCAGCGCCGTACTCACACCGCGCAGGATTCCGGCGAAGAACGGGTCCGAGAAGATCCGGCTGTCCGGCTCCGGTACCACCAGCGCCACCGAGTCGGTACGTCGCGTCACCAGGGCACGAGCGGCCCGGTTCGGGACGTAGCCGAGTTCGGTGATCGCACGGTTGACGGCCTCGACGGTGTGCGGCAGGACCTTGGGCGAGCCGTTCACGACCCGGGACACGGTGGCCCGGGATACGCCCGCGAGCGCCGCCACCTGTTCGAGCGTGGGTGAGCCCGTGTCCTGCCCTGCGATCGACATCAGGCCGCTCCTTCGCTCTGTTTGCTCATAGGTTCGCTGCAGCTTCGCACAACGGTAAGCCCAGCGGGCGAGGCGCGACGGATGTCATCAACCCTTGACCGCGCCTTGCATGATTCCGGCGACCAGCTGGCGGCCGGCCACCAGGAACACGAAGAAGATTGGCAGAGTCGCCATGACAGCTCCAGCCAGAACGAGCGAGTAGTCCACGTAATAGCCGGATTGAAGCTGATTAAGTGCCACCTGCAGCGTCGGGCTCTCCGGGTTCAGTACGACCAGTGGCCAGAGGAAATCGGTCCAGGTCTGCATGAACGTGAACAACCCGAGCATGCCCGCCGCAGGCCGCGCGGCCGGCGCACAAACGTGCCAGAACACCCGCAGGGTAGAACAGCCGTCCATCCGGGCAGCCTCGATCAGTTCGTCTGGGATGGCGTCAACCAGGTACTGGCGCATCCAGAACACACCGAAGGCACTGACCATCGCAGGCACTATTACCGCCGACAACGACCCGGCCCAGCCGAACTTGGCCATGACCATGAAGAGCGGGATCACCCCGAGTTGGGTCGGTACGGCCATCGTGGCGATCACGAACCCCATCAGGCCGTTCCGGCCCTTGAACTTCAGCTTGGCGAAGGCGAATCCCGCCAACGTCGAGAACACCACCACCGACAGCGTCACTGCCGATGACACGACGATGCTGTTGCCCAAAGCCTTCCAGAACGGGATGGTGTCGATAACCCGCTCGATGTTCGCGAAAAGGTTGCCACCCGGTAGAAGCGGCGGAACCCGGTCCTGCGACACAGACGGCTTGTGGCTGGCCACGATGAACGACCAGTACAAGGGAAAGGCCGAACCGAGTAGGAACGCCGCGAGCAGACCGTAGACGAGGAACCCGGGCCTACCGGTCCACCCGCGCCGAGAGCCGCTAGGCCGTCGTACTGGCGTTTGAGGTTGCACGTCGGCCAGTGCGGGTTCTTGCGTTAGTAGCGCGCTCACGCCTTCCGTCCCTTCTTGGCGATTCCTGCGTCCGCCGAGGCGATCCGCCGGGTCAGGAGGTAGTTGAGGACCGCGAAGAGTACGACGACCAGGAACAACGTCCAGGCGACGGCACTACCCGCACCGAGGTTCTGGTTCCGGAAGGCCCGCTCGTACAGGTAAAGCGTGACTGTCTGGAACTGGCGGTCCGTTCCACCCGTGACCGAGGCCGACGAACTGTCGAACAGCAGCGGCTCCGCGAAAACCTGCAAGCCACCGATTGTCGAAGTGACCACCACGAAGATGATCGTCGGCCGCAACATCGGCACGGTCACCGCGAAGAACCGGCGAATCGCGCCCGCGCCGTCGGTGATCGCGGCCTCGTACAGCTCACGCGGAATGGCCTGCATCGCGGCGAGAAAGATCAGCGCGTTGTAACCGGTCCACCGCCAGTTGACCATCGTCGCGATCGCCAGATGCGAGGGCAGTCGCTCGGTATGCCAGTCGATCGGCGGCAGGCTCAGCAGTTCGAGGCCCGCGTTGACGAGGCCGAAGCGATCCCCGAACAAGTTGCCGAAGATGATCGCGACGGCCACCGGCGCCACGACGTACGGCAGCAGCACGCTCATCCGCCAGAAGGTCTTGCCGCGCAATCGCGTGTCCAGCAAGGCCGCGAGCACGATCGCGATGACGATCTGCGGTACCGACGACAGTACGAAGATGCTGACCGTGTTGAAGAGGGCGTTCCAGAAATAGCCGTCCGCGAGCAGATCCGCGAAGTTCTGGAGGCCGACGAACTCGTGGGTGCTGCCGCCGAGCTCCCACTTGTGCAACGCGACGTACGCCGTATAGGCCAGCGGGAACAACCCGACCAGGCAGAACAGCAGGAAGAACGGCGCGATGTACAAGTACGGCGACAGGCGCAGGTCCCACCGGTGAGCCCGGTCCCGCGCCGGAGACTGCGGCAGCGGGGACCGGGTAGCGGTTGTGCGGGTCATCCCTTCGCGGCCCGCTCGCCGTCCTTGAGCGCTTGCGCCCAGGCCTCGTCCGGCGACTGCTTGCCCTGCTCCACCCGGCCGAGCGCCTGGGTGAAGCCCTGGTTCACGTCACCGTCCTTCGGGCCCTTGTACTGCTTGATCGTGACGGCCTTGGCGCGGTTGATGAAGATCGGCCCGACCGGCGCGTTGTTGAAGTACGCGTTCTTCTGCCCGGTCACCTTGGCATCGGTGTAGGCCGCGACCGTGGACGGGAACGCGCCCACCTTCTTGAAGACCTTGATCTGCTGCGCCGGCGCGGTCAGCCAGGCCGCGAGTTCGGCGGCCTCCTTCTGATGCTTGGACTGCGCCGGCACGGTCAGGTACGAACCACCCCAGTTGCCACCGCCACCGGGGAAGACGTCCGCGACGTCCCACTTGCCCTTGCCGTACTCCGCCGCGTTGCCCTCGATCACGCCGAGCAGCCAGCCCGGGCACGCCACGGTGGCGAAAGCGTCGGTACGGAAGGCCTTGACCCAGTCGTCGCTCCAGGCCTCGAGCTTGGCGGACAGTCCGTCGCTGGTGCCTTGCATGATCTTGTCCCAGGTCGCCTTCAGGCCCTGGTTCTCGGCGCCGATGTACCGGTCCTCGTTGGTGTAATACGCCTGGATGAGCTGGTTGCGCATGGCCTCCCAGGTCTGCCCGGCCGAGTCGTACCAGGCCGACTTCGGCACCTTGGCGACGTACTGCTTGCCAACCGCGAAGTAGGCGTCCCAGCTCGGAAAGAGCTTCGCCACGGAGGCCCGGTCGGTGGGCAGGCCGGCCTTCGCGAACAGGTCCTTGCGGTAGCAGATCGCCATCGGCCCGATATCCGTGCCGTAGCCGATGACCCGGCCGTCCTTGGCGGTCGCGCCGGCCGTCTTCCAGTCCAGCCAGCGACTCTTCAGGTCCTCGGCGCCGAACTCGCGCAGATCGACGAACCGGTCCGCCTTGGCCAGGTAGGTGTTGATCCAGCTGACCTCCATCGCCTCGATGTCCGCCAGCCCCGAACCCGCCGCGAGCTTGGTGTTCAGGTTGTCGACATGCGCGTCGACCGTGCCGGATTTGCGCTCGGTGATCTTGATGTCCGGATGCGCCGCCTCGTACTCCCGGTAGAGCTCGGCGTACCCGAACTCGTTGAAGGTGGCGATGGTCAGCTCGACCGGCTCGCCCGGCTTGGAACCGGGCTCGTCACCACCACAAGCGGTGGCGAGGAGGGCCAGACCGACCGCGGTCGCGGTCAGGGTCGTGCGACGGGCACTGGGTCGCATGGCGGTTTGCTCCCTGCAGATTCGATGGACAGTTCGACGGACACACGGTCATGAGAGCGCTCTCATGGCGCCTGAGTTTCACCGCTGACCACAGAACGTGTCAAGACCTCACCCTCACCTCCCGGGAGTAGCCTCTGCCCGCCACCCATCACCTCCACCCGCGAGTCCCGCACACCGTCACGAGTGGACGCGTGTGCACGCGTCCACTCGCGGGTGGTTGGGCGACGGCCGCTAAGGTGCGCTTGGCTCGCGGGGCTAAGGCGGATCGCGAGCATCGCGGGATCAGGGAGGATCGCGGGATCAGGGAGGATCGCGGGATCAGGGAGGATCGCGGGGGATGCTCCTATGGCAGACCCGGTCGGCGGTAGACGGGCGGCCGTACATCATCGGCGGTCGGTCTGTGGCCGGCAGGTGCGGCAGTGCCCGGCACGAATGCGGTCATGCGCGTTTCCTCCACTCGCGAGTGGTCGCCAATGAACCAGTCACAGCGGCCAATCAAGGGACGGCCGAGGTCTGGCCGATCCGGCGCCTCCCGTTTATTGCGTGACGGGTTGGGTGGCGGCTTTGGGCGGTTGGTGACGACCGGCGGTCTGGGCGGATCGGCTACCGACTTTTGGCGCGGCTACCTGGTTGGAGCCGGGTAGCGGTCAAACAACTCGGCAGCGGCGGCGCCACAACCGGGTAGCCGTGCAAATCCCCGGCACTGGTGTCTGGGTAGGCCGCCCAGGATGGCGGCTTGTCCGGTGTCTGGCAGTGGCTGGCCAGGCCATGCCGGGGATACCTCGGGCGCCGATCGCGCGGGCGAATCGCGGCGACCATTGCGCAAGTCGACCTCCGAAATGGGGAGTGGACCCGTCAAGTTCGAGACGTCGACCCCCGATCGGAGAGGTCGACCCGCGAACTTCGAGCGCGTGCCTGCAAGGCCGATACGGGATACGCCTCAACCCGAACACCGATGCGCCCGGACCTCCACGCGACGACGCGTTCAACTCTCGAGGAGGCGGGGCACATCCGTCCGGCAGACCGGGCTTTTGACCTGCAGGCGTCCCGGTTAGACCCTGGTATGTCCACGCCAGACCGCGATCCGGGCCGCGGCGACCAGGCATGGTGGCGCGTCCACCCCGCTGCCTTCACGTCGTCACTGTGAGGGCGGATCGCGCGGGTTAGGGCAGGAGGTCGCGGATTATGGCGTCGGCGAGGAGGCGGCCGGGGCGGGTGAGGACCAGGTGCGGGCCTGGTTCGAGGGTGAGCAGGCCGCGGGCGAGGGCTTCGGCGGCGGCTTTGTGGCCGGGTTCGTCCAGGAGGGACGCGGGTAGGCCGGAGCGGAGGCGGAGTTCGAGCAGAACTCGTTCTACCCGGCGGGTCTCGTCGTCCAGGACCTCACGGGCGTACGCCGGACTCGTGCCGGTGGTAAGCCTTTCGGCGTAGGCGGTCGGGTGTTTGACGTTCCACCAGCGGACACCGCCGACATGGCTGTGCGCGCCTGGGCCGATCCCCCACCAGGTGTCGCCACGCCAGTAGAGCTCGTTGTGCCGGCACCGGGCCTCGGGACTACGCGCCCAGTTCGAAACCTCGTACCAGCCGAGGCCGGCCGCGGTCAGCAGGTCGTCGGCCAGCACGTACTTGTCGGCCAGATCGTCGTCATCGGGCATGGGCAGTTCACCCCGGCGGATCCGCCGCGCCAGCTGCGTCCCGTCCTCGACGATCAACGCGTACGCGCTGACGTGATCCGGCTCGGCCGATAACGCCGACTCCAGCGAGATCCGCCAGTCCTTCAGCGACTCCCCCGGCGTCCCGTAGATCAGATCCAGGTTCACATGCTCGAATCCGGCCGCGGTCGCCTCGCGCACAGCCTCGAGGGCACGCCCGGCCGTGTGCTGCCGGTCCAGAATCTGCAGCACCTTCGCCGAGGAGCTCTGCATGCCGAAGGAGACCCGGTTGAACCCGGCCTCCCGCAACGCCGCCAGCGAAGCCGGGTCGACCGACTCCGGATTGGCCTCGGTGGTGACCTCCGCGTCCGGCGCGAGCCCGAACTCGTCGCGAACGGCCGCCAGCATCCGGCCCAAGTCGTCGGCCGGCAGCAGGGTCGGCGTACCGCCGCCGAAGAACACCGTGTCGACCGGCCGGCCGAGGTCGCCGAGGGCCTGGCGGGCCAGCCGGACCTCGGCGACGGCGGTGTCGGCGTACGACGCCTGGGAACCGCCGCCGCCGAGCTCCTTGGCGGTGTAGGTGTTGAAGTCGCAGTAGCCACACCGGGCGGCGCAGAACGGCACGTGCAGGTAGAACCCGAACGGCCTGGTCCGCGCCTCCGCTATCGATGCCGGGGGCAACGACCCGTCAACGGGTGGCGGGTCGCCCTCGGGCAGCGTGGATGGCACACGGTCAAGCCTACTTGTACATCTCGTCCAAGGTGTCGCGGTAGGTCTTCTCGACGTGCTTGCGCTTCAGCTTGAGACTGGGCGTGATCTCGCCGTTCTCCACGGTGAGGTCCCGGTCGAGAATGGCGAACTTCTTCACCGTCTCCCAGCGGTTCAAGCCCGAGTTGAGCTCGTCGATGTAACCCTGCACCATCTCGCGGGCCTGGTCGGACTTGACGATCTCGGCGTACGACTTGCCGCCGAGGTCGTTCTGCTCCGCCCAGCCCTGGATCGCGTCGGGGTCCAGAGTGACCAGGGCGCTGACGAAGTTGCGCTGGTCGCCGTGCACCACGAACTGGCTCGCGTACGGGCAGATGGTCTTGAAGGAACCCTCGATCGACTGCGGCGCGATGTACTTGCCGCCGGAGGTCTTGAAGAGGTCCTTCTTCCGGTCGGTGATGTAGAGGAAGTTGTTCTCCACATGGCCGATGTCCCCGGTGTGGAACCAGCCGTCGACGATCACCTCGGAGGTCTGGTCGGGTTGGTTGTGATATCCGCTCATCACGCCCGGGCCCTTGATCAGCACCTCGCCGTCCTCGGCGATGGCGATCTGCGTGCCAGTCAGCGGCGTACCGACGCTGCCGAGGCGGTACTTGTCGGTGCGGTTCAGCGTCGAGCCGGCCGCGGTCTCGGTCAGGCCGTAGCCCTCGACGATCAGCAGGCCGGCCGCGTGGAACCACTCGGCCAGTTCCTTGTTCAGCGCGGCGGCACCGGACACGAACAGCCGGATCCGGCCGCCGAACCGGGCCCGGATCTTCGACAGCACGAGCTTGTCGGCCAGTCCGAACTGCACCGCAAGCAGGCCGCTCGGCTCCTTGCCGTCCTGGCGCAGCTTGGACACCTTGCGCCCGACGCCGAAGGCCCAGTGGAACAGCTTGGCCTTGATCCCGCCCTCGGCCTCCATCATCGTCACGACCCGGCCGTGGGCCTTCTCGAAGATACGCGGCGCCGCGCCCATGAAAGTGGGCTGTACGACGGCGAGGTTGTCCACGATCTTGTCGACCCGGCCATCAACCGCGCTGGCGAAACCGATCTGCATCTGCGCGGCGATCAGGCCCTGGCCGAACACGTGGGCCAACGGCAGCCACAGGTACTGCAGGTCGTCCCCGGTCAGCTGACGGGAGTGCTCGACCGAGGAGCCGAGCCAGGTCCACGCCGAGTGCGCCAGGCGCACGCCCTTCGGCCGGCCCGTCGTACCGGAGGTGTAGATCAAAGTGCAGAGCTGGTCCGGCTGGATCTGCCCGACCCGGTCATCGACCACGTCGGGGTGCTCGGCGAGGTACTTCTGGCCGAGCTCGTCCAGCTGGGCGACCGTCATCACCCAGTCGCCGTCGCGCTCTTCGGGCTCACCGTCGATCAGCACGACCTTCTGCACCGAAGGCAGTTCGGTGCGGTGCTGGCGCAGCTTGTCGACCTGGCCGGCGTCCTCGGCGAAAACCAGCCGGGCCTCGGAGTCGGCGGTGATGAACGCGACGTCGGTCGCCACCGTGGTCGGGTAGATCGTGGTCGTCGCCGCGGCCGCGAGCACGATGGCCAGATAGCACTGGATCCACTCGACCCGGGTGCTCGACGCGATGGCCACCCGCTGCTGCGGTTCGATTCCCAGGGCGATCAGGCCCGCGGCCCGTCGCCGTACCAGCTCGTCGGTTTCTTTCCAGGTGACCGACTTCCAGCCCGAATCGGCTGGTGCGCGGAACGCCTCCCGATTCGGTGTCGTCGCGACGCGGTCCAGGAACATCTGCGCGAGATGGTCCTTGCGCGTAGTCAGCTCGGTGACGTCGCCACCGTCTGCAACAGGCATCATGCGGGCCTCCCCAGGCACTAAGTAACCGAACGGTAGTGCGTCAGCCGGGTGCCTGACTACGGTCCTCGCATGCCTGTCCGCACCATCTAGATTACGTTTCCGCATCATCCGGGCACAGCGCGTGGCCCCGACCTCACTGCGCGTACCGATCGGGGCCGATCGGCTGCTCAGAGCGTCAGCGGCGGCGGCGCAGTTCCTCCGCGATCTGTACGGCGTTGAGGGCCGCGCCCTTGCGCAGGTTGTCGTTCGAGACGAACAGCACCAGCCCGCGCCCACCCGGAACGGACTGGTCCACCCGGATCCGGCCGACGTACGACGGGTCGTTGCCCGCGGCAAGCAAAGGCGTGGGAATGTCGGCCAGCTCGACGCCGGGAGCCGCCGAGAGCAGTTCGGTGGCCCGCTCCGGCGAAATGGCCTCGGCGAACTCGGCGTGGATCGTCAGCGAGTGCCCGGTGAAAACCGGCACGCGCACGCACGTCCCGGCGACGGCCAGCTCCGGAATGTGCAGGATCTTCCGGCTTTCGTTGCGGAGCTTCTGCTCCTCGTCGGTCTCGCCCGAGCCGTCGGCCACGATCGAGCCGGCCAGCGGTACGACGTTGAACGCGATCGGCGCCTGGTAGACCGAAGGCGTGGGCAGTTCGACGCCCGCCGTACCGAGCGCGAGCGCCTCGGCGCCCTCGATCAAGCCCTGGGTCTGGCCGTACAGCTCTTGTACGCCGACTCCACCCGAGCCCGAAACGGCCTGGTACGTCGACACGATCAGCCGGGTCAGTCCGGCCTCGCGGTGCAACGGCGCGAGCACCGGCATCGCCGCCATCGTGGTGCAGTTCGGGTTGGCCACGATGCCCTTGGGCGTGTGATCCAGGTCCTCGGGATTGACCTCGGCCACCACCAGCGGCACGTCCGGGTCCATCCGCCAGCCGGACGAGTTGTCCACCACGATGGCGCCGGCAGCCGCGACCTTCGGCGCGAACTCGCGGGAAGCCGTTTTGCCGTTGGAGAACAGCGCGAGATCCAGCCCGGCGAAGTCGGCCGTGGCCGAGTCCTCGACGGTGATCTTCTCGTCACCGAACGGCAATTGGGTGCCGGCGGACCGGGCGGAGGCGAAGTACCGCACCTCGTCCACCGGGAACTTCCGCTCGATCAGCAACTGGCGCATCACGGCGCCGACCTGGCCTGTGGCTCCGAAGACTCCTACTCGCATGCCTTGAATCTAGTCGACCGTCGCCTGGTCCACCGCCGCATTCCGAGCAGTGAACAAGAGCAGGCAGTGACCACGAGCGGACGGCGCAGCGAAGGACAGGGGGCCGGCGGCAGGCGGCAGGCGGCAGGCGGACGTGGAACGACCCGGGTCCCGGCGGGGTGGGCTGGGACCCGGGTCGGCTGTGAGGACTCAGACCTCGTCGGACACCAGGGTGCCGCCGTTGGCCACGTCGGACTTCTCGATCTCGGTGAAGACGATGCGCACCGACTCCCGCTTCGCATTCAGGATCGAGATCGCCGCCTCGGTCACCGCGGTGACGAACTCGCGCCGCTGGTCCATGGTCCGGCCGGACAGCAGCTCGACGGAGATGTTGGGCATAGGTGCTCCTTCAGAAGGCGTCAATGGTTCCGCAGTTGAGAACAGGCTCCCATCATATGGAACCGATCAATGTACGGGCGCGGGCTGCCCATCAGCAGTCTCGGTGACGTCGTCGTCGTCGTTCAGCGAGTCGACCAGCACGTTCACGTCGTCGCGGCGCTCCGGCATCAGCAGGCCCATGCCGACGTAGATGACCAGAGAGGTTGCCAATGGCAACGCCACCACCAGCGTGACGTCCTTGGACTCGATGCCCCACTTCACGATCGCCCAGACGGTCAGGCCGACGGCCCAGGAGGTGATCGCGGCGCGCGGGCCGGAACGCTTGAACCACGGCAGCATGCCGAGCATCAGCGGAATCGAGATCGGGCCCATCGTCGCGGCCACCAGGTCGACGACGATCTTCAGTACCACGCCCTGGCCGTTGGTCAGGATCGCGATCAGCATGCTCGCGGTGACAAAGGTGAAGGTGGTGATCCGGGCGAACTTCAGCGCGCCGGCGTCGCTGAGGTTGCGCACCTTCTTGACCAGCACCGGGGCGATATCGCGGGTGATCACCGAGGAGATCACGTTCGCGTCGGAGGCCACCATCGCCATCGTGTGCGAGAAGAACCCGGCCAGCACCAGACCGATCAGGCCGGACGGCAAGAGCAGCTGCGCCAGCTCGACGTACGCCTGCTCGGACTTGCCGAGGTTGGGCACCAGCAGCGGCGCGGCGCACATCGGGATGAACAGGATCAGTGGCCAGACCAGCCACAGACCACTGGACAGCAAAGCCGAACGCTTGGCGGCGGAGCCGGACGGCGCGGCCATGTACCGCTGGGCCAGGTTCCACATACCGCCGTTGTACTCGAAGGTCTTGATGAACAGGAAGGCGATCAGATAGCCACTGGTGTACGGTCCGGTGAGCGGATCACCGTGGCCCTCCGGCAGCTTGTCCCACATCGTCCACAGCGTGGAAACGCCGTCCAGGTGGGCCAGCACGCCGATGAACATGGCGATACCGGCCGCGGCCTGGATGATGAACTGACCGAAATCGGTGAGCACGTCGGCCCACAGACCACCGAGCGTCGCGTACAGCATCGTGACGACGCCGGTGAGCAGAATGCCCCAGCGCATCGGCACGCCGGTGAATCCGTTCAGCAAAATGGCGATCGCGACCCACTTGGCGGCGATGTCGACCACCTTCAGGGTGGCACCGCTGTACGCGAGCACCTGCTGGGTGGGCAGGTTGTAGCGCCGCGCCAGATACTCCAGCGGCGAGACGACGCCGTGCTTCGACCGCAGGCGGTTCCAGCGGGCGGCGAACAGGAACGCGCCGATACCGACACCGACGCCGATCGAAACCGCCCACCACACGTAGACCGTGATGCCGTAGTCGTAGGCGACGGCGGCGAACGCGACGAACATGACCGCGCTGTAACCGGACATGTGGTGGGAGATCCCCGACAGCCACCACGGGATCCGTCCCCCGGTGGTGAAGTAGTCGACGATCGTTTTGATCTTCGTGCGGGACCACACGCCGATCAGCACCATCAACACGAAATAGCCGGCCAGCACCGACCAGTCGAGGGCTGTCATGACACTCCTCACGAGCAGGCTGAGACCCCAGACGGGGTGACCAGAAGGTTCCATCTGTCAGAACCAGGTGTCAATAGGTGGAACTGTTTCCTCCCGCCTCTGCAGCCGACCTGAGCTGAGTGAACGCGAAATGCAGACAGGGTTTGACAGAAGGTTCCGCCTGATAGAACCTGGTTCTGTGACTGATCTCGAGGTTCGCCACGCCACGCATCCCGACCAGGTGCCCGGGTTCGACACCGCCGCGCTGCGCCGCGCCTATCTGGTCGAGCGGCTGTTCACCGACGACGAGGTGACCGCCGTACTGACCCATCACGACCGGATCGTGCTGGCCGGCGCCCGCCCGGCGAACGGCCCGCTGACACTCGGCACCTGGCCGGAGCTGCGCAGCGAGTTCTTCCTGGAGCGCCGCGAGGCCGGCATCGTGAACGTCGGCGGCGCCGGCACGATCACGGTCGACGGCACGAAGTACGACCTGGCCCCGGGCGCCTGCCTGTACGCCGGCCGAGGCGCGCGGGAGGTCACGTTCGAGTCCGCGAGCGCCTCCGAACCGGCCGACTTCTACATCTTCTCGGCGACGGCCCACACCGCCTACCCGACGACCCTGGTCGCGCCCGGCGAGGGCAACCGCCTCGAGCTCGGCGACCAGCAGACCTCGAACCGCCGCACGATCAACCAGTACATCCACGCCAACGGCGTGCAGAGCTGCCAGGTCGTGCTGGGTGTCACCACGCTCCACCCCGGTAGTACCTGGAACACGATGCCCGCGCACACGCACGACCGCCGGACCGAGTGCTACCTCTACTTCGGTCTGCCCGAGACCGAGCGCGTCGTACACCTGCTCGGCGAGCCGGACGAGACCCGCCATCTGCTGATCGCGGACCGCCAGGCCGTCATCTCCCCCAGCTGGTCGATCCACTCCGGCGTCGGTACGGCGGCGTACAGCTTCGTCTGGGCGATGGCCGGAGAGAACCAGGCCTTCACCGATATGGACGGCGTCGACGTCCAGGACCTTCGGTGACGTTCTCCCTGCGCGGCCGGACCGCCCTCGTCACGGGTGCCCGGCGCGGTATCGGCGCGGCGATCGCGGCCGGCCTCGCGGAAGCGGGCGCGGATCTGGTCCTGATGGCGCGCGACGACGCACTGGCGGACACCCTCGCGGCGATCAAGGCGCACGGCCAGGACGCGAGTGTGGTCACCGCGGACTTCACGGATCCGGCCGAGGTCGAGGCGGTCGCGACGGCGCTGGCCAGGTCCCGGCCGATCGACATCCTGGTGAACAACGCGGGCACGATCCGGCGGGGGCCCGCGGCAACAACCGAGGCGGCCGACTGGCAGCACGTACTGGACGTGAATCTGAACTCGACCTGGGCGGTCACTCGGCCGATCGGCGCGGCCATGCTCGAACGCGGCGCCGGCAAGATCATCACGATCGCCTCGCTGCTCAGCTTCCAGGGCGGTATCACCGTGCCGGCCTACACCGCCAGCAAGCACGCGGTGGCCGGCCTGACCAAGGCGCTCGCGAACGAGTGGGGCCCGCACGGCCTGCAGGTCAACGCGATCGCCCCGGGCTACATCGCCACCGACAACACCACCGATCTGCGCGCCGACGCCGAGCGGGAGGCGGGCATCCGCGACCGCATCCCGGCCGGCCGCTGGGGTACGCCGGAAGATCTGACCGGAGCGGCGGTCTTCCTCGCGTCGGGCGCCTCCGACTACGTCAATGGCCATATCCTCGCGGTCGACGGCGGGTGGCTGGCCCGCTAGTGCCCTGCGTCCGAAGTTGCTTGAGTGATTGCGGTGGTCAGGGGCGTGCATCGCGGTCGCAGGGCACTAGACCCTGCGGGGATTCGGAGAAAGAGGTGTCAGGATGAGCACCATGAGTTCACCTTCGGCCATCGACAAGACGCTGATGGTGCTCGACGCCGTCCTCGAGCACTCCCGGTTCACCGACGTGGTGAACGCGACCGGCCTGGCCAAGTCCACCGTGCACCGGATCATGGCCTCGCTGGTCGAACACGAGTTCGTCGCGCAGGCCGAGGACGGGTCGTACCATCCCGGTCCGAAGGCCCTACGGCTCGCCGGGCACGCCCTGACCAACGTCGACCTGGCGACGGTGGCCCGGCCGGTGCTGGCGGACCTGGTCGCGCAGACCCGGTGCACGGTGCACGTCGGCCTCCTGAACGGCGACGAGGCGATCTACGTCGCGCGCCTGGACGGGCCGAAGCCGTACCGGATGCCGTCGCGGGTCGGTAAGGCCTTCTGGCTGCACTGCACGGGTATCGGCAAGGCCCTACTGGCCGAACAAAGCGACGAGACGATCGACGCGCTGGTGCATCGGACGGGGTTGCCGGCGCGTACGCCGCTCACCCACACGACCGCGACGGCGTTGAAGGCGGACCTGGCTCAAGTCCGCGCGCGTGGTTACGCCCTGGACGACGAGGAGAACGAGCCCGGCATCCGCTGCGTGGCCGCCGTAATCCACGACCACACCGGTACCGCCATCGCCGCGGTGAGCATTTCCACTCTCTCCCTGGAACAATCCATCGCCCAGGTAGCCCTCATGGCCCCCGCCGCCATCGAAGCCGCCCGCAAAATCTCCGCCGCCCTCGGCCACCGCGAACCCTAACCACCCCAACGACCGCATTGGCCTAGGCACTGCGTCGATTGGTCTGGATTTGACCCGCTGCCGCGGCGGGTCACCGTGGTCGCGGACGATCATGCGGTCAAATCCTGACGAATCGCCGCTAATCCCGGCCAAGGAACCACCCCGGCACGGACGTCTTTCCCACGGAACCACCCGGGCGGAGCTAGTACGTCGTACAGCACTAGCGTCCTGAGTCGGGATTTGCCCGCATGCACCTTGCCAGTCGTCTGACCCGCCGCTGAAGCAGGGCAAATCCAGACCAATCGACGCAGGGCTTAAGTGGTTCCGGCTGGTGCGGGGGTTGGTACGGGGGTTGGTACGGGGTTGGGGCGGCGGGCGGCGGCCCAGTGGACTACGGGGACGAACAGGACGCCGACGAGGGCGAACCAGGCGCCGAGGATTAGCCAGCCGGGGACGCCGAGGCCGAGTGGCAGGAGGGCCAAGACGGTTGGGGCGAGCATCGTGCTGATCGACATACTCGTACCCCAAACACCCTGGTACTGCCCCTGCGCATGCTCCGGCGCCAGGTCATAACCGAGCAGGAACGAACCAGACGACTGCATCAGCTCACCCAGCACCTGCACAAACGCGCCGATCGCGAGCAGCGCCACGGCCGTTTTGACCCCACCACCCGACGCCCCGGCGAACAACGCCATCGATGCCAAGAGCAACAACCCGGCGGTCCGGCTGGCACGCGCGGCCGAAGCGGGATCCGAAATCCCCCGGCTGGAACGGACCTGGAACAACGCGACCACCGCCGTGTTGATGATCAGCAGCAGCGCCACCGTCCAGGCCGGCGCCTCGGTGTGATCGACCACCCAGAGCGGAATCGCGACATCCAGTACGGCGAAGTGGATCGACATCGCGGCGTTGAGCCCGGCCACGGCGAGATATCCCTTGTCCCGCAGGGCGACCCAGACCGGCCCGTCATCGCTGTTGGGAACCGGCGCCACCCGCGGCACGGTCAAGATGATCAGCGCCGAGGCGATCGTGAGCGCCGCGTTCGTGACGAACATCCAGCGGTAGACCGACGCGCTGTCGAAATGCAGGGCCAGCGCACCGACACCCGCACCGGCCATGATGCCGATGTTGGTGATCGCGCGCAGATATGCCCTGGCCGCGACCCGGCCGACGCCGTCCTTGGTCAATGCCCCGATCAACGCGGCCCGAACGGCGCCCGCGCCACGGTCGAGCATCGTCAGCACGATCGCGACGGCCAGGAACTGCGCGAACGTATCGACCAGCAGGTAGAGCAGCGATATGCCCGCCACGGTGATGCTCAGGAGAACGAACAGCGTGCGCGGCCCACGCCGATCGGCCAGATGCCCGAGCGGTACGGCGGACAGCAGGCCGAACAACCCCGCGATGGTCAGTCCCAGGCCGATCTCCGCGATCGACAGGCCCACCACCCGGTTGAAGTAGAGCACGCTGATCGTCATCAGCAGGCCATTGCCGATCCGGCTGATCAGCGTCGCGAGCGCCAGCGGCCGGAGCGGACCTGGTGCCGGGATCACGCCCTTCACGCGCGGGCGGCGACGCGTTCGGCGAGCGCGCGGATCTCCGGCATCAGGTTGATCCCGGACGCCAGCAGACCGCGCATCTTGGCCGGGTCCTGATCGCCGAACAGGACCGCGATCGTCACCTCATGCTCGGGTCGACGCAGCACGGTGATCGCATCGCCCGTAGCGACCGACCCGGTCTTGAGCACCTGCAGGTACGCGCCCGGCCGGCCGGCTTGGTGGAACCGCTTGATCCACCCGGGCAAACCCATCCGGTCCTGGAAGGTGATGCACGGAATTCGCGGCGCCCGTACCTCCACCTCGACGGCATCCGGCCCGTCGCCGAACCGCCACCGCTCCCCGATCAACGCGCCACTCACGTCCAAACCGTCGGTGTCGAGGTTCTCCCCGAACAGTCCCGGCGGAATTTCCCGCTCGAGCTGTCCCGCCCACCAGGACCGGTCCTCGTCGGCGTACAGGTACAACGCCTGATCGGGTCCACCGTGGTTCGCGGTATCGCAAACCGAGTCCCCCGCAAGCCCCAACGATCCGACCGCCACCCGTCCGGCCTGCGGCCGCTTGTCGATCGCCGTGAACCCGGTGTCCTTCGGCCCGGGGATCAGCTCCTCCACCACATTCACCGAAGTAACCCGCATGCCCCCATCCTCCCCCTTCCCCCCCACCCCCGCCCACCCATTTTCCGCCCCCCCCCGCGCGCCGGTATCCCACTCATCGGGCGCTTGGAACGCGGCGTGTCGCCGTTCATCGGACTCTTCTGACCGGCTCGCCGGCGGCCGCGAGCCGGGGGTGATCGGGCGGGCGAGATGTTGATCGGTCAAGCTTGGGCATGGCTTTGATCTCCCGCCCGACCGTTCGGGTGGTCCTGCTGGACGACAAGGACCGATTACTGCTGTTCTCAAGCGAGTCGCCCCGGCGCTGGTATCTGCCCGGCGGCGGACTTCGCCCCGGCGAGACGTACGAGGCCGCCGCGCAGCGTGAGATCGAGGAAGAGACCGGTCTCGCCAACGCGCCGATCGGCCCCGAGGTCTGGCGCGGCCGGCCGTGGACGGCCAACTTCGAAGGCGTGGGCTACGAGGTGCACCAGCGCTACTACCTGGCGCGCGTACCGGCGTACGAGATCTCGACCGCCGGGTTCGAGGCGTTCGAACGCTCGCAGATCACCGGACACAAATGGTGGACCTTGCGCGAGTTGACCATCAGTACGGACCTCCTGCGCCCAGCGAACCTCCCGGCCCTGGTGGCCGACTTACTGCACCAGGGACCGCCGGTGACCCCCACGTCGATCGACGGCTGAACGGCCGCGTCAGTCCTGGACTGCGGTCGACGGCTAAAGCGCGGCCTTTGCGGCCTCCGCGACCGTGAGGGTTGTGGTGTCCAGCCGTACGTCGCCCAGGTCGTTGCGTTCTAGGTCGTCGGCGAGGCGCTGGGCCTTCGCGATGACCTCGCGTACGACGTTCGGCGGCTGGCCAGCGAGGCTGTCGCCGGGCGCGCGCCAACCATCGCCTTCGGCGCGAAGCTGGATCCGCTCGGCCAGTTGCCGATGCTCCGCGTGGAGACGGACCAACGTCAGCTTCAACTCGGCCTTGTAGACGTCGAGCGCGTCCTCATCCTCGACCGGGCCGGCGACCACCAGCCGTTCGGCCCCGGCCTTGCGGAACGACTGCCACAAATCGGCGAGATTGCGCGCCTTGATCCGATGGCCGGCGGGACCCGGGACGGGCCGCATGAACCCGATCTGCTCGAGGTCGAGATAGGCCGTCGGCACGCCACTTCCCAGCAACGACTGGAAGATCTCGAACCCGACCGACGACTTCCCCACGCCGGTAGGCCCGCACAACCAGAGGACGTCGCCGGACGCACCGGCCGCAACTCGTCGTCGACACGGCGATCCGGTCGCACCTCGTCCTCGGCAAGGCGATCCGGCCCTGCGTCGTCCTCGGCAAGGCGGTCCGGCCGCACGTCGTCCTCGGCGACGCAGTCAGTCGGCGGCGGCAGGTTGGCTTGGGCGAGGCGGGCCACGTCGGCGACCGACAGGCCGTCGGTATCGACGTACAGGTCGGCGAAGTCGCTGCGGTCGAGCGCCTCGGCCTCGGCAAGCGCCTCCGCCTGCAGCTCGGCGTCCCACCCTCGCTCGCGAAGACGCCGAACGAGTTCGCCCGTTCCGACCCGAAGTCTGCACAACCTCAGCGCCGTACCCACGAAGTGCTCGGCATACGTGTGCGCCTGGGCCGCGTCAACGGTCCCCGATACGACGACGCAACGGGCGCCGGCCGCGCGGAAGTTCTCCACCACGCGGGCGATATTGCGGACTTTGAGCCGCTGGTTGTGCGCGTCGTCCGCCGGCGCCGGGTAACACATGCCGACCTGATCGACATCGACGTACGCGACCGGAACGCCTGCCTGCCCGAGATCGGTGAAGACCTGCCAGCCGACCGTCGACTTGCCGACACCGGTCGGGCCGCAGATCCACAACACGGGCATATTCATGGGCCCGATCCTCGGTACTCCCGAGCGTCCGGTCAAACGGATATCCGTCAGTCCTGAACGGCTTTGGCGATTGCTATCGCGCGGGTCAGCCAGTCGTCGGGAAGGAGGTCATCGGGTTCGGTCAGGGTCCAGCGCACATTGACGAGTTCCCGCACGATCACCCAGTCGCGGGCACGTTCCTCGTCGAGTTCGGCCGTATCTACGATCGCGTGAAATCGGCTGCGCACGGCCGTCCGGATATCGCCGGTGGCTACCACCTCGGGCCAGCGGTTCCACAGCAGCGGCGCCACCTCGTAGTGCGGATCGCCCGACAGCGGTTTGGGGTCGATGATCAGCCAGGGTTCACGGTCGGACGCGAGCACGTTCGCGTAGTGCAGGTCGCCGTGGATCAACCGGCCGTCGCAAGCCGGGTCAGTCGCGAAATCCCGGGCCAGCGCGGCTGCCTGCTCGACGTACCTCCGGGGAACAGGAGCCGACATAGGCAGTTCCAGGAGCTCCTGGGACCACCGGGCGGCTTGTTCCGACAGTAGGCGGTACTGGAGCCCTGCCGGGATGTGTAGCCGCTTGTAGGCACTAGCGGCCACCTCACAGGCCTCAACGTCTTCGAGGCTCGTCAAGTCCCTGGGGTGGGCCTTCTCCAGTAGGAGGGCATAGCGCCGGGGATCGGCCCGGAGTAGCCGGATCGCCCCGTCGCCGTTCCAGTCGCGCAAGGCGAGATGCTCGTGTTCAGCCTCCCAGTGCGGGAAACCGACCTTGAGCATCGCCTCGACGCCGTCGGCGGTTGTGACCGGTACAACCAGCGCACACTCGCCGTACGTCGCCTCGCCACCTGGTTTGAGGCGCCAGTCAGCCAACAGCTGCCGGAGCAGCTTCGGCAGGCCGTCCAGCCAGATCTGCCAATCGGGCCCGCGGCTACCCACCTTGCGGAACTCCGCGGGTACAGCGACTACTTCTTCGCCTTGTCGCCGGGGCTTTCGCCCGTCTTCAGCGCGGCGATGAAGGCCTCCTGGGGGACCTCCACGCGACCGACCATCTTCATGCGCTTCTTGCCCTCCTTCTGCTTCTCCAGCAGCTTGCGCTTACGGGTGATGTCACCGCCGTAGCACTTCGCGAGCACGTCCTTGCGGATCGCCCGGATCGACTCGCGCGCGATCACGCGGGACCCGATGGCCGCCTGGATCGGCACCTCGAACTGCTGGCGCGGGATGAGCTCCTTGAGCTTGCCGGCCAGGGCGACGCCGTAGGAGTAGGCGTTGTCGCGGTGCACGATCGCGGAGAACGCGTCCACGGCCTCACCGTGCAGCAGGATGTCGACCTTGACCAGGTCGGCCGCCTGCTCGCCGGTGGGCTCGTAGTCGAGTGAGGCGTACCCCTTGGTCTTCGACTTCAACTGGTCGAAGAAGTCGAAGACGATCTCGGCCAGCGGCAGCGTGTAGCGCAGCTCGACCCGGTCCTCGGACAGGTACTCCATGCCCTGCAGGTTGCCGCGCTTGGTCTGGCACAGCTCCATGATCACGCCGATGTAGTCGCTCGGGCTCAGGATCGTCGCCCGCACGACCGGCTCGTAGATCTCGGCGATCTTGCCGTTGGGGAATTCGCTCGGGTTGGTCACCATCGCCGTCGGCGCGTCCGGATCGGCGCCGTCCATGACCACCCGGTAGACCACGTTGGGCGCGGTCGAGATCAGGTCCAGGTCGAACTCGCGCTCGAGCCGCTCGCGCACGATCTCCATGTGCAGCAGCCCGAGGAAGCCGCAGCGGAAACCGAAACCCAGCGCGCCGGAGGTCTCCGGCTCGTACTGCAGGGCGGCGTCGTTCAGCTGGAGCCGGTCGAGCGCGTCGCGCAGTGTCGGATAGTCGTCGCCGTCGATCGGGAACAGGCCCGAGTAGACCATCGGCTGCGGGTGCTTGTAGCCGCCGAGCGGTTCCTCCGACCCGTGCACCTGCGAGGTGACGGTGTCACCGACCCGGGACTGGCGAACGTCCTTCACACCGGTGATCAGGTAACCGACCTCGCCGACCCCGATGAACGGCGCCTTCATCGGCTCCGGGGAGATGACCCCGACCTCGAGCATCTCGTGCACGGCGCCGGTCGACATCATCTTGATCCGGTCGCGGTGCTTCAGCTCGCCGTCGACCACCCGGACGTAGGTGACGACGCCACGGTAGGTGTCGTACACCGAGTCGAAGATCAGGGCCCGCGGCGGCGCGTCCTTGACACCCTTCGGCGGCTCGATCTGCGCGACGATCTCGCTCAGCAGCGCCTCGACGCCCTCACCGGTCTTCGCCGAAACCCGCAGCACGTCCTCGGGCTTGCAGCCGATGATGTGCGCGAGCTCGGCGGCGTACTTGTCGGGCATCGCGCCGGGCAGGTCGATCTTGTTCAGCACCGGCACGATGTGCAGATCCGCGTTCAGCGCGAGATACAGGTTGGCCAGCGTCTGCGCCTCGATGCCCTGGGCAGCGTCCACCAGCAGCACCGCGCCCTCGCACGCCTCCAGCGACCGCGACACCTCGTAGGTGAAGTCGACGTGGCCGGGCGTGTCGATCATGTTCAGGATGTACGTCGTCGGCTCGTCGCTGAGCAGCCCGCCAGGGCTGTCGAGGGCCGGCTGGAACGGTAGCCGCACGGCCTGCGACTTGATCGTGATGCCCCGCTCGCGCTCGATATCCATCCGGTCGAGGTACTGCGCGCGCATCGACCGGTCGTCGACGACGCCGGTGATCTGCAACATCCGGTCCGCCAGCGTCGACTTGCCGTGGTCGATGTGGGCGATGATGCAGAAGTTGCGGATCAGCGACGGGTCGGTACGACCGGGCTGCGGCACATTCGTGGGGCCAACGGGCACGGAGGATTCCAGTTCGTCTCAAGGTTGGGCAGACAACCGCTCAATCATCCCATGCCAGTCCACCGGAATCCGCATCGACCGATCGGTCAGTCCTCCGGGTCGCCCCGCTCACACGTCTTCACCCCGAACCTGACCCACATCGACGAGTGATCCGCGAACCGCCGCTTGCCGACGCTGTACTCCATCCGCACCGCCTTGTAGCCGGCCGGCACGTGCACCGCCACCGTTCGCCGCAGATGCAGCACCAGCGCCAGGTCGACCGTCGCCGGATCGTCCGCCGACGTCTTCGCCGGCGGGATCTCCGCCCCGACCGCCGCCGTACGACGGTCCCACCCGACGCCGGGCAACTTCTTGGGCGGCCAGCCCGAGGTGATGCCAGGCAGAACCTTGGCCCCTTTCGCGTCGTGCGGGCTGATCGGGACCAGGAACGCCTCGGCGATCTCCACGCCGTCGGGCTCTACCAGCGAAATACCCGTGATCCGCGCCGTTCGCCGCCCGGAGTTCCAGATGATGTCGCGGCCCGCGCTGTAGTCGGTTCTTCCGGCAGCGCCCAGGCAGGTGCCGCCGGTGCTCTCCGACCCCTCAGCGCCGAGGCTGAGCGGGCCGCCAGGAGCTCGGCGGGTGACGTACCAAATGGCCGTTGTGGCGGCAACAAGCGCCACGACAACGGCGAGAACAAGGACCCTGCGAGACGAGCGGATACGCACCAGGTGACACTACAAGCGCGGAGGGTGACCGGAAGGTGACCCGGGGGCGCTGAGGGTGGCTGCAACAAATGTGGGCGCCGGGAGTCTCTGGAGTGTGAAGGACATGACCTTGAGTCTCAGGCGCCCGATACCACCGCCGTCGGCGCACGATAGTGAGGCCATACGCGAGGCGGCCGTGACCAGTCTTTACCGAGAGCACTGGGCCGGGATGGTGCGGTTGTCCCTGCTGATGGTGGGCGATCGCGCCTCCGCGGAGGACGTCGTACAGGAGGCCTTCGCGGCCGTCTACCGCCGCTGGGACCGGGTCGGCGAGGGCAAGCAGTTGCCGTATCTGCGATCGGCCGTGCTGAACGGCAGCCGTTCGCTGATCCGCCGCCGCAAGGTGGCGCGGCTGTACGCCCAGCCCACCGAGCGGCCGGTCTGGTCGGCGGAGCACGACGCCATCGTCGGCGAGGACCGGCGCGAGGTCCTGATCGCGCTGGACACCCTGCCGACCCGGCAGCGCGAGGTGCTCGTGCTGCGTTTCTACCTGCACCTGAGTGACCCCGAGATAGCCCAGACGCTCGGCATCCGCGAAGTGAGCGTGCGCTCGACCGCGTCCCGCGCCCTGTCCGCTCTCGGCCGCAAGCTGGAGGACCACCGATGACCAAGAACTTCGACCACCTGGACATCCGCCTGCGGGAAGCGCTCAACGCCGCCGCGGACACCGTTCCCACCCACGCCACCGGCCCCGGCCTGGCGACCCGTTCCGCCCCCAAGCCCGCCACCCGCACCTGGGCCGTCGCGGCACTGGCAGCGGCCGCCGTAGTGACCGCGATCGCCGTACCGCTCACGCTGGCCAACGACGAGCCCTCGCCGCCCGCCAGCGCGGGTCAGTGCGCCACGCCTCCCGCGGTGCAGAATCCGCTGGAGTACCCAAAGGACACCAAGCCCGATCCGCAATATCCGTGGTTGAACACCCTTCCGTTCGGCGCCGCGCCACGCGTTCCCTTCACGGTCACCGGAACTGGCGGCGGGAACTACCTGCAGGACGGCAACCTGCGGGTGCCGCTGCCCGCCGGCAAGGAGTTCGGTCCGTGGGGCCGGGTGGAGTGCGGCTGGATGGGAATCCTGTTGTCAGCGTCCGACCGTGACACCTCTGCGGTCGGCGTGCTCAGTACGTCGGGTGAGTTCCGTCCCTTCGGCACGGCCACCGGCGACGGAATGGCGCTGTCGCCGGCCGGGGATCGGGTAGCGATCGTGGAGCTGTCGCCGGGCGGCGGGTCCCGTCTGGTCACCCGGGAGATCGCCACTGGTCGCGAGGCCGACTCAGTCCCGGCTGATCCGGAGACCGAGGTACTGGGTTGGAACTCGAGCGGCATCTTCTACATGGACGGCGACAACAAGGACACGACCCGGCTCTGGACGATCGACGAGGCACCCGTGCCCGTGGCGACCGATGGCCGCCGCTTGACCGTCTGGCGTACTACCGACCGAATGGTGCTGCAACCCGCATACTCGCAAAAGCCGGGCCAGCAGGATTGCCTGAATGTCGTCGAGTTCCGAAGCGGCCGGCTGAAGACCGTGATGCAGCGATGCAGTGCGCGCGGCAGCGGTGAAGGCACCCTGTCTCCCGACGGCAAGATCTTGGCGGCCAACCGTGGGCCCAACGGGGTCCAGGGCTACCTCGTTCCGGCCAACACACCGACGAAGGCCTCGGCCGCCAAGCTGTTCCACATTCACCACGAGACGCGCTGGGAGGACAACCGCCATGTCGTGACGAGCGCCGGTCTCGGCACGGATCGTTCGGTGACTTTGCGCTGCGATGTGATCGACGGCGACTGCGAGAAGATCAGCTACGGCTCGCAGAAGGCACCGTCGATCGGCCTCGGCGGTCTCTGATTCTAAGCCGCCGAAAATCCGGGTGCCTCGGGTTTTCGGCGGCTTAGGGTCTGTTCATGGCACATGCGATCGGGGTCCGCACGCCGTACGAGGCGATTCCAGCCACCGTGCGCGCGTGGGTCGAGCGGGAACTGGGTTCGAGCGTCGTTTCGGCGAAAACGCAGCAGGGTGGTTTCTCCCCTGGTACGGCGGCCCGGCTGGTCACCGCGTCCGGGCGGCGCGCGTTCGTCAAAGCGGTCGGTCCGGAGCTCAACCCGGACACGCCGGCCCTGTTCCGCAACGAGATCACCGCCATGCGCGCGGTTTCGTTGCCGCACGCCCCGACCTTGTACGGCACGTACGACGACGGCGCCTGGGTCGGCCTGATGCTGGAGGATATCGACGGGGCCCTGCCGGTGCATCCTTGGCGGCAAGGCGATGCCGACCGGGTGCTCGAGGCTCTGGCCGAAGTCACCGCGGCCCTGACGCCATCCCCCTGGACGGCAGCTCCCGTCGCGGCCGAGCGCAGCGGCGGTTTCCTGAGCCGCTGGGGCCAAGTCATCGCCGACCGCACACCGGTTCCGGACTGGGCCCGCGGGCGCGAGGAGGAACTCGCCGTCATCGCGGCGGATGGCGTCGAAGCCCTTGCTAAGGGCAACAGTCTGGTCCATTGGGATCTCCGCGCGGACAACATTCTGCTGACCGGCGACCGGGTGGTGTTCGTCGACTGGACCTTCACCTCCCGGGCCGCCGACTGGGCCGACGCCGTTTTCGTGCACGCCGAGATGCGTTCGTCGGTCCGGCTCCCGCAGCTCGGAGACGACCCGGGCATCACCGGGTTCCTCGCGGGCATTGCCGGCGGCCTGCTGTGGGGCAGTCAGCAGGCGGCGCCGCCCGGATTGCCGACGATCCGCGCCTGGCAGCGCGGACAGGCCGACCTCTACCTGGATTGGCTACGGGAAAGACTCGGCTGGTGATTCACCATGGGACCGGGCCGGTCGCGCTGACGTACTGACCGGTGGGTCCGTCGGGACCGAGTCGCGCCATCCGGACGATGATCTCGGCGCCCTGCTCGATGGTCTGTACGCCGCGATGGCCGTTGAGATCGGTGGCGGTGAAGCCGGGATCGACCGCGTTGATCCGGAACTCGGGTAACGCCCGGGCGTACTGGATGGTCAGCATGTTCAGCGCGGCCTTCGACGACGCGTAGACCGGCGCCGCCATCCAGTCCGGTACGGCCGCCCGGTTGCCCTCGGGGTCGCTGGTCACCGCGAGCGATCCCAGGCCGCTGCTGACGTTCACCACCACGGGTGCGGCGGACTTGCGCAGCAACGGCAGGGACGCCTGGAACACTCGGATAGCGCCGAAGACGTTGGTGTCATAGACCGTGAGCATCTCGGCGGCGTCGATCTCGTCCGGGCCGACGAAGCTGCCGGGAATGCCCGCGTTGTTGATGAGTACGTCGAGGTGGTCGATCTCGGCGACGGCGGCTCGAACCGACTCATCGCTCGTCACGTCCAGGACGACGCTCCGAGCGCCTAGGCGGTCCGCGGCCGCCTTGCCGCGCTCGGGGTCCCGCGCCGCGATGTAGACGGCGTGGCCGGCGGCGACCAGTTGACGGGCTGTTTCGAAGCCGAGGCCCTTGTTGGCCCCGGTGATCAGTGTTGTTGGCATGACTCGAGCCTGGCCGCTTCAAGTGGTTCGAGGCAGTACAAGGCTTGTCCTATGGACTGGCAGTACCAGGATGCCGATCCAGAACACGGCAATACTGGGACGGTGGGAGATCTCGGAGAGGCGTTGCACCGTTGGCGGGATCGCTTGTCCCCTGCCGAGGTTGGTCTGCCTGTAGGCACCAGACGTCGCGCACCCGGTTTACGGCGTGAGGAGCTCGCGCAACTGGCTGGAGTCTCCGTCGACTACCTGGTCCGGCTAGAGCAGGGAAGGTCATCTGCCCCGTCACCTCAGGTTCTAGGCGCCTTGGCCAGAGCACTACGCCTGTCCGCGGCCGAACACGATCACCTGTTCAAGCTGGCCGGACAGGCGCCACCCGGGCCCGGGCAGATCAGCGTGCTGATTCCGACCGGCGTACAGCGTCTGCTGGATCAGTTGGACGGCGCGCCGCTCAGCGTGTTCGACGCCGCCTGGAACCTCGTCAGCTGGAACACGCTCTGGGCCGCGCTCCTGGGGGATCCGAGCCGTTTGACCGGTCGGGAGCGCAACATCCCGTGGGTGCACTTCACGGGTGCACCGACTCGTGTGGCGCATACCGCCGACCAGAAGGCCGCGTTCGAGCGTTCGATGGTCAGCCAGCTTCAGACGGCCATGGTGAGTTATCCGGACGATTCCGGACTTAGGTCGCTGGTAGCCGACTTGCGCCGGGTGAGCGAGCGGTTCGAGCAGCTGTGGAATCAAGCCGAGGTAGGCCCTGGCGAGGGGACCAGTAAGACCATCGAGCATCCCGAGCTGGGGCCGCTCATGCTCGAGTGCACGATCCTGCTGGTGCCGTACTGCGATCTGCGCATCGTGGCGTACACGGCACCTCATGGAAGCGAAACGGCCGACAAGCTCAAGTTGCTTGCCGTTGTCGGCATGCAGGAGATGGCCTCCGGCTCACCGCTCTGATGAGGGTGAGCCGGAGGACCGGGTTCAGCTGTCTACACGTACTACTGTCGAGCCGGAGCCGGAACCGCCGTCGCTGTAGGCGAGGTGGCCCAGGTAGTGCTTGCCGACGTCAAGCCCGCTCCAAGCGGCAGTGACGCTTGTACTACCTGCGACGGTCACCGGCTGGGATGCGGGAGTAGCCGTCAGGTTCCCGGCGGGAGGCCCGCTCAAGGCCCAGTGGTGGAGGCTGACCGCTTGAGGGTTGGCACCCGCGTAGAGGTCGACGTACACGTCGTACGACCCTGCGGCCGGGCTAACCAGGTTGACCTCTTCCTCGGCGGATCCACCGGTGCTGCCGCCAAGGAGCGTCGTCGTACCGGTCTTGTAGACGAACACGTCGATGTCGGTATTGGCCGGGTAGTCCGCGTCGAAGGTGGAGAACCGGGCGTACTTCGCTCCGGCCGGCACAACCACCGTGAACTTCGCGACGTGGTCATTGACCTGCGGGTTCGCCGTCGGGAACGAGACGCTCGCCGGGTTCTTCAGCTCGGCCTGGCTGATCGTCGAAGCGGTCAGACCCGTCACCGTCGTACTGAGCGTGCCGGTGTAACCCGAGGTGATCGGAACCTGGACCGAGCCACTCGTACCGGTACCCGAAACCTGGACCGGCGCCTTCACCGTCAACGGGCGAACCGCCAGCGTGCTGGTGACGGTGTGCTTGCCCGAGTACCAGTGCAACTTGCCGAAAGAGTACTGCTCCAGCGGCGCGCCCGTGTGCTCGAACGTCACCTGGTACGACGCCGTCCGCCCGGGCAGAACCACCAGCATGCGCGGGCTGACCGTCACCTTGATACCGGTCAGGCCTTCCACCTTCGGGAAGTACACCTCGGCGTACTTGCCGACGTTCTTCACCGTGCGCTTGACCGTCTGACGCCCGGCCAGATCACCGAGCGCGATCGTCGGGTAGTTCAGGTCGCTGGCGTCGATCGAACCTTCGGCGCACAGCTGGTGCGAGGCCGGGACCTGACCCGAACCACAGACGAACTTCGACCAGTCGGTGTAACCCGAGTCGTAGACCAGACCCGGGTCCATCGCCTTCTTCGGCTGGACCAGCCCCGCGCCGTAACCGAACGGCGTACCCGGCGTACCCGAGTCGTTCTTGATCGGCTGGCCACTGGCGTCCAGCGTGGTGCCGGTGGTGAGCAGGGCCGACTTGATCGCCATCGGAGACCAGGTCGGGAACTTGCCCTTCAGGATGGCGGCGGCACCCGCGATGTGCGGCGCGGCCATCGACGTACCACTGAAGAACGCGTACTGACCGCCGGAGGCGCCGAACGGGCTGGTCGCGGCGAGCACGTTCGTACCCGGCGCCATGATGTCCGGCTTGAGCAGATCGCCGCCGCCCGCGATGGACGGACCACGGCTGGAGGTGCTGGAGACCATCGGTGCGTTCACCCGAACGGCCTGGGCGTCACCGATCTTGGCGGTACCACCGGCGACGGCGGCGTACGCCTTGAGCTCGGCCCCGGTCACGTGATCGAGGTGGACCGTCGGCACCGAGTGCATGTCGGCGTCGAGCGAGCTCGCGGCCGGGTTCACCAGGACCATGCCGATACCGCCGGCGTTCTTCACCTGCAGGCTCTTGTCCACCCGGGCGCTGACGCCACGGTCACAGACCACGATCTTGCCGGCCGCCTTCGCCGGGTCGAGCGTGTTCGGCAGGCACAGCGTCGCGTCGCCATCGGTCGCGGTGGCGAGCTTGACGTCCTTGGACAGCGCGATCGGCGCGTTCGCCGTACCGCTGCTGATACCGGCGCCGGTGTAGACCTTGCCGTTGCCGAGCGTCACGGTGTTCTTGACGTCGCGGTCGTGCGTGCCGTTGGCGACGGTGGTCACCCACGGATAGGTCTTGCCGACGGTGCTGACGCCCGGACCGGTGTTACCGGCGGAGGTCGAGACGAAGACCCCGGCGCGGGCCGCGCGCAGGAAGGCGAGACCGGTCGCGTTGACGTAGGTCGAGCCCGAACCGGAGATCGAGTAGTTGATCACGTCGACGCCGTCGGCCACGGCCTGGTCGATCGCGGCCACGATGTCCGCGTCCGTACCGCTGCCGCCACCGGTCTGGTCGACGGCCCACAGCACCTTGTAGATCGCGAGGCGCGCGTGCGGGGCGATACCCGAGCCGTTGCCGTAGTTCTTGCCGAGCACGGTCATCGGTACGCCGAAGTTACCACCCGCCGTACTGGCCGTGTGCGTGCCGTGGCCGCCGTAGTCGCGCGGCGAGCGGTACTCCTCCGGAATCGGCCGATCACCGATACCCGCGTCGAAGTAGCGGGCGCCGATCACCTTGTTGTTGCAGGTGACGGGCTCCTCGACACCGACCTGGCAGGTGCCCTTCCACTTCGAAGCGATCAGAGCGTCGGACTTGCTGGTGGTCTTCAGCGGCGCGAAGCTCGCGCGCTCCGGCGTGAAACCCGAGTCGATGACGCCGATGATCACGCCGTCGCCGGCCTTGTCGATACCGCCCGCCTGGGCCCACGCGCCGCCCTTGCCGGACAGACCGAGGAACCTGGGAGTGTCCACCGTGTCCTGGTGCTGCGGTTCGCTCGGCTCGACGCTCTTCACCCCGTCCTGCTTCGCGATCTTCACTGCCTCGTCGTGCGTCATCCGCGCCGCGAATCCGGCGTACGTGTAGTCGTAGTCGTACAACTTCCGTACGCCCTTGGCCGAGCGCAGTACGTCGGCGCGCTCGCGCGCGAGGTGGCTCACGTACGCGCGAACGCCGGTGTTGTCCCGCTTGAGCTTGCCGCCGGGTGCGACCTTGGTCGAGGCAAGACCCTTCACTCCGCCGTCGTACTCCGCGACGGGCTCGGCGTCGAGCTGAACCAGGTACACGCCGGTCGACGACGGCTTCACCGCGTCCTGCATCGGCGCCGGGGTGGCGGTGCCGTCGGACGCCGTACGGGCGGCGGCGGGCTGACCGACCAGGCCCACGAGCAGCGCGGCGGCCGCTACCGCGGTGGCGGCGATGCGCTTGCCGGACGGGGTACGCCGGAGCGGGTGGTGCCCGCTAGCGACTGGCTGACCGGGCTGCTGGCCGGTTGAGCCGGGCTGGCTGGTTGCGCCGGGCTGCTGGCCTGTTGGGCCAGGGCGGGCGGGTTGCGCAGGGGTTGAGGCAGACACGTTTTCCTCCAGAACGTGTGGGCAGAACGCAGCGCTGGACAGACCTGCGGTGAGCAATGAGCCCCCACAGGCATGTGACAGTCCTCTGCACCCCCGAGGTGACCGGTGTCACGCAGGCCTGAGTATGCCGCCGCGTCAACCAGGTGTCACGCTCTGCTTGATCACTGTTCGATACTTCCGGCGTCAGCACAGGAGAAATCCGCGATGGCACAGCTCGAGCGTTCGATCACGATCCAGGCCAAGCCCGAAGAGGTGTACGCCCTGGTCAGCGACCTGCCCCGGATGGGCGAGTGGAGCCCGGAGTGCGCCCGCGTCACCTGGAAGTCCGGCGCGACCGGTCCCGCACTGGGCGCGCGCTTCATCGGGCACAACCGGGTCGGCAAGGCGCAATGGTTCACCCAGGGAGTGGTCACCAAAGCCGATCCCGCCCGCCACTTCGCCTTCGCCATCCGCTTCGGCCCCGTCCCCGTCGCCCTCTGGGAGTACACCCTCACCCCCTCGCCGGGTCTCAACTGCCCGGCAGCGGACGCAAACTCTCCAGCCCTGCCGTCCGACGGCTGTGTCCTCACCGAGAGCTGGACCGACCGCCGCCCAGCCCCACTCCGCCTGTTCATGGACCGCCTCTTCGGCCCCCGAACCCGCATCAACGCCCGCGGCATCGAAAGAACCCTCGCCGCCCTAAAAACCACCGCCGAATCCCCCACCCCCACCTAGTGTCCTGAGTCGGAAGTTCGTGCTTCAGCTCCGGTGTCCAGGTGCGTGCATCGCAAGGCGGAGAAGCGGTCGCGATGCTCTAGCATCGTGGCCGTTTCTCCAACGCCGCGAGGTGCGTGCCTGGGCGCCGGAGATGTGCACGAACTTCCGACTCAGGACACTAGTCCCCCTCCTACCCTCGCGCCTTCCGCTCCGCCCCTCCCCTCCGCGAGCGGTCGCTCCGCACACCCTTCGGCGCGAGGCCGTCCCATCCGCACAACTCCGCCGCGAGTGGTCGCGTCTACGCACCCCGCGCCCGTGCGCCTCGTCGGCCCGCGGAGGCGAGGGAAAGTCGGCGGGACGGGGCTCGTACGGTTGTGAGGGCGTCCCCGGTTCGGCCGGTTTGGTGGGGCCGTCGGGGCACTGGTAGTCTTGATCTTCGCGCGAGTGCGTTGGTACTCACCCGTGCTCGCACCACCTTCCTTTTCAACCGACACACCTGATCGAGGCTCTGCTCCGTGGCGAACATCAAGTCCCAGATCAAGCGCAACCGACAGAACGAGGCCGCGCGGCTTCGCAACAAGGCTGTCAAGTCGACCGTGAAGACGGCCGTGCGCCGTTTCCGCGAGGCTGCTGAAACCGGCGACGCCGCCAAGGCGCAGGAACTGGCCCGCGCGGCCGGTCGCCTGCTCGACAAGGCCGCCAGCAAGGGCGTCATTCACGCCAACCAGGCCGCGAACCGCAAGTCCTCGCTGTTCAAGCAGGCTTCCGCGCTCTGATCCACCCAAAAACGGACGCCAACCCACCATGGGCCGGCGTCCGTTTTGGCATGCCCTCTTCCCTCTGCTGAGCCCTGCGACGGCTGGGCGCCTGCACTCGCCAGTCGCCGGGGGCGAGGTGGTGGACTGGCGGCGTGGGTGGACGAACGACCACCCGGCCTTTCACTCGGCCGGAGCTGACGATCATGTTCGGCGCGTGTCGGGGCCGGGTCAACCCGCGGCTACTGCGGAACTGCCTCAGCTCATCAGTGTTAGCGGCGGCCGTGGGCTTGGCTGACGGTGATGACCATGCGTTCGAGGGAGTAGCCGGCGTCGCCGGAGGCGCCCTTGACGTCAGCGTCGGCTTGGGCGACGGCCTTGATCGCGGTGGCGAGGCCGCCGGGGGTCCAGCCTTTGGCTTGCTGACGCAAGGTTTTCAGTTTCCAGGGCGGTACGCCGACCTCGCGGGCGAGATCCGCCTCGCGCATCCCACTCGGCGCGCTGGAGAACTTCGCCAGGCCGCGTAGGCCGCCCGCCATCGCGCTGGTGACGAGTACCGCCGCGACGCCGCAGTCCATGGCCCATCGCAATTGCTCGAGGGCAGGTTCGGTCCGGCCGGCAATGGCGGCGTCCGCGACCGCGAAGCTGGTCACCTCGGCGCGACCGCCGAAGTACCGGCTGATCAGTTCGGTGGTCACCGGCTCGTTGCCGGCGTCGGAGACCAGCTGCGAGCACGCGCCGGCCAACGCCCGGAGGTCGTGACCGACCGCATCCACCAACGCGGCGGCGCCACGCTCGTCGATGCTGCCGCCGATCAGGCGGATCTCCCCCAGGACGAACTGCGGCAGCTCCCAGGTCTTCGGCGCCGCGGCGACCACCTCGGTGACGCCGGCCTTGCGCAGCTTGTCGAGAACGGCCTTGCCCTTTTGTCCGCCCGAATGGACCAGAACGACCAGTACATCGTCGGCCGGAGAAGCGGCGTACTCCAAGACGTTGGCCGCGACCTCGGGTGGCAGGTTCTCTAGTTCGCGGATGACGAGCATGCGCTCGGCTGCGAACAAGGAGGGGCCGGTCTGTTCGGCGAACATCCCGATGTCCAGCGAACCGCCCTGTACGTCGGTGACCTCGACCTCGGCGCCGCCCTTCATCACAGCGTGGGCGGCTGAACGCACCGCGCGGTCGGCGAGGAACGTCTCGGACCCGGTGACGAGCAGCACGTCACCGAGCTTGGGCGCGGAGGACTTTCGGGCAGCCATAACGCTGGCCAGCATGCCACGCGCCACCGACAACCCACAAAGCCCTGCCGCGTCAGGAATCGGCGTGGCGTTCCGTGGCGACCGCGAGGCCGTCGCCACGTCTGACGACGGCCACGGAGCCGCCGAGATCCGTTCGGATCACTCGCATGCCCTGACGCCTGAGCAGATCCAGCGTTCGCGGCGCGGGGTGGCCGTAGTCGTTGTCCACCCCGGCCGAGATCACCGCCAGCCGTGCGCCGGTCGCCGCGACGAATGCCGGATCTTGCCGGGCCGAACCATGATGAGCCACCTTCAGCACGTCGGCACGCAGATCCGCGCCGCTGGCCACAACCGCCCGCTGCGACTCCGGCTCGAGGTCACCCGTTAGGAGAATCCGTAGGCCGGCCACCTCCACCAATAGGGCAATACTCGCGTTGTTCTCTGGTGAGCCCTCGCCTTCCGAATTCAACGCCGGCACCCGAGCAGGCCAAACCACCGTCCATGCAAGGGCCCCCGCCGTACGTCGTTCGCCATATCGCACCGACCGAACCGGCACCTCGTGCTCGGCCGCAAGCTCGTGCACACGCGCAACCTCGGCCGGTGGCGAAAGGTACGGGCTGATGTCGATCTCGCCGATCTCCCGGCCCTCGAATATCCCGGCGATTCCACCCGCGTGATCAGCATGGAAGTGGCTCAGTACGACCAACGGGACCTGCCGGATGCCGAGGTCGTCCAGGCAGCGGTCGATCGCAGGCGGATCTGGCCCGGCGTCGACCACGACAGCCGCGCCCGGTCCGGCATTGAGCACCAGACCGTCGCCTTGGCCGACATCGCAGGCCACGAGCACCCAGTCGTCCGGGGGCCAGCCGAGCGACCGAACCGGCCGCAGTACGACGACGACCAGCAGGCACACGCACACCAGCATCGCGACCGGCCTGACCAGCAAGCGGTGCAGGCCGATCGTCAGTACGACGGTGAGCCCGACAAGCAGGGCAATACCGCCAAAGGTGACTGGCCACCGGCTAGTGGCCCCGGGCAGTTCCGCTCCTTCCGTCGCCACGAGAATGATCCAGCGCGCGGGCCAGGCCGCTATCCATCCCGCGAGACGGGCCAGATCCGCACTTAGCAAGGCGATTCCGGCCGCGCCGAAGCCGACCACCGTGGCGGGTCCGACCGCGGGCCCAGCGAGCAGGTTGGCGCCCACGGCAACTAGTGAGACCTCGCCGGACAACCAGGCGACCACCGGCGTACAGGCCAACTGCGCCGCCAACGGACACGCCACCGCCTCCGCCAACCAGCGCGGCATCCACGCGGTCATCGCGTCACGCCATCCGGGTGCAACCAGCACAATGCCGGCCGTCGCCAGTACTGAGAGGGCAAAGCCGATTGACCGTGCGAGCGAGATGTCCAGCAGCAACAACGCGAGTACTGCCGCGGACAAACTTCGCACGCCCCGGCGCGTACCACCCGACGTGATGGCCGCGAGCGCGACGACACCCATCGCCGCGGCCCGCAGCACACTCGGTTGCGGTCTGGCCAGGATGATGAAGACCACCACGGTGGCGAGCCCGACGACCATGAGTCCGCGAGCTCGTACGCCGAGCAGCCTGGCCAGTGGTACGACGAACGCCAGCAACAGCGTCAGGTTGGTTCCGGACACTGCCGAGAGATGGGTCAAGCCGGTCGTTTTGAAATCCTCGACCAGCTCCGGAGGCAGGCCCGCGTCGTCGCCCATGACGAGCGCAGGTACGAGACCGCGAACGGCTTCTGGTTCCGGCGCTACCGATTCGCGCAGTCCCGCTCGGACGTGTTCGGCCGCGCGGAGCCACCAGGCTGGCCCGGCGATCGGCCGAGGCGGCGCACGGGTCGACAGCACGGCGGACATGTCGTCTCCGGGTTGGACCTCCGCCAGTCGGCCGCTTGCGACTACCCGTTGCCCGAAGCGGACCTGAATCCACTGCGGCGAGCCGATCAGCAGCACGGGATTCCGGACTCGGCTGGTGCGACCGCGACCAGTCACCTCCTCAACGATTACTCGAACCACTACATACGGCGGCCGTCGCGAACCAGCCGTCCGCCGAAGCGAGGGATCACCGGCGATGCGGACGACTGTGCTCACTGCGGCTCCTTGCGCTGCGAGTTCCGGCACAGGGCCTGACCGCAACGAGTGCACTTGCAGGCCGGCGGCGAATCCGATCCCGCTCACCACCGCCAATAGACCCGCGACCGTCGCCGGGAGGCGTCTGCGCTCTGACCGGCCGAACTGCCGTCTGCTGCGGAGGACGAACACAACTAGCAGACCGATGACGGCAGCCAGCGCGGCAAAGCCAACAAGAATGCCGACGCGTGGACGCAAGCCGACAAGGGCAATCGCGACGGCCCACCCGACGGCGGCCGGCAACAGCAACCTGAGATCAACCCGGCGCTCTACCTCACCACCGCCTTCCCCCTCACCATCGCCTGCCGCTGCCTTTGACCCAGCCGACGTCGCCGCCACCTCCGATCTGACTGACACCGGCACAGGCGCAGCCGAATCGGGTCGGATCGACACCGGCACAGGCGCCGGAGCCGGAGGCTGGTCGGGGCCGGTCGGCGTGGGGGCCGCACCCGGAGGCTGGTCGGGGCCGGTTGGTGTGGGCGGGTGGTGGTCAGACTCGGACATGGGGTCTCAGGGCTTCGAACTTTTTGGCGCCTACGCCGCTGATCTCGAGGAGTTCCTCGACGGCGGTGAAGCGGCCGTTCTGGGTACGCCATTCGACGATGCGTAGGGCCAGCACAGGGCCGACTCCGGGTAGGGCCTCCAGTTGTGCGGATGTCGCTGAGTTGAGGTCCAGCGGTTGGCCTGCCGCTGGGCTGGATTTGTCGCCGCCGGTGCTCGGCTTTGGGTCGGGCCGGCCGTCGCTCTGCTCTGCGCCAGCGACGCCGATGAGGATTTGCTCGCCGTCCTGAACCTGCCGGGCGAGATTGACGGTTGTCAGGTCCACTCCTGGTAGAGCCCCGCCTGCTGCCGCGAGGACATCCGCGACCCGGGCTCCGGTGGTTGCGCGGATAAGGCCGGGGCGGCGTACCTTCCCAGCCACATGCACCACCACGCGGGCAGGGTCGGCCGAGGGCGACGGTGATGGAGGGCGGGTTCCGTTGGTGTCTGGTGTTGGTGGATTCGAGGCGCCGTCATGAGGGGACCCGCCTACTGGGGAACCGGAGGTGACGCCTACCGGTACGCGATCGACCGAGATCGGCTCGGGCCGGGACTTCAGTACGGTCCATCCTGCCCACAACAAGCCGAGCACCAGGACTATGGCGATGACGCCCAGGTGTTTTGGTGCCAGCGCCCATCGGCCGCCGCGCAGGCGGTCGACCAGGCCGGTCTCGGTGTCGGCGCCCCAGGGGTGATCGTTTGCCTCAGCGATTGGTCGCGTCGGTGTGCTCCGCTGCGGATCGGTCCACTCCGCCCCCGTCGAGTGGGCGGGTGGAACGGTCGTAGCGGCCGCAGAATCGGGCGGAATGGCAGCGGGATGAGATGGGAGAACGGACAGGTTCGGGTCTTGGGTCGGGGTCCAGCCGCCACGCATTTCGGCCTCCGGAACGGAATCGTCGGATACGTCCGGCCAGCGCCACGTCGGCAGACCCGACGCAGCCACGCCCGCCGCCGATACACCCGACGCCGACACGTTGGATGCCGGCACGGCCCACGTGGGCACGTCCAGCGAACGCTGGCCCGATGTCCGCGGGTTTCGCCCTGGCGCACCGGATGCCGCTGTTGGCAAGGTTGTCGCCGGCAGGCCGCGGGACTCGGAGGTTCGAGGGGATGAGGCCGCGGCTGCCAGGCGACGGAGGGCGTGCTGCCGTGCACCGGCGTCTTGCTCCCGGTGTTTACGGCGGCGTGAACTGACCATCACGCAGGGAAAGTACGAGCTTTTCCAACCCCGGAACGAACTTCTTCGCTACCTGTGGACAGACGCCAGCTCAGCTGAGAGATCGGTCAGCATGGCGGATCAGCTCTGGGGTGCGACCACGATGGCGAGCATTCCCGGCCCGACGTGGGCGCCGATGACGGCGCCGACCTCCCGTAGCGAGATGTCCCCGGCAGCGGGTAGTCGCGCCGCCAGACCGTCGGCGAGCACCTGCGCCTTGTCCGGATTCGCGAGGTGGTGAACCGCGATCGAGACCTCGCCCGGGCCGGCCCGATCAACGGTGATGTCGGCCAGCCGCGCGATCGCCCGGCTGGACGTACGGACCTTTTCCAGCGGCACGATCCGGCCGTCAGTGATGGTCAGCAGGGGCTTGACCGCGAGCGCCGTACCGAGCAGAGCCTGGGCCGGGTTGATCCGGCCGCCGCGGCGCAGGTACTCCAGGGTGTCCACGTAGAAGAACGACGACACTGCGGCCATCTGAACCCGCGCAGCCTCCACTACCTCGGCCAGCTCTCCCCCGGCGGCTGCAGCGGCTGCGGCGGCTAGTACGGGGAAACCCAGGCCCATCCCGATAGAGCGCGAATCGAGCACTCGAACCGGTACGGGCGACTCTTTCGCGCCGATCATGGCCGCCTCGTACGTGCCGGACATGTCCGACGAGAGGTGGATTGAGACGATCGAGGCGGCTCCGGCCTCGGCACACGCGACGTACGCGTCGGCGAAGGTCTGGGGAGCGGGCCTACTGGTCGAAACCGGCGTAAACGACTTGAGGGCCTCTGCGACGGCCTGAGAGCTCGTAGCCCCGTCGTCGTACGAAGTGCCGCCTATGACGACCTGCAGCGGTACGACGGTCAGCCGGTGGCGGGCCACCTCCAGCGACGTCAGACCCGCGGTGGAGTCTGTGACGACGTACACCGGGGCTGACATGAAGCGAGGTTACCGGATAGTTCGCCGGTCTTGGCGGGTGTAGCGCCACCCCTCCGTGGTTCCACACCCGCCGCTTGCTGACTCCCCCTCGGTGCCAGCACGCCAACCGACTTTCAAGTAGTTCGCCGGAGACCCCAGCGGCCGGCCTGCCGCGGGGTGACCAAACCCATGCGGCATCTGGCGGCCGGCCTACCCACACTCGTCCCCTGTGTCGTGTGCGGGTCTTACTGGGACCTCCTCCCAGGTGCGAGCACCTGGTGCGAAGTAGGCCGGGTAGTTCGCGAACCAGCACCCGGGAAGTCTCAGCCGCCGACCGGTGCCCCCACCGTCCGTCAGCCGGATTCCTTCCCGCGTCGCCTGAACCGGGCTCGAAGTGCTTCAGCGGTCCGGGCCGCCTCGGTGTGAACCCCGTCCACACCGCGGTTGCCTCCCCCTTACCGCCTCTTTGGTACCGAGCCCGGGTCCGATCTCTGTCTCGCGGTCCAACCCGTCCTACGAGAAGAAGTCTGCTCGAACCGACATGTCAGAACGAGGCAGAAGAACCGGCAGCTCCCCGGCAGCTTCGGCGGAGCCGCGTCACGAAAGCGCGAGCAGTACGTCGTCCGCCAGCCGCCGTACGGCCTCTGCGGGGTCGCTGGCGGGCCAGCCGTCGCTCAGCGGCACACCGCCGCAAACCTCCTGCAGTACGGCCCAGGCCGTCGGAAGCATCGGCGGGTCCATCGTCTGCTGCCAGGCGAGTAAATGGCCGCACAGCCGGTCGGCGTCCTCCGAGGCTCCACTGGCGCGTAGAACGGCTACAGCCTCTGGAAGTACGTCGAGAAGGTACACGACGCGTCCCTCGAGGATGAGCCGTCCGACCGCGTCCCGGACTGCGGAGCAGGCCTGCTCGATATCACCAGCACGCCGGGCCAACCGGCTCCGGAAGACCATCACCTGGTAGTCGAAGTACCCGCGGTGGCCCCGGATGTCGGCCTCGGCCTCGTCGATCAGCACCTGGGCCCGTTCGTACTCCCCGGCCTGGTAGTCGATCATCGCGAGACAGCCCGCCACCTTCGTACGGTCCGGGTCGTCCAGTGCCTGGCTCTCCCGCGCAAGCTCGGCCCAACGCCTTGCCTCGGCCAGGTTGCCCAGCTCGGCGTCTACCCGGCTCAAGGCCATGTACGCGATGTCGTCCGGGTATACGCCCGGATCGGCGAGTGCGGCCTCCCAGGCGAGCAGGAGCTCCTTGGCCTCGGGCAGTCGGCCCCAACGAGCAAGGGCAAGTCCGCAGGTCGCCTGGACCGTGGCAGATCTCTGGACGTTCGGGTGGTTCCGAGCGTCTGCGACGACTCCAGGGATCTCAGCCAGGCTTGACGTGTCCAGCAGCAGTGAGCCGGACGAAACCCACCCAGCGCGGGCCATCAGACCCATATCAGACTGCGGCGGGATGAGCGTCCTTGCCTCGCCATAGTGCGTACGGGCCGCACGTACGTCGCCGGTGAGGTTCGACAGCCGTCCGGCGATCGCCCGGAGCTTGCCGCGGGTTTCCTTGTCGTCAACGTTCTCCGCGCAGTCCGAGGCCCACCGGATGCCGCTCTCGGCCACACTTGCCTGGTACTGCCAGGCGATCCGGAACCCGAGCACGATCGTCGCTGCCACGTCCCAGTCGCCTAGCTCGGCCGCACGCTCCAGTGCCACCTCGAACGTCGCGGCGTTCGCGTTGGCCGCCCGGTAACGCCTGTCGCGGTCGGGACTGGACCAGGCGCCTTCCAGGCTGTCCGCGTACGTCGAACACCAGGTGACGGCCCGATCGCGGAATTCGTTCACGTCATCGTCTTGGGAGCCCAGACCGGCCGAGGCGTGTTCGCGGATGGTCTCGAGCATCTTGTAGCGAGTGCCGTACAGCTGCTCGAACTCCTCGACCGGCTGGAGCAGGGAGTTCTCAACCAGCTCGGACAACAACATGTGTATGTCCAGCTCGTCGATCGGTGATCCGGTGCACACCCCGATAACCGCATCGAGCGTGAACGGCGAACCGAGCATCGATACCCGGTAGAGCAACTGCCGGGCCGGATCCGAAAGGGCGTCCACACTCCACGCGATCGTGTCCGCGAGCGTCCGCTGGTGCGGAGCACCGAAACGCCTCGGCCCCGACAGCAGCCGGAACCGGTCGTCCAGTGCGGTCAATATCGCCTCAACCGACAACGCGCCGGCCCGGGCCGCTGCAAGTTCCAGAGCGAGCGGCAGACCGTCTAGCCGCTGGCAGAGCCTTGCGACGGTTGTGGCGTTGTCAGCGGTCAGAGCGAAGTCCGGCCGGACCCGAGCCGCCCGACGGCAGAACATCTCGACCGCCGGACTAGCGGCAATCTCCGCAAGGTCCTTGTCGTTCGTAGGAACCGCCAGCACCGGTACACGCCGTACAACCTCGTCGGGCAGACCGAGCGGGATACGGGACGTTACGAGTACGCCGATACCCGGGAAGCTCCGAACCATCCGGTTGGCCAGAACCGCCACACCATCCAGAACGTGCTCGGCGTTGTCCTCGACGATCACGAGCCCACCGGGCGGCCGACCGGCCAGAAGGTCGTCCAAGTCGGTAGTGCCGGGTGCCGTGCCGAAGGCGTCGAGAATCGCCGACGAGACCGCGGAGTCGCGTTGCACCGTCGTGAGGTCTACAACCACCACGGTGGTGTCTGCGCCCGAGAAGCGATCCGCCGCCGCCAAGGCGAGTTCGGTCTTACCAACGCCTCCCGGCCCAACAAGTGTCACCAGCCGGTGCTCCCGGAGCAGGCCTTCGATCTCGACCAGTTCCTGCTCGCGGCCCACCAGACCGTCGGGAATGGGCCTGGTCCCGCGCCAGCGCACACCCCGAGGTTCGGGCGCAGCGACGGCGACGACCGGCCGGGCGACGCCATGGCCGGCGGCAGCCAGGAACGCCTGCTCGTCGTCCAGGCCGAGAGCCTTCGCCAGCAGCCGCACCGAGTCCTTGCGCGGGCGAGCCACGCGACCCGCCTCCAGCTCGCGGATCGTACGCACGCTCAGGCCGGCGCGCTCAGCCAGCTCCTCCTGCGACAGTGTCGACTGAATCCGGAGGTCGAGCAGTAAGGCGGCGAAGTTACGCCCTCCCGCCGGTCGGCCATCCGCTTCCGCCACACCACACTCCGTTCCCCAGCACCCCTGGCGTCCCGCCCAACATATCCCGGCTCACGGGTATCCGGCCGGGCCGCGGTCCACCTGGGCCCGGCGGTGGACCCAGACCAGATTCTCCCGGATCACGCCGATCGCCGACGATCTGGCGTGGCGGAATCCTGCGTCACGCGGGCAAGAGCCGGCCGCACGCTGCCGCACCACGCGACCGGAAGGAACGCGCGGACGCGGGCCGGGCCCGTTTCGAATAGGCCCGAAGCGGCGCGGCCACCCGGCGCGTCAGCGCGCCGTACGAACGAAGCGGAACGAAACTCTAGTGTCCTGAGTCGGAAGTTCGTGCACATCTCCGGCGCCCAGGCAGCTGAAGCACGAACTTCCGACTCAGGACACTAGGCGCTGAGGCGTTTTACTTCGGCGGTGTGTTCGTACAGGGAAAGAACGCTGTTCCAGTCTTCGATGCGGGCGCGGGTGGTGGCGCGGCCGGTGTCGGCGTTCAGCAGGCTGCCGGTGCAGATACCGCGCATGGCGCGGATCATCAACTCGGTTCCAAGACCAACGCAGGACCCGAGCACAACGGTCCGCAGAGATTCAGGTGCTGCCATGCGGACTATTTCAGCGGAGTCGTGTTTCGGCAACGTAACGCCAACTACAACATCGCGATAAGTAACAAATAGCCCGGCAAACACGTGAAACGCGCAGCTCGATTACCTGACGAATTACTTCAAAAGCGAATTACCCGGCAAGCCAGGACAACCGCACCTGCCGGTCCGGATTGTCCACGTTGGTATCGACCAGGCAGATCGACTGCCAGGTGCCGAGCGCGAGTTGCCCGTCGATCACCGGAATGGACGCGTACGGCGGGATGAGCGCGGGCATGACGTGGTCGCGCCCGTGGCCGGGAGTGCCGTGCCGGTGGCGCCAGCCGAACCCGCGCGGCACCAGCTCCTCGAGCAGCGCGAGCAGATCGTCGTCACTGCCCGCGCCGGTCTCCAGGATCGCCACGCCGGCCGTCGCGTGCGGCACGAACACGTGCAGCAGCCCGTCGCCCGAGTCGGAAACCCGGGCGACGAACTCCGCGCACTGCCGCGTCAGGTCGAACACGACCTCACGCCGGCCGGTATGAACGTCAAGCAGCTCAGACCGCATCCTCGATCAGCCCGCGACGATGTTGACCAGCTTGGGCGCCCGCACGATCACCTTGCGCACGGTCTTGCCGGCCAGGGCCGTCTGCACCGCGTCGGAGGCCATCGCCATCGCCTCCAGGTCGGCGTCGGTGATGTCGGGTGACACCTGCAGGCGGTCCTTGATCTTGCCGGCGATCTGCACGATGGCCTCGACCGAGTCCTCGACCAGCAGCGCCGGGTCGACCGTGGGCCAGCCGGCCTTGGCGACCGTCGGCTCGTGGCCCAGGTTCTCCCACATGTCCTCGGCCGTGTACGGCGCGACCAGGCTCAGCAGGATCGCCACCGTCTCGACCGCCTCGCGCACAGCCGGGTCGGCCGCACCGGGACCGGAGTCGATCGCCTTGCGGGTGGTGTTGACCAGCTCCATGATCCGGGCCACCACCACGTTGAAGCGCATCGCCTCCAGCAGTTCGGTGACCTCGTGCACGGTCTTGTGCGTGGCCTTGCGCAGCGCCAGATCACCGGTGGCCGGATCCGCACCGACCGGCGCCTCGACCGAACCGGCCAGCCGCCAGGCCCGCTGCAGGAAGCGCAGCGAACCGCCCGGGGACATGTCGGCCCAGTCGATGTCGTCGTCCGGCGGGCCGGCGAACACCATCGTCAGCCGGATCGCGTCCACGCCGAAGGCGTCGATCTGCTCGCCCAGGTTGACGCCGTTGCCCAGCGACTTGCTCATCGCCTTGCCGTTGTTGATCACCTGGCCCTGGTTCAGCAGGCCGGTGAAAGGCTCGTCGAAGTCCAGCAGACCCATGTCGCGCAGGGCCTTGGTGAAGAACCGGGAGTACAGCAGGTGCAGGATCGCGTGCTCTACTCCCCCGACGTACTGCTGCGCCGGCATCCACCTCCGGACCGCCTCGGGATCGAACGGGCCCTCGCTGTAGTCCGGCGAGCAGTAGCGCAGGTAGTACCAGGACGAGTCGACGAAGGTGTCCATCGTGTCGGTGTCGCGCTGGGCGTCGCCACCACACTTCGGGCAGGACACGTTCACCCAGTCGGTCGCGGCCGCCAGCGGCGAAACGCCCTTCGGGGCCAGGTCCTCGCCGCGCAGGTCGGGCAGCTCCACCGGCAGCTGGTCGTCCGGTACCGGCACCTCGCCACAGGCCGGGCAGTGAATGATCGGGATCGGCGCACCCCAGTAGCGCTGGCGGCTCAGCAGCCAGTCGCGCAGCCGGAAGTTGACCGTGCGCTCGCCGGTGCCGTTCTGCTCCAGCCAGTCGATGATGGCGGCCTTCGCCTCGGCGACGCCCAGCCCGTTCAGGCTGACCTCGTCGTTGGCCGAGTTGATCGCCGGGCCGTCACCGGTGAAGGCCTTGCCCTCGAACCCCTCGTCCGGCTGCACGGTCCGCACGATCGGCAGATCGAACTTCTCGGCGAAGTCCCAGTCGCGCTGGTCCTGCGCGGGCACGGCCATGATCGCGCCGGTGCCGTAGTCGGCCAGCACGTAGTCCGCGGCCCAGACCGGCACCTTCTCACCGTTGACCGGGTTGGTCGCATACGCGCCCAGGAAGACACCCGTCTTCTCCCGTTCGGTGCTCAGCCGCTCGATCTCGGTCGAGGCCTTGACCGCCTTCAGGTACTCCTCGAAGGCCGGGCGCTGCTCCGCCGTACAGATCTCGTCGGCCAGCTTGGAGTCCGGTGCGACCACCATGAAGGTGGCACCGAACAGCGTGTCCGGCCGGGTGGTGAAGACCTTGATCGGCTCTTCGCGGCCCTCGATCACGAAGTCCGCGAAGGCACCCTCGGACCGGCCGATCCAGTTGCGCTGCATCAGCAGCACCCGCTCCGGCCACTTGCCCGCCAGCTGGTCCATGTCGTCCAGCAGCTGCTGCGCATAGTCGGTGACCTTGAAGTACCACTGGGTCAGCTCGCGCTTGGTGACGGCCGCGCCGCACCGCTCGCACGCACCCTGCACGACCTGCTCATTGGCCAGCACGGTCTGGTCGTTCGGGCACCAGTTGACGAACGACGCCTTGCGGTAGGCCAGGCCCTTTTCGTAGAAGCGCAGGAACAGCCACTGCGTCCACTTGTAGTACTCGGGGTCGGACGTGGCCAGCCGGCGGGACCAGTCGAAGCTGATCGCATACCGGCGAATCGACTCGGCCTGGGTCTCGATGTTGCCGTACGTGTAGACGGCGGGGTTCTCGTTGTTGCGAATGGCCGCGTTCTCCGCGGGCAGGCCGAACGAGTCCCAGCCGATCGGGTTCAGCACGTCGTAGCCCTGCTGGAACCAGTAGCGCGCCTGGACGTCGTGCAGCGCGAACACCTCGGCGTGACCCATGTGCAGGTCGCCGGATGGGTACGGGAACATGGTCAGCGCGTAGCGGCGCTCGGCGGACCCGTCGTCGCGCGCCTTGAACGGGTCGAGCTTCTCCCACACCGGCCGCCACTTGGCCTGCATGGCATTGAAGTCGTAGCCACCCCGATCGATCGGGGCGTCCGCCTCGTGCTGCACGTGCTCGCTCACCGTCGTACTCCTGCGTTTGTGATCTGATGAATGGACCTGGCCCGGAAATGAAAAAACCCCTCACACAGGAGGGGCTGCCGCACTGACCGGCGCGATCTCGGCGCCTGATTGCCAGTACGGCTAACTAAGGAGCAGGTTCACTCGCATGGCACCAGATTAGCGCATCTCGCCGCCATCTTCTGGCCGCTCCCCCCTCACCACGGAGACCGGGTGACGAACGATCCGGCCGGAGAGCCGCTTGACCAGTACGACAGCGCCCACGGCCAGCACGATCAGCACGATCCAGTGCAGGGTGCGATCGGGTTTCCAGTCGACCGTCTGGAAGCGTTCCGGCCGGTTGGTGTCGTACCTGACGTGCACCGTGCGGCCGATCTGCTTGTCCAATGCGTGGTACCGGGTGGTGCGCGCGGTGATGTGCCCCCGGTCCAGGGTGAGGAACCGGACCACCAGGACATGGCGACGGGTCTTGGCGTCGACGTCGACGACCTCGGCGGTCGCGAGTTTGCCCGTCTGGCCCAGTTCGTCTCCGGTCGTCATCGAACGGATCACCAGTCCGCAGCAGACGAGGTCCACGAGTAACAGGGCAAGCAGGACCAGGGTCAACCGGCGGCGGGGAGCGGTCATGGGCCCGCATTATGCCGACTGTCCGGGGTCAACCGGCCACACTCGGTAAAACTTTCGCAGGAACTTCAGACTCTTGGCAGGTGTTCCGTGCCTCCGGTCGTACGGAACACGCTCGGCGGCTTGCCATGGAAACGCCGGAAAGCCGTGCTGAACGGCCGTACGTCGCCGTAGCCGCAGGCGCGCGCCACCTCGGTCACGGTGCTCGCCGGGTCGAGCAGGAGTTGCGCTGCCAGTTCCATCCGCATCCGCCGGAGCTCGGTCATCAGCGATGTGCCGGTCTGCTGGCGGAAAAGGCGCTCGGCATGCCGGTCGGACAGATGTACGGCGGCCGCCACCTCCCGCACTGTGACGGGCCTAGCGAGGTTGTCGAGCAGGTGGCGCTGCATCGCGGTCACGACGGCCACGCCCCGGTCCCGCGGGGGCGGATCGACGGCCAGGTCCTCATCGATCGCGAAGGCCCGGGCGGTGTCGAGGACCAGTGCCGAGGCCAACGCGCCGAGGCCCGTCTCGTAGCCCGAGCGGGGTCGGTCGGCTTCTCCGGCTATGGCGGTCACTAGCGCGGGTAAGGCTCCGACCCTGGTTGAGACGACTGGACCGCTCGCACGGGTCAGTCCCGACCACCAGCCGGGGGTCGCGGTAGAGCCTGCGGTGGTGGCGTTAGGGCGGAAGGTGAATCCCCAGAACACGATGCCGAGCGGATCCGCCTTGCTGGACTCGATCTCGTGCACGTCGCCCGGCCTGGCTAGAAACGCCTCGCCCGCCCCCACGTCGTACGAGGTGTCTCCGATGCTGAAGCGGCCGGAGCCCGCGTAGGCCAGGCAGACCTCGTGGAAGCTGTGGCTGTGCCAGTAGTTCCGCCAGTACTCCGGGCGGTACATGTCGGTGCTGAGGAAGTCGGCGCGGAACCCGCCGACCTCACAGGACTCGAGCAGTCCGGCGAGGTCGGCGAAGCGATCCGCGCGCTCCAGCGACTCCAGGCTCAAGCGCCACTCCTGCCGGTCGGGTCCACTCCTCTCAGCATCATGCCCTGCCCGAGGGAGTGGTCGTGGGTACGAACGGTGGGCGGGTCGCCCGGGTCGCGGTACTGCACCAGCCAGGTGGTTCGCGCCTGATCGCTGACGTTCACGCCCGAGCCGTGCACGGTCAGGTAGGTGAAGAACAGCACGTCCCCCGCCTCGGCCGGCTGCGGTACGGCGGACTCGAACGGCACATCGGGCAGGTGGAACGAGCCCTCCGGGTCGTGCTCGCGCGGGCCTTCCAGATGGCTGCCGGGAATCACCCGGACGCAGCCCTTCTCCTCGGGCGCGTCGTCGAAGTGGAAGATCGCGGCGCCCACCCGGTGATGCGTGTGCGGGAAGAACGGATAGTCCTGGTGCAGCGGGAACGGCGACCCGTTCTCCGGCGGCTTCACGAACAACTTGGTGTGGTGGAGCTGCACGTTCGGCACGCCCATCACCGCAGCGGCCACGTCGGTGAAGCGTGGGTCCACCAGCAGCCGCGAGAAGGCGGCGTCGTAGAACTGGGCGTCGTGCAGGTGCTGCAGTTTGGTCTTCGTGGCGGACATTCCCGTCGCGGCGCCCCAGGTCGGGTCGTCGTCCCGGTTCAGCCTGGCCAGCAACTGGTGGCTGGCCTCCCGGTACGAGGCCGCTTCTTCCTTGCTGAGCAGGCCTTTGACCAGGACAAAACCGTCGGTGGCGTACTTCTTCGCGGCGAGGTTCAGGTCGGTCGTCATGGCCATAACGCTACGAATTCCGGCGTCCGGGCGGCAGGATCCACCCGGACGCCGATGTTCGCGAAACGGACATGCGTCATCGCGGCCTGGTCCGCACGAGCACGGGCGTTCGGCGGTCGCGCGGTCGGCCACCGCGGCGGGCTAGAGGCCGAGCTCGCCCAGTCGCACGCTGATCCGCGGATCGGTTGATACCACCGGCGCCTCTTTGCGCACCCACGCGTCGCCGCCGAAGTACGTCTCGAAGATCTTCTCGGCGGTCCGGGTGGCCAGGGCCTGGGTGGTGAGCGTCGGGTTCGGGCCGCCGAGGCCGTTGGCCAGGGCCGAGTTGTCCGCGATGAACAGCCGTTTCACCGCCCGGGCCTCACCGCGGGAGTCGAGCACGGAGTTCCGCTCGGACTCCCCCATTCGCATCGACGACTGGACGTGCAGGATCAACGGCGCCCAGTCGATCCGGTAGACCTTCTTCGCACCCGCGCCGCGCAGCAGCTCCGCCGCCTTGCGGGCCATGAACTCGCGGTTCCGCTTGGTCCGGGCGGTGCGTCGGCGCTGCTGGAACGACACCTTCGGGATCGGGCCGTTCTCGTCGGCGGGCAGGGCCGAGGTGGTGACCCGGTTCTGCGCCTCGACATCGTCATCGGTGATCACCAGCACACTGAGCAGCCGGTCGATACCGCCGGCCATCAGCTCCTTCAGCTCCGGGCCCATCAGGCGCCCGGCCGGCCCGTCCCAGGGACCTTCGGCACCGCGGCCGTTCTTGTACTGCCCGCGGATGCCGCTGTCGGACAAGGCTGTAGAGAAGGCGTTGAGCGCGGGTGGCAGGCCAACGTTCTCCAGGCCACCGAACGGCGGATAGTCCAGCCGGGCCGACGAACCGACGCCCTTGGGATTACCGGTGTAGTCGTCGAAGGACCCGATCATCCAGTCGAAGAAGTGATCGGTATAGCCCCGGCCGACCCAGCCGTTCGGATTGGGCAGACCACTGTTGAACCACAGCCGCGGATTCTCCGTACAACCGCCGGCCATCACCACGATCTTGGCGTCCTCCCGGTGCTCCGCACCGCTGGCGTTGTCACGCCAGGTGACCCCGGTCGCGGTCAGCTCGCCCTTGCGTTGCTCGGCGTGCACGCGAGTGACATACGCGTCGGTGATCAGCTCGACCGGGCGGCCGTCCGGCGCCCACACCTCCGCGGTCAAGGCCATCGGCACGTAGCTGTTGTCCGTCGACCGCTTGGCGAACTGGTTGCGTGGGGCACCGACCGGCCGCATACAGCCCTGGAAGCAGTACCCGCAGAAGGTGCAGCCGGTGGCCTTCGGATACGTCAGGAGATCCCGCCGCGAGGTCTTTCCCGCCGTTCCACCCGGTTGGAGGATCGCGTTCTCCTGTGGGCGGTACGACGGCCGGTGCGTGGTCTTCGTGGTCTGAACCGGGAGGCCCATCGTCTCGGCTCCGCGGAAGAACACCTGCTCCTTCGTCCCCATCGCGGCCGTCTGGACCGGCGCGGTGGCCTCGACCCACTCGAAGTACGGCACGAGCTCGTCGTAGCTGAAGGGGAACCGGTGGTGGATGTCGTACTCATTGCGGTCGGGACCGTCGTACCCCTGGAAGACGCCGGGATAGGCCCGCGGGTAGTTGCCGTAGAAGTGCTGCGTCGTACCGCCGACGCCCGAGAGCTGCCAGACGAAGGAGTTCTGCGACCACTCGCGGAACCACGCTGGCTTCGACCGGTCGGACGGGCCTAGGCGGAAGTACCCGGTTAGGGGGTTGTTGGCGTCGTTCTCGAAGGTGGTCCACTCGTCGCGGGGTTTGGCGTGCCGCGGGCCTGCCTCCAGCAGCAGTACGTCGAGGCCCTTGGCCGCGAGCTCTTTGGCCACGACCGGTCCGCCGCCGCCCGCTCCGATCACGATGACGTCGCGCATCAGTCGTGCACCTCCTGGCGCCCCTGGTAGTAGCCGATGAAGTCGTTCCAGCCCTCGACCGGGCCGTCCGGTTGATAGCCGGTGAGCTGCCAGCCGACCGGGCGTTTGCGCAGCCGCCGGGTCTTCGGGTCGTAGACCGCGAACTCGCTGTACGCCCCGAAGGAGGCGAACTCGATCAGCGCGCCACCGACGAACTTGAGCAGGCCCGATACCGAGGCCTTCAGCGGCTCCGGGAACCGCACATCCAGCAACGCGACCAGATCCGCGTCAGGTCCTTCGCACAGCTCGAAAACCTGAGCTTTCTCGGCATAGGTCAGCCGGGCGAACGGCGACAGGAACGGTCCGTTGACCGCAAGCGGATTGACCTGCGTGGCCAGCAGATTCAGCAGGCCGGCGATCGGGAACGACAGCGGTAGGACCTCGTCACTGTGCAACATCGTGGCCAGCGCGGCATCGAGCGTACGCAGCTCCGGAGGCAGCAGCTCGAGGCCGGGAAGACTGATCCCGGTATCGGCCAGGCCGGTGACCAGCGCCATCCCGATGGGCTGGGCCAGTGCGTCCGGGAACGGCACGAAGTTGTCGAGCGAGTGCAGCATGAAGTCGGTGGCGCCGGCTTCGAGCGCGCCCGGCGTCTTGCTGTAGGTGCCCTGGGCGCGCGAGTACTTGTCGGGGCCGGGCAGGGCGAAAACGGTCAGACCGTTCATGGTGTCGCGGGCGAGGGCCTGCAGTACTGGTCTCAGCAGGTTGACCAGGCCCGGCAGAACGGGATTGCCGGCGGCGTCCGCGGCTGGTGCGAGCACGCTGCGCGTCAGCATTCCCCCGGCGCCGAAGGCCGCGCCCAGCAGGCCGATCCGCGCCAGGAACGCGCGCCTGCCGAGCGGCGCATCCGTATTCACAAAGACCTCCAGGCTGCTCAGGACCAGCGACGTACTGGTCTTAACGAGCAGCCCGGAGGCAAGTCACTGCCGAATCAGCAGACGTTCAATGAAATAAGGTCTGTCAGCGGAGCGACGGCCAGTTCGTTCAACAGGCAGGACTGTTTCGGCGCTTCAGGGCGGTGCTTGGCGATCTGGCCGCGCACGGCGCCGCCGCTGAACTCGGTCGTGTGCAGGTTGGTGTAGAAACGCGACGGCTCCTTGGCGAGCTGCTGGGCCACCTCAACGCCGACCGTCGCCGTACCGGCGACACCGGTCACCGAGGGCGGTAGGCCGTCGGCATCGGCGAAGAGGTCCCCGACGACCGGGCCGTTCACGCCTTTGACGCCCGCGTGGATGTGCCCGTTGGTCGGTGCGGCGATTCCCGTCCAGACGCTCAGATACGAGACCTTGTCCTCGCGGGTCCGAAGCAACCAGAAGGCCCGTCCATCCGGGTCGCCGGACGGCTTCGGCCCGGGCACTTCCTGCTTACCGTCGGCTTTGGAGTGCAGGTTGGCCGCCGGGCCGCCTTCGAGGACGCCGTTGAGGTTCACCGCGTGCCGGAGGCGATGCAACTGGCCGCGAACGGCTCCACCGGGGTGTTCGGCGGTGTGCAGGTTCAGGTAGAACCCGGCCGGGTTGGCGCGGATCGAGTCCAGCAGGGCCCGATCCGTCACCCGCACGCTGCCGGTGATCGCCTCAACCCCAGCGGGAATGTCCGAACCGAGGAAATCCACCTTCACGCCGCCGTTGGTCCCGGCGACGCCCTGGTGGATGTGGAACGCCTTCGGGGCGGTGGTTTTGTGCCAGCGCAAGGCGTACGACACCTGGTCGCCCTTGATCCGGACCAAGCCGGTGGCCCGGCCGTCCGGATCACCGTTCGACACCTCGTTCTTCCCGCTCAACCGGGCCGCGAAATAGACCGCGTCCCCCTTACCGGCAGACGCATACCCCGTGGAAGTCGATGCACCGCGACCAGATTCGTGGGCATGCGTGGTCGCGGACGAGGCGGTGTCGGCGTGGTGCTGATGCGAAACTGGCGAGTCGGCCGCGGGGTTGCCCGCAGAGCCCGCGGGATCGGCGTTGTGGGCGAAGGCGGCACCGCCGAGCACGGCAGCACCGCCCAGGGCCGTCGCCGCGGCCACTCCGGTCGCGACGACGGGCAGCAGGTACTTGCGAAGGGACATCAGGAAAACCTTCCGTAGGAAGTCGTTTCGGCCTTCGATCTCCAGCACGGAAGGAAACCCGAATCGGTTCAGCTGACCACTGGCCGGAGCCCGAGGCGGCCGGGCTCTAGTCGGAGGCGGCCGGGCTCTAGTCGGAGGCGGCCGGGCTCTAGTCGGAGGCGGCCGGGCTCTAGTCGGAGGCGGCCGGGCTCGATCCGGTTGGGTTGGGGGTGGGGTCGTGCTCGGTGACGGGTGGCACGATCGGCCGCACCCGCGCCCAAAGCACAAACAGCAGGGCGAACGCGAGCATCGCCAGACCACCCCACAGATTGATGTTCAGCCCGTCGGCCTTGGCGATCTCGGCGGGATCCGCGATCAGACCGAGAACGGTCAGCACCACGCCGTAGATACCGATCAGGGCCGCGATCACCACGCGGATATCGAACGCACCGGTCTTCTTCTCTGCCATTGCTGTACTCCTTACCGGCTCAGCCGAAGACGATGTTGAGAACGATGGTCATGGCCAGCGCTATGCCGGCCAGCAGCGTGGGCTTGCGGTACCAGCCGCCGTCACCCTCGCCGGCCACCTCGGACCGATCGGCCTTCGGCGTCAGCGAGTAGACCAGGCCCGCCAGCTCGGAGTCCGGCTTCGGCCGGGTCACCAGGCTGACCACCACGCTCACCACGATGTCGACCACGAACGCGGCACCCGCGCCGATGAAGCTCGCACCCTGGCCGGGCAGATCGAGCACACCCGTCTCGGCCAGGACGAAGACCAGCACCGCTGTCGCCGTACCGCTGACGAGGCCGATCCAGCCGGCCGCGGGGGTCATGCGCTTCCAGAACATACCGAGAATGAAGGTGGCGAACAGCGGCGCGTTGAAGAACGAGAACAGCTGCTGCAGGTAGTCCATCAGGTTGCTGTAGCCCGCGGCGATCGCGGCCGTGCCGATCGCGACGATCGTGCCGCCGACCGTGACCCAGCGACCGGTGCGCAGGTAGAAGTCGTCGTCGCGGTCCTTGATCACATACCGCTCGATCAGGTCGTACGTCATGACGGTGTTGAAGGAGCTGAGGTTCGCCGCCATACCGGCCATGAACGACGCGAGCAGACCGGTGATCGCGAGGCCGAGCATACCGTTGGGCAGCAGGTCGCGCATCAGTAGCAGCAACGCGTCGTTGTAGGTGACCGAGCCGGTGCCGGTCTCCTTGAACTGCTGCAACTCTGGCACCGCCACGGCCGCGATCATGCCGGGAATGATGACGATGAACGGCACGAACATCTTCGGGAACGCGCCGATGATCGGGGTCCGCCGGGCGGCCGACATGTTCTTACTGGCCATGGCGCGCTGAACCTCGACGAAGTTCGTCGTCCAGTAACCGAAGGACAGCACGAAGCCGAGACCGAAGACCAGCCCGATCACGGACAGCACCGGCGAGGAGGTGAACCCGCTCAGCTCGGTTCCCGGCCAAGCGGACAGTTGCTCGGCGCCGCCTGGCGACGCGGTCACCTTGTCGACAAGACCTTCCCAGCCGCCGACCTTGTGCAGGCCGACCATGGTCAGCGGCAGCAGCGCCGCCACGATCACAAAGAACTGCAGCACCTCGTTGTAGATGGCGGCGGACAGACCGCCGAGCGTGATGTAGCTGAGCACGATCACCGCGGCCGCGACCACCGAGACCCAGATCGGCCAGCCGAGCAGCACATTCACGATGGTGGCGAGCAGGAACAGGTTCACACCGGCGATCAGCACCTGGGCCAGCGCGAAACTGATCGCGTTCACCAGGTGGGCAGGGCGGCCGAACCGGCGCAGCATGAACTCCGGCACGCTGCGCACCTTGGAGCCGTAGTAGAACGGCATCATCACGACACCGAGGAACAGCATCGCCGGGATCGCGCCGATCCAGAAGTAGTGCACGGTGGGCATGCCGTACTGCGCGCCGTTGGCGGACATGCCCATGATCTCGATGGCGCCCAGGTTCGCCGAGATGAAGGCGAGACCGGTGACCCAGGCCGGCAGGGACCGGCCGGACAGGAAGAAGTCCAGGCTGTTCGATACCGCACGTTTGGCCAGATAGCCGATGCCGAGCACAAAAACGAAGTACAACCCGATGATCAAGTAGTCGATGGCCGTCGCATCCAGCCTCAGGATTGAATCCTCCGCCACGAATCGCACCCGCGCACCTCCATCTAGAACCGGCCAGCCTGTCACTGACAGTGCCGGGAAGATTACTCCCCAGCACCGACAGTTTCCGTCCCGACCGCGCCGGGGCGAGCTGTTTGTCCACCCTGTCTCCACCCGTGGGCCGATTCATGCGGGTGCACGGACTTTCTAGGCTGTGCTCATGAGGCAGACCCATACCGAGGCCGGCTGGATCGTGGCGCGCGCTGACCACGGTCGTAACGGTCGCCAGTCTGGTGGCGTCCGGTCCGGAGTGGACCTGGCGCTGGACGATCACCTGGTTCAGCCTCGCGTGCTTCCTGGCCGCGATGGCGCTGCTCACCCGGCGACGCGCACTGTCCCTGGCAGGGCTCGCCGCGAGCGGTTTGAGCTCCGCCCTGATGGTCGGGCTGCAGTCCTCCTCAGCGACGGTGCTGACCGCGATGAGCATCGTCATGTTCGCGATCCACTACCCCCGGCGAACCTGGCCGGTTGTTGCCTTCAGCACCCTGTGCCTGGCCGTCGCGACCGGTTCCGCCTATCTATGGGCAGATCCGGGCAACTGGCTGATCGGCCTCTACGGCCTAGTGGTCATCCTGGTACTGATCGGGTTGAACCGGCGCCAATTCGAGGTCCAGAGCCAGCAGACCGTCGAGCTGCTCGTGCAGACCCGGATGGCCCAGGAGGAACAAGCACGTGCCGCCGCCCTCGACGAGCGGAGCCGGATCGCCCGCGAGCTACACGACGTACTGGCTCACGCCCTCGGCGCGCTCACTGTCCAGCTAGACGTGGCCGAAGCGCTCCTAGAACGGGACGATCCCAAAGCAGCGCTAGAGCGAGTACGGCACTCACGACGCCTTGCCGTTCAAGGGCTGGTTGAGGCGCGTAATGCAGTTGCAGCCCTGAGAGCCGACGTACCGGCCTTGCCGGAGGCGCTAGCGGCTCTAGTTCTGCAGCACCGGCTCAACCATGCGGTACAGGCTGAACTCCACGAGACTGGTGCGGCACGGCCTGTCTCGTCAGGCGTTGCAGTCGCACTACTCGGCACCGCGCGGGAAGCGCTCACTAATGCGGCCAAACACGGTCCGGGCGCGCGAATCGACGTACACCTGGAACAACTGCCCGACAGGACCCGCATGACGATCGAAGACGCCGGTACGACGCAACGGGCCGTCGCCGCGACAGGCGTGCCAGGGTTCGGCCTCACCGGAATGCGCGAGCGCCTCGCCCTGGTCGGTGGCACGCTTACCGCGGGTCCGGGCGTTCCAGCCAAGGGCGACGGCCCAACCGGCTGGAAGGTCGTTGCCGAGGTCCCTGCGGCCCACACGGAGGTGAAGGCGAATGACTGAGGCGGTCCGGGTTGTCGTGGCCGACGACCAGCAGATCGTTCGCGAGGGCCTGGTCGCGTTGCTGGGCATGATCGACGGTGTCGAGGTCGTCGGCGCCGCGGGCAACGGGGAGGACGCGGTCCGGCTGGTCGCCGAGCTCGGCCCCGACGTCGTACTGATGGACCTTCGTATGCCCGGCGTGAACGGTATCGACGCCACCCGCCGGATCACCGCCGACCATCCGGCCACGGCGGTTCTTGTACTGACCACCTACGCGGACGACGAGTCGATCAGCGCGGCACTGCTCGCTGGAGCCCGCGGCTATCTGACCAAGGACGCGGGCCGGGTCGAGATCGGCGCCGCGCTGCGATCCACCGCGGCCGGGCAGGCCACCTTCGATCACGAGGTCTCCCGCCGCCTGATCGCGGGCCTACCGACCCGGCCGACCACCCCCGGTCAACGCGACGGCCTGACCGCGCGCGAAACCGAAGTGCTGGTGCTGATCGCCAAAGGCCTGAGCAATCCCGAGATCGCCGCCAAGCTGTTCATCAGCGAGGCGACGGTGAAGACCCACAGCAACAACACCTTCGCCAAGATCGGCGCCCGCCATCGCGCGGAGGCCGTCACCTACGCGTACCGCACCGGCCTGGTCCCGGACTGACCAAGGCCGACGTCAGATTCGCAGCTGCGCCATGATCGGCCGGTGGTCGCTGCCGGTCGCGGGCAGTACCCACGCCTTCGTCGGAACGACACCGCGCACCAGGATGTGATCGATCCGGGCCATCGGGAACTCGGCCGGCCAGGTGAAGCCGAAGCCGAAGCCCGCCGCGCCCTGGGCCGAACGCAGGCCCGCCGTGATCGGCGCGAGGCTGCGGTCGCCGACCGTACCGTTGAAGTCGCCCATCACCACCACGCCCGCGAGTTCTTCCTTCGCGATCGCCTGTCCCAGTTGGCGAATCGTGTCGTTGCGCTGGTTGGAGGTGAAGCCGCTGGTGCCGACCCGGACCGACGCCAGGTGCGCCACGTAGACGGCGATATCGCCTTCGGGCGTGGCCACCTTGGCTCGCAGCGCGCGGGTCCAGGCAAAACCGATGTCCACCGAACCGGTCTCCGCGATCGGGTACCGCGACCAGAGCGCGACGGTGTCCCGCTGGGCGAGGTGCTTGTAGGTGCCACCGAGTTCGCGCTTGTAGATCGGCAGGTCCTTGGGCGTGATCTCTTCCAGCGCCACGATATCGGCGCCGGCCGCGATGATCGCGCGAGCGGTTCCGGCCGGGTCCGGGTTGGCCGCGTCGACGTTGTGCGTGAGCACGGCGACGTTGTAGTTGCCACCGCCCTTGCCCGGCAGGAACGCGTTGCCGAACATGCCGAGCCACAAGAGCAGTACCAGCGCGACGGCGATACCCGCCGTCGCCGAGCGCCGGATCAGCGCCATCACCGCAAGCACCGGGATCGCCACACCGGCCCACGGCAGGAACGTATCGATCAGGCTGCCGAGATTGCCGAAGGTGTTGGGTATCTGCCGATGCAGCAACAACGGCAAGGAGACCAGCACCGCAAGCAAGGCCACGAGCCAGCCACGTCGCCACTTCCCCGGCCGGGCGCCGGCCCGGCCGCCACCGGGGGAACCAGGCCGCCGGGAAGCGGCCGGCCCGGACGAGCCGGGCCGGTTGGAGGAGCTGTCGGGCGGAACAGACCTTTCAGACATGCTGCGATTCTTGCCGACCTGGGCGCCGCACCAAAGCCGCCAGCCCGTAAAGGGGCATATCGGCCGACAGATCCGCATCGATCGTCCACCCTTCGGCTGGTTGCAGCGGCAACCGACCATCCGAAAGTCGCAGCCGCACAGCCCCGGAAGCCCTGCCCGATCGCAGCCATCAGCACCGGCGCAGCGACGCCCGGCACCGCACGAAGGCGCCCGCAAGGAGCCGCCTGGACCCGAGAGGGCGCAGAATTCCGGTATGACCGCCCCGTCCGCAAGAGAACCCGGCGCCTTCGTCGTACGCCGATCCGATCGCGCCGAGCTGAAGGCCGCCGTGAACCTGGTCGCCATCGTCGGTGGCGCGCTGGTCGCGATCCTGGTCGCGATCGCCGTCCTCATCGCGCTACGCGGTGGGTCGGCCGGCGCCTTCGCCGAACGCTTCTGGAAGTCCCAGGTCGGCCCACTCACCCTCGCGGCGGTGCTGGCGCTGTGTGCGTACTTCGCCTGGGCGAACGCGAAACACGAACGGTCACAGGAGACCGACGCGGACGGGATCAGCCTGCAGATCGACGAAGCCGGCCTCTACCTCGGCGGTACCCAGCCGAAGGCGACGGCCTGGCCGGACATCCGCGAGGTGAGCCGGGTGAATCTGCCGGCCCGGACCGCTGAAGGCAACGAGCGCTGGATCCCGCACCTGGTGGTGATCACGGCCGATCCCGGCAAGTTGCCGCCGAAGGCCGAGGACTGGGGCGCGATCCGCCGCTGGCCCAGCTCGACCGAGAGCTACACGCGCCGGATCTCGTACCAGGACATCGTGCATGCCGTCGAGCGCTTCTCGCCCACTACCCCGGTGACCGACCGGGGCAACTACAAGGCCAAGGCCGAAGAATCACCGAAGCCGGAAAAGAAGCCCGAAGACTCAGAGAACTAGCGGTCGCCGTTGATCTGGTCGCGCAGGGCTTCGAGCAGCGACTGGACCAGCTTGAGCGTGTCCTCGTCGGTGAGATTGCCCGCGTCGTCGAAGCGCTCGTTCGCGCGGAAGACCATCACCTCCGGCTTCACCACCGGACGCGAGTGCGTCCAGACGAGCATCTGCCGCAGCGCGAGCTGGGCCCGCACGGTGCCGAAGTTGCCCGGTGCGGCGCCCATCATCGCGAGGTGCTTGTGCAGCAGGGACGAGTCGGCTGCCGGGCGGGAGGCCCAGTCGATCGCGTTCTTCAGCCCACCCGGAATCGAGTAGTTGTACTCCGGCGTCGCGATCAGCAGGCCGTCGGCCGCCCGGATCTCGTTGCGCAACCGGGCCACCTCGGCCGGCAGCGTGGTCTCGGTATCAAGCTCCGCGTTGTACAGCGGCAGCTCGCCCAGGCCGTCGTACAGCTCGATCGACAGGCCCGCTGGAGCGTGCTTCTGCGCCGCCCGCAACAAGGCGGTGTTCAGCGATCCGCTCCGCAGGCTGCCGGAGATGGCAAGAATCTTGAGATCGGTCATACGACTATTGAAACATAAACTACTTTTCGACGTACGCAGGGCGCAGGGGTTTCGCTTGTCCCGCGGCCAGGTCGAGTTCGATCCGGGTGTCGTTGTGAACGAGCGTGTAGTGGCCGTCGTGGTCCGCTGTCACCTGGCCTCCGGTCAGGCGGCCGTCGTGCCATTCGAGGTCTACCGTCAATCCGCCGCGGGCGCGCAACCCGCAGACGGCCCCGTCGGGCCAATCGGACGGCAGCGCGGGCAGCAGCCGGATCACGCCGGCGTGGCTCTGCAGCAGCATTTCGGCGATTCCCGCGGTGATACCGAAGTTGGCGTCGATCTGGAAGATGTCGCCGTCGCGATGCAGCAGGTTGTCCGAAACCAGCCGCGCGAGGTACTCCCGAACCACCCGGCCCGCGTCGTCCCCCTGTCCCAGGCGCGCCCAGAACGCGACGTACCAGGCGTGCGTCCAACCGCCCGCGGGAGTACCGAGTTCGGCCCGCACGGCGATTGAGGCGCGGGCCGCGTCCGCGAGGGCCGAAGTGGCCTCGAGCTCCGTACCGGGGTACAACCCGTAGAGGTGCGAGTGGTGCCGGTGGTGGCGTTCGGACGGCGGCCAGTCCGTCGACCACTCCATGATCCGGGCGTCGTCGCCGACCGGGATGACCGGCAACGCCTCGCGAGCCGACTCGGCCCGCTTGGCCAGTTCGGTATCGCCGTCGACGAGCGCGGAGGCCTCGAGCAGGTTGGCGAACAGCTCGCGGTACAACCAGATGTCGTACGTCGTGGTGATGTCGACCGAAGCCTTCTCCCCTGTCGGTACGTGAAAGTGGTGCTCCGGTGAGGTCGACGGCACGATCTGCACTTGCCCGCGCGAGTCCTCGACCAGCATGGACAGGGCGAACTCCGCCGCGCCTTTGAGCACCGGATACGCCTTGTTCCGCAGGAACTCCGCGTCGAGGGTGAACCGGTAGTGGTCCATCAAATGCGCCGACATCCAGATCCCGCAGGACGGCGACATCGACCAGACGGGATCGTCACCACCCGCGCCGACCGGCCAGCTGGTCATCCAGATGTCGGTGTTGTGGTGCGATACCCAGCCGGGCGCGCCGTACAAGTCGCGGGCCGTCGCGGCTCCGGCTCTCGCGAGTTCGACGACGTTGTCGAAAAGCGGTTCGGCACAGTCGGACAGCCCGACCACCTCGGCGGCCCAGTAGTTCATCTGGGTGTTGATGTTGTTCGTCCAGTCGCTCGCCCACATCGGACGGCGGTCCTCGTTCCAGATGCCTTGCAGGTTGGCCGCTCGGGTGCCAGGACGGGAGCTTGCCATCAGCAAATACCGGCCGAAGTCGAACGCCAACGCGGTCAGGTCCGGGTCGTTGCTCCCGGCAGCTACCCGGCGGATCCGCTCGTCTGTTGGCAGAGCCAGCACCTCGTCAGGCGTCACCAACGACAGTTCCACCCGGCCGAACATCTCCCGGTGATCCGCCACCTGCCTCTCCCGTAGACCGCCCTCGGTCGAGTCCAGCGTCGCTACCGCCACCGCGACCGCGGCGGCCGGATCCGCCGCGGGCTTGGTGTCCCAGGCCTTGAACGTGGTGGCGCCCGCGAGTACGGCGGTGAGGCCGTTCGCGTTCCGCACGGTGATGCCGTCGGGCCCGGTGGCCACCGTGCCACCGTCGACGTACACCCGCAACGCCACGCCAAAGCCGATCCCCCGACCCTCGTCGTACCGAATCGGGTCAGGGCTTTGGCGGTACTCAATCGTCAGCTCGGCCGGCGCGTGTCCGCGCATCGCCACGGTCGAGTCGTCGAGCCGTTCGTACCGAGCCGGGTGCTGGCTGACCAGCCCGAGCCGGGTGTTGATCGCGCCGGGCGTATCGGCTCGAACGGTCCAGACCAGCACCTGATCCGGTGCCGATACGTAGGTCTCCCGCTCGAAGCGGACGCCACCTCTGGTGTACCCCACGGACACGATCCCGTCGGTCAGATCGAGCCGCCGTTCGTAGTCCGTGAACGGCTGCTCCGAAACGAGATCAGTGATCTCCAAATCACCCAAGGGCTGGTACGACTCCACCAGCGGACCCTGCAACTTCCGCGCCAGCCAGGACGCGGCCAGCCGATCACCGTCGACGAGCAGCAGTCGCCGGATCTCCGCCAGGGTGGCCGGCCCGTCGGTGACGCCGAGTTCGGACGGGCCATCGCCGGACCAGAGCTCGTCGAGGTTCAGGGCGATCCGCTCGCGCTCGACCCGGCCGAAGACCTTCGCGCCGAGACGGCCGTTGCCCAGCGGCAGCGCCTCGAACCAGTCGGGAGCCGGAGCGGTGTACCAGAGGTGGCGCATGAGCTACTTCCCGTTCTTGTACTTGTCGTAGGCCTGCTGGTAGAGCTCGAGATAACGCGGCATGCCGACGCCTTCCAGCCCCTTCACGAAAGCGTCCCAATCAGCGTCGAGACTCTTGGACCCGGTGATGAAGGCCAGCTGGTTCTGCGAGACGTAGCTGTCCAGGTTGGTCTGCAGCGTGGCCAGTTCGGCGCCTAGGCTCGGGTCGATCCAGACCGAAACGGTCGGGAAGAACTGCGCCTTGTCCTCGTGCCCCTCGTACAACTTCGTTGCCTGGAACAACCGGCGCTCATAACCGGCCTCCGTGTAGATGTCGGTCGGCACGGCCTGCGCGTTGCGGTAGGCAAGAGTGTTGTTGTACTGGGCAAGGGCACCCCAGGAGATGTTCTTCGGCGTGGTTGCACTCGGCAACGGCTTGTACGCCGCCTTGGCCCTCGCGTCCAGCGCGACATCCTTCGGCCCGGGTTTCTCCCAGCCCACGCCCTCGGGACCCATCGTCGCGATGCGCTGGCCCTCATCGGTGTAGATGTAGTCGAGCATCTTGATCGCGGCGACCTGCGCCTCCTTACTGGCCTTGTTCGTCAGCAGGAACGTGAAGCTGATCGACGTCGGGTACTGCAGCCCCGTGTAGCTCTTGCCGGTCGGACCCGTCAGCGGCGGCACCGCGTCGTACTGCTTGTCCCGGCCGTCCTTGGAGTCGAGCGTGACGAAGATGCCCGGGTGCAACACCGGCACCGAGCCGAGCTGCACCGCCTTCGGGTTGTCGCCGATCGCCCGCAGCGCGTCCGAGCTCTGCGTGAACGACGCCTTGTCGATCAGGCCTTCCGCGACCAGTGAGTTGATGTACTTCAGGCCTTCGCGCCATTCCGGCTTGTCGACCGGCGTAACCACCTTGTCGCCGTTCAGGGTGAGCAGCCCGCGGATGCCGTTGTTCGACCCGACCGGGTCGTACGCGAAGGCGCCCATCAGGTAAGCGATCAGGCTGCTGTCGCGGGCGTCGGTCGACATCGGGATCTCGTCGGCCTTGCCGTTGCCGTTCGGGTCTTGCGTCTTGAAGGCCTTGAGGACCGCCCGGAGCTCTTCGGTCGTTCTCGGCTGTTTCAGGCCGAGCTTCTTCAGCCAGGTACTGTTCATCCACAGCTTGTCCGGGTAGGTGCAGTGGTAGCAGTCGGCCCATTGCGGCATCGCGTAGATGTGACCGTCGGGCGCGGTCGCCATCTCTTTCAGCGTCTTGTTGCCGTCGAGCGCCTTCTGAATGTTCGGCGCGTGCTCCTTGATCAGGTTCTCCAGCGGCAGCGCGACCCCCTGGGTACCGAGCTTCAGCACCTCCGCCTGGGTGAAGCCGTCCACCCACGGAATCAGCAGGTACAGGTCCGGGTAGTCGCCGCTGGCCAGCGAGATCTGGCGCTTCTCCTTGGCCGCGGCCGCGTCGAACGTGGTGGTCTGGAAGCGGAAGTCGATCTTGAACTTGTCGCTCAACAGCTTCGAGATGCTGTTGGTCGCGAGGTTGGTGTCCGGATCGGCCGGCGCCAGCGTGTCGATGATGACCTTGTCGCCGTTCATCTCGGCCTTGGCGGCATCGCCGTCACCGTCACCGGAGCTGCAGCCCGCCACTGCGAGCGCGGTGGCCGCCGCGAACGCGGCCACCCGAGTGGAAATGGAACGCATGGAACAACCTTTCTCGGAAAGCCGGACCGATCAGCCCTTGACGGCGCCGACCAGCACGCCCTTGGTGAAGTGCCGGGCGATGAAGGGATAGATCAGCAGTACGGGCACACTCGAGACGACGATGAGCGCGTACTTGAGGACACCGGCGAGCTGTCGTTGTTCCAGCTGCTGCGCCAGGTCGGTGGAACCGCCGTTGGTGGTGTTCAGAATGAGCATGTTGCGCAGCACGATCTGCAGCGGGAACAGATCCGGGTCCTTCAGATAGATCAGCGCGTCGAAGTACGAGTTCCACTGGAAGATCGCGTACATCAGCGCGATCACCGCCAGCATCGGCTTCGACAGCGGCAGCACCACCGACCACAGGAACCGCAGGTCGCTCGCGCCGTCCAGCATGGCCGCCTCGTACAGCTCGTCGGGAATCGTGTTCGCGAAGAACGAGCGGGCGATGATCACCTGCCAGACGCCGATCGCGCTCGGCAGCAACAGCGCCCAGCGGGTGTTCAGCAGACCGAGATCCTGGACCACCATGTACGTCGGGATCAGGCCACCGGAGAACAACATGGTGAAGATCAGGCCGGTCATGATCACGTTGCGGCCCAGAAATCCCTTGCGGGACAAGGGGTACGCGATCGCGACGGTGAGCGTGACACTGATCAACGTGCCACCGATCGCGTACACCAGCGAGTTGTAGTAGCCCTGCAGAACCTGCGGATTGCTCAGCGCGACCTGGTAGGCCCGCAGCGAGAATTCCACCGGCCAGAACGACACCCGGCCGGAACTCACCGCGTTCGCACTACTGAACGAACTGGCCACGATGTACACCAGCGGCATCAGCACCACCGCCAGCGCCACCGTCAACATGACCGTGATGACCACCAGGAACACCCGATCACCAAACGGCTCCTGAATCCTTTGACCGCGGTCGTTGGATCGGTCGTTGGCGCCGGCAGCGCGGCGCGACTTGGACAAGGTGAGCGTGATCATCCCCATAGCCCATTTCCGGTGATTCGTTTGGCGACGAAGTTGACGAAGAGCAGCAGGCCGAGATTGACCACGGAGTTGAACAGGCCGATCGCCGTGGCCATGCTGAAGTCGGCGTTGATCAGGCCGGTCTTGTAGACGTAGGTGGCGATGATCTCCGACTGCGCGAGGTTCAGCGGGTTCTGCAGCAGGAAGGCCTTTTCGAAGCCGATCGCCATCATGTTGCCGACGCCGAGGACAAGAATGATCACCGCGGTCGGCATGATGCCCGGCAGATCGACGTTCCGGATCCGCTGCAATCGGCTCGCGCCGTCGATCTTGGCCGACTCGTGCAGTGCGGGATCGATGCCGGACAAAGCCGCCAGGTAGATGACCGCCGAGTAGCCGGTGGTCTGCCAGACGTCCGACCAGACATAGATGTGCCGGAAGTAGTCCGGATCCCCGAGGAAGTCGACCGCCGGCACGCCGAACAGGCCCAAGCCGTCGTTCACGATGCCGAGGCGTGGGGACAACAGCAGGATGGTCATCGAGACCACCACCACGGTCGAGATGAAGTACGGCGCGTAGGTGACCAGCTGCACGGTCTTCTTGAAGAAGCCCTGGCGCAGTTCGTTCAGCGCGATGGCCAGCACGATCGGAATCGGGAAGCTGGCCAGTACCAGGTAGAACGCCAGAATGAACGTGTTCTTCAGCAGCGTGCCGAACACCGGGTTGCCGAAGAACAGCTCGAAGTTCTTCAGACCGACCCAGTCACTGCCCCACGGGCCCTTGATCACGTTGTAGTTCTTGAAGGCGATCACGGCGTTGCTGATCGGGATGTACTTGAAGATGACGAAGTACGCGATCGGGATGATCACCAGCAGGTAGAGCTGCCAGTGCCGTTGCCAGGCCCGTCGAGCCTGGACCCTTCTGTTCCGCTGCGGCAGGCCAGTCCGGCGGGCGCCGAACCGGCGGGTACCGGGGCGGCGGGCGCCGAATCGGCGGGTACCGGGGCGGCGGGCGCCGAATCGGCGGATACCGGGGCGGTGGGCGCCGAACCGGCTAGGGCCGGGGCGGCGCGGGCCGGGCCTGGCGGCGGTCGTTACGCCGACCGGCGGTACCGGCTGCACATCGATGGTTCCACTCACACAGCACTCCGTCCGAGCGATTCAATATCCGATAGGATCTACGGAATCGTTGTGAGAATCGCATACTTTCCGGAGTAAAGGAAGGGGTCTGGTGGTCCTCGTTATCGGCGACGTCCCAGAGGCATGCCCTGCGCGCTAACCGGCGAATGGGCTTGTGAGACAGGCGCCAGACGACTGACGGCTCACGGCTCACGGCTCACGCCACGGCTCCACTCAATCGCGGACAGCACCGCCGCAGCACGGATCACTTTCGTTTCACACTCCGGACCAGCGGCCACCAGTCCGGGTGCGCGAGACCGGGATCGGTGCGTCGTACCGCGGGCCGGCACCGGTCCGACATGCGGCCGCGAGATGTCGTACGGCGAGGCCGGCACCGGTTCGTCGTACCGGGAGAGCGTCGCGTGGCCGGCGCGATCGCGCAGCGGGGCCCGGGGCCGGGGGTTCGCCGTACGGCGAGCTGAGACCCGACCCGACCGTCACGGGGGGAACAGCCGGGCCGGGCAGCCGGGCCGGGCAGCCGGGCCGGGCAGCCGAATCGTACCCCTCTACGGGGCTTTACACGCAGGCGATTCGCAATCGAATGACGAAACTTGAAGTGGACTCGAATCAGCGCGGCGGACAGGCGCCACCCAGGCACTGTGACTGGACGAAATAGTCGTTGAAAGCGTTGACGATCCCGGCCCCGAAGAAGAGCAGGCAGAGCGCCAGAACGGTATAGGCCAGACCGACGATCGTCTTCGCGGAACCACGCAGTTCGGCCAGGACCGGAGTCCGTCCCGGCGTCAGCTCGGCCAGTCCGTAGAGCGCGCTGAGCGCCGGCGCCGAGTGCTGCACGAACACCCGCTCCGCGCCCGCACCGATCCGGTCGACGCTGTCCCACAACGAGCCGGCCGCGTCCCCGATCGACGACACCGCCGCCGGAGTCGCCTGGACCACCCGCAGGAAGGCCATCGTCGCGCCACCACCGACGGCGATCAGCGGGATCACCGCCGCGGCGAGGCTCTGCCCGGCCGTTTCGGAGAAGGCGAACAACCCGAGCAAGAACGCGAGAACCGAGGTCAGCCAGAGCGGCATCGTGCCACCCGTGACCGCCGCGACCACGATGTCCTTCGCCTCGCCGAGCAAGGTCTTCTTGGCGACGGTGATGCCCTTGCCGACGTGGTCGCCGCGCTGCAGATCCGGGACCAGCTCGTCCAGCGGCTCCGCCGCCGAAGCCCCGTCCGGCAGTCGCAACCGGACCCACTCCGCGACATCCGCGGCCGAGGCGGCCACCATCGCGCGCAGAATGGCCTTCTCCTTGCCCAGCTCGCGATCCCCCGCCAGCAGCGTCACGCGATAGGCGTTCGCCAGAACGGTCACCTGGGCTTTGAAGTCGATCGATCGTTCCTGTTGTTCAGTCATCGTGGCCCCCACTCACTCCCGACGGTACGGCGAGTTGGGTTCGCGGAGGAAGGTCCCGGCTAAACCGGTTTGAACGAAGGATCACCCTGTGTTTGCGCATGTTCACAGAGGGTGTTTCGGCGTTTACCCGAAGGGTTCCCCTTGCTCTGTGTCATCGGAGCCAACCAAGGGTGACTTTTACTTGCCGGGAAACCGGCCAATTCGCCACCGTTCGTCTCATGAGGTGGCTCAGTGAGGCGGGCCATCTCGTGACCCCGCCCCCTCTGCCCCCGTGAGGAGCAGCACCGTGAGAGTTCTGAGTTCGCGGAACACCCGCCGACGCCGTGCCGTACAGCTCTCGGCAGTCACTGGACTGACCGCCGCCTTGATAGCCGGATCCCTGGCCAGCAGCAGCTTCGCCGCCGAGCCCGCCGCACCCGCCACGCCGCCCGACGCGACCGCCCGCGCGATCGAGGCCGCGGACCGCGCCGTCAACGCGGGCAACGCCAAACTGCGCAAGAGCGCCCAGGAGTCGTTCACCCGCCTTGGTGTGTTCGAAGGCGGTCAGGCCGACAAGCAGGACCTCTTCTACGTCTCGTACAACAAGACCTACCAGGGTCTCCCGGTCATCGGTGGCGACGCCGTCGTCTCGACCGATGCCGAAGGCAACGTACTCACCACCGTCGCGGCGTCCAACGCCACGATCTCGGTCGGTACGACGCCCAAGCTCGCGCCGGGCCAAGCCACCGCGGCAGCGAAGAAGGCCTTCACCTCCGTCACCGCCACGGGTAAGCCCAAGCTCGTCGTCCTGGTCATCGGTCAGCCGAGGCCCGTCCTGGCCTGGGAGGTCCCGGTCGAGGGCAAGGCGAAGCACCCGTCGCACGACCACGGCACCGACTCCGCCCGCGAGCTCGTGTACGTCGACGCCGCCACCGGCAAGGTCGCGCACTCCGCCGAGCAGACGGCCTCCGGTACCGGCACAGGCGTCTGGAACGGTTCGGGCCTGAGCTTCGGCACCACGCTGTCGGGCGGCACGTACCGGATGACCGACCCGGCCCGCCCGAGCCTGTCGTGCATCGACTACAGCACCAACGCCGTGATGACGGACGCCGACAACGTCTGGGGCAGCACCAGCAAGACCAACAAGGTCTCGGGCTGCGTCGACGTCATGTACGTCGCCGCCGGCGAGTGGGATCTGCTGAAGAACTGGTATGGCCGCAACGGCCTCGACGGCCGGGGCAACTGGGCCGACGCCGAGGTCGGTCTGCCCGACGTCAACGCGTACTGGAACCACTCCAGCAACATCGGCGGTGTCGTCTTCGGCCGCAACAACCAGAACTACTGGATCACCGGCACGGACGTGGTGGCCCACGAGTACGGCCACGGTCTCGACGCCAAGACCCCGGGCGGCATCTCCGGTTACCCGGGTCAGGAGTCCGTCGCGGACATCTGGGGCGCCCTTACCGAGCACTACCTGAACAACCCGAACGACAAGCCGGACTACGAGGTCGGCGAGCTCATCAACCTGGTGGGTAACGGCCCGATCCGCTACATGTACAACCCGTCGAAGGTTTCGGGCCACCCGAACTGCTACTCGACCAGCCTGCCCTCGTCCGTGCACGCGGCGGCCGGTCCGATGAACCACTGGTTCTACCTGCTTGCCGAAGGCACCAACCCGACCAACGGCCAGCCGGTCAGCCCGACCTGTAACGGCACCACGCTGACGGGTATCGGCATCAAGGAGGCCGGGCGCATCTTCTACAACGCGATGCTACTCAAGACCTCCGGCATGAGCTACCCGAAGTGGCGCGTCGCCACCCTCAACGCGGCGAAGAACCTCGACCCGACCTGCGCCAAGTACAACAAGGTCAAGGCCGCCTGGAACGCCGTAAGCCTCGGCGCCCAACCCGGCGAACCCACCTGCACCCCCTAACCGCCCCGCCCCACCCAGAGGCCCTCTCGCCGCCCCCGAGAGGGCCTCTCCCTCCCTCCCCCCGACACGCCGCGCCGCGCCGCGCCCCACCGTTCATCGGACGCTTGTAACCAGGCGTGTCGCCGTTCATCGGACCCTTGTGACCAGGCGAGTCACCCGTTCATCGGACCCTTCTGACCAGGCGAGTCGCCGTTCATCGGGCCCTCCGAGCGCCTGGCTAGCAGCGACGTGGCGAGTTCCGCCCGAGCGTCCTCGAGCACACAAAAACCTGCTGACGTTCACCTTTGGTGAGCCCGCTCGACAGGGCCGACGCCGCAGCCACAGCCACAGCCGGAACCGAAGCAGGAACCGAAACCGGGACAAGCGCTGGAGCCGGGGATGAGTGACCTCGAGGCGATCGCCCGGGAGCTGATCACCGGCAGCAAGTACATGGTGCTCGGTACGGCGGATGCCGACGGCACGCCCTGGGTAACACCCGTCTTCTACACGCCGGACGGGTATTCGGACTTCTACTGGGTGTCCTCACCAGACGCGCGGCACTCCCGCAACATCGAAGCACGCCCTTCAGCCAGCATCGCGATCTTCGACTCGCACGTGCCCATCGGCAAGGCCGAAGCCGTCTACATGGCAGCCCAGGCCGCACAGGTCCCGGACGACGAACTCGAAGCGGCCGCGGCTACCTTCAACAGCCGACTACCGGCCGACAAGCAGATCGGCGCCGGGGAGTTGCAAGGCCCGACGCCGTTCCGCCTCTACCGCGCGACCGTGACCGAGCACTCGGTCCTGATCCGCGGCGGCGATCCGCGTAACGACCGAGGCGCGGATGACCGCCTGATCGTCACGCTCTGACCATCACCGACTACGGCCGGAGGTCGCGGCGTTCCTCCACGGTGGTGTGCGAAGTGTGCGTGCGCTGGCTGTTCATCAGCAACGCGATCGCCAGACCGAGCGCGCCGGCGCCCATCATGATGTAACCCACCATCGTCAGGTCCACACCGCTGATGCGGTCGGACACCGCGAACGCCAGCACACCGCCGACGGCCAACAGGAAAATCCCTACGCCGATACCCATCTCGAGCCTCCTCAGGGTCGATCCGAGCCACCAAAGCAGCTCTCAGTTGGAGTACCCGTCACCAAACCCGGGCCGGCCGGAGGGTGGGGCCTCCGGCCGGCCCGGCGCTGGTCGGCAACAGTCCGGCGCTGGTGAGCGACGCACCGATGCCGGGTAAGCGAACGACGCGACGCTGGTCAGCGAACGGCGCCGTAGATGTTCTGGTCGAGGCCACCCGCGTCCGGGCAGGTGTCCGGGCCGAAGGTGCCGTCGGGCAGCGCCGCCCGGCATTGCCGTACGTCGAAGCCGTCCACGCCGTCGACCGGATAGCGCGGGTCGTTGCCGGGAGCAACGTCACGGTGGTCCGTCCAGGTCATGAGTACGGTCTCTCCCGACGCGGCGATGTAGTTGTAGTCGCCGAAGAACGGCACGTCGCGATCACCGAACTGCTCGTACTGCGGCATCGTCCGGGCCGTACTCACCTCGCTGCTGGTCCAGGTCGTGCCGTCATTCGCCGACGTCGCGTAGAACGCCGCAAGCCCGGCGCCGGCTACTACCGCACCCGGTGGATTCGCCGCCACGGCACGGTTTCCGACCGGCACACTTCGGTAATCCCGTCCGCCCGGGCCCACCGCGGCGTCGTACCGGCTGTCCTGCCAAACCGCGTGCAACTTGCCGGCCTCCGCCACGATGTCGGGGAAGTACTGGTGCCCTCGAGTCTGTGCGTCGATCCGCGCCGGCGTAGACCAACTGGAACCACCCGTGGCCGTCCGAACGAAGTAGATCGCGGCCTGGCTTCCGACGCCTGGACTGATCGTCCCGTACGACGAACCGGTGGAGGTCTCGCTGCCCGGCACGCTGCCGTCGTACACCAAGAAGACCTCGTCCGGGTCGCCCGTGCCGGTCGGATCGGCCGTGATCCGGACCTGCGAGTTCATCCGGTGGAAGACGTAGCCCGACTGACAGGCGAGTGGCCCGTCACCGCAGTCGCGCGCGAAGGCTCTCGGTTCCGGGCTCGCGCAGGGCCCGATGGTGCCGTCGGCGATCAGGCACGCGTCGTACTTGGCCTGGCCGTACGCCGGGGCCGAGACGGTCTGGTCGCCCGGGTCCCAGCCGATGAAGTTCGTGACCGTGGCGGGCTTGGTGAAGGACTTGCCGCCATTGGTGGACTTCACCCAGACAACGGCGTTGGCCTGCAGCTGGCCTTGGTTCGCTTTGAACTCGAACTGCCGCCAAGCGACGTGCACATCGCCGTTTCGCGTCACCGCGATATCGCAGAACTGGCTGCCATGCACCGATTCCGAGAGTTTCTGGCTGCGGAACGTACGGCCGCCGTCGCTCGACCGGGCCAGGAACACCCCGTTGTTCGGTCCACTCGCGGTGAACCGGGCCCAGCAGACGTAGACGTTGCCCTCGTACGGACTGTCAGCGCCTCGATCGACCTCGAGCTGGATCTTGTCGTGGAACAGGCCAAGGAAGATCGGGCTCGGCGTACCTCGCTCCACCAGCGTGGTGAACTGGTACGTCGGACTCGGGCCGCCTGGCCACGCGTAGCGCGCGACCCAGATCGATCCCTTCGCGGGCTTTTCCCGATTGAAGCCGATGCCCGCGTAATAGAGGTGCGCGTCGTTGTCCCAGGCCTGGACCGGGTCGCCGGCATTGGTGACGCCGATGGCCTGCAGGGGCGACCCCGTACCGCCTGGCGACGTATCACCGGGATATCCCGGCAGCAGGCCGTTGGTCCACGACGCCCCGCCGTTGCCCGAGTAGTAGAACCCTGCCCAGGTGCCACCGGTCGTCGGCGCCGTGCAGTAGTCGTTCGACCCGGACGTCATCAGAGCCGGGTTGTGCGGGGCCACGCTGGCCGTGGGCTCGTTCTGCTGACGGTTGTTGACCGAACATGCGGCCAGTACCGGGTCGGTACCACCGTCATAACGCACGTACATTCGGTCGCTCACTGCCACGTCTCCCGGCGGCGCCGCGTCGGCCGGTACGGACAGCAACGGCGCTACCAGGCCGGCGGAGACAAGGCCGGCCACCATGAAACGTCTCACGATTCCACCCCTCATGAACTCCCCCGAAGATGCGACACAGATCCGCCGCCCGGGAACGGACCGCAGATTGAGACCACAGACCTCACTTGACAGCAGACGCCCGGCCTTTCACCGTGTCAACACTTCGTCCGCAAGGGGAGTTCGAAGGGTGGTGGAGCGCTTGATCAGGCTGCTGGGGCGGAGTCTGGCGTCGGGGTGTCGAGGTAGGTGAGCACGATGTCGCGGATCAGGTCGGTGCGGGCCAGGCCGGAGAAGTGGGTGGTGCCGGGCAGTACCGCGAGCTGGGAGGAAGGTACGCCGACGAAGTCGCCGTTGACGTCGCCGCCACGCAGCTGCAGGAACTTGACCGCGTGCTCGAGCTTGACCGCGTCGCAGTCGCCGACGGTGATCAGGGTCGGCGCCGCGATGTTGCGGATGTCGTCGTCGGACCAGCCGTCGAAGCCCTCGTCGAACTTGCCGAGTTTGTCGAGCAGGGTCTGCAGGTGCTCCTTGTCCGGGTGCGGCGACTTGGCGAGGTAGTCGGACTCCATCGGCGTACCGGCGATCATGTCGACGGACATCTCGCCGACGGCCGCGTTCTCCGGACGGGTGCCGGCGCGGGTGTAGGACACCGAGGAGATGATCGCCTTGCGGATCAGCTCCGGGTTCCGGATGGCGAGGTTGATGGCCACGCCACCGCCGACGCTGAAGCCGAAGACGTCGACCTGCGGGATGTTCAGGTGCTGCAGCAGGCCGACCACGTCCGAGGCCAGATCCGCGCAGGTCAGCGGCCGGTCGATGTCGTTGGTACGCCCGTGCGCCTGGAAGTCCGCGGCGATGACCTGACGGGTTTCCGCCAGGCTCGGCAGCAGCGCACCGAACTGCAGGTCGATGTTGAACAGACCACCGTGCAGCAGCAACAACGGCGTACCGCCCGAACCGTGGATCTCGTAGTACATCTGCAGGCCGTTCACCGGGGCGTAGCCGGTCTGCGGTGCCGGCGACGCGGGCACGGTCTGATCAGTCACAGGGGTGTCTCCTCTTTCGGGGAACAGTCAGGGGCGTAATGCTAATTTGCCAATGGTTCCTCGAGCCTCGAGTTCCGCCAGGGCCTTCGGTCCGTCCGCGAGGTCGTAGACCGTCGGCTGTCCCGGCGGATAGACCCCGGCCGCCCTGAGCGTCGCCAGTTCCTCGGTGATCTCGGCGAAGCTGGCCGGCTCCTGCTGGATCAGTACGCCGATGTGCAAACCGATGACGTGGATCTGGTGCTTGAAGTTCAGCTCCCAGTTGGTGATCGCGGCCTCGCCACCGGCAACGCCGTACACCACGACCCGGCCGGTGACCCGCCTCGCCGCGGCCAGGCTGGCCCGGAACGTGTCGCCGCCGACGGACTCCAGGATCAGATCGGCACCGCGGCCATCGGTGAGCCTGAGCACTTCGGTCGCGACGTCCTGGGTTCGGTAGTCGATGACGTGATCGGCGCCGAGCGCGCGCACCGCCTCGTGCTTGTCCGGCGACGCGGTCGCGATCACGGTCGCGCCGTAGTGCTTGGCCATCCGAAGCGCGGCCTGCCCCACCGCGCCGGCCGCCGCGGAAATCACGACGGTCTCCCCGGAAGCTAGACGTCCGATCGGCTTGAGCGCGGCCAAGGCGGTGGCCCAGTTCAGTACGAGGCCCAGCGCCTGCTCGTCGGTCCAGCCTTCCGGCACCGGCGCGACGCCCGCGGCCGTCATCACGATGTACTGCGCGAAAGCGCCGTACCCGGTCCCGATGACGCGATCACCCAGGCTGACTCCGGTTACTCCGTTGCCTAGCGCTACGACTTCGCCGGCGGCCTCGAACCCTGCCAGATAAGGCGGTTTCGGCCCACCGTCGTACGTGCCGCGGGTCTGCATCACGTCCGCGAAGTTGATCCCGGCCGCGCCGACCCGGACGAGCACCTCCCCCGGCCCTGGAGCCGGTACCGGCGCGTCGCCGATCAACCGAAGGGCGCCCGGCCCCTCCCACGATTGCTGCTCCAACGCCCGCATGACCTCAGGGATGTTCGCCATACGGTCGATTATCAGCACATCTTCAAGCGCCGCCCGGGCTGTCTCACGTTTATCGCACGGGGCCCAGTTAGTCACCGTCGGGCTCACGTACAAACGTCTGCTGCTTCGCGGTTCGGGGCACCGGTTCCTCAGGGCGTGGCGTTGGCGAAGACCTTCTCGGCGCCGATTCGGCGCATGCGTTCGGTGCCCCACTTTCCCAACGGGGCCAAGGCCGTGTTGAGCGCGATGCCGTGCTCGGTCAGGGAGTACTCGACCTTCGGTGGCACCTCGCGGTACACCTCACGATGCACGAGGCCGTCGTCTTCCAGCTCGCGCAGATGCTGCACGAGCATCTTCTCGCTGACGCCCGGCAGACCACGCCGGAGTTCGGCGAACCGGCGCGTCCCGTGGTGCTGCAACTCCCACAGGATCAGCACCTTCCACTTGCCGGAGACCACGTCCATCGCCGCGTCGATGCCGCAGAAGTAGGGACCTTGCCGTGCTGTTGTGCCCATTCACGCCTCCGCATACTTACCAAAAGGTGAGTACCCCACTAAATAGTCCGTACTAGTCAACTCTACCGGCAGCGGAAAGGATTGAACCGACCGACGAACCCAAGGGGAAACTCGAATGACAAGCAGCAACAACGTCCAGGTGACCGTGCTCGGGCTGGGTGCGATGGGTAGCGCGCTGGCCGCGGCCCTGGTGCAGGCCGGACATCCGGCAACGGTCTGGAATCGTTCACCAGGCAAGGCCGGCGAGCTCGTCGCGCAGGGTGCGCGGGCCGCCGCCACGGTCGGCGAGGCCGTGAAGGCCGGCCAAGTGGTGATCGCGTGCCTGCTGGACCACGCGTCCGTCCATGAGGTGCTCGATCCGCTGATCGATGACCTGGCCGGACGAACCTTGATCAACGTGACCACAACGACCCCGGCCCAGGCTCGGGAGATGGCTGCCTGGGCCGCCGAGGCGGGGATCGCGTATCTGGATGGCGGCATCATGGCCATCCCGCACATGATCGGCCAGCCGGGCGCGTCGATCCTCTACAGCGGCTCGGCCGACGTCTTCGACGAGTACAAGCCGCTGCTCGACCTCTGGGCGACCAGTACGTACTTCGGCGAGGATGCCGGGCTGGCGTCGTTGTACGATCTCGCGCTCCTGTCAGGCATGTACGTGATGTGGGCCGGATTCCTGCATGGCGCCGCCATGGTCGCGCCTGCCGGCGTCACGGCGAGTCAGTTCGCCACCATGGCCGCACCTTGGCTGACCGCCATGACCGGCGGCTTCCAGGGACTCGCCGCGGTCATCGACGGCGGGGACTACACCGTCGAAGGCCAGCAGAGCCTGGAGTTCTCCAGCCTCGACGACCTCGTGGCCGCGAGTGCCGACCAGGGCATCAGCACCGAGGTGATCGCCATGGTCCAGGGGCTCATCCAGCGCCAGCTCGACGCGGGCCACGGCAAGGAAGGCGTCGCCAGAATGATCGAGAGCATCAAGCACCCGGGACATTAACCAGATGAACGACAAGGCGGTAGCCGGTACGTTCGGGCGATGATCGAGATCGCGGCCGAACCCCAGTGGAACCGCCCTCTCCCGCTCAAGCCTTCGGCCGGCCGATGATGCGCGTGTTGAACGTTGAGGTTGAGCCGGGATTGTTGACGCGGTGGTCGCGATGGCTGGCGCCGGAGATACAACCGTTCTTCCTTACCAAGGAGGAGGTACGGCGCTTGGGTCTTGCCGGGGCGGCGAGTGATGATGTCACGGACAGGCAGCTCCGCGACACGTACCGGGTGTACGACGTGGACAAGGCGTTGAGGCCCGTCTGGTTGAGCGAGGGGTCGTTCCACGCGCTGCCGCGGAAGATCCGGGCCGCGGTGGTGCGGGCGCAGGTACGGCACGAGCGCGACGCCGTACCGACCTCCGCACGCTGGGGTGGTCTGCTCGGTGCGGCGGTTCGCGAGCAGGCGGACGGCCATCGTTTCGTTTGGTGGCCTTCGCTCTTGGAGAAGCACCTGGCGACGATTCTGCCCGCCATCGTCGCCGAGGACGCCGAACCGAGCCGCCATCGCGAAGTGGTCCACTGGCCTGCACGGTTATTGCCCAAGGCAAAGGAACTGGCCGGGACTTGGGCGGACGGGAGTGGACCGAACTGCTTCGGCACGGTGATGGCCGCGGCCGGTGTGGCCGGGGCCGAGTTGGAGTGGATGCAGCGCGCGCCTTTTGAGGATTGGCTCGCGTCGGCCACCGTACGAACCAGCCGGCGCCAGGACGACGTACCTGGTGTTGTGTACGTGTGGCGGTCGACCGGGGACAACGCCGTACAGCATGCGGCCGTATCCCTTGGCGAGGGCTGGGTCCTCCAGAAACAGTCGCAAACGTGGATGGCGCCGCGCCAGGTGCTCACCACGGTGGCGCTGAAGCGCGTCAACCGAGTCCCCGGCTGGCGGCTCTCCCGCTACCAACTCACTGAGGGCTAAACCGGGGCGACCGCGGCGGTGTGCATTGCCAGGCTTTGGGCCTGCAGGGTTGCGGCCTCGACGGCCGCTTCCCGGAGGGCCGGGGTGATGTCCATCGGCTGGGCATTGATGAAGTGATTTTCGGTGATGCCGATGAAGCCGAAGATGGCCCGCAGATACGGTTCCTGGAAATCGTAGGCATGCAGCGGGCCGGTGGGCCCGTAATCACCGCCGCGTGAGGTGATGCAGACCATTTTCTTCCCTAGTACAAGGGGAACCGGGCGTCCGTCCTGGTCGTACTTGAACACGTAGCCGGGTTGCACGATGCAGTCGATGTAGTACTTCAGCGCGTACGGAATGCTGAAGTTCCACATCGGGCAGGAGATCACGTACATGTCCGCGGCCACGAAGTGCTCGATCAGGCGCTCGATCTGATGCCAGGATTCCGCGTGGTTCTTGTCGATCGGCTGGCCGATCATGAGCGTGTACTTGACGTCGATGTTCGTACCCGCGATGGCGGGCAGATCGTGGTTGTAGAGGTCGACCACATCGACGGTGACGTTGCCGGCCGTCGCACGCAGCGTTTCCAGGAACGAATTCGCGATGCGCAACGTGTTGGAGTTGTGCTCCCGTGGTGAGGCAATGATGTGCAGAACTCGCATGGCAATCTCCCCCACTCCGCAGGCACAAACGCCCGCAAAGCCGAATGATGATCTCGCGCAAAACCCCGCCCCCACGACGGCCTGCCGAGCGAATCTCCCCCGCCGTCCATGGTTTTCGACGGCTCAACGAGCGTACTCCCGGCTCGCCCGTCACCGCTAGTAGTTGAGCCCTGAATCGCCCCATCGGGCGAAGCGATCAGTGCGCGGGCCGCTGGCCGATGTGGATGCTGCGGACTGACACCGAGGCCAGGTCCGTACGACGGCCGAGGTAGTGCTCGTCCTCGGGGTCGAGCAGCCGCTTCCAGACGGCAAGGTCCTCCGGCGAGAGGCTCAGCTCGTCGGGCACCCCGTGGCCATGCCCATGACCATGACCGTTGTGGCGGCTACGGGATGCGTCGTGGTCGTGGTTGGTTTCGGCGGCCGGGAGCAGGCGCTCGATGCGGTGCCGGAAGTGGCTGACCACCCGGTCGCGGTTCTCATCGGACAGCGGCACCGGCTCCTCGGTCAGCACGCTCTTCGTTGTCACCTCGGTCAGCCCGGCGCGCTGTAGGGCCTCGGTCCAGCCGTACGGCATCGGCACCGAACCAGGCAGTGACTCTCGCATCGCCTTGAACCACCGGTCCTGAGCCAAGTCCAGCCGGAGCTCCAGCCCGGGTTCACCGATCCCGAGGTCCCACGGCAGGCGCCGCGACGGCAGACCACCTTCGGCCAAGGCCAACCGGCCACCCGGAGCCAGCAACGAGACCAGCGCGTTGATGGCCGCCTGCTGATCGGCCGCGTGGTGGACCGACGCCGAGGCCCAAACGAGATCCGCCGGCGCACCAATCGCCGCGCGCAATGGTTCCGGCCCGTCATCCATCGACACCAACTCACACCGTACGGCGCCGCCCGTATGCGCCCGAGCTGCTTCCAGCACCTCCGCGTCGGCATCAACCGCGACCACGCTCGCGCCTTCCGCCATCACCGCGGCAAGCGCCTTCGCCATGCCACCGCCGCCACAACCGACATCCACCGCCAGCCGGTCAGTCGGCCGGACCAACCCGGCGGCCACCACCGCATTCCACTCGGCCTCATCCGTAGCCGCACTCCGCAAATGCCCAGCCTCAGCCGCCCAGTCAATCTCCACCATTGCCCCAGCATGCCTGCGCTAGGCCTCCGAGTCCCGAACCTTTGCCAATCCGGCAAACCGGTTCACCGCAACGGGCGACGCGAGGGCTTGGCCGCTTCCTGTCCGGTGGCAGGTTCGAGGTTCTCGGTCATCTGCCGCAAAACGCGAACGGTTACGCGGTAATCGTCTTCGGTCAGGCCGGCCAGCATGGTGGAACGAAGGGCGTGCACCTTCTCTTCGAGTGAGGCGTGTCCCGCGCGGCCGGCTGGCGTGAGGGTGTAGCGGCCAGCGTCGTCCTGGGCGAGCCAGCCGCGTTGAGTCAGTTCGCTGATCGTCTCGTCGAGGGTGATCGCGCCAGGGCCCCAGAAGGGTCGCATCACGTCGATCAGCGCGACTGCGTCTTGCGGTGCTGTGCGCACAGTGTTCATGGTCTGCCAGTGCCGCCGCGTGAGCTCTTCGGCAGCGAGGACGCTGTCGAACGCCGCCTCGAGGAGACCGTCGAGGCGCTTGAGCCAGTAGCCGATAGGCCGTTCCATCTTCATGCCTCCTGCCATGTACATGTTCGTTAGCAAGTAAATGCGGAAGAGCATATAGTGGACCGCTATGGGACGCGACCGGGATGAGGACGTCGAGGCAGTCGAACGGGCCATGGTGGCTCTGCGCCGCAGCCAAAGCAGGCGTACCCTGGCCCGTCTTGCCGCACGCCGGCCGACGCGATCTGGCAGCGGTCGCGGGACGACAGCGACCGCCGCATCGGGAGTCGGTGCCGAGGTGCTGGACGCCGTCGAGGAAGCCGAGGAAGCGGGCAGACCGGCGACCGTCAGCAGTGTGGCCATCGCGCTTGGGATCGATCAGCCACGTGCCAGCAAGCTGGTCGCCGCGGCCGTGACGGCAGGGCTGGTGCGGCGCGAGGCCGATCAGGCCGATGGCCGCCGAGCCCTGCTGGTGCGAACTCCGGCCGGGCGGCGCCTGTCAGCTGAGGTTCACACCTTCCGGCGACAGGTCGCCGACCATGCCATGGCCGACTGGCCGGCTGGCGACCGTGCTGACTTCGCTCGCCTACTCACCAGATTCGTCGACTCGCTGGGCGCGGTAACCCGCTGAAGCGTCTTCAAACACCTGCGCAGGTGTTTGCTACTGGAGCCAGCCGTTGTCGCGTGCCGCCCACGGGTTGCACTCGTAGACCGACGGCGACACGCGAGCCGAGGGGTCCATTGATGGGTGGCGGCCCCACTTGAACCAGTTCGCGATGTTGCGGTTGGTGCCGTGCTGCCGCAGCTCGCCGGGACGGTCGCCCGCATGGCTGTTGTTGTCGAGCGCCTGCCGGGAAAGCGACCTGGTGATGGACCCGCGGCCGGTGTTGGTGCCGTAGAACATGCCGGAGAAGCACCAGGCCTGAAGTTCCAGCTGGCGGGAGAGTAGTTGGCCGGCCTGGCTCGAATAGCCGACGGCCCGACCACGCGCCACGTATGCGTCGAATATCCCGGCCTGCTGCTGAAGGTGGTGTCCGTACTCGTGCGACAACACCGCCAGCGCGTACCCCTCGCCGTACCGGGCAATGGACCGCATCGTGTCGAACGGCATCACGATCGTCTCGTCCACCGAGCAGTAGAACGCTTCCCGGCCGGTGTCGTTGCTGCCGCACCCTCCGGCGTACTGGTTGCCTCGGGCACCCGCCCACAACCGTGGACTCGTCAAGGTCAGCCCGAAGTGCGCCAACGTCCCCCGCCAAGCCCGGTCATGACAGGCGATCGCGGCACTGTAGTAGGCCTTCGCGGCAGCAACCTGCAACTTCCACGCGGGCAGCCGGCAGTTCACCGCGCTGATCCCGTACCCCTGCTCGAGATGAATCGGGTTCGACCCCAGCAACGGATCGTTCCGTACCGGCCCGGAAACCGTCGGCGACCAGGTCGTTCTGCTCGCCGTCGGGGTCGGGACAACCGTGGGCGTATTGAAGCTGGTGGGCGTATTGATGCTGGTGGGCGTTGGGATGCTGGTCGGCGCGACCGGGGATGGGGTCGGAGTTGCCATCTCGGTCGGGCTGGGCGCGGTCGCCGTCGGTGTGTCCGCCGAGCCGGAAGGTTCCGCGGCACCGCACGCCGTCGCCACCATCGCGACCGCGGCCAACGCCGCCGGCCAGAACCTGGTCACCACAACACCAACTCCTCTTCGAGTTCCAGCCAAACGGTCAATCGACTGCCACGACGGCCTTCTGACGAGCGCGGGACCCACCAGGTTCCGCGCCCGGCACTTCCGGCGTACTGTTCGGCGTCGGCGCGTTCGCCGTACTTGCATGGCGCCGACCCCGGTACGGCGCCACGCGTCGCAGCCCACCGTCGGCCTGAGTCGTCTGAGCCTGTACGCCGGACGTGGCGGCTCCCCTGCTCGGCAAGGCGATTGCTACGCGCACTCGGTACAGGTGCGGGCGACCGGGCGGGCCTGAAGGCGGTCCGAAGCGATCGGGCGGTGACAGCGCTCGCAGATGCCGTAGGTGCCGGCCGCGACACGTTCGAGCGCCGCGTCGATCTCGGTCAACCGCCTTTGGGCCTGGTCCGCCAGGGCGCCGAGTTGCGAGCGCTCGAACGCGATCGTCGCGCCCTCCGGATCATGTTCGTCGTCGGCGTTGCTGTCGTAGGAGGCAGCGACGACCTGGTCGAAGTCATCACTCAAGTACGCGAGCCGCTTCAACGTCTCCCGCCGTTCCCGCTCCAGCCGCGCCCGCGGATCGTCCATCCACCCATTCTGCTGCAGAACCCACGTTGACAGCCGAGTGTGCGGCTGGCTGAATGAACGCCTCCGTGCCTGGAAGGAATCCCGTGCGTCTTGCTCGCGCTCTCGCCGCCATCATGCTCGTGGCCGCCACCTTGTCCACCCCGCAGCCCGCGCAGGCGGCCGCGTTCGAGCACCCCGGCGTCCTGGTCAGCCGCGGTCAGCTCGACTTCGTCCGCGCCAACCTCGGCAACGAACCGTGGAAGTCTGCCTGGGAATCTCTGCAGCGCAGTTCCTACGCCTCCCTGACCTACACGGCCACGCCCCGCGCAGTCGTGGAATGCGGCATGTACGGCAATCCCGACCACGGCTGCTCGGAAGAGCGCGAGGATGCCAATGCGGCGTACACCCACGCCCTGCAGTGGTACCTCACCAAGGACTCCCGCTACGCCAAGAAGGCGATCGAGATCATGGACGCCTGGTCAGCCGTGATCACCGACCACACCGGGAGCAACGCGCCGCTCCAGACGGGCTTTGCCGGCGCCAACTTCTCCCGCGCCGCCGAACTCATCAAGCACACCTACACCGGCTGGACGCAGGCCGGGCGGTTCGCCAACAAGCTGCGCAACGTGTACCTCCCGACCGTGATCACCGGAATGCCCAACCACCAGGGCAACTGGGAACTGATCATGACCGACGCCGCCATCGGCATCGCCGTACACCTCGACGACCGCGCCTCGTTCGACCGGGCGGTCACCACCTGGCGCGGCAGGCTGCCCGCGTACATCTACCTCGAGACGGACGGCGCGCTGCCCAAAGCACCACCGAACAGCAAGCACAACACCAGAGCCGAGCTCATCGAGTACTGGCACGGGCAGACCACCTTCGTGAACGGCCTGACCCAGGAAACCTGCCGCGACTTCGGCCATACCGGCTGGGGACTCGCAGCCATGTCCCACGTCGCCGAGACCGCCCGCCATCAAGGCGTGGCCCTCTTCGGCGCTGCCAAGGACCGCCTGCGCCACGCCATGGAGTTCCACTCCCGCCTACAACTAGGCGCGAAGCCGCCATCGTGGCTCTGCGGCGGAGCGCCCATCCTCGGCCTCGGCCCCAACCTCGAAGTCCCCTACAACGCCCTCCACCAACGCCTGGGCTTCGACCTCCCCCACACCCAAACCTGGGTCCAACAAAAACGCCCCGTCGGCGCCGCCCGCTTCCTAGCCTGGGAAACCCTCACCCACGCCAAAAACCCCCACTAACGCGGGCCAACCGAACTCACGCGGATGGCCGTCGTTTCCTGGGGCAGCTGGCGGTCCCGTCTACCCACGGCGGGCCTTGGGCGGCGTTGTTGTCCCGGCAGACGTGAGGTGGCGGGCTATCGGAAAGCGGTGGCAACCTCCCGGCGTATAAATCAGAGGCCCTCTCCCAATTGGGAAAGGGACCAGGCTGACGGCTATGTTCGGGGTCCGGCCCCGGTCTAGGTAAGTGCTATGCGCCGACCGACGCCCATCTCCTCGGCCTCGTCATCAGTGACGATGGCGTAAACCCCCGGTGGCAGCCCCGGCAGTGCGGCTACATCTGCGGCCACGGCCAGAAGCATCTCTTCGCTCGCCCCGGTGATGAAGTACAGGAAATCGTCGCCGAGCTCCTCACTGTCGTCGTACACCTCGAAGGCCCCGCCCGCTTCCCGTTCAGCAAGGTACTGCTCCACCTCACCGATCCATGGAAGCGGATAGTCGTCCGGCACAATGTCCGTGCTCCGAGGCCAAGTGGTGCCTGGAGGAGAACCTGTACTGATGAGCGGTACGTGAATCTCAACAATGCGCTGCGCCATGGCCAGATCCCAGTCAGCGACCAGCCTGACTACTCCGTGTCCGTTAACGGCCCACGCGTCGAGCACGCCGCGACCCCAAACCTCCGCATCGCGCCGACAGCTGCCGACCAGATGCGGTGCGGCGAGTATCAAGGGACGAGCTGAACGCGCGAAACTGGGCCAGCGCTTCCCCAACTTTCCCTTACTGACCCAACAACGAAAACAGGCCAGGAGCGACGTTCCTCCTGGCCTGTGGTTACTGCGGTGGAGCTTAGGGGATTCGAACCCCTGACCTCTTCCATGCCATGGAAGCGCGCTACCAACTGCGCCAAAGCCCCTTGCCTTGTGTCGGTCCGGCCGGATGGTGTCCGGCCCTTGCGACTCGGAAATACTAACCGAAGGCCTGCCCAGATACGAAATCGGGGGTCTACTGCTGGGGGTCGTCGCTCATCACGGGTTCGGGGAGGGAACCGGCGTTCCATTCCTCGATGCGCCACTGGCCCGTACGGCCTGGGAGCAGGGAGACCCAGTTGCAGTTCGAGAGGCCTCCGAAGGCGGGCCAGTAGGCCTCGGGGATGCCGAGGAACCGGCAGATGCCGACGCGGGCGGCGAGGCCGTGGGTGGCGACGACGACGGTTTCGGAGGAGTCGGCCGAGTCGATCGCGCGTTGCAGGGCCGGGGCGAAGCGGGCCGCGACCTCCTCGACGGTTTCGCCGTTGGAGCCGCGACGCTGGGATTCGCCGGCCTTGATCCGCGCGGCGGCTTCTGGGTGCATGGCGGCGAGTTCCGCCATGGTCAGACCCGCCCAGTCGTCGACGTCGATCTCGCGCAGGGCCTCGTCGTACTCGACCTTGAGGCCCGTCAGCGCGGCCAGCTCGCCCGCGGTGGCGGCGGCGCGCTGGAGGTCACTGGAGAAGAGCCGGGCAGGCGCCAGCGACGCGAGGCGCGCAGCGGCGGCACGCGCCTGGGCCTGGCCGACCTCGTCCAGCGGGATGTCGGCCTGGCCCTGGACCTTGTCCAGCAGGTTCCAGGAAGTCCGCCCGTGGCGCCAGACGATGAGCCGGCCGGCCGTCATTCGGCAGACTCCCCCGCGGCCTTGGTCCCGTCTGCGGCCTCAGCCGAAGCAGGCGCGTCGTCCGAACCCGAAGCGTCCGAATCCGACGCCGGAGCAGCGTCCGAAGCGGAAGCGTCCGAGGCAGGAGCGGGAGCGGGCATGGTGCCGTCCGCGTTGGGCAGGGGGATGATCGGGCAGTCGCGCCAGAGCCGCTCGAGGGAGTAGAAGGAGCGCTCCTCGTCGTGCTGCACGTGCACCACGATCTCGAGGTAGTCCAGCAGGACCCAGCGGCCCTCGCGCGCGCCTTCACGCCGGACCGGCTTGGCGTCGAGGGTGCGCAGCTTCTCCTCGATCGCGTCGACGATGGCGCGGACCTGGCGGTCGTTGGACGCCGAGGCGACCAGGAACGCGTCGGTGATGGCGAGCTGCTCGGAGACGTCGAACGCGAGAACGTTCTCGGCCTTCTTGTCGTGAGCCGCCTCGGCTGCGGCAATGAGCAGCTCGACGGCGCGTTCGGTGGCAGGCAATGTGTTCCTTCAGTCGGAGGTGTAGAGGCCGCTCTTGGCGATGTACTGCACGATGCCGTCCGGCACCAGGTACCAGGTGGGATCACCCTTGGCGACGCGCCGGCGGCACTCGGTCGAGGAGATCGCCAGCGCGGGCACCTCGAGCAGTGTGACCCGGTTCATCGGCAGTTGGTCCAGGGGCAGGTCGAGCGATTCGGTGCCCGGCCGGGTACAACCGACAAAACGCGCCAGCTCGAAGATCTCCCCGACGTCTCGCCAGGTAAGGATCTGGGCCAGCGCGTCCGCACCGGTGATGAAGAAGAGTTCCGCGTCCGGGTGCACCTTCGACAGGTCGCGCAACGTGTCGATGGTGTACGTCGGCCCGGGCCGGTCGATGTCGACCCGGCTGACCGAGAACCGCGGGTTGCTGGCGGTCGCGATGACCGTCATCAGGTAGCGGTCCTCGGCCGGCGAGACCTCGCGATGTGTCTTCTGCCAGGGCTGACCGGTCGGCACGAAGATGACCTCGTCGAGGTCGAAGTACGCCTGGACCTCGCTGGCGGCGACGAGGTGGCCGTGGTGGATGGGGTCGAAGGTTCCGCCCATCACGCCCAGCCGCCGCCTCGCCGGTGTGGCCATCAGTCAGCTCCGCCGGTCAGCGCTGTTGCCGGCCCTTGCCGAGGATCAGAGTGACCGCCAGCAGGGCGAACAGCACGATCAGCGCGAAAAGGCCGTAAAGCCACTTCGACGTTCCGCCGCCAGCCGCGGCTTCTTGCAGCGCCACCACCAGTGGCGTCAGGAGCGAGAGCATAGTGCGCAGCCTACCTCTTCGGCTCGCGCGCTCCCGCCCGGGTCAGCTCCGCTTGGCAGCGCGGGACAGCAGCTGGCGCCAGGTGGAGGGCGCGGCAGCGGCGCAGCGGTGTTCAGCCGCCTCGCGGTGCAGCTCGTCGATGTGGGCACGGGCAACGTCGAGGGTGATCATGATCCTTCACAAAGGTTTGGTATCGAAGCCGGGGCGGTCACCCCGTCTGCTTTAAATTGTACGACAATCAGACCAAGTTTTCCAACGAATCGATGGTCGATCGCCACTTTCACCAACGATTCTTCCCGAGGAGGCATTGTGGACGCTACGGATCGACGGCTCTTGGACGCGCTCCGTGAGAACGGCCGGGCCAGCTGGGCCGAACTCGGCCGAACGGTCGGCCTGTCCGGTCCCAGCGTCCAGGAACGGGTCCGCCGCCTTGAGGAGCGCGGCATCGTCCTCGGGTACCGCGCGGTGGTCGCGCCGGAGCGGGTGGGCCTCGGTACGAGCGCCCTGGTCGGCCTCTTCCAGCGCGACGACGCCGAGACCGATGACGTGGTCGCCGGCGTCCGGGCGATTCCCGCCGTCGAGGACTGCTGGTTCGTCGCCGGTGACGAAGAACTTGTCGTGAAGGTACGAGTGGCCGACGTGGCTCAACTCGAGGCCGTCGTCGGCAGCCTGCGCCGGGTCCAGGGCGTCGTACGGACGAGGACTACTGTGGTGCTCTCGACCCGCTGGGAGGCCCGCCCCGCGCCGTTGCCGGACAGCCCGAAGGAATGACCCGATGAGTTTGCGCGACGGCGATTGCGAAGTCTGGATCGCCCGCACAGACCTGGCCCGGACCACTCGCGCTGATGCGACGTACGCCGAGCCCGCACACGCCCGTACGACGCACAGCGGGCCGAGTTCGGCGTACGGCGGGACTGGTTCGGCGTACGGCGGGACTGGTTCGGCGTACGCGGGGTTGGAACACGCCGGTACGTCGTACCCCGGGTTGATCGGGGACTTGAACGAGGTGGAGCGCGAGCGGCTCGCGGCCTATCGGCGTACGGCGGACCGGAATCGGTTCGTACTCGGTTGTGCGATCACGCGACGGGTGGTCGGGGCTTACCTCGGCGTTGATCCGGCGGACGTGCCGCTGGATCGCACCTGCCAGGACTGCGGTAAACCGCACGGCAAGGTACGGGTGGCCGGGGATCCGCTTCGGTTGTCGGTGTCGCACTCGGGCGATCTGGTGCTGGTGGCGTTCCACCGGAGCAACGAGATCGGGGTCGACGTGGAGCAGGTCAACCCCGATCTCGATACCTCCACCCTTGCTTCGGTCGTGCTGGCCCCGGAGGAGGTAGAGGCCCTCGCGTCCGTGCCTTCGGCGGAACGGGCGCGAGCGTTCACGACGTACTGGACTCGCAAGGAAGCGGTGCTCAAGGCAACCGGTGATGGCATGCGGGTCGAGCTGTCGCGTCTGGTGATCTCGTCACCGTCTTCGGCCGCGAAGGTGCTGCGCTGGCGGCGGTTTCCAGCGGAGCACATCCACCTGCAGGACATCCGGTTACCCGATGCCGGTCACGTCGCTGCGCTGGCCGATCTCGGCCCGAAGGCTGTTCCCGTCGTCACGCGCGATGCCGCGACCATCCTGAGTTGATCCGAACGGTCAGTACGGGATCGGCTTCCACGCCGCGTTCTGGCCGACGGTGACATCGCCCTCGATCTCGCGGCGCATGTCCCGGATCTTCAGGCCGATCTTCTCCGCGAGTGCGAAGGTCTCGTCGGTGTAGACGGACTTGCGCCAGGCGTCGCACATGTACGCGCGTGTCTTCAGGTACTCGGTGTAGCGATCGTGGTGTGCGTCGTCCAGGCCGAGCGCCGCGAAGATCGCGATCCGATCGCCGTCCGGCTTGGCCTCCCGCCACCACTTCGGGTACTTGCCCTTCATCTCGGGCGTCGGGTCGAGCCACCACGGGAATTGCAGCAGGCTGCCGTTGCCGCTGTGGCTGGTCCGCAGACTCCAGACGGCGAGATCGCCCGGGCGGGTACGGACGTAGATGTTCTTGCCGTGCTTGAGTGAAACCGTGTTGTGCGACTTCTCGCGCAGGTTGAGACCACCGGTGTGCCGAGAGTGGTCCTGCAGGTAGATGCCGAATCGCAGGATCGTATAGCGCCCTTGCCAGTCCGGGGCGTTCTGGTCCTGCCGGTCCGCGTTGTCCTTGTGATAGCCGTGCTGCTTGGAGTTGATCGTGAACGAACTGTCGCCCGCGTAGACGATCTCCTCCTTACCGAGCAGCTTGCGCGCCACGTCGACCATCTTGCCGTCGAGCAACGAGTGCCGCAGCAATGGCCTGGAAAGCAGATCCCCGGCCACACCGAGCGACGCGTAAGCGCCATCCCGGAACGACTGGACCTCTTCAGGGCTGTAAGCGCCACGGATGATCTGGTAGCCGTTCTCCCAGAACTTGGGGACGTCCACCTTGAGACCAGACATCGACTTTCCTCCTAGTTCGCGCCTACCGCTCGCCCGGCGGTAGACCTGAGCACATCTCAACACCGTGATGCGCGAACCCCTTGGAATGTTGCGCCCGTTCCGCCCGACTTTCTCGTACGCCATACGCCACCCTCGAAATTCGTTGCCTCGGTCCCCCAACCGGCCGCCCGGCAGCAGCGCCGGCGCGGGCGCGACCGGGCGGCCGCGGCCTTCGCGCGGGGCGCAGGCTCGAGCGCACGGCCGGTTGCGCGGTCAGGTCGGGTCGGTCGGGTTGATCGGGGCGGTCGGGTTGATCGGGGCGGTCGGGGCGCCGACCAGGTCAAGCAGGCGGACCGGCGGCGCGATTCCGGTCCGTGGGTGAGCGAGGTTCGGCAATCGGCAGCTCATGGCAAGGCAACCGGCAGTACCGGCGAACGGGCATGCCGCTTCGCCGGTGCTAGCCGCCGGTGCCGACCGAAGGTGCTGGACGCCGGTCGTAGAAGCGGCGTCCGGAAGGGCCGAACTGTCTCGGATCAGCCCCGGATCTGGCCCTCGCCGACCACGACGTACTTCGTCGAGGTCATCTCCGGCAGGCCCATCGGCCCACGGGCGTGCAGCTTCTGGGTGGAGATCCCGATCTCGGCACCAAAGCCGAATTCCCCACCATCGGTGAACCGGGTACTCGCGTTCACCACCACCGCCGCGGAATCCACCGCCTGCACAAACCGGCGCGCGGCCGACTGCGACCTGGTCACGATCGCGTCGGTGTGGCCGGACCCGTACTGCCGGATGTGCCGCACAGCCGAATCCAGCGAATCCACCACTGCGGCGGACAGATCGAGCGAGTTGTACTCTGCCCCGAAGTCCTCCTCCGTCGCGGCAACCACATCCTTGCCGAGAGCAACCACCTTCGGGTCGCCGTGCACGGTGACCCCAGCCTCGGCCAACGCGGGCAGCGCCTTCGCCAGGAACGCCTCGGCCACATCCGCGTGCACCAGCAGGGATTCCGTCGCGTTGCACACGCTCGGGCGCTGGGTCTTCGCGTTCATCAGGATGCTCAAGGCTTGGTCAAGATCGGCTTCGGCATCCACGTACACGTGGCAGTTGCCGACGCCCGTCTCGATCACCGGCACGGTCGATTCGGACACCACGGCCTTGATCAACCCGGCACCACCGCGCGGGATCAACACATCCACCAGACCGCGAGCCTGCATCAGCTCCTTGACGGCTGCACGGTCCTCGGGCACCCCCTGGACCACGTCGGCGGGAAGACCAGTCGACTCGGCCGCATCACGCAGTACGCCGACGATGGCGGCATTCGACTTGGCGGCGGACGACGAACCGCGCAGCAGCACGGCGTTGCCCGACTTCAGGCAGATCCCAGCCGCGTCGGCGGTGACGTTCGGCCGGGCCTCGTAGATGATGCCGACCACGCCGAACGGAACTCGGACCTGACGCAGCTCCAGCCCATTCGGGAGGGTGTAGCCGCGGACGACCTCCCCCACCGGATCCACCAGGCCCGCGAGCTGCTCCAGCCCGACGGCCATCGCGTCCACCCGGCCTGGGTCGAGCGCGAGGCGGTCCACGGTGGACTCCGGCGTACCGGCTTCGCGGGCGGCGGCCACGTCGAGCGCGTTCGCCGCGACGATGTCGGTGGTGTGGTCGCGGAGGGCCTGGGCCATCGCCTTCAGCGCGGCGTCCTTGTCGGCGCGGGAAGCGGCCGCCAAGGCGTAGGAGGCCTCGCGGGCACGCTGGCAAAGCTGGATGATCTCGCTCACCCGACAATCGTAGGGCGAACGGCGACGGTGGTGTGTGCCGTGCCTGTTCTTCTGACTTGAGTTTACAGCGGAGGGCCTGTTTGAGCGGCCGGTTATCCACAGGGCGTGTGCTCAGATCGCTTACAGGTGGGCCGATTAGGCTCAGCGCCGAGTACTGCTGCACGGACTGGGCCGATGACCAGCTGCTGGACAGGTGATGTGGCGAGGCAGGATCCGGGCAACTCGTCGTGGGGCCTGCTTTCAGGAATGCCGACCTGGTCATGGGTCAGCGGGACAAGTCCATCTTGGTGAGTCCACTGGACATTTTCGGGGCCGGAAAATGGCTGGTGGACTCACTAAGATGGGCTGCGGCGGCAGACCACGCGAATCCGGGCCGCGGAGGCGTCGGCTGCTTGTCCAAGGGATGGCATGGCGCCCAGGGCGCCGCACGGTCCGCCAAGTCGGCCGGAAAGGGCCTCAACCCCACTTCGATTGGCGCCAAGCCCGCCGCTGGCGGTGCGGCCGTTGTGGTTCCAGCGCGAGTGCGGGCTGAGTGTGTGCAGTACGTGGGCTCGCGCGCTGACCGGACCGGGGAGGGACTCGGGGTCAGGCCTGACCTGGGAGGACTTGGGGTCAGGTAGAGGGGCGCGGCGGGTGCGGTGGTCGCGTTCGAGGGCTGTGGCGGAGGCGTGGGAGGCGGGCAAGGAGGTGGGCCGCGGGGACGGCTAGGGCTAGAGCGGTGGTCAAGGCTGGGTTGGTGGGGGCCTTGGGGATGTTGCGCATTTCGCGGCGGGCCCAGAGGGCGTATGGGATGACCACTAGCGGGGTTGTCATCAGGCCGGGTGTGTAGCGGCGAAGGGCGGCCGACTGGGCCAGATGCGTGACCGCATGCAAAGCAAAACCCGCCGAAGCGCTTTGGAATAAGGCACTTCGGCCTCCCGTGCGAGCGCCCTGGACGGATGCTGCTGCCATCACGACCCCGACCAGCCCGATCGCGGTCGCCGCCTCGGCACGGGACATCGGCAACGCCGAGCGCAAAACCGGGTCCAATCCGGAGTGCACCGACCCCGAAGGCACCCAGTGCGTCGCCCCCGGCGACGAGGGAGAGGTCGAAGGGAAGGTGGCGGGAAAGGCCGAGCGGAGCGCTGTGTTGATTTGGTCGGGTGCCTGGTGGGACCACCTGGGCATGGTGGCTAGTTCCTCGAGGTCATGGAGGATCCAGGCCGCTAGGAGGCCCCAGGCGAGCTTCATTTCAGGATGACGAGGTCGTCGCGGTGGACTACCTCGCGTTCGTACGAGGCGCCTAGTTCGCGAGCCAGATCCCGGGTCGAACGGCCTAGGAGATCCGGGAGTTCCGAGGCGTCGTAGTTCACCAGGCCGCGTGCGACGACCACGCCGTCGGGTGAGACCAGGTCGACGGGATCGCCGGCCGAGAAGACGCCTTCGACCTTGCTGATACCTGCCGGGAGGAGGGACGTACGGCGCTGAACGACGGCCCGTACGGCGCCTTCGTCCAGGCTGAGCCGGCCTAGGCCCGACGTGGCGTGGGCGAGCCACAGCAGCCGGGTCTTGCGACGTCGGCCCGTCGGGTGGAAGTACGTGCCGACCTTCTCGCCTCGGAGGGCCTCTCCCACTAGACCAGCCGAGGTGAGTACGACCGGGATGCTCGCCTCGGTAGCGATTCCAGCGGCCTCGACCTTCGTCTGCATGCCGCCAGTGCCTACGCCGGATGAGCCGGTACGGCCGATCTGCAAGGCCTGGAGGTCCGAAGGCCCACGAACCTCCGTCAGCATCGTCGTACCGGGCTTGCGGGGGTCACCGTCGTACAGACCGTCTACATCGGACAGCAGCACCAGCAGGTCGGCGTGGACCAGGTGGGACGTGAGAGCTGCGAGGCGGTCGTTGTCGCCGAAGCGAATCTCGGTGGTTGCGACGGTGTCGTTCTCGTTGACGATCGGTACGACGCCGAGCTCGAGTAGTCGCGCGAACGTCCGGAACGCGTTGCGGTAGTGGCTGCGCCGGGTGACGTCGTCAACGGTCAGTAGGACTTGTCCGACCTTCAGGCCGTGCGTGGCGAAGGCCTCGCTGTAGCGGGCCATCAGCAGACTCTGGCCTACGGAGGCGGCAGCCTGCTGGGTGGCGAGGTCGCGCGGGCGGGACCGCAGACCCATCGGAGTGAGACCTGCGGCGATCGCGCCGGAAGAAACCAGCACCACCTCGGTACCGTCGATGCGCCGGGCCGCGATCGCGTCGACGAGCAGGCGCATCCGGTCCAGGTCGATGCGTCCACGCTCGGTGAGCGAGGAGGAGCCGACCTTGACGACGATCCGGCCGGCTCCGGTGACCTGGGGCCGCAGGCTCATTCGATCGCGGCCTTCCGGGCGGCCTTGGCCGCGGCCTTCTCCGCCGCCTTCGCCTCGGCAGGGCTGAGGTCGACCTCGTCCTCGACCCAGCCCTTGCCGTACTCGGACAGGTCGGCGGGCGCTTCGAGCTCGCCCGCCTTGAAGGCGTGGTACTCCTCGTCCTTGTCGCGACGGCGCTTGACGGCCGGACGCGGCTCCTCAAGGCGGTGGTCCTCGCCACGGCGGGCCAGAATCTCGGCACCGGCCTGCACCTCGGGCGCGAAGTCGAACACGATCGCGTTCGGGCCGTCGCCGATGATGACGGCGTCACCCTCGACCGCGCCAAGCTTCAGCAGTTCGCGCTCGACACCAAGCCGATTCAAGCGGTCGGCCAGGTAGCCGGTGGCCTCGGCGTTGCCGAAGTCCGTCTGGCGGACCCAGCGCAGCGGCTTCTCCCCCTGTACGAGCCAGCCGTCGTCGGTCTTGATGACCTTGAACTCGGGCCCGCTGACGGCGGACGGCCGGATGATGATCCGGGTCGCCTCCGGCGCTGGCGTCTCCTCGCGACGGGTACGAACCACCTCGGCCATCGCGAACTTGAGGTCGTCCAGGCCCTCGTGGCTCGCGGTCGAGATCGGGAACACCTTCATACCGGCCTCGCGCAGCTCCGCGGTCACCATTTCGGCGATCTCGCGGGCGTCGGGCACGTCGATCTTGTTCAGCGCGACCAGGCGCGGCCGGTCCTCCAGCCCACCATGGGCGGCCAGCTCGGCCTCGATCACCTTGAGGTCGTTGAGCGGGTCGCGGCCCGGCTCGTACGTCGCGCAGTCGACCACGTGCACCAGGGCGGCGCAGCGCTCGACGTGGCGGAGGAAGTCGTGCCCAAGGCCGCGGCCTTCGCTCGCGCCCTCGATCAGGCCTGGTACGTCGGCCACGGTGAAGGTGGTCTCGCCCGCGACGACAACACCCAGGTTCGGGATCAGGGTCGTGAACGGGTAGTCCGCGATCTTCGGCCGGGCGCGGCTGATCGAGGCGACCAGCGAGGACTTCCCGGCGCTCGGGTAACCCACCAGGCCGACATCCGCGACGACCTTGAGCTCGAGCACGATCGTGCGGGCCTCGCCGTCCTCACCCAGCAGGGCGAAGCCGGGGGCCTTGCGGGCAGCACTGGCCAGTGAGGCGTTGCCGAGGCCGCCCTTACCGCCCTGGGCCGCGACGTACTCCGCGCCGGGGCCGACCAGGTCCGCGAGGACCTCGCCGTCGGGCGTGCTGACGACGGTGCCGTCGGGCACGGGCAGGATCACGTTGCCGCCGTTGGCGCCGGCCTGGTGATCGCCCTTGCCCTGGTCACCGTTCTTGGCGGAGCGGTGGCTGGACCGGTGGTAGTCGACCAGCGTGGTGACGTCGGGATCGACGCGCAGGATGACGCTGCCGCCGTCGCCGCCGTTACCGCCGTCGGGACCGCCGAGCGGCTTGAACTTCTCGCGGTGCACCGAGGCACAACCGTTTCCGCCGTTGCCACCGGTCACGTTGACGGTGACCCGGTCGACGAAGCTGGGAATTGCCATGGTGAACCTCTCCTACTGTTTGCCGTTGCCTCAAGCAACGCTTCTGCATGCTTCAGACAACAACGTGAAAGGCGGGCCGCGAAATTTCCGCGACCCGCCTCACTAAGGCTGTTACCGATACCGGGTGGCGGTACTACTCCGCCGCGACCGGGGTCGGCACGATGTTGACGACCCGGCGCCCGCGACGGGTACCGAACTCGACCTTGCCCTCCGCCAGCGCGAACAGCGTGTCGTCGCCGCCACGGCCGACGAGGCTGCCCGGGTGGAAGTGGGTGCCCCGCTGGCGAACGATGATCTCGCCGGCGTTGACCAGCTGACCGCCAAAACGCTTCACGCCGAGGCGCTGCGAGTTGGAGTCGCGACCGTTACGGGTGGACGCTGCGCCCTTTTTGTGTGCCATTTGTCAGCTCACTTCTTCTTAGCGTCGATCGCGGTGACCTTGACCTGGGTGTAGTGCTGGCGGTGCCCCTGGCGCTTGCGGTAACCGGTCTTGTTCTTGAACTTCAGGATGTGGATCTTGGGGCCCTTGGTCCGGCCCAAAACCTCAGCCGATACGGCAACCTTGGCCAGCGAAGCCGCATCGGTCGTCACGGTGTCGCCATCGACGACCATGACCGCCGGCAGGGTGACAGTGTCGCCCACCTCGTCGGTCAGGCTGTCGATCTCGATGACATCGCCGACGGCGACCTTCTGCTGGGTGCCGCCACTGCGCACGATCGCGTACACCGTGGATCTCGCTCTCTGTTTGTTCGGAAAAGTCTCTACACACACACTGCGGGGCCTGCGTCAGACCTGCTCGCGGCCCACACAAATGAGGCACGCGAGACGCGCGCCGAAAGGCAAGTTTACGGCGCGCGTCACAAGCGGGTCAAACTGGGGTCATCACACCGGTCGCCGCGGCGATCTCGGCCAGCCGCTGAGCAGCGTCACCGGGGTGTTCCGGCTGCTCCTCAACGGCGTCCTGCTTTGCCTTACCCCGGCCACGACCGCGCCGGGACGTCTTCTTCGCACCCTCGTCGGGCGCGTGACCGTTCGCGGCCGCCTGACCGCTCTGCTGGCCATTCTGGCCGTTCTGAGCGCCCGGGCCGGCCTGATGACCGTTCTGGCCGCCCTGGCTGTTCTGACCGCTCTGGCTGTTCTGGCCGCCTTGGCCGTTCTGCTGGCCACGGCCGCCATTACCGCCGCCACCCTGACCGCCGCCGGAGCCGGAGCCCGAACCGCCGTCGGACCGCTTCTTGGCGTCCTTCGGCTCGTCGTGCAGGATCAGCCCGCGCCCACCACAGTGGTCACAGTTCTCGCCGAAGGCCTCCAGCAGGCCGGTGCCGATCCGCTTCCGCGTCATCTGCACGAGGCCGAGCGATGTGACCTCCGCCACCTGATGCTTGGTCCGGTCGCGGCCCAGGCATTCGACCAGCCGGCGCAGGACCAGGTCCCGGTTCGACTCCAGCACCATGTCGATGAAGTCGACCACGATGATGCCGCCGATGTCGCGCAGCCGAAGCTGGCGCACGATCTCCTCGGCGGCCTCCAGGTTGTTCCTGGTGACGGTCTCCTCGAGGTTGCCCCCGGAGCCGGTGAACTTGCCGGTGTTGACGTCGACGACGGTCATCGCCTCGGTCCGGTCGATCACCAGCGAACCACCCGACGGCAGCCAGACCTTGCGGTCGAGCGCCTTCTTGATCTGCTCGTCGATCCGGTAGTTCGAGAACACGTCACCGGACTCCGGCGACCACTTCTCGACCCGGTCGGCCAGGTGCGGCGCGACGCCGGAGACGTACTCGCTGACCATGTCGAACGCGTTGTCGCCGGAGATGACCAGCTTCGCGAAGTCCTCGGTGAACAGGTCCCGGACCACGCGGATCAGCAGGTCGGGCTCGCCGTACAGCATCTGCGGGGCCTGGCCGGACTTCGACTTCTTCTCGATGTCCTCCCAGTACGCCTTCAGGCGGCTGACGTCGGCGGTCAGCTCCTCCTCCGAGGCGCCTTCGGCCGCGGTACGGACGATCACGCCCGCCTCGTCCGGAACGATGTCCTTGAGGATGCCCTTGAGGCGGTTCCGCTCGGTGTCCGGCAGCTTGCGGCTGATCCCGCCGTTGCCACCGCGCGGTACGTACACGACGTACCGGCCGGGCAGGCTGATCTGGTTGGTCAGGCGGGCGCCCTTGTGACCGATCGGGTCCTTGGTGACCTGGACGAGCACGGCCTGGCCCGACTTCAGCACGGCCTCGATCTTGCGCGGGCCGTTACCGGCGCCCAGCGTGGCCCAATCCACCTCACCGGCGTACAGCACGGCGTTGCGGCCCTTGCCGATGTCGATGAACGCGGCCTCCATGGAAGGCAGCACGTTCTGCACCCGGCCGAGGTACACGTTGCCGATCAGCGAGCTCTGCTCGGCCTGCGCGACGTAGTGCTCGACCAGCACGTTGTCCTCGGACACGGCGATCTGGGTGAGATCGTCGCGGGCCCGGATGACCATCGTGCGGTCGACCGACTCACGGCGGGCCAGGAACTCGGCCTCGGTGACGATCGGCGCGCGACGGCGGCCGGCGGCGCGACCCTCGCGGCGGCGCTGCTTCTTGGCCTCCATCCGGGTCGAGCCCTCGATGGCGGTGATCTCGTTCGCGGTGTTCTTGCTGCGGGGTTCGCGGACCCGGACGACGATCTCTTCGGGGTCATCCGGAGCGGCCGCGGCGTCCTCGCCCTTGCGGCGACGGCGGCGGCGACGGCGGCGCGAGGAAGAACCGCCCTCGCCGTCGGTGTCGTCGCCATCCTCGCCGTCGGCCTGGGCCTCGGCGTCGTCGTCCTGGCCGTCGGTCTCGCCCTCGGCGTTGTCCGCGGCGTCGGTCTCGTCGGAGTCGTCCGAACCGTCGGCGTCACCGTTCTTACGGCGGCGACGGCCTCCGCGACGACGACGGCGACGGCGGGTGCCCTCGCTCTCGCCCTCGGCGGCTTCGGTCTCTTCGGTCTCGTCGGCCTCGTCCTCGCCGTCGGTCTCCTCGAGCTCCGCGTCGACGTCCTCGTCCTCTTCGTCGGCCTCGACGGCAACCGGGGTCTCCTCGACCTGGTTGCGGCGCGACCGGCTCCGGCGCGAACGGCGCGGCGCCTCGTCGGCGTCACCCTCGCTCGGGACCTCAACGCTCGGCGTCTCGGTGACAGTCGTTTCGGCGGCCTCGTTGGCAGCGGCACCGCGCTCATCCACGGCGGCACCACGCGTACGGCGGCGACGGCTCGTGGTCGGGGCGGCCTCGGCCGGGGCGTCGGCCTCCGGCGCGGAGGTGGGCGCAGCGGGAACCTCGACCGGCGGCTGGAACAACACGGCCGCGACGGCGGGCGCACGGCGTCGGGTACGACGAGTGCTCTCGGGCGCTTCGGCCTGAACCTCGACCGGCGCCTCGGCAGGAGCCTCGGCGGCAACCGCAGCCTCGGCGTCCTCGGTGGAGTCCTCGGCGGAGGCGGCCTCGGCGAGCGCGCTTTCGGCGGCCTTGGCGGCGCGGTTGGAGCGGCTACGGGTACGACGGCTGGAACGGCTGCTGCCGCTTTCGGCCGGGGTCTCGGACCCCGCGGACTCGGCGGCAGAGGTCTCATCGGCGCCGGCGGTCGTGGCGGCGGCCGGAGCCTGCTCGGCATCGGCGGTCGGACCGTCGGTCACGGGCGAATCAGCCGACAGCAGGTCGGGCTGCGGCGCGGGCGCCTTCTTGGTCGCACGCTTGCGCGAGGTCTTCTTCGCCGGCGCGGCGTCAGCCGACGCAGCCTCGGCCGGAGCGGTCTCTACCGAAGCGGCCTCTGCCGAAGCGGTTTGAGCCGGAGCGGACTCGGCCGCGGTCTCAGCGGGGGCGAAGGCCTCGGCGGGCGCCTCGACCGGAGCGGCGGCGGCCTTCTTGGCCGTGCGCTTGGCGGGCGACTTCTTCGCGGCGGTCTTCGCAGCGGTGGTCTTGGCAGCCGCACTCTTGGCGGCGCGCTTGGTCGGCGCCGGCGCGGGGTCCGCGCTCGCGGCGTCGGACTGGGTGCTGACCTCGGCCTCAGGCGCCGATACCTCGGCGGCGGATGCGGCGGCCTTCTTGCTGGTTCGCTTCGCGGCGGTGCGCTTCGCGGTCTGGCCGGTGGCGCGCTTGCGGGCGGGACGGGACGAGGTGCCGGTCTCGCCGGTACTTCCGTCGGTCGCGCTCTCGTTTGTGGTGGTCGGCTCGTTTTCGAGCATGCGGTGCGGTCTCCTCAGGCCCCCGGCGCGCCCCCTGGCCCCTGTCACGGGCCCGGCGCAGCCGCAAGGCGGTCTCGGTTCGCCGCCCGCGACAGTGCCGGAGCGGCGGAAGCCTGCTGGATCCGCTCTCCCGCGGGTGCTAAGACGCAGGTGGAGCGGCGGCGTCGCTCTCCGCTGAATGCGTCTGGTGGGCGGGGTCCGCCTGTCCGGTCGCGGTCGCCTGGGTGGCGTCGCGGTCTCGGGCGAGCGGATCGTCCACAGTGCCGGTGTCCGCTTGCAGCGGCCCCTGCGCGAGCCTGGTCAATAAAGCCGGGCCCGTCACGGCGAGCGTCGCTACTTCGAGCACGCCGGCGAGAACGTCGTCGGGTCGAACAGACGGGGTTCCGTGCTGTACGACCACTTGCAGTATCGCACACGTCTGTGCGTCCGGCCCGCCAGTGACGACTGCGAGTCGGAGAACCGCTCCCCGGCAATCGAACGAGCGAATACCCCGTTTGGTCATGCGTTCGACCAGAACTTCTTCCGCCGCGAGGAATTGCTCGACCGCTTTGGCTGCCTCGTCAGGATCCGTACCGGGTAGGCGGATCTCCCACTCGCTGGCCTCCAGCTGGTCCGCCAGCGAACCCGGGCCAGCGACAACCACCTCGAGCACGTCCAGCCCGGGCGGCAGCGCCTCGTCGAGCGCCCGCCGGACCTGCTCGGGCTCCCGCTCGGATGTGAGCGAGATCTCCAAGTACTCCGCTTCGGAGGCGGCCCCGGTCGGCGCGGCGCCGGCGTACGAGATTTTCGGGTGCGGGCTGAATCCGTGCGAGAACGCCACCGGCAGCTCCGCCCGCCGGACGGCCCGCTCGAAGGCCCGCTGGAAGTCCCGGTGCGAGGTGAATCGCAGCCGCCCCCGCTTGGCGAAGCGGATCCTCAGCTTCTGGACGGCGGGCAACTGCTGTGACGGCGGGGCCTGAGTCGGTGACACCTCGCCATTCTGGCAGCCGCCGCCGGGAAACCGGTCAGAGCGTCGCGCATTGGCCTCCCCTGGGTCCGGCGACACGGTTCGGCGCCTGCAGATTCGTGGGCGCCTTGGTGTTGGCCGCACACCGCAACGGTCCCGCGATCGTGTTACCCGCGACGGCGGCGGGCTCACTGGTACGCGCGGCGGTGATCTCGACCGGACCGCCGATGGTGGAACCGATCACCTCGGCCGTGCCGGTGGTGCCGTTGAGGGCGACTGGTCCCGCGACCGTCGTCCGCAGCAAGTGGACCGCTGCCGCCGAAGTGGCCCGAACCGGACCGCCGATGAACGCGTCGGTCGCGACGAGGGTGGCGCCGGCCGCGACCTTGACCGGGCCGTTGATCCGCGCGCCGTTGAGGCAGGTGACACCGGAAGTGATCGTCAACGAGGCGTTGTGCGTGCCGGTCAGGGTTCGTCCGCAGGCGGCGGGTGAGCGCAGCAGGGTGGCGACGAACCTGCGCGGGTCACCAACGTTGCCTGCCGCATCGATCGCGCGGTACTCGATGCCGTGCCGCCCATAACCAGGCGGTACGTCGTCCCACGGCACGATCCGGGCCGGGCCGAGTTTGCCGTAGACGAGCGAGTCGATGACCGTGCCTTCGGCGGTGAAGGTGAACGGTTTGCTCGCGTCGGTCGGCCAGCCGAAGTAGTTGTACCAACCGTCGCCGTTGACCCGGAACTCAGGCACGACGTAGCCGTCGGTGTCGTCCGAGGTGGTGAGCCCCATCGTGAACGGACCGTTGTAGATGTACTCCGGGCCGGTCGCCTTCTGAACCGTGACCAGCGGTTTCGACATCTGGTGTTCCACCAGGGCTTCGCGGGCGTCGATCGTCCACGTCCGGGTGGAAGCGCCGACCGAGGCGGTCAGCGTGTGCCTGCCGGTCAGGCCCAGCGGCGCCAGCTCCAGGTCGCGGTCGTTGCCCGGGTTGGCGACGGGCTTGCCGTCGACCTGCCAGGAAACGGCCGGTACGGCGTCGTCGGCCTGCGTCGTCTCGACGTACACGACCTGATCGCCGCCCACCGGGTGGTCCACCGAGGTCGAGGCCACGATCTCGGGCTCCGCGTCGAACGATCCGGCCGAGAGCGAGGCGTTGACCGTCCAGGTCCGGCTGGCGGTTGGGCGGACGGCCGGGTCCCGGATGAAGTCGGTCGGGTCGGTCACGGTCGCCTTCAGCGTGTGCGCACCGGTCAGGCCGAGCTTCGCCAGATCCAGCTGGCGCCGGTTGTCCGTGCCCTGAACTGGGACGCCGTCCAGCGTCCAGGTCACGTCGAGCTCATGCGACAGCGGGTGCAACGTCTGCAACCACACCACCTGGTCGCCCGCGACGGGCCCGGTAGTCGGCGTACTCGCCTGGAACAAGGCCGCGCGGGACGAGATGCGCTGCGTCATCCGCTCGCGGGAGACCTGGTCGAAGTAGTAGCCGAGCACCTTCATCATCGAGTGCCGGCTGGGCCGCCAGACACCCGATCCCGCATACAACCCGGCCTCGTAGCGGCCGATCACGCCGCCGGACTCACTCGGCTCCCCCAGCCATCGGAACCACTTCTTCTGCTGAGCGGCCATCTGCTGCTCGGTCAGCAGGGTGTGGTGGATCGAGGTGGGCTCGCCACCCTCGTAGGGCGCGCCACGCTCGCCGCGGGCGTAGTAGTCGTACTCATCCTGCAGTCCGCCGAGGGAGTGCCCGAGTTCATGCGGGGTGATCAGCGCGGACATCGCGTTGCCACCGGAGGCGGTCGCGTAGGTCCCGCCGGTACCGCCGTAGGTGTCACTGTTGCCGATGGCAAGGACCTGGCGATTGGCCGCGGTGGTGCCGGGCACGAGATCGGCGTACTTGATGGCCGCGGCGGTGCCGACCACCAGGGCACGTTGCACGCTTGCGGGATTGCAACCGCCCCAGAAGCCCATGTTCAAAGGGGTTTCGACCTTGGGTGAGGTCAGGTTCGGATCGCAGTCGACGCCACTTTGCGGTGACGGGATCTCGATCGCGTAGACGTTGACGTAGCTGCGATAGGACTTGAACGGCTCGATGCTCCACAACACGTTCAGGTGTTTGTCCACCTGCTCGCGGAACTTCGGCAGCTCGGCCGCGGTGTAGCCGTCGCCCATCACGACCAGGTTGAACCGCGACGACGCGGGCCCGGTCACCTGGATCGGCACCACCTTCGCCGCCGGCTCAGCCGCCGCCAGTGGCGCCTCGAGTGGCGCCGAGGCCGCCGGCGCCAAGGGCAGCGCCGCCAAAGCCGTCGCCGCCACCGTGCCCGCCGCGAGCAGCCGTCGGAACCGAATCCGCATGATGAGCCTCCACCCCACGTCAGGCAGATCCCGGGCGGAACCTGACCACCCCAAAGGCTACGGACCGCCACCGACAATTGTCAGCGCGTGTCCGCGAAGGGTTTCCCGCGAAATCCCGCGCCGATCCGGCCGGACCGCTCGACTTCGGCGGTACGGCGGGTGAGCATGTGCGCACAGGTCGTACCGCGTCCGCCTGCCCGGCACCCGCCAGCCGCGGTCCGACAGAGTGGGGGTACGCCCGTATGACATGGACGAAGCGCCGCAGTACCGCGGTGGTCGGATGCGCGGCCGCTGTCGCCGCGGTGGCCACCGGGCTGCAGGGATTACCTGCCCCGGCCCAGGCCGAACCGCCGCCGGACAATCGATCACAACTGCTCGACGTGAGTACGCCGACCCGGGCCGATCGCGACAAGCTGATCAAGCTGGGTTTCGACGTGACCGAGCAGGCCGACGCCGACTCCGTCACGGTGTTCGCCGGTGACGAGCGCGAGCGCAGCCTGCTGAAGTCCGCCGGCTACGAGTGGACCGTCAAGGTCGCCGACGTCACCGAGCAGAACCGCCTCGACCGCGCCGCCGACGCCCGGTACGCCGCCGCGACGGCCGTCTCACCGCTGCCCAGCGGCCGGGACTCGTACCGGCGTCTGCCGGACTACGAGGCGGACCTGGCTCTGCTGGCCAAGAAGTACCCGAAGCTGGTCAAGCCGATCACGCTGCCCTACAAGTCCGGCGAAGGCCGCACGGTCCGGGGCATCGAGATCACCACCAACCCGGCCAACGTGAACGACGGTAAGCCCGTGTTCTTCCTGATGGGCGCGCACCACGCCCGCGAATGGCCGTCGGGTGAGACCGCGATGGAGTACGCGTTCGACCTGGTGAAGAACTTCGGCAAGGACAAGCGGATCACCTCGATCGTGCACAAGACCCGCACCATCGTCGTACCGATCGTGAACGTGGATGGCTTCAACACCTCCCGGGAAGCCCTGCCGAAGGGTGACTTCTCGAAGTTCGACTATGAGATGAAGCGCAAGAGCTGTGAGGTGACGGCCAAGACGCTGCCCGAGGAAATGGGTGGCGACTGTGGCAACAACCCGCAGGGCGTTGAGCGTGGTACCGACCCGAACCGGAACTACCCGGGCTTCTGGGGTGGACCGGGCGCAAGCTCCAACTACCGCAGTACGACGTACCGCGGCGACGGCCCGTCGATCCTGCCCGAGGTCCAGAACGTGCGCTGGGTCGTCTCGAACCGCCAGGTGACGGGTCTAGTCACCCTGCACACCTTCTCGAACCTCGTACTGCGTCCGCCGGGCCTACTGGCCGCAGGCGCTCCGCCGGACGAGCCCGTCTACAAGGCGCTCGGAGCCTCCCTGGCCGGTGCCAACGGCTACGTCAACCAGCCGAGCTACCAGCTGTACGACACCACCGGTACGACCGAGGACTGGAGCTACTGGGCCACGGGTGGCTTCGGCTTCACCTTCGAGATCGGATCCGCCTTCCACCCGCCGTACGCCGAAGGGGTGGTCGCGCATTACCTCGGCCAGGCCCCCGCGCCCGGCGCCGGTAAGGGCGGTAACCGCGAGGCGCTGCTGCGGATGAGCGAGGCGACGGGCAACGCCAAGCTGCACTCGACCATTCTTGGCGCCACCACGCCCGGCCGGACCCTGAAGATCAGCAAGACCTTCCAGACGCCGACCTCGCCGGTGATCCAGCCGGACGGCACGACGAAGGACCCGATCATCTACACCGACCGGCTCGAGTCGAGCCTGGACACCGGCCTCGGTCTGTTCAAGTGGTCGGTCAACCCGTCCACCCGGCCGTACGTCGCCGGCCGCTGGGGCCGTGACCCGGTCGCGCCGACGCAACCTGGTGTGACGCTGACGAACCCGGCGGGCATTCCGGCCAAGGGCCAGTCCGAGACGGCGACGTTCACGATCAAGGCGCCGCCGGAGGCCGACAACGGCAAGGCCACGATCAAGATCGGCTGGAACAAGCCGAGTGTGGACTGGGACGTGTACATCATCGGGCCGGACGGCAAGCAGGTCGCGCAGGCGGCCTCGGTGGCCGATCCGGAGGTGGCCGTGCTGCTTGACCCGGTTCCGGGGAACTACACCGTTCGGGTGGAGAACTTCGACGGTGGCGAGACGGCCGACTGGACCGGCTCGGTCGAGTTCGCTCCGCCCACGCCGGCGTCGTACACCGGCGTGAAGGAGAGCTGGAAGCTGAGCTGCTACACCAAGGGCGGCAAGCTGCTGGGCAATCGCGACGTGACCGTCGACCGGGGCAAGACGGTCTGGGTCGGCGACCCTTGCCGCCGCTTCAAGGGCTGACCGGCTGACAGCCGCTTCAAGGGCTGACCGGGCTGATACCAGTGGGGGCGGTGGACCTTCCGGCGATTCCAGGATCGCCGGAAGGTTCACCTGCCCGGGCCCGGGTACGGCATCATGAGTGCCCCGAGCACGTGAGGAAAGGGACCATCGATGACGGAACCGGCGGCACCGGTCGACCCGGCCATGGACGCCGGCGCGGGTGACGGCAAGGGCATCTACTGGATGCTCAAGCACGTGCTGCTCGGCCCGCCCGTGCGCCGCGTCTTCCGCCCCAAGGTCGAGGGCGCCGAGCATATTCCGGCGACCGGACCGGCGATCATCGCCAGTAACCACCTCTCGTACGCGGACTGGATCTTCATGCCGCTGGTGGTCGACCGGCGCGTCACGTTCGTGGCCAAGTCCGACTACTTCGTCGGCGGCGGGCTCAAGGGCCGGTTCCAGCGCGGGTTCTTCAAGGGCACCGGCCAGGTCCCGATCGACCGGACCGGCGGTTCCGCCTCCGACGGCGCGCTCAAGGCCGGGCTGAAGGTGCTCGACCGGGGTGAGCTGTTCGGCATCTATCCCGAGGGCACCCGGTCGCACGACGGCAAGCTCTACAAGGGCCGTACCGGTGTCGCCCGGCTGGCCCTGGAGGCCAAGGTGCCGGTGATTCCCTGCGGTGTGATCGGTACCGACGTGGTCGCCCCGCCCGGCAAGGTGGTCGCCTCGCTGGCCTCCCCCACGGTGAAGTTCGGCGAGCCACTCGACTTCTCCCGGTACGACGGCATGGAGGGCGACCGTCTCATCCTTCGGGCGGTCACCGACGAGATCATGTACAAGATCATGGAGCTGTCCGGCCAGGAATACGTGGATCTTTACGCCACCAAGGCCAAGGAACTGGCCGGCCGGGCGGTCACCGGGGCGCCGAAGAAGGTCCGCAAGGCCGACTAGCGTTCCGGAGCGAGGCGCTCAGCCGAGTAAGCTCGGGGTGTGACTCAGGGTGTGAACGGACCGATCGCGTACCAAGGTGAGCCCGGCGCCAACTCGGCGATGGCCTGCACCGAGATGTTCCCCGGCCGCGAGCAGTTGCCGTGCACCACCTTCGAGGACGCGCTGGAGGCGGTGACCAGTGGCCGGGCCGAGCTGGCGATGATCCCGATCGACAACTCGATCGCCGGCCGGGTCGCCGATATCCACCACCTGCTGCCGGAATCCGGGCTGCACATCATCGGCGAGCACTTCCTGCCGATCCACTTCCAGCTGATGGTTGCCCCAGGCACGGAACTCGCCCAGATCAAGACCGTGCGCAGCCACGTGCATGCGCTCGGCCAGTGCCGCAAGATCATCCGCGAGCACGGCTGGTCGACCGTCGTCACCGACGACACCGCGGGCGCGGCCCGGGAGGTGTCCGAACTGGGCGATCCGACCGTCGCGGCGCTGTCCCCCTTCGCGGCCGCCGAGTTGTACGGGCTGGACATCCTCGCCCGCGATGTCGAGGACGAGCACCACAACACCACCCGGTTCCTGGTGCTGTCGCGCGAGACCAACATCCCGCCGGTCGGCTCCGGCCCGATGGTGACCAGCTTCGTGTACCGCGTACGCAACGTGCCCGCGGCGCTTTACAAGGCGCTCGGCGGGTTCGCGACCAACGGCGTCAACATGAGCAAGCTGGAGTCGTACCAGCTCGGTACCTTCTTCGCCACCCAGTTCTACGCCGATGTCGAGGGCCATCCCGAGGACCCGAGCGTGGCCCTCGCGCTCGAGGAACTGGCCTTCTTCTCGGTCGAGGTGCGCCTGCTCGGCGTCTACCCGGCGCACCCCTATCGCGCCAAGATCGCCGAACCGCTCGAAAACCGCGCCCTCCGCCCCCACCACTGACCCCTCGCCCGGGCGCCGTACGTCCCCTGGGTTGCATTCATTCGTCGGAATCTGCCCTCGTGGCGCGCACCGACCCGTGTACGCAAGCCTCGGAAAAGGGCAGATTCCGACGACTGAATGCCATGGCCGTTAGCTGCCGGTCGGAGAGGTCCCTTTCGGTAAGCGATTCCCCTATGCTTCCCTCTCGTTGAAAGTTTCTTACGACGACAGAGGGGATCTCGTGAACCTGAACCGTGCTCGCATTGTCACTGTGCTGTCCGCCATCCTGCTCGCCTTCGGTGGGCTCGTCGCCACCACCGCACCGGCCCAGGCCTCGTCGCAGGCGTGTGACCTCCGGGTCGCGAAGAACGTCAACTACAGCGCCCTCATGCTGTACGTCGGTACCGGGCTGGACGGCTGCTCCACCAGCGTCACCGAGGTCTTGGTAGAGCTCCAGTTCGCACCGGCCGCCGCTGGTCCGTACGTCACCACCGCCCAGAACTACGCCTACTCCGGTGGCGCCGCTTGGTTCGAGGAGGCCGACGGCCGCGGCTGCGGCTACTACATCGGCGTCGCCCGCTGGCAGGACCAGGTGGAAACCACCCCGGACCCGGTCTACGCCTGCTTCGGCTGACCTCGTCGTGGCGGCCGGTGGCGATCCGCCCGGCCGCCACGGGCTGCATTCATTCGTCGGAATCTGCCCTCTCAGCGCGCACCAACCTGTGCACGCAGACGTCAGAAGAGGGCAGATTCCGACGAATGAATGCCACGGCGTGGCCGGTTAACCGGTCGCCGGGTGGACCGCGCGTGGATAGGGTCGCGCGCAATGGAACTCATTGAGATCGACGGCGTTGACGCCGCACAGTTCGCCCGTTTCCACGCGCTCCGCGACGACGTACGGCGCCACGACCAGGAATTCCCCGTCGGCCTCGGACTCACCGAGTGCCAGGTGCTGTTCGCCCGGCAGGACGCCGACCTACGGGTCGAAGGCCTTGCCGTGGTCGACGGCGACACCTGGCTCGGGATGGCCTGGCTGGACTGGTGGCTGCAGGAGAACACGCACATCGTCGAGGTGGAAATAGCGGTTCACCCGGCTCATCGTCGCCGCGGCGCCGGTACCTTCCTGCTGAAGGCCGCGACCGCTCGGGCGAAGGCGGCGGGTCGGACGGTGCTGTCGACCACGATCCTCGGCGACTACGAGACCGGCGATAGCGCTGGTACGGCGTTCGCCGCGGCGCGTGGGTTCAGCCGCAAGCACACGGAGTACCACCAGGTCTTCGAACTGCCGATGGCGGCGGAGCGGCTCGACGAGCTGGAAGCGCGGATCGCCGGGCAGCACGACGAGTACCGGTTGGTGCAGTGGCGCGAGCACACCCCGGACGAGTGGATCGAGCAGTTCGCCGACGCGTTGAGCGTGATGGGCGAGGAGGTTCCGATGGGCGAGCTGGATCGAGAACCGATGCGCTGGACGCCGGAGCGGATCCGCCAGGCCGAAGAACGACGGCTCGAGCAGGGCCGGTTCTGCCACACCACGGCAGCCATCGCGCCCGACGGCACCCTGGCGGCGTACACCCAGATGGGCGGGGCCGCGGGCAATCCGGAACGCCTGTACCAGTGGGACACGCTAGTCCGGCCCGAGCACCGCGGCCGGCGCCTCGGCATGGGCGTGAAGATCCCGAACCTGCGGTCATTGCAGGCCGAGCTGGATCACCCGGCCGTGCTGCACACCTGGAACGCGGTGGAGAACGGCCCGATGATCGCCGTCAACAAGTACCTCGGCTTCCGCCCGGTGGCGCAACGCACCAACTGGCAGCAGACCCTCTAAACAGCTGAGGGTCAGACGACCGAGAGCGGCAGGAGCTTTTTGCCGGTGGGGCCGATCTGGATCTCGGTGCCCATCTGCGGGCAGACGCCGCAGTCGAAGCACGGGGTCCAGCGGCAGTCCTCGACCTCGATGCCACCGTCGGGCTCGAGCGCGTCCTGCCAGTCCTCCCACAGCCAGTCCCGGTCGAGGCCGGAATCCAGGTGGTCCCAGGGCAGGACCTCGGCGTACTCCCGCTCACGCGTCGTGTACCAGGCGAGATCGACCGGCTCGCCGGCCAGCGCGGTCTCGGTGGCGGCGACCCACTTGTCGTACGAGAAGTGCTCGCTCCAGCCGTCGAACCGGCCGCCGTCGCGCCAGACCTGCTCGATCACGCGGCCGACCCGGCGGTCACCGCGCGACAGCAGGCCTTCGATGATGCCGGGCTTGCCGTCGTGGTACCGGAAACCGATGGCCTTCGCGTACTGCTTCTCGCTGCGCAGGGCGTCGCGGAGCTTGGCCAGCCGCGCGTCGGTACCCTCGGCGTCGAGCTGCGAGGCCCACTGGAACGGCGTGTGCGGCTTCGGCACGAATCCGCCGATCGACACCGTGCAACGAATATCCCGGCGGCCGGAGACCTCGCGGCCGGTCTGGATCACGCGCTTGGCGAGATCGGCGATGGCCAGCACGTCCTCGTCGGTCTCGGTGGGCAGACCGCACATGAAGTACAGCTTCACCTGGCGCCAGCCGTGGCTGTACGCCGCGGCGACGGTGTTGATCAGGTCTTCCTCGGTGACCATCTTATTGATCACCTTGCGCATCCGGTCCGAACCGCCCTCGGGGGCGAACGTCAGACCCGAGCGCCGGCCATTGCGGGAGAACTCGTTGGCCAGCGTGATGTTGAACGCGTCGACCCGGGTGGACGGCAGCGACAGCGACACGTTGCTGCCCTCATACCGATCGCCGAGGCCCTTGGCGACCTCCGCGATCTCGGAGTGGTCGGCGCTGGAAAGCGACAGCAGGCCGACCTCCTCGAACCCGGACTGCTTGAGGCCGTTCTCGATCATGTCGCCGATCGTGGTGATGCTGCGCTCGCGCACCGGCCGGGTGATCATGCCCGCCTGGCAGAACCGGCAGCCGCGCGTACAACCGCGGAAGATCTCGACCGAGTAGCGCTCGTGCACGGTCTCGGCCAGCGGCACCAGCGGCTTGCGCGGGTACGGCCAGGCGTCGAGGTCCATCACGGTGTGCTTCGCGGTCCGCCACGGCACACCCGGGCGGTTCGGCGCGACGCGCTTGATCCGGCCATCGGGCAGGTACTCGACGGTGAAGAACTTCGGCACGTAGACGCCACCCGACGCCGCGAGGCGCATCAGCAGCTCGTCACGCCCGCCGGGACGGCCCTCGTCCTTCCATTCCCGGATGACCTCCGAGATGGCCAGCACGATCTCTTCGCCGTCACCGAGCACGGCCGCGTCGATGAAGTCCGCGATCGGCTCCGGGTTGAACGCGGAGTGACCACCGGTCAGCACGATCGGATCGTCGTCGCCGCGGTCCACGGCGTACAGCGGGATGCCGGCCAGGTCGAGCGCGGTCAGCATGTTCGTATAGCCGAGCTCGGTGGAGAACGAGATGCCGAACACGTCGAACGCCCGCACCGGGCGGTGGCTGTCCAGCGTGAACTGCGGGATCTCGTTGTCGCGGAGAACCTTCTCCATGTCCGGCCAGACCGCGTAGGTCCGCTCGGCCAGGATCCAGTCCCGCTCGTTGAGCACCTCGTACAGAATCTGGACGCCCTGGTTCGGCAGACCGACCTCGTAGGCGTCGGGATACATCAGCGCCCAGCGCACGGTCGCCGCGTCCCAGTCCTTACTGACCGAGTTGAGCTCACCGCCGACGTACTGGATCGGCTTCTGCACCGTCGGCAGCAGCGGCTCCAGGCGAGGGAACAGGGATTCAACAGTCATCAAAGAGGAACTTCCACCCGGCAACAGAAACCCCACCAGCCTAACCCCCGCGCTCTACCGCTATTACCACCACCACCGTTCAGCGCAGGTGGTGGGCCAGCAGCGTGGTGAGGTGCTCGGGGTGGGCCAGGTTGATCAGGTGGGCCGAGTTCTCGATCAGCTCGAACTGGGAGCCTGGAATCGCGTCCGCAACGGCTCGTACGGCGTCGGCCGGTACGGACTCGTCCTGGTCTGCCGCGATCAGCAGGGTCGGTACGTCGATCGAGGCCAGCCCGTCGCGCAAGTCCATCGCGCCGATGGCCTCGCAGCAGGCGGCGTACCCCTCGTCGGGGGTGTTCACCACCTGGTGGCGGACAGCAGCGACTAGACCCGGGCTGGCCTTCGCGAAGTCCGGGAGGAACCACCGGCCGATGGCGGCGTCCGCGACGGCCTCAGTGCCCTTGGTCCGCACCAGCTCGGCACGCTCGGTCCACATCTGCGGAGAGCCACCAGCCACGGCAGGCGCGCACAGGAGCGCGAAGGCCTTGAACCGCTCAGGCGCGTTCTGCGCGAGCCAGAGGCCGACCATGCCACCGATCGAGATTCCGGCGTACGACGCCTGCTGCACGCCGAGGTGGTCCATTAGCTCGAGGATCGCTCCACCGAGATCAGCCATCTTGTACGGCCCAGGCGGTGTCTCCGAGCCGCCGTGCCCGAGGTGGTCGAAGGCCACTACCCGGAACCGCCCGGCCAATGCGTCTACTTGCGCCTGCCAGAGCAGGTGGGTCGTCCCGAGGGCGGAACCGAGAAGGACAACGGGAGCGTTCGAAGGACCGGTTGCCAGGTAGTTCAAAGCCATACCGAATACCTTAGCTTCGCTCGCGCTGGGTGGGCCCTAGGCTGGCGCGCATGGGGAGCCTTGGTGTGCCTGGTCTTGAGGCCGTTGTGCAGTTGGCGGAGGTCGTTCGCAGCGGGTTCGTGGAGAGCCGGCACTTCGGGATCGCCGTTGTGCTTTCTCCAGCCGGCGAGGTGTTGTGCGCGTTGGGGGACGTTGACGGGTTGGTGCTGCCTCGGTCGACGGCCAAGCCTCTGCAGGCGGTCGGAAGTCTTGTGGCCGGAGCCAAGCTCGACCAGCGACAGACGGCTGTGGCGGCTGGGAGTCACACCGGGGAAGACCAGCACGTGCTGGTCGTACGGGAGATCTTGGCGTCGGTGGATCTGGGCGAGGACGCGCTGGAGTGTCCGCCGGATTGGCCGGAGAACGAGGCGGCTCGGTTCGGGCTGATCCAGGCGTTTGGTGGGCCGGAGCGGATCTTGATGAACTGCTCGGGCAAGCACGCCGCGATGCTGGCCGCGATGGTGGCTTCGGGCAATGGTCCGGCGGGGTATCTGTCGCCGGGGTCGTACGTGCAGAAAGTGGTTGCGGCGGAGCTCGGGCGGTTGACGGGGCATACCGCGTCGGTGGTCGCGGGTGACGGGTGCGGGACGCCGTTGTACGACGTATCGCTGCGGGGGTTGGCTCGCGCGTTCGGGCGGCTCGCTGTCGCGTCGTCCGGTACGCCGGAGGGGCGGGTGGCTGCGGCCATGCGGGCTCATCCCGAGCTGGTGGGTGGTACCGGGCATGCGAACACGGAGGTGATGCGCCTCCTCCCCGGCTTCCTCGCCAAGGGCGGCGCCGAGGGAGTCCTGGCGATGGCGTCGCCGGAGGGGTATTCGGTGGCGCTGAAGGTGATCGACGGAAGCCCTCGAATCACGACGGCCCTGGCCCTGACCCTTCTCTCCACCGTCGGGCTAGACATGACGCCCGCGCATTCCCTCACCACTGTCGCCGTCCTTTCTGGCGGCAGCCCCGTGGGCCGCATCCAGCCCACCGTTTAGCCACCTTCGGTACGAGGCTGGTACTGCGGCGAGCCCCCACTGCGTCAGTTCGTCTGGATTCGCTCGCCCCTGCGTACTGCGGCTCGCTGTGGTCATCCACCTAGGCGGGCGAAGTCGGACGAATCGTCGTCTACGTCCGCGCTGAACCACCGAGCCGGTGGACGCGTGGGCACCCGTCCCCCTGGGTCTTTCGAATTGTCGGGCGGGCTATCAGGGGGACGGGTGAGGTGGGACCGGTTGCGTCGCCTGGTCCCGTGGAGGCGCGGCCCGCCACCAGGCGAGTGCCAGGTCCATCCGTTCGGCGATCCGCGTCCCGCTTGTCGGGGTTGCCCTCGGCGGGCGATCGGCGTCCGCTGATCCGGTTGGCTCGGGCACGCGCCGTACAGCCGCTGGCCGTCGTGGTGGAGGTGGTTCGCTGCCGAGTTTTTGCGCGACTGCCTGGCTGCAACCGGGTAGTCGCGCAAAAACTCGGCAGTGGGGACACCAAAAGCCGGTAGTGGCGTTAGAAGGAGTTGCTGCGGAGGTGGATGTTCTGGAGGAGGCCTACGGCTAGTAGGCCGGAGAACATGGATGAGCCGCCGTACGAGACGAACGGCAGCGGCAAACCCGTTACGGGCATGATGCCGAGGGTCATGCCGATGTTTTCGAAGGCCTGGAAGCCGAACCAGCAGACTATGCCGGTGGCCACGAGGCGGCCGAAGGCGTCGCGGGCGTTCACGGCGATTCGGAGGCCTCGCCACAAGACGATGGCGAAGAGCGCGATGATGCCGCCCGCGCCGATCAGGCCGAGTTCTTCGCCGGCGACGGTGAAGACGAAGTCGGTGTGTTGTTCGGGGACGAAGGCGTTCTGGGTTTGCGAACCGTGGAAGAGGCCTTGGCCGAAGACGCCGCCGTTGCCGATGGCGATGCGGGCCTGGTTCACGTTGTAGCCGATGCCGCGGGGGTCTTGTGAGGGGTCGGCGAAGGCGGCGAAGCGGGCGAGTTGGTAGTCCTTCAGGACGTGCAGCTCGATCGCCAGTACGGCGGTGGTGACCGCGACCAGGACCAGGCCGATCAGCCAGCGCTTGGAGACGCCCGATACGGCGATGATGCCGAACACCAGGGCGCCGAGCACCATCACCGTGCCGAGGTCTGGTTGCAGGACGACCAGGGCGACCGGGATGGCGGCGAGTGCGAGGGCCTGGGCGACGTCGATCGTGCGGGCTTCGTCGCGGTGGTTCGCTTCGCCTTTTTCGGCGATCAGCAGGGCCATGCCGACGATCACCGCCAGTTTGGCGAACTCGCTTGGCTGCATCGACAACCCGGGCATGTGGATCCAGGAGCGGGAGCCGTTCACGACGGCGCCTACGCCGGGGACCAGGACGAGGATCAGCCCGAGCATCGAACCGACGTACACGAAGGGGGCCAGGATGCGGACCCAGCGGTGCGGGGTGATGGCGGCGACGATGGCCAGTACCAGGCCGATGCCGAAGTTCATCAGGTGCCGCAGGAGGAACTCGTACTGGTCGCCACCGGTAAGGGTGTCGCGCTGGAACGTGGCGGACCAGATCAGCATCGCGCCTACCGCCGACAAGGCGCCCACCGCCAAGACGAGCAGCCAATCCGCCTGCCACAAGGTGGAACGACGATCCAGCCGCGAAGGCCTCGAACCGGTCAGCAGGCTCATGGCTTACGCGCCGGGGGTTTGATGTTGTAGAGGCTCTCCCAGATGTGGCGAACCGCCGTACCGGAACCGCCGGAGCCGGAACCGGCCTGGGACAGCATCATCACGACGGCGTAGCGATCGGTGTACGTCGCGAGCCAGGAGGTGGTCTGTTTGCCGTAGACCTCGGCCGTACCGGTCTTGGCACGGACCGGGACCTTGTCCAGCGGGAAGCCGACGAACTTCCATGCGGCCGTTCCGGACCGGGTGGTCTCCTTGAGCGCCTTGTCCATGTACGCCAGGACGGACGGCGAGACCGGCAACCGGCCGGAGGACTTCGGCGGGACGGTCTTGACCTTGCCGCCCGGGCCGACGAGGCGCTTCGCGACGCGGGGTTCCCAGAGGGTGCCGCCGTTGGCCAGCGCGGAGTACATCATTGCCAGCTGCAACGGGGTGATGGTGGTATCGCCTTGCCCGATGGAGAAGTTGACCGCGTCGCCGGCGCGATACCGCCAGCCGTCGACGCAGAACTCGCGCGAGAACTGCTTCAGGAAGGCGGACGTGCCCGGTTCGGGATTGGCCGCCATCTTGCAGTAGTAGTCCTTCTGCGCGTCGTAGTACTCCTTCTTCCACTTGCGATCGGCGACCCGGCCCGAGGCCTCCCCCGGGAGGTCGATACCGGTCGGGCGGCCGAGCCCGAAAGCCTTGGCCATGTCGACCATCGGGTCTTTCGCGTTGACGTCACCGGAGTTGCCGCCCGCGCGCAGCCACAGGTCGTACGCGATCCGGTAGTAGAAGGTGTCGCACGAGATCGCCAGCGCCCGGTCGAACCCGATCCGCCCGTACGACGCGGACTCGTAGTTCTTGAACCGGCGATTACCGACCTCGAAGTACGACGAACAGTCCAGCCGGCTCTTCAGCGAATAGCCCGCGTGGACCGCGGCGGCCGTGGTGATCGGCTTGAACGTCGACGCGGGCGCGAACTGGCCCTGCAACGCGCGCGACAGCAGCGGCGTACCAGCCTTTGGTGAGTACAGGCCGTCCAGCTCGCGCTGGCTGATCCCGCCGACCCAAACACCCGGGTCGTACGTCGGCTGGCTGGCCATCGCGACGATCTGACCGGTTTTCACGTCCATCACCACCGCGGCACCGGAGTCCGCGATGTACTTGCGGCGGGTGTTCTTGTCGTACTGCTTGCGCGCGGCGAGCATCGCGGCGTGCAGCTCGCGCTCGACCGTGGCCTGGATGCGGGCGTCGATACTCGTCACCAGGGTCGAACCGGGAACAGGCGCGGTCTGCTTGGCGATGCCGGTGGTGAGGCCCACGCTGTCCACGGTCACGCTCTTCACGCCGGGCGTTCCGCGCAGCATCGCGTCGTACGTGCGTTCGACGCCGGCCCGGCCGACGAGGTCCGATCGGTGCGTGAGGGGGTCCTGGCCGGCCGCCTTCATCTCGTCGAGTTCGCCGGTGGTGATCGGGGACAGATAGCCGAGCAGGTGTGCCGCGTTCACCTTGTACGGCGCGGGGTAGGCCCGCAGCGCGGCGGACTCCGCGTTGACGCCGGGGAAATCCTCGCGGTGCTCCATGATCGCGATCGCGACCTGCTCGCTGACGTCCTTCGCCACCGGGATCGGCTGGTACGGCGAACCGTTCCAGCAGATCGGCGGGCGGCTCGCGCCGGGCTCTCCGCACAGTTTCGTCCGGGCGGTGAGCTCGGCAGGGGTCTGGCCGAGCACCTTCGCGAGGCGGGTCAGTACCTGCGTGGCCTGGGCCTCGGGCAGCTTGACCAGGATGGTCCGGTCCACGGTGATGACAAGCGAGACGCGGTTGCCGACCAGGGTCCGGCCGGAGGAGTCGACGATGTTGCCGCGGGCCGCCGGGGTGAGCACCTCGCGAACGCGGTTCTGGTCGGCCGCGTCGGCGTAGTCGTCGCCGATCATCACCTGGAGCCACCAGAGCCGGGCGAACAGCGTGAGCAGCAAGGAGAAGATCAGCACCCGGATCACGAACAGGCGCAGCCGCGGTCGCTCCGGCGCGGGGTTGTAACTGCTCATGACAGCACCCTTCGCCGCTCGCCGGGCGGAACCACCAGGCGCATCAGCCAGAGCACCAACGGAATCACCAGCACGGCGGCGAGCAGGTCGTAGCCGGTCGCGATACCGAGCCGCTCACCGAACGTCGACCAGTCGACCGATGGGTCATGCAGCAACGAGCCGGTCGCGGTGAAAACCGTCAGTGACAGGGCGGTACAGACCACCACCGTGACGGCGGTCGCCCACGGGCCGACAAAGCTTTCGCGCCGGGCCAGGCCTGCGACATACCCGGCGAGGGCCAGCGCGAGCGCCCAGCGGCCGGCGGTGTGGTCGGCGGGTGGCGCGAGATCCAGCAGCAGCCCGCCCGCGAATCCCGCGATCGCGCCGAATTCCGGTCCGCGGGCGAGCCCGAGCGCGAGCACGACCACCAGCGCGACGTCACACGTCACACCCGCGATGGCCAGATGCGGAAAAGTCGAGAGTTGCAGGGTCACCGCGATCGTCAGGAGCAAGGCGGCGAGCCCGAGCCGCAGGCCGGTCATCAGCGCGGCCCCGGCAGCGGCCGGCGCGGGCCTCGGGCGGTGGGCCCGACGACCACACCGACGGTGTCCAGCCGGCCGGCATCGACGTACGGGCGAATAGTGGCGGTGGTGCCGAACGTTCCGGCCACCGAGCCGACCGAGGCGATGTAGCCGATCGGAACGCCCGGCACGTACGGCGCGTTGCCGCGCGAGCCCCAGGTCAGAATGCGCGCGCCGACCTTGGGACGGGCCTTGATGTCGACGAGGCGGTACTCCAAGGTGGCCTGCGAGCCGATCTCCCCGCGGCCGGTGACAAAGCCGAGGGCCTGGGTGGTGTCGAGGCGGCCGCCGACGGTCGAACCGCGATCGCCGATCAGCAGGACCGTCGCGGTGGCGGCGCTGGCGCGCACGACCCGGCCGATCAGGCCGTCGCCGTTCAGCACGGTCAGATCCGCCCGCACGCCGTCCGCCGTACCGGCGTCGATCGTGATGGTCTGGCCGAACCCCTGCGCCGGGCCGATCGCGATCACCCGCGCGGGCGCGATCTGGTAGCCGACGCTGCTCGCCACCCGCAGCAGCTTGTCGAGTTCGACGGCCCGGCTGCGGGCGTAGTTGCTGCCGCGAAGCTGTGCGGTCAGGCGGCTGTTCTCCGCGCGGAGGCGCTCGTTCTCCGCGGTCAGCCGGTCCGCGTCGGCGAACTTGGCCTTCAGGTCGTCCACCGGTTCGCGAGCAGACGTCGCGCCGGCCTGCAGCGGGCCGAAGATGCCGGCGGCGGTGTCCCGCAACGGGTCGATCGGCGAACCGGCCGAACGGCGCGCGTCGAGAATCATCAGGGTCAGCGAGGCGAGCACGACCAGGGCGAGCACGGTACGGCGGCGGCGGATGTCCTTGGGCAGGCCTGCGGACCGGACCACACCCCGGGTGGGTGGTGCGCCGAGATCTTTCAGCATTCGTCGGTCCCCAGGGCTAGCGGCGGTCGGTGACGAGGATGCGTTGCAGCGTCTCGATGTTGTCCACGCACTTGCCGGCGCCGAGCACGACGGCGTCGAGTGGGTTGTCCGCGACATGGATCGGGATACCGGTCTCGTGCCGCAGGCGCTCGTCCAGGCCCTGCAGCAGCGCACCGCCACCGGTGAGCACGATGCCCCGGTCGACGATGTCACCGGCCAGCTCGGGCGGCGTCTTGTCCAAAGTGGCCTTGACCGCGTCGATGATCGACGAGATCGGCTCCTCGATCGCCTTGCGGATGTCGGCCGCGGAGACCTTCACCGTGCGCGGCAGCCCGGACACCATGTCCCGGCCGCGGATCTCGGCGGTCGGTTCCTCGCGGGCCGGAAAGGCCGAACCGATGGTCATCTTGATCTGCTCGGAGGTTGCCTCGCCGAGCATCAGCGAGTACTCCTTCTTGCAGTACGTCTGGATCGCCTTGTCGATGGCGTCGCCGCCGACCCGGATCGACTGGCTGGTGACGATGCCGCCGAACGAGATCACCGCGACCTCGGTGGTACCGCCGCCGACGTCGACGACCATGTTGCCGGTGGCGTCGCGAACCTCGAGGTTCGACCCGAGCGCGGCTGCCATCGGCTCTTCGATGATGTAGACCTTGCGGGCGCCGGCCATGTAGCCCGCGTCGCGCACGGCACGCTGCTCGACCGCGGTGATACCCGAGGGCACGCAGACGACGATCCGCGGCTTGGCGAAGTACCGGCGGCGGTGCACGCGCTGGATGAAGTAGCGCAGCATCTGCTCGGCGGCGTCGAAGTCGGCGATCACGCCGTCCTTCAACGGCCGGATCGCGGTGATGTTGCCCGGGGTCCGGCCGATCATCTTCTTGGCCTCGTGCCCGAAGGCGACCGCCTCGCGTGGTTCGTCCGTTCGGGTCGCGACCACGGACGGCTCGTTCAGCACGACACCACGGCCACGCACGTAGACCAGTGTGTTCGCCGTGCCCAGATCCACCGCCATGTCGCGGCCGAGCATGCTGTTCGCCATCGCGCTGCCGCCTCCCCGCCGATTGCTTCGATCCTCAGGCTAGACGCGCCACGCCCGCTGCCCGGCGACCGACACGTCACCGGCAGCCGCTCACGAATCGTATCCGACCGACTACGCACTGGAGTTGCCCGGGGTTCGGGCCTCGTTACCGAACCGAGAAGGTCAACGAACGACCGCCGCCGAGGTTATCTGCCGAGGTCCGAATGACTGGGTTCTCAAGGCGGAAGCCTGTTCCGGTGCGGCAGCTGGCCGAGGGCGGCAGGGCGAGATCGGGCGCCGCCGACCGCGATGGTGCGGCTGCGAATCCGCTCAGCGGTTTAGGATCGGACTTCCGCGTGGGTCCAGAGTCCGGCTCCGGGGCTATTTGGTGTGCCTGACGGTGGGAGAAAAACCAATGACCGAGCAAGCCGGGGACTTCGGCAACCTGGCGATGAACCTGCACAACCAGACGGGTGTGCTGGCCACCGTCGAAACAGTGCTGGAGTTCGCCGTCGAGGCGCTTCACTACGACCACGCCTCAGTCATGCTGATGCGCCGCCAGCGGGCCGAGACGTTGGCAGCGACAGACTCGCTGATCACTGTCGCGGACCAGTTGCAGATCGATCTCGGCGAGGGGCCAAGCCTCCTGGCCATCACCGGTGACGCCAACGTACTCGTGAAGGACACCGCAACGGACGACCGGTGGCCGAAATGGGCACCGACCGCGGCCGCCAACGGAATCCGCAGTGCGCTGGCGATCCGGCTGTTCGCCGGACACGCCGCCAGCGGCGTCTTGAACCTGGTTTCGACGACGCCGTTCGTCTTCCATGAGGGCGATCTCGAAGCAGCTCAACTGCTCGCACTGCATGCTTCGATCGCGGTCTGCACCGCCCAGGTCGAGGCCAACCTGAACCTAGCCGTCGACTCGCGCAAAGAGGTCGGCCAAGCCGTCGGACGGCTGATGGAGCGCTACAAGATCGACTCCATCCAGGCCTTCACAGTCCTGCAGCGCTACTCCCAAGACCGCAACCAGCGCTTGCGCGATATCGCCCGCCACGTGATCGACACCGGCAATCTGCCGGCGTAGCACCGCCCCGCGCCGACCCCCAGGCGGCGACTGGACCTCGACGGTGACCTGCAGCGCCCTGAGACCGGATGCAACCAGCCGGCCCTGCCAGGACTCGTTGGTGGACAGCGCTTGCTCAGGGGAGGAACCATCATGAAGTTCTCAGTGCTCGCTTTACCGCTTGCTGCCCTCTTACCCGTCGTCGGGGCTCTACCGGCCGCTGCGACGGCTCCAACCGCTAGGGATTGCCTGGAGTCGTTGAACCAGCATGTGGCGTTCGGAAATCGCGGAATGCTCACGTTGGACCTGAAGCACCGAACGCTCAAGGTACGCGCTCACGACATCGAGGGCGGCCAGTGCGGTGACGCCTGGGTTTCGATCGCTATCAGCCGGTACGACGGCTCCAGCGTCCGCAACGTCAACGCCGTACCGGAGCCGGGTCAGGCCTACGTCGTCGCCTCGCACCCGATGGGATGGGCTGACACCGGCCGTTGGCGCGTCCGCCAGCTGGCGGTGACTATGAACGGCCAGACCGTCGTGAAGAGCTACACCCTGACGGACTCGCCTTCGACCGCCTTGGTACGCCGGGCCGCCGTACTAGCGGGGACGGTCGTACCGAACGACTCGACGGGCTTCACCGCGTCGGGGACGTTGAAGGCCTACAACTCCGTGGGCGGCCTGTCGCCACTTCCGGCCGGTAGGCAGATCTGGATCGAAGTACGCCCGCGCTCGGACACCTCCGCGCCGTACAAGATGGTCGGAGAGACCGTGACGGACTCCAGGGGGCACTGGAACTTCAGCACCACGAAGGAGTTCTGGAAGTACGACGTGCGGGCGGTCTTCGATCAGCCGATGGAGACGATCTCCCCGGCCTACAAGTGGCTCGGGCTCGTCCTGTAGCTCAAGGCAGGTCGGGGAACCAGAGCTTGATCTCGCGCTCGGCGGACTCCGGGGAGTCGGAACCGTGCACCAGGTTCTCGCGGTTCGACAGCGACAAGTCGCCACGGATCGTGCCCGGAGCCGCCTTGCGCCCGTCGGTGGCGCCGTTCAGCCCGCGAACCACCTCGACCGCCTCGTCGCCCTCGAGCACCAGGGCGACCAACGGCCCGCTGGTGACGAAGGTGCGCAGCGGCGGGTAGAAGTCCCGCTCGACGTGTTCGGCGTAGTGCTGGTCCGCCTGCTCGGCGTCGATCGTGCGCAGTTCCATCGCGACCAGGCTCAGGCCCTTCGCCTCGAACCGGCCGAGGATCTCACCGACCAGGCCACGCCGCACGGCGTCGGGCTTGAGCAGTACCAGGGTGCGCTGCGACATGTCACTCTCTCCGGGTGTTCGGGCGGAACTGGCTGGGACGGTCAGCCTAGCGGGTGAGCACGTTGTGAGCGGACTGGGATGCGACCGGCTCGCACGTTCGCCGCAACCAATCGCCGATCGTGCGCATCGTTGCTGGTGAAGGCGCGCACTTCGCGCTCAATCGATCTCGGAGGAACTTGCCGTGAAAACCCGTACCCGACTGCTCGCCACCAGCGCCGCCGCCGTGCTGGCCGCCACGACCCTCGGCACGGTCGCGCCCGCGCAGGCGTCCCCCCACGCTCTGCAGACCCCGCAAGCTCTGCAGGCCTCGCAGGCGGAGCTGCCGTGCATGGAAGGTGCGATGGGGAAGGGCTACGTAATCAACTACGCGATCTCGAACACGCAGACTTCGTCGAAGATGTACCTGACCTTCTGGGCGCAAGACGGCGAGGCGCCCAGCGACCCGCCCAGTCAGCGGTTCGTGAGCCGGCCGGACGGATCGAAGAAGCACACCGTCACGTTCAACTTCGGCCACGCTTCCGGGGGCAGCCCCACGATTGCCTATGGCAACGACACCTACAGCTACGGTCCTGACGACGCCGGCACCTGGATCCTGTACGACAAGGCCGGTAAGCCGTGGCGCCGGTACGCCGCGGTCTGGGCCACCCGCTTCACCGCACCGCCCGCGCCGCGGGTGGTCACCGCCGGCACCCGCGTGACCATCAACCACCAACTGCTCGCCTCCACCGCCACCTCGGCCATGGTCGGCGTACCGGGCAACCGAACTGTGTCGCTGCGGACGCCGGCCAACACCTTCACCAACCTGAGCACCGTCGCCGGTTCGACCGGTAAGTCGTCCGTCACCTATACCGCGACCAGCAACCGCACGATCGACGCCTGGTACAACGGCCGCGTGACCTGCAAGTCGTACAACAACGCCAGTTCCGCACCGCAGATCGTGAACGTACGGCGCAAGATCACCCGGACTGTCAGCGACAGCACCCCGGCGGTCGGCCAGTACGTGAAGGTCACCGGCACGGTCTTCCCCGCGGCCAACGGCCAGAAGGTCTACCTGCAGCGCTGGAACGGCAGCCAGTTCGTCAACCTCGTCGCGGTTGGTACGACCAGCGGCAAGTACACGACGTACTTCAAGCCGGCCACCAAGGGCACGCACATCCTGCGGCTGTTCACCGCGGCGGACTCCTGGAACGTCGCCAGCATCTCCCCCAACGTGAGCGTCAGCGCGCACTGATCCGCGTTCCACCTGCCCGGCTCCGGAAAACTTCTTCCGGGGCCGGGCAACCTTTTGTTCGCGGGCTTCCGTCTTGCAGTCGTCAACTGCCAACTCACGGAGGTCCTCCATGATCGGAACCACAGGGCGGCGCACAGGTGCGATCGCCGCTGCGATCGCGCTGGCCGGCGCCGGCGCGTTCGCCGCCGCCCCGGCCCACGCGACAGGCTCGGCGGGTTCAGCCCGTACGGCGGGCTCGGCTGTCGCGGCCCCGGCGCCCTCGGCCCAGGCCTGCCTGGACAGCGTCAAGAACGTGCGCTTCCACGGCACCAACGGCCAGCACGTGATCGGCTATCCGCGGTACAACGTCTCCACCACCGCGGTGGGCGAATCCGGCGCTGAGCTCAACCACAAAGTGGTGTCGATGCATCAACGGCTGATCCTGAACCAAGGCTTGTCCGTCTCAGCCATCAACGCGCCACACGTCTGCAAGGGCGCGGTGACGACCTTCGGCATCAGCAAGGCCGACGGTAGCGCCTACCGGAACGTTCCGGCGGCGTACTTCATCACGCGCACCGCCGACGGAGAGCTCCAGGGCTGGCTGAACGCGTCGCATCCGATCGGCCTCAAGGACACCGGTGTGTGGAAGGTCCGCCAGGTCGCGGTCGGCCTGGGCGGAAAGCTGGCGGTCAAGCCGATCAGCAACGCCAGCATCCGCGTGCTGCGCGCGTCGTACCTGACGGTTGTCAACAACAAGCACCACGACGTCCGGTACAACGTCCTCCTGAGCCGCATGAAGTCCGGCGAGCGCGGGAACGAAGGCCGCGCCATGCTCAACAAGCTGAGCCAGTCGAGGAAGACGGGTAACCAGTGGGTCGTCACAAAGCCCGGTAACCGCACCGTCAGGCTCGGCGAACGCCAACTCGGCGTCACCGGCCACCTCCGCGCCCTCGCCAGCACCCACGGCATCGTCGGCCTGAAGGACCAGACCCTCATGCTCCAGGCCCGCAGCGGCGGAGCCAAGGGAGCCTGGCGAACCATCCTGGTGGAGAACAAGAGCACCCACGCCAACGGGTACTTCCTGATCCAGATCAACCACGCGAAGGTGACCGGCCAGGAACTGCGCCTGCACTACCGCTCCCCCTACCAGACGATCGCCTCGTCCTACCGCTACATCGGCAAAATCCGCTGACCAACCCACTCAACCGCACCTGCCGCGACCCGTCTCGGGGCCGCGGCAGGTGCTTTTTCCCCTGCCTCCGGCGACCCGCCACCCACGGACCTGCGTGCGCCGCGCGACGCCTGGCCGCGCATGCCGGATCCCGGCCCTTATTCCGACGGTCGACCGTCGGAATGGGGGGTGGACCCCTCTTCAGATTTGGCACGTCGACCCCCTGCTTCAGGGGTCGACCTTCGCCACCGGCAGACGGAAACCCCCGCCAGCGACCGAGTGCGGCGCGTGACCCGGTCGACCTGCGGCCGGGGCCCGCGAGACGCGGGGAAGTCGCCAGGGCCGCGAGGCGCGGGCCGCGGGGCGCGGGGTAGGTCGCCAGTGATCAAGGGTTGACCTGGGCCGCCTGGCTAGGCGACCGGGGCAGGCCGTCGTACGGAGGGCGGGCGGGCGAATGCGTAGTGCAGGCGAATGCGGACGCATCGGCGTAAGCGTGGGGCGTGCTGTTGCCACCCGGGCGAGATGGCGGGTTAGGCCGGGTCGGTGGTGGCGGCGGCGTTGGCGGCTTTGGCTTCGTCGATGCGGCGGCCCAGCTTGATGGCCATTACCCAGAAGGAGGCGAAGGCCAGGCCGAGCACGAACATGACCGGGACGATGAAGCCGAGGCCGACCGCGCCTACCTGCACGATCCAGCCGAGTACGTAACCCGCCTTGTAGCGCAGCAACCCGGCCGCGATCAGGGTGAACAGCGCCAGACCGAGGCAGACGGCCAGGGACACACCCTTGGAGATGTCCGCGACCGAGATCATCACCGGGGTGACAAGGGCCAGCACGATGGCCTCGAAGGTCAGCACGATCGCCGCCAGGGACCTCATCGCTTGGATCCCTTCAGCAGGTGGCGGGCCTCGCCGGCGGTGATGACCGAGCCGGTGATGAGTACGCCGCCGCTGCCCATCGGGGAGTTCTCCTCGGCCAGCCGGACCGCCTCGCTGATCGCGTTGTCCAGGCGCGGTTCGACCAGGACGCGGTCCTCGCCGAAGACCTCCATCGCGATTTCGCCGAGTTCGCGGGCCGACATCGCCCGCGGGGTCGAGTTCTGGCTGCAGACGATCGTCTCCATGATCGGCTCGTACGCCTCGAGTACGCCGTACACGTCCTTGTCCCGCATCACCCCGACCACGCCGATCAGCGGCGCGAACGCGAAGGCCTCGGACACCGCCTCGGCGGTCGCCTTCGCGCCATGCGGGTTGTGCGCCGCGTCCACCAGCACGGTCGGGCTGCGGCGGATCACCTCGAGCCGTCCGGGCGAGGTGACCTCGTTGAAGCCGTTGCGGATCATGTCGAGGTCGAGCCGATCGTCCTGCGCCCCGGCGCCCAGGAAGGCTTCGACCGCCGCGAGAGCCGTCGCAGCGTTGTGGGCCTGGTACTCCCCGTGCAGCGGCACGAAGACGTCCTCGTACTCCGCGCCGAGGCCGCGCAGCCGGAGCAGCTGGCCGCCGACCGCGACCTCGCGAGCCAGTACGCCGAACTCGAGGCCTTCGCGGGCGATGGTGGCGCCGACCTCGGCGGAACGGCCCATGAGTACTTCGAACACCTCGACGGTCTGTTGGGCCATCACCGCGGTGGCCCCGGCCTTGATGATGCCGGCCTTCTCCCCCGCGATTCCGACCGGATCGTCGCCGAGCAGGTGGCTGTGGTCCACGTCGATCGGGGTGATCACGGCAACCGTGCCGTCGGCGACGTTCGTGCAGTCCCAGGTGCCGCCGAGGCCGACCTCGATCACGGCCACGTCGACCGGCGAGTCCGCGAACACCGCGAAGGCCATGGCCGTGATCACCTCGAAGAACGACAGCGGTACGTCGAACTCGGCGTCGACCAGTTCCAGGTAGGGCGCGAGTTCTTCGTACGCCTCGACAAAGCGTTCCTCGCTGATCGGCTCACCGTCCAGCGTGATCCGCTCGCGCACGCTCTCCAGATGCGGGCTGGTGAACCGGCCGGTACGCAGGCCGGCCGACCGCAACAGCGAGTCGATCATGCGCGCCGTGGAGGTCTTGCCGTTGGTGCCGGTGAGGTGGATGACCGGGTAGGCCTGCTGCGGGTCGCCCAGCAGCTGGACCAGGCGCTGGATCCGCTCCAGCGTCGGCGAGATCTTGCTCTCCGGCCAGCGGGCCTGGAGCTGCGCCGAGACGTCGGCGTACGAGGTGGTCGTCATGAGAGCACCTACTGTAGTAATGCGGTCGAAGCACCCCTTGACGGGCACTAGGATTGCATGCATGACCGAGACGTCCCGCGTTCCTGACAAGCCCACCCTCGAAGGCCTCGAGGAGAAATGGGCTGCGGTATGGAAGGAGCGGCAGACCTACGCCTTCGACCGGACGGCCGAGCGGGCCGATGTCTACTCGATCGACACCCCGCCGCCGACCGTGTCCGGGTCGCTGCACGTCGGGCACATCTTCAGCTACACCCACACCGACCTGGTGGCGCGGTTCCAGCGCATGCGCGGCAAGAAGGTCTTCTACCCGATCGGCTGGGACGACAACGGCCTGCCGACCGAGCGCCGCGTGCAGAACTACTACGGCGTCCGCTGCGACCCGACCCTGCCGTATGACCCTGACTTCACGCCGCCGGCCAAGCCCGACGCGAAGAAGCAGGTCTCGATCAGCCGGCAGAACTTCGTCGAGCTGTGTGGCGAGCTGACCCACATCGACGAGCAGGCCTTCGAGGCGATGTGGCGCCAGGTCGGCCTCAGCGTCGACTGGTCGTATCTCTACACGACCATCTCCGACGACTCGCGCCGCACGTCGCAACGCGCCTTCCTGCGCAACTTCGCCCGCGGCGAGGCGTACCTGTCCGAGGCGCCGACGATGTGGGACGTCACGTTCCAGACCGCCGTCGCGCAGGCCGAGCTGGAGGCCCGGGAGTATGCCGGCGCCTTCCACCGCGTCGCGTTCCACGGCCCGGAAGGCCCGATCTACATCGAGACCACCCGGCCCGAGCTCATCCCCGCCTGTGTCGCGCTGATCGCGCACCCGGACGACGAGCGCTACCAGGCCCTGTTCGGTACGACGGTCCGCTCGCCGCTGTTCGGTGTCGAGGTGCCGGTCGTCGCGCATGCCGCCGCCGAGCCGGACAAGGGCGCGGGTATCGCGATGTGCTGCACCTTCGGCGACCTGACCGACGTCCAGTGGTGGCGTGAGCTGCAACTGCCGGTCCGTACCGTCATCGGCCGCGACGGCCGGCTGCTGCGCGACACCCCGGAATGGCTCGAAGGCTCCGAGCTGTACGGCGAACTCGCGGGCAAAACGATCTTCAGCGCGCGCGAGCTGATCGTGGCGAAGCTGCGCGAGAGCGGCGACCTGGACGGCGAGCCCAAGCCGACCACCCGGATGACGAACTTCTTCGAGAAGGGCGACAAGCCGCTCGAAATCGTCTCCACCCGCCAGTGGTACATCCGCAACGGCGGCCGCGACGCCGAGCTGAAGTCGGAGTTCCTCGAGCGCGGTGACGAGCTCGGCTGGATCCCCGAGCACATGAAGCACCGGTACATGAACTGGGTCGACGGCCTGAACGGCGACTGGCTGATCTCGCGCCAGCGCTTCTTCGGCGTGCCCTTCCCGGTGTGGTACCCGATCGGCCACGACGGCGAGCCGGACTACGACCACCCGCTGATGCCGTCCGAGGCCGATCTGCCAATCGACCCGACGTCGCAGTGCCCGAGCGGCTACGACGAGTCCCAGCGCGGTAAGCCCGGTGGCTTCGAGGCGGACCCGGACGTGATGGACACCTGGGCCACCTCGTCGCTCACGCCGCACATCGTCTGCGGCTGGGAGCGGGACAACGACCTGTTCGAGCGCACCTTCCCGATGGACCTGAACACGCACGCGCACGAGATCATCCGCACCTGGCTGTTCTCCCGCGTCGTCCGGGCCCACTTCGAGAACGGCACGTTGCCGTGGGCCCGCTCGATGGTCTCCGGCTTTGTCGTCGACCCCGATCGCAAGAAGATGTCGAAGTCCAAGGGCAACGCGATCGTGCCTTCGGAGATCCTCGACAAGTACGGTTCGGACGCGGTGCGCTGGCGTGCCGCGATGGCCCGGCCGGGCATGGACTCGCCGTTCGACGAGTCGCAGATGAAGGTCGGCCGCCGGCTTGCGATCAAGGTCCTGAACGCGTCGAAGTTCGTGCTGTCGTTCGGCGCCACCGAGGAGAACCCGGCCGCCGTCACCGAGGCCAACCCGACTGTGGTGACCGAGGCCGTCGACCTGGCGATGCTGCAGAGCCTGCGGCAGACCATCACCGAGGCCACTGCCGCCTTCGAGGCCTACGACTACACCGGCGCGCTCGAAATCACCGAGCGGTTCTTCTGGACCTTCTGCGACGACTACGTCGAACTGGTCAAGGAGCGGGCGTACGGCGGCCGCGGCGAGGCGGCGGCGGCTTCCGCAAAGTCCGCCCTGGCCATCGCGCTGTCGGTCCAGCTCCGCCTGCTCGCGCCGTACCTGCCCTTCGCGACCGAAGAGGTCTGGTCGTGGTGGCAGGACGGGTCGATCCACACGTCCTCGTGGCCCGAGCCGGAGGTCGACGTCGCCGTCACCGCGCACGACCCGCAGGTGCTGGTCGCCGCCGGTGAGGTGCTCGGCAAGATCCGCGGCGCCAAGTCGACGGCCCAGGTCTCGATGAAGACCGAGGTCGCCAAGATCGAGGTCACCGGCCCGGGCGAACGGCTCGAACTGGCGGCCCAGGCCGAGGCCGATCTGCGCGCCGCCGGCCGGATCGTCGGCGAGATCGTCTGGACCAAGACCGACGCCGAGACCATCGAGGTCGTCGCGACGCTGTAATTGCCACGCGGTGTGGTGGCCCCGGTGCCCGCTGGAGTGTGCGAGCATCGGGGCGACGCGGCGCGAACGCGACGCACGTCCTGAGGAGCCTGAGGCGATGAGCGACCCCAAGACCCCGGCGGAAACCCCCGCCAAGCCCCCGGCAACCCCGGCCCCGGACCCCACCCCGGCGCAGTCCGACCCGGCCGCGGCGACCCCGGCGACCCCTGGTGGCACGGCAGCGCCTGCCGACCCGTCCGCGGCGACTCCGGCCGCCCCGGCGACTCCGGCCGGCCCGGCGACTCCGGCTGCCCCGGCAGCTCCAGAGGCGGCTAAGGCTGCGGAAGCACAGGCAGGTCAAGAGGCCAAGTCGGCGGAGGTTCCGGCGGCTGAGGCGGCTAAGCCTGCGGAGGCCGTAGTACCGGCTGCAACGGCGGATGCCGGTACCGCGTCCGTTGAGGCCACTGCTGTCGACGAGAAGCCTGCTGCCGGTGAAAAGCCCGCCGACGTCAAGGCGGCTGACGAGACGGCTAGCGAGGCGACGGCTGGCGGTACGGCGGCCAAGGCTGGGGAAGCTGACAAGAGTGACAAGTCGGCGGACAAGGAGGACACCGGGGAGATCCCGGTGGTGCCGCCTGGTCCGCCTGGTCCGCCTGGTCCGCCTACTGACGGGGCTACCCCTGCTGATGGGGGTGACCCGGGCAAGCCGGCTAAGGCGAAGCGCAGCCCCTGGCTGACCGTCGGTACGATCCTGGCGGTGCTGCTGGTCCTGGCCGGCTTCGGGTACTTCGCCGGCCTCGGCCCGATGAGCCGGCTGAGCACCACCCGGGACATCAAGACCCCGGACAAGCTCGGCGGCCTGAGCCGGATCACCGACGCCGAGACGCGCAAGCAGCTCGAACTCGACACCACCCGGGAGACGTTGAGCCGGGTCAACAACGGCAAGAAGGCCACTGTCGAGGCGTACGGCGATCTGAACGGCGACAAGATGTTCATCGTGATCGCGCTGCGCGGCAAGATCGACCTGGACAAGACGATCAAGGTCGATGGGGCCACGCCGGACCAGGTCAAGAAGATCGGCGAAGCCTCCTGCGTGCCGAGCGCCGAGAAGCTGATGACGCGCTGCTTCCGCATCTCGAACACCCTCACGGTGATCGCGCAGGACGCCATGAACAAGCTGAACGTGGACGCCGTCGGCCCGATCGCCAACGAGGCCTACGAAGCAATGAAGTAGTAATTTCGCCAGCAGAGCAAGGAAGATCGCCCGGACCCCTCACCTGGATCCGGGCGATTCCTTTGCGCTGACCTCAGAACAGCAATGGCCAGCGAGACCTCAGAACAGCGGGGTCATCGTGGTGGTGTTCTTCGCCTTCATCGGCAGCGGGTCGAACGGCTTACGGTCCTGCTCGCAGGTCGTGCCGTCGGCCGGCGCCTTCAGATCCACCAGGTAGTTGGTGATCAGGTTGTCGGCGCACTTGCTCTTGTAGAGCATCGTGTGACCCCAGCCGTTGACCGTGACCATGCGCCCGTTCGGCCAGAAGTCCGTGTACGGCCGGGTCGCGCGGTACGGCGTGGCCGGGTCGAACTTGGTACCGATCACCAGCACCGGCTCCTTGGTGGTCTGCTTCCACGGACCGAGGTAGGCGTCCGTGTCGCGGATCGGCATGAACTCGCACGGCTGGCCGATCCAGGTCCGGGCGCGGCCGAAGTGCGGCGCCACCTTGTCGGCCGCGTCGGCGTACTGCGGGTAGGCGAACGGACGGCCGCTCTGCCGGGACTCGATGCACGGCTGCAGGCCCGAGCCGATACCGCTGTAGTCCTCGGCGCGGCGGATCCAGCTCAGCACTGACGACGGCACCCGCTGCGTGGCGACGGTCGCGCGCTTGGCCGACTGACCCGAGGCGACGGCCAGCTGAGTGATCAGGGCCGAGAGGTCGGCGTATCCGGCCGGGTCGTACAGGCCGAAGAAGATCGTCATCACGGCCGTCTGGTAGTTAACGGAGAACTTGGTGCCGTCGGGCAACGTGACCACGGCCGGTTCGACCTTCAGCCGCTGCAGCATGGCCTCCGTGACCTTGGCGGGGTCGCCCAGACCTGCCAGCGGGCAGGCGCTCGCTCCCGCCTGCGCGCACTGCCGGTTGAACTCGGCTAGCACCTCGGTGCCACCCTCGCCCTGCCGGATGCGGGCCCCGAGCGGACGCGAATCGCCGTCCGAACCGGAGTACCACTCGGGCTGCATCGTGCCGTCGAGCACCAGCGCCCGGACCTTGCCCGGGAAGAGCTTCGCGTACGTCGCGCCGAGGTAGGTGCCGTACGAGTAGCCGATGTAGGTCAGCTTCTTGTCACCGACGGCCTGTCGCAGCAGGTCCATGTCGCGGGCCACGTTGGCCGTCGACATGTGCGCGAACCGGTCCGGCGAGGTGGTCATGCAATTCAGGGCGAGCTGAATGCTGCCCTTGAGGTACTCCCGCTCCTGCGCCTTGCCGAGCGGGAAGATCTCCTGGCCTTCGAAGAACTTCGCCTCCTCGGCCGCCGTCGGGAAGCAGGTCGTCGGGTCGGACAGCCCGACACCTCGCGGATCGAAGCCGAGGATGTCGAACCGGGCCCGGAGCTGTGGGCTGTAGGCGGTCAGGCCGATCTGGTGCAGCGTCTGCACGCCGGGACCACCAGGACCGCCCGGGTTCATGAAGACCGTACCGAGCTTTGCGCCCGGGTTCGTCGCGGGGAGCCGGGTGAGCGCGATCGTGGTGGTCGCACCACGTGGCTTGTCGTAGTCGGTCGGCACCTCGACCGAGGCGCACTGGAACGGCTTCAGCTCCGGCTTGTCACCGCAGCTACCCCAGGCGATCTTCGGCACCACCGGCCCACGCGCCGCGGTTGAGGCGGCGGTGGGGGCTGCCGCGGTCGCGGCGGGTACGGCGATGGCAAGCGGAGCTACCAGGGCAGCGGCGAGGACCAGGGCCGAGGTCCGTCTTCTCGTGAGCATGGCTCTCCAAGTCGTTGTGGACACGTCGCGTCCACCCTAGAAAACGACCGTGCGACCGCGCGTCCACCTCTGGGCGGGGCCGACCCCTCCCCCTACAGACGGTCCCTATAGCCGCGTCCCTGAGCGCGATCCGTGCAGACCGGTCCAGAACGCGAAAAGGGCCCCGGTTGAATCCGGGACCCTTTTCGCTGTGCCTGCTGGTCGATCAGGCGGTCTTCTCGCGCCGTTCGCGCTTGCGCTCGATCTGGTCGCGCGGGATCAGCGTCGGATTGACGTTGTCCAGCACCACCTCGGCGTTGATGACCACCTTGGCGACGTCATCACGGCTGGGCACCTCGTACATCACGTTGAGCAGCACCTCTTCCATGATGGCGCGCAACCCACGCGCGCCGGTGCCGCGCAACAGTGCCTGGTCCGCGATCGCGTCGACCGCGTCGTCGGTGAACTCGAGCTCGACGTTGTCGATCTCGAACAGCCGCCGGTACTGCTTGACCAGCGCGTTCTTCGGCTCCGACAAGATCTTGATCAGCGCGTCGCGATCCAGCGGCGAGACCGTGGTGATCACCGGCAACCGGCCGATGAATTCGGGGATCAGGCCGAACTTCAGCAGATCCTCCGGCATCACGTCCGCGTAGCCGCTGGTCTCCTTGATCTTCTCGTCGTCGCGGGCCAGCGTGAAGCCCAGCGTCTTCTTGCCGACACGCTGCTCGACCATGTGGTCCAGACCGGCAAACGCACCGCCAACGATGAACAGCACGTTCGTCGTATCGATCTGGATGAACTCCTGATGCGGGTGCTTGCGGCCGCCCTGCGGCGGGACCGAGGCCGTCGTACCCTCGAGGATCTTCAGCAGGGCCTGCTGCACGCCCTCACCGGAGACGTCCCGGGTGATCGACGGGTTCTCGCTCTTGCGGGCGATCTTGTCGACCTCGTCGATGTAGATGATGCCGGTCTCGGCCTTCTTGACGTCGTAGTCAGCGGCCTGAATCAGCTTCAGCAGGATGTTCTCGACATCCTCACCGACGTACCCCGCCTCCGTCAGCGCGGTCGCGTCGGCGATCGCGAACGGAACGTTGAGCATCCTGGCCAGCGTCTGCGCCAGATAGGTCTTGCCACAGCCCGTGGGGCCGATCAGCAGGATGTTCGACTTGGCGAGCTCGACCGCCTCGTCCTTCGCGTGCCGGCCCGAGCTGGCAGAGCTCTGGCCGTCGCGGACCCGCTTGTAGTGGTTGTACACCGCCACGGCGAGTGCCTTTTTCGCCACGTCCTGACCCACGACGTAGGCGTTGAGGAAGTCGTAGATCTCGCGAGGCTTCGGGAGCTCCGTCAGACCGACCTCGGAGCCCTCGTTCAGCTCCTCCTCGATGATCTCGTTGCAGAGATCGATGCACTCGTCGCAGATGTAGACGCCTGGACCGGCGATGAGCTTCTTGACCTGCTTCTGGCTCTTGCCACAGAACGAGCACTTGAGCAGATCTCCGCCGTCACCTATGCGTGCCACCGGGAGTGATCCCTTCTCTCAACAGTCGAGGTCGACCGGTGTTCCGGGCCGAACCCGGACCCAGTTCGACGGTACCGCGCCGAGGGGCGATTCGCCGTGCTTACCCACGCGTCGATCGCTACGCCGGTGGCGAACGCACGCCCCTCTTGACAGCACCGTCGATAACCGGTCATCCGGAATCAGACCCCGGCCGGGACCGGTGCCTTGCGGCTCTCCAGGATTCCGTCGATCAGGCCGTACTCCACGGCCTGCTCCGCGGTGAGGAACTTGTCCCGCTCGATATCGCGCGAAACCTCCTCGATCGACTTGCCGCTGGCGTCGGACAGCATCTTCTCCAGCAGCGAGCGCAGGCGCAGGATCTCGTTCGCCTGGATCTCGATGTCGCTGGACTGCCCGTAGGTGCCCTCGGTGGCCGGCTGGTGAATGATGATCCGGCTGTTCGGCAGCGCCAGCCGCTTACCCGGCGAACCGGCGGCGAGCAGCACGGCGGCGGCCGAGGCGGCCTGGCCGAGGCACACCGTGGCCACGTCGGCCTTGATGTATCGGATCGTGTCGTAGATCGCCGTCAGCGCCGTGAACGAGCCACCGGGCGAGTTGATGTAGATGCTGATGTCGCGGTCGGGGTCCATCGACTCCAGGCACAGCAGCTGCGCCATCACGGCGTTCGCGATCTCGTCCGAGATCGGGGTGCCGAGGAAGATCGTGCGCTCCTCGAACAGCTTCGTGTAGGGATCGACCCGGCGCATGCCGTAAGACGTGCGCTCCTCCCACTGCGGGATGAAGTAGTTCATGGTGTGTCCTTAAGGTTCAGTGGAAGGTCAGGAGTTGGGGCTACCGCTGCTGAGCTGAGCGGCACTCGCGACCACGTGGTCGATGAAGCCGTACTCCTTCGCCTGGTCCGCGGTGAACCAGCGGTCACGGTCGGCGTCGTTCTCGACCTGCTCCAGCGGCTGACCGGTGTGCTCCGCGATCAGCTTGAACAGCTGGGCCTTGATGTGCAGCGACTGCTGCGCCTGGATCTTGATGTCCGACGCCGTACCGCCCATACCGCCGGAGGGCTGGTGCATCATGATCCGCGCGTGCGGCAGGGCGAAACGCTTGTTCTTCGCGCCGGCGCAGAGCAGGAACTGGCCCATCGAGGCGGCCAGGCCCATGCCGACCGTGGCGACGTCGTTCGAGATCCACTGCATGGTGTCGTAGATCGCCATACCGGAGTCGACCGAACCACCTGGCGAGTTGATGTAGAGCCAGATGTCCTTGTTCGGGTCCTCGGCGTTCAGCAGCAGCATCTGAGCGCAGATCGCGTTCGCGTTGTCATCCCGGACCTCGGACCCCAGAAAGATGATCCGGTTGGTCAGCAGGCGCTGGTAAATGTGGTCGTCGAGTCCGCCTGATCCGCTGCCGCCGGCGGCGGTGGGGATGGCTGCGTTTGTCTGGTTCACGAAGCCGACATTACTGGGCCGCATCGACAGACCTAAGCGGGTCCGGCGGGTGTTCGCTCACGGCGCACTGTGTCCGCCGTCAGCCAGCGACCGAAAGCGGTGCAGCCGGGCCTCCCCAGCACCCAGTCGTACGTCGAACGCGGACCCCACGGCTGGCGAAAACAGAACAGCGGCCGCCTTTGCGGGCGACCGCTGTTCGGAGTTTGCTGCTGGAGATCAGGCCTTGACGGGCTCTTCCTCAGCGGCCGGCGCGGCCTCGGCCTCGGCGGCCGGGTCGGCGTACGTGCCGTCGGGCTGCAGGGTCTTCAGCTCGACCACGTTGCCGGAGGCGTCGGTGACCTTGGCGTTCTCGACCAGGTGGGCGAGCGCCTTGCCGCGAACGACCTCGGACACCAGGCTCGGCACCAGGTTGTGCTCGACGGCGTGCTGGGCGAACTGGTCCGGGCTGACACCGGAGCGCTGCGCGTGCCGGATGATGTGCTCGGTCAGCTCCTGGTCGTTGACGCTGAGCTCCTGCTGCTCGGCGACCATGTCCAGCACGAACTGCGCGCGAATGGCGTCCTCGGAGCGCTTCTTCAGGTCCTCGTCGAACTCTTCCTCGGTCTGCTCCTCGGTCTCGAGGAACTGCGCGAAGGTCATCCCGGAGTAGCCGAGCTGCTGCTCGAGGTTCTCCCGGCGGGCGGCGAGCTCGTCGGTCAGCAGGCCCTCGGGCACCGGCACGTCGACCAGCGTGAGGATCTTCTCCAGCACCGCGTCGCGGGCGTCGCCGGCCTGCTCGAGGCGCTTGCCACGCTCCAGGCGGGCGCGCACGTCGGCCTTGAGCTCCTCGGCGGTGTCGAACTCCGAGGCGGTCTGGGCGAAGTCGTCGTCGAACTCCGGCAGCTCCTGCTCCTTGACGGCGGTGACGGTGACGTCGACCTGCACGTCCTCACCCTTCAGCTCACCGCCGACCAGCTGGGTGGTGAAGGTGGCCGACTCGCCGGCGGACAGACCGAGCACGGCCTCGTCCAGCCCGTCGAGCAGCTGACCGCTGCCGACCTGGTACGACAGGCCGGTGGCCTGCGCCTCCTCGACCTTCACGCCGTCCTTGCTGGCCGACAGGTCGAGGGTGATGTAGTCCTTGTCCTGCACCGCGCGCTCGACCGGGTTCAGCGAGCCGAAGCGCTGACGAAGGGCCTCCACCTGCTCGTCGACCTCGTCGTCGCTGATCGCGATGTCCTCGACGCTGGCCTCGATACCGTCCAGGTCGGGCAGGGTCAGCTCGGGACGAACCTCGACCTCGGCGGAGAACTGCAGGCTCTCCTTGTCGTTGAACTCGGTCACGTCGACCTCAGGCCGGCCGATCGCCTTGACCTGGTTGTCCTGCACGGCCTGCGAGTACAGCTTGGGCAGCGCGTCGTTGATGGCCTCTTCGAGAACCGGTCCACGACCGACCCGCTGGTCGATGACCTGCGGGGGAACCTTGCCCTTGCGGAAGCCCGGGACGACGATCTGCTGGGCGATGCTCTGGTACGCCGCGTCGAGGCTCGGCTTGAGCTCCTCGAACGGCACCTCGACGATGAGCCGGACCTTGGTCGGGCTCACGGACTCGACGGTGCTCTTCACGGTGGCGGTTCTCCTTGGTCGGTGACGCTGATCGGTACTGCACCCGCGCAGCCGTTTACACGGCCTCGCGGAGGGTTTTGTCGGGGCGACAGGACTCGAACCTGCGGTCTCCTGCTCCCAAAGCAGGCGCGCTAGCCACTACGCTACGCCCCGGTGGCGACCGCACGAGTCTAGTGGACGCAGACCCATGCTCGCTGCCACCCCCTGTTCGGCCCCGATTGGGCACTCCCGGACGAGTTGTGAAATCATGTCCGGGCGCCACTGGAAACCGGCGCGAACGCGGGTGTAGCTCAATGGTAGAGCCCCAGTCTTCCAAACTGGCTACGCGAGTTCGATTCTCGTCACCCGCTCCAAGAAAAGGCCCCCAGCCACCCGGCCGGGGGCCTTTTGCGTGCGGTGAACACCCGCGCTGGCAGAGTCGCCGGTATGGGCGACGCGGATCGGGACCGGCAGGTGCTGGTTGTTGGGAGGACAGGCGGGCCGCCCTGCTCGGATTTGTCAGGCACGACGCCGAATTTCTCAGCCAGCGGATCGCCCGGACCCTGACCCCCTGCCAGGACCCCGTTCCCCAGGTGGGCCACGCGCGGCCGCCCGCGCTCATCTCCTCGTTGTCAGTGGTTGAGGCGGTAGTGGAGGTGGGTTACGCCGGAGTCGCCGGGGAGGACTCGGGTTCGTTCGAGGGTGCGGGGGTCGGGGCCGGGGTGGCCGAAGAGGGGTTGGCCGGCGCCGAGCAGGATCGGGACCAGATGGAGCTCGAGCTCGTCGAGTAGGCCTGCGGCGAGGGCGCGTTGGGTGATGCCTGAGCCGTGGACCAGCACGTTCTTGTCCCCCGCGGCTTCCTTGGCGGCGCGTACGGCGAACTCGAGGTCGTTCACGTAGTGCACCAGGGGCCAGTCGGCCGCCCAGGCGGGAGCCGGGTTCCGGCTGAGGATGTAGATCGGTACGCCGTCGTGGTGGTCGCCGCCCCAACCGCCCGCGGGTTCGAACGTGGCTCGCCCGGCGATCACCGCGCCGGTCGACATCATCTCGTTCCAGATCTGCCGGTTCGCCGGTCCGAGCCTCTGCACGGCGGCATCGAAGTCTCCCGCGTGGTCCGCCGGGAAGATCCACTCGTGCAGCCGCTCGCCGCCGTCGCCCAGGCCGTTCTCGGGACTGACGTTGGGTCCGGTGACGAAGCCGTCGAGAGATACCGACATGTAGAGCACGGTCGAGGCCATGGCTGGCTCCTTCGGTTCGGTTCTGGCGTCACCGGGACATCGGAACAGCGTCCGGAAATTCGACATGGCCGCCAACGGTTTTCGTCTAGGCTCACGCGCTGTGGAGTACTTCGTCTATGGCCGTGACCTGCCCGGCGCCTTCGACCTCAAGGTGCGGCTCCGCGAGGAACACTGGTCCTTCATGGACGAGTACGCCGACCGGCTGATCGCGCGCGGTCCGACGATGACCCCCGACGAGTCGGCTTCGACCGGCAGCCTGCACATCGTGGACCTCCCGGACATCGCGGCCGCTCGGGCCTTCGCCTACGAAGAGCCCTACTACCTGGCCGGCGCCTTCGAAACCGTCCTGCTCCACCGCTTCCGCAATCTCGCGGGTCGCACGATGTGGGAGTTCACCGAGGCGGTCGAGGACTACGAGCGGTTCCTCGTCTTCAGCCTGGATCCGACGGCGCCTGAACCCGCCGCGTCGAAACACCTGATCGTGTACGGCGATCTGCTGGCCCTCGACGGCGAAACCCGCATCGGCCACGCCGTACTGCTCGAAGCGCCATCCGCCGAGTCCGCCGCCACCGTCTTCCCCGCCACCGCCAACGCCGAAGTCCACCCCTGGCGCTTCGGCGGCCGCAACTAGCCACCCCGGAGGACGTCCGCACCTCCTCGCCGTACACCAGAGGGCGATCCGACGGTGGTTACGGAGCGTGGCGGTGCCGGCCTCGTCCAGGGAGTCTGGGAGGCCGGCCCGCGGTTTTCGTCAACCGGCGATAGTGCGCCGATTGGGCACTGTTAGCCGACGATGCCGGATTCGGCGTGGGAGATCTGGACCGTGGTGTTGAGGGCGGTGATGCGTAGTTCGACCGCCGTGACCGAGATCCAGCCCGTGGTGCGGCTGAGCTTGTTGAAGGTCAGGGTGCCCAGGCCGGCCACGTTGATCTGCTGGTTGGGAGCTGTCGGTACGGGGACCGAGCGGCCGTTGATGACCAGGGAGCCGATCGAGGTGCTCCAGGACGTGTAGTACCTACCGCCGGTCTTGGTGGCCGACGTTCGGGCTGTCACGGCGGACAGCTTCACCGCGCCATTGCCAAGATTGACCGAGGCAACGGTCGCCGACATGTTGCCGGTGGCAATGGTGGGTCGCAGTGATCCGGCCTGGCTGGTGCTCAGACCGTTGACGGTGACAACGTTCGGCACGGTGAGGCCGGCCACGTTGACCGTTCGCAGGGCGCCGTTGGTGCCGTAACAGGTGGTCTGCAGCGAGGTCGGCCCGGAGGTGACGATGTTGCCGACGTTCACCTGGGTCGTGTAGGCCTTGCCACGCAGCAGCGCGGTGCTGGGTCCGCCGACCGAGGCGCTGGTGAGCAGCAGTGCGATCGTCGCGCCCTTGGGCAGATACGGGTTACTGACGGTCGAGTGGATCAGGACCGCTACCGAACTGGCCGTTGCGCTCTGCGGCGTCTGGGTCTTGATCGTGCGGTTCAGCTGCAGGAATCCCAGCCCCGGCACGTTCACCGTGGTGTTGGGCGCGGGGTTCAGCAGACCGGGAACGGACAGGCCGGCGATCTTGACCCCCGCGAAGCGGGACCCGGAGACCATCTGGAACTTGCCGTTCTTGTAGACCGCCTGCGAGTAGCTCTGCGCGCCGACCAGCTCGAACAGCAGGCCGATCCGGATGTTCGCGGCCGTTGCGAAGCTGGTGGTGCCGTCGCCGCGCGAGTCGTTGTGGGTAAAGGTGCGGGTGGCAACAGTATGCGCCAGTGCCTGTCCGCCCACGACGGCCGACGCCAGGGTGTTCGACCGGAAGAGCGGTACTTGCCTGGTGCAACCGAAGAAGCTGGCTGCCTGCGGGCCGGAGTTCACCAAGCCACTGGCGACCAGCGTGCCGTGCGCATAGCCGCTGTAACCGAACTGCGCCGACGCGTTCGCCGGGAGCGTTGCCGCCACCAGACTCGATCCGGCGACGACGAGCGCGACGGATGCCGCCGTGAGTGCCCTGATCCTGGTTCTGACTGTCATGACATGACTCCTCTTGGAGTGCGATGTGCGGGCCCCACGCGCGGTCGATGCGATCGAACCGCGGCACGGTGGAGAACCCTTGTGCAGCATTGCTCTGCTGCGGAGTGACGGACGCGATGAGGCGCGGCCGTCAGGAGCCCCGTTCACTGGCTACATCGTGGCCGGAGGCAACAGTGTTACAGAGGGTAACGATTTGACTGTCATTGTCAGCGGATCCCGATCAGAGCGGCTTATCTGCCAGCAAACGGGTACCGAGACTGGTTAACAGCGTGCCCAACGTCATCGCAACGGCGAGGGCGAGCGCCCCCAGGGCCTCGGAAACCGGCTTCGTCTTCGTCATGCCTGGAATCCTGGCGCCCGCCCACGCCCTAACGCCTGAGTAGCACTACCCGATCACGCTAGGCGCCGCACCGGCCGGCGAAGACGTCGGCTCGTCCGTCGCCGGTCAGGTCGGCGAGTTCCAGACTGCCCAGCGGGCACGTGGCCGACGCCAGTGGCGCCCACGACACGCGTCCGCCCGAGGAGTAGAACCACTGGGTTCCACTCGTGCGGAACACGTCCGTGCGCCCGTCGCCGTCCAGGTCGCCGAACCGCAGCGCGGATACCGGCGCACCGGACGTGGCCAGCGGCGTCCAGTTGCCGGCGCCGCCCGCCGAGTACTGCCAGCGGTCGCCAACGAGCGCGAACACATCGGTTCTACCGTCGCCGTCGAAGTCGCCGAAGCCCATCCAGCCGACATCGAGCCGAGCCGTGGCAAGCGGCCGCCACGCGGACGTCCCGGCCGACGAGTAGTACCAGCGGGTGCCGTCCGTGCGGAACACGTCGGTCTTGCCGTCACCGTCGAAGTCGCCGAACCGGAGATCCGCCAGCGGCACCGAAGAGGTGTTCAGCGCCTGCCAGTTCCCGGTCGCCCCGGACGAGAAACGCCACTGCTCCCCGGCGACGGAGAAGACGTCGGTCCTGCCGTCGCCGTCGAAATCGCCGAACCGCGTCCCGGCCCGGGTCACGTTCGACAACGCCCCGGCGACAAACGGCCCGGTTCCACCCGGCGAGTAGTAGAAGCGGTGCCCGGTAGCGCGGAACACGTCCGTCTTGCCGTCGCCGTTGAAGTCGCCGAAACCGAGTTCGGACACGTCGAACGTGTACGGCCGGAGGTCCTGCCAGTTGCCCGTGCCGGAGGCGGACATCCGCCAGCCGACGGGACGCCGGCCGCCCAGCTGGTGACAAGTCCCGGTGGTGGTGCCGTAGGTGTTGGTGCCGACGGTGAGGTTGCCGGTGAAATGACGCTGCAGTACGGCGGCATCGCGGCTGGCGTGCGCGAAACAGTTCCCCGAGACCCAGGCGCCGGTGTACGGCCTGCCCCGTACGGCGATGGCGGCCTGCGCGCTCGAACGGAAACTGTTGTGCTTGATGTGGATGACGTCCCCGGCGTACGGCGCGCCGTTGCCCAGGGCCTCGTTCTCCCCGTGCATGTCGAAGCCGTGCGAGCGGGCGTTGTCGACCACGAGGTTGTACCTGGCGTCGTACCGCTGCGTGCGCAGGCCGTTGCCCGCGATGGCGTGCCGGTTCTGCCGGAAGGTGTTGAACTCGATGACCGCGCTGGAGTTGTTGTACAGCACGACGCCATAACCGAGGCCCGTACGCCGGTTGTTGTGGATGTCGTTGTTCGCGATCCGCGCCTCCAGCGTGTCGGCCAGATACACCGCGCCGTGCGACCAGGCGGACAGCTCGTTGTTGTCCACGGTCAGATCCGAGGCGTCGACGGCCTCGATGCCACGGGAGTTGTCGTACTGGTAGGCGTCATCGCGGATCTCCGGGTCGGGCCCGCGCAGCCGCAGGCCGGTGATCCGTACTCCGCTGCCCTTGAGCGCGAACTGCGCCCAGGCCTCCCGCTGCCCGAGGTCCAGCTCGGTGTTGAACAGCAGAGCGCCGGGCGAACCGGCCTGGCCGCGGTCGCTGGCCAGGGTCACACCGGCGGGAATGGCGATCCGCTTGAGCCCGGTCAGGTTGATCGACGCCGTCCCGGTGACGAAGACGGTGTCACCCGCCTTCGCTGCGGCCAGCGCGGCGAGCAACTCCTCCTTCGTATCCACCTCGATCACGGCGGCAGCCGAGACCGCAGCGGCCGGAGGTGGAGCTGCGGCGGCCGGAGCTGGAGCCGCGGCGGCTGGAGGTGACACGGCGGCGGCTGGAGGTGGCACGGCGAGCGCGAGCACCGCCATCACGCTGATCGCGCCTCGGGAATAGAGCGTCTTCGCTGACACCATCTGCCCCTTCATTGAGCCTCACTGTCCGCGACGGGCGCGCCGCGGGCCGTCACCATACAGTCCGCCCAGGCCTTCCGCGAGGGCTACGAAGCAGTACGGCGAGGTGGTACTCATAGCGGTTCGCAATGAGTTCGCGGGGCTCTGGGCGAGCGCGGCCGGTGCATTGATCACGGGACACGCCGGTAGCCGAAGCCGGCACCGAAAAGACAGGACAAGCGCTTACCGGCTGGGCGATACTGGAAATCGCGCCGTTTTGCGGTCGCCGATCCCCACTGCCGAGCATGATGGGAAGTGCGCCCCTCCAGATGCCGTCCGAGCAGACAGTCAAAGCTCCCTCGATCCGACCCGTCTCCTCCAGAACCCCTCGCCGCAGCCGTAATCTGCTCCGGCTGACCCCCTACCTCCGGCCGCACAAGTGGCGGCTGGTCACGATGTTCAGCACCGCCATTCTCGGCGTCGCAGCCAGCCTCTCGATTCCCCTGGTCATCCGCGCTGTCATCGACGGGCCGGTGGTCCGCCGCGAACTCGACCTCCTGCTCCCCCTGGGCCTGCTGGCGCTGGCGCTCAGCCTCGCCGAGGCCGGCCTGGTCCTGATGCGCCGCTGGGCCCAGTCCCGGGCCGTCAGCGATCTCGAAGCCACTCTCCGCCGTGACCTGTACGTCCGGTTGCAGGCTCTGCCGATGGACTTCCACACCCGCTGGCAGAGCGGGCAGTTGCTGTCCCGCGTCACCGTCGACCTGTCCACGATCCGCCGGTTCATGGGCTTCGGCCTGTTGTTCCTGGTGATCAACATCCTGCAGCTGGTGGTCGTCACCATCCTGCTGCTCAATCTCTACTGGCCGCTGGGCATCATCGTGGTCGCCGCGGCCGTGCCGATCATCTGGATGTCCCTGCGGTTCGAGAAGAAGTACCTGGCGATCTCTCGCCGGGTGCAGGACCAGCAAGGGGATCTGGCCACCACGATCGAGGAGTCCGCGCTCGGCTTCCGCGTGATCAAGGCCTTCGGCCGCCGCGAGCACGTGAAGTCGCAGTTCAACGACGACGCGGTCAAGCTCTACGGCTCCTCGATCGAGAAGGTCCGGCTGGCCTCGCGGTTCTGGACCTTTCTCGAGGTGATCCCGAACCTCACGCTGGTGATCGTGCTGCTGCTCGGCGCGTTGGCCGTCGGCAACGACACCATCACCTTGGGCACGCTGGTCGCCTTCCTCACGCTGATGCTGTCGCTGATCTGGCCGGTGGCATCCCTCGGCTTCATTCTCGCGATGGCCCAGGAGGCGATGACCTCGGCCGACCGGATCACCGAGATCCTCGACACCCATCCCACCATCACCTCCGGTCCGGACGAGCTCACCGAGCCACGCGGGCATCTGCGGTTCGAGGGCGTGGGGTTCCGGTTCTCGCCGGACTCCCCCGATGTACTGCACGACATCAACCTCGACCTGCCACCCGGTACGACGCTCGCTCTGGTCGGCGCCACCGGTTCGGGCAAGACCACCCTGACCGCCTTGGTCCCGCGGCTGTACGACGTCACCGCCGGGCGGATCACCATCGACGGCCACGACGTGCGGGACCTGACCTTGCCGTCGCTGCGCTCTGCCGTCGCCTCGGCCTTCGATGACCCGATCTTGTTCTCCATGAGCGTCCGGGAGAACCTCACGCTGGGTCGGCCGGATGCGACCGAGGAAGACATCCAGCAGGCTCTGGAGATCGCCCAGGCCACATTCGCGAATGACCTGCCGTGGGGCCTGGAGACCCGCGTAGGTGAGCAAGGCATGTCGTTGTCCGGTGGCCAGCGCCAACGACTTGCGTTGGCCCGGGCGGTTCTGGCGAGGCCTGCGGTGTTGGTACTGGATGACACCCTCTCGGCGCTCGACGTACACACCGAGGCCTTGGTGGAAGAAGCGCTGCGCAACGTGCTCTCGGAGACCACCGGCATCGTGGTGGCGCATCGGGCCTCCACGGTGATGCTTGCGGATCAGGTCGCGCTCCTGCAGGGCGGAACGATCACCCACGTCGGTACGCACGCGGAACTGCTCGCCACGGTTCCGGCGTACAGGAACCTTCTTGCGGCGGAAGAGGGGGTTCACGCATGACCCAGACGTCAGAACAGGCTTGGCGCGGCTATGCCGAGGAGAACGGCGACGACCTTCCCCAGGCGGCTTCACTCGTACTGAAGGAGCAATCGCGCAAGCTGCTTGGCGAGCTCCTTCGCCCGCACAAGAAGCTCATCTGGCTACTAGTGGTCATCGTGGTCGTGGAGAACGCGGCCCGCCTTGCCGTGCCGTACTTGGTCCATCTCGGTATCGACCACGGCATCCCGCCCATCCTGGCGGGAGAGGGTGCAACCACCCTTGTCACGGTAGTGAGCTTCGTACTGGCCTCGGCGATCATTCAGGCCTTCGCCCGGCAGATGTTCCTCATGCGGTCTGGGAAGCTCGGGCAGACGATTCTGCTTGGACTGCGTCGCAGGGTGTTCGACCACTTCCAGCGGCTCAGCCCGTCGTTCCATGACAAGTACACCTCGGGCCGGGTGATCTCGCGTCTGACCTCGGACGTGGATGTCATCGACGAGATGCTCGAGACCGGGTTCGACGGCCTGGTGACGGCCGTACTCACCTTGTTCGGTACGGCGATCCTGCTGCTGACGCTGGACCTCAAGCTCGGGCTGGCCGCGCTGCTGTCGTTCCCGGTCCTCTTCGCGATCACGGCCTGGTTCCGCCGCCGTTCGGCCCAGGTCTACCGGCGGACCCGCGAAACCGTCGCGCTGGTGATCGTGCACTTCGTGGAGTCGATGACCGGCATCCGCGCGGTGCAGGCCTTTCGCCGGGAGCCGCGCAACGAGGAGATCTTCCATGGGGTGAACGACAAGTACCGGGCGGCGAACCTCGAGTCGTTCCGGATCAACGCGATCTTCATGCCGTCGGTCAAGGGCGTCGGCAACATCACGATCGTCGCGATTCTGGTGTACGGCGCGTGGGAGGCCTACCACGGCCGGGTGACGGTCGGCGTACTGACGGCCTTCACGTTGTACCTGCGGCAGTTCTTCGAGCCCCTGCAGGAGATCAGCCAGTTCTACAACACGTTCCAGTCGGCCAGTGCCGCGCTGGAGAAGCTCTCGACCGTCCTGGCGGAGGAGCCGGACGTACCCGAGCCGGCCGAACCGGCCAAGCCGGCTGACGCCCGCGGGCAGGTGGAAATGCGCGACGTGCGGTTCTCGTACGTCGACGGGGTTGAGGTCCTGCCGGGGCTCGACCTGGAGATCCCGGCGGGCCAGACGCTCGCGCTGGTCGGAACCACCGGCGCGGGCAAGACCACGATCGCCAAGCTGGTGGCCCGGTTCTACGATCCGACCGGTGGCGACGTTCTGCTCGACGGGATCGACCTGCGCCAGTTCACCGAGGACGACCTGCGCGAGCGGGTGGTGATGGTGACGCAGGAGAACTTCCTCTTCACCGGCACCGTCGCGGACAACATCCGCTTCGGTAAGCCCGACGCGACGATGGCGGAGGTGGTGGACGCGGCGAAGGCGATCGGCGCGCACGACTTCATCTCGGCCCTGCCGGACGGCTACGACACCTCGGTGGAGAAGCGCGGCAGCCGGTTGTCCGCCGGCCAGCGCCAGCTGGTCGCGTTCGCCCGGGCCTTCCTGGCGGATCCGGCCGTGCTGATCCTCGACGAGGCCACCTCCAGCCTCGACATCCCGAGCGAACGGCTGGTTCAGCGCGCGCTCCGGACCATCCTCACCGATCGGACCGCCATCGTGATCGCGCACCGGCTGTCCACCGTCGAAACGGCCGACCGGGTGGTCGTACTCGAACACGGCCGCATCCTCGAAGACGGCAGCCCCGCCGACCTGATCGGCAGCGGCGGCCAATACGCCGGCCTCCACCAGGCCTGGGCCGACTCCCTGGCCTAGACGCCGAGCCGTCGTGGCTCTGCCGGGACGCCTTGTTCAAGGTAGTCCCGGTAGAGCCGCGGCAGGGCCCGCGGGGAGAAGAGCGCCTCCCCGTCGTACTCTTCGAGCTCTTTGAGTGACCACCACCGGAACTCGGTCACGTTCTCCGCGGCCAGCTCCTCGTCGGTCATCGCACCGCGCGCCTCGAACCGTCGAACCTTCAGCACGAAGTGGTCGTTGATGACGCCATCGAACCCGGGCGCGTAGCGCGGGTCCTCCACCTGCTGGTTCCACAGGTGTCGCGGGTCCAGGCCGTCGAGTTCCAGGCCGATCTCCTCCCTCAGCTCCCGGGTCAGGGCCGCCAGCAGGGATTCGCCTGGCTCGATCCCACCGCCGGGCGCCGCCAGGATGACCTTGCCGGCCGTGTCCACCAGGTCGAACCGGCAAAGCAGCACGTGGTCCGACTCGTCGACGATGAGGGCCCGGACTGCGTGGCGGAACGTTGTCATCCAACCACTCTAGAACTGTCGGCGGGCCTGTGTACGTTGCGGTTCATGCTGAAAACGCTGGCGATCGAGAACTACCGGTCACTGAGGCGACTCGTGCTGCCGCTCGGCCGGTTGAACGTGGTGACCGGGTCCAACGGCACCGGGAAATCCAGTTTGTACCGGTCGTTGCGGTTGCTCGCGGACGCGTCACGTAACGGGGCGGTGGCCGCGCTCGCGCGGGAGGGCGGCCTGCCGTCGACGTTGTGGGCCGGGCCCGGTGTGATCGGCAAGGCCGTACGACGTGGCGAGCATCCCGTGGAGGGCACCGTCCGGGCCGGGCCGGTGTCGTTGCGGATGGGCTTCGCGTCGGACGACTACGGCTACGCGGTCGACTTCGGACTACCGAAACCGCACGGGCGTACCGCCTTCAGCCTGGATCCGGAGATCAAGCAGGAGGCGTTGTGGGCCGGGCCGTTCCTGCGGCCTGCGGCGCTGCTGGTCGAGCGCAAGGGCGGGCGGGTCCGGATCCGCGGCGAGGACGGCGGCTGGACGGATGGCGGCCATCAGCTGCAGACGTTCGACAGCATGCTGAGCGAATTCGCCGATCCTCAACGGGCGCCCGAGCTGATGACGCTGCGGGAGCGGATCAGGTCGTGGCGGTTCTACGACCACCTGCGAACGGACGCGGATGCCCCCGCGCGACAGGTACAGATCGGGACGCGGACGCCGGTGCTCGGGCCGGAAGGTGCCGACGTGGCGGCGGCATTGCAGACCATCCGGGAGATCGGGCCGCCCGGAGCGCTGGACGACGCGATCGAGCAGGCGTTTCCGGGCAGTCGAGTGGCCGTCACCACTGACAGCGGCCGGTTCGAGGTGGCGTTCCACCAACATGGGTTGTTGCGGCCGTTGTCGGTGGCCGAGCTCTCGGACGGCACCCTGCGCTACTTGCTCTGGGTCGCCGCTCTGCTGACTCCACGGCCACCGGCCCTGCTGGTCCTCAACGAGCCGGAGACGAGCCTGCATCCGGATCTCCTGCCGGCATTGGCGAATCTGGTCGTCACCGCGGCCAAGGACACCCAGGTGATCGTGGTGACGCACTCCCGGCCGTTCCTGGCGGCCCTGGAAGGCGGCTCGGGTGAGCTCGGCATCGAGCTGAGCACGATCGAGCTGATCAAGTCCTTCGGCGAAACCACCCTCGACGGCCAAGGGCCTCTCGACGAACCGGCGTGGAAATGGCCGAGTCGCTAAGCCGGGGCCTGCGCGCCGTTCGAAGCCTCATCGGAAGGCTCGCCTGGTTCGCCGGGTTGTGCTGGGGTTTCGTCGCGCACGCGCTCGAAGCGAACCAGGACGATCGCGCCCGCGGCGGTGATCGCGAACCCGGCGATCGCGCCAACGGCCCAACCCGCCCGGATCTCGTCACTCAGCAGTACGACGCCAACAACCGCGGGCGTGATCGTCTGCATCGCGATCATCGACGCGGTCGCGACGGTTACCGTGCCACGCTGCAAAGCCATCGAATACAGCAGGAAGGCCAGCGCCCCACTGGCCGCCAAGGTGTACGCCGTGGGCCCCCGCAGCATGGCGCCGAGGCCCCCCTCGGGCAGCAGCCGCGCCGAGATCGCCACCCCGGCGAAGCCGAAGCCCGCCAGCAATCCCAGCACGGCGGTCGCGATCGCGTGCTGCGAACGCGAGACCAGCAGCCCGATCACCGCGATGACCCCCAACGCCACCGCCAGGCCGACCTTCAGGCCGGTGCCGGCGGTGTCCACCCCAGCATGACCCGAGGAGGCGGCGAGCAAAGCCAAACCAGCACACATACCGACTACGGCCGACCATTCGACCGCGCTGAGCCGGTCGTGCATCACCCGCGTGGCGAGCAGGGCGGTCACCGCGAGGCTGCCCGCGATCCCGGCTTGCGCCAGGTAAAGCGGGAGGTGCCGCAGCGCGATGAAGTGCAGCACGAAGCCGATCAGGTTCAGCAGCAGCGCCGCGAGGAAGGCGGGCTGCCGCAGCAACCTGCCGACGAACTGGACCAGGTCGCGCGGGTCGAGCTCGGATTCGGTCGGCACCTTGCGCGAGCCAATCGCCTGCAAGATGGCCGCCACTCCAAAGAGCGCGGCGGCCCCGAGTGCCGCACCGAGTCCCAGAACCACCGGTCAGTCGCTCGCGACCGTGGCGGGCTGTGGCTCGCTCTTTCGGGAGGCCTTCGCGGTCAGATAGAGGCTCAACCCCGCGTAGTACGCCAGGTAGGCCAGCGAGATGACCACCACCACCGTGCTCGGATCCGGCATCTGCGTCAGCAGTACGGCGTACGCGATGAGCCAGACGCAGGTGGTGAGCAGGTTCAGCGAGCGGAAGGCCTTGGTCCGCGACGGGTACACGTACTTCACCGGGACGAAGACCAGCACCGAGCAGACCGCCAGGATGATGCCGGTGACGGTCGGGCTGAGGCTGAGGATCACCACGTAGAAGGCGACCACGTTCCAGTAGCTGGGGAAGCCCAGGAAGAAGTGGTCATCGGTCTTCGCGTCGACCCGGCAGAACTGGTAGCTCGAGGCCAGCAACGGCAGCGCCGCCAGCACGGCGCCGATCGCGCCCTCCGGCAGGTAGTCGCCGGTCCACAGCAGCACGATCGGCGCGAACGCGTAGGTCAGGTAGTCGACGATGTCGTCGAGCCGGGCGCCGTCGAACCAGGGAATGGTCTCCTTGACCCGCAGCCGGCGCGCGATCATGCCGTCGGTGCCGTCGATGATGAGCGCGGCCAGGCCGAGCCAGAGCGCCCGGACCGCGTCACCATCGATGGCGGCGATCACGATCAGCAGCGCGAGCACCGAACCGCTCGCGGTGTAGGCATGCAGCGCGAGTCCGGCCAGCCGCAGTCTCGTCGAGACGGCGAAGGGCTCTTGCACCGCGTCGTGTGTGGTCAGGAGGACTCCCAGATCTCGGTCGACGCCGTGCGTCGGACTACGCGCCTCAGCGTCTCACATGGGAGAGCTCAGCCCTTGGTGGGCTCCAGCAGGAAGACCGGGATGATGCGCTCGGTCTTCTTCTGGTACTCGGCATACTCGGCGTACACCTCGAGAGCGCGCTGCCACCACAGGTCCCGTTCCGCGCCGGAAACCTCGCGGGCGACGAACTGACCGATCTCGGTGCCGTCCTGCAGGGTGACGGTCGGGTTCTTGACCAGGTTGTGGTACCAAACGGGGTTTTTCGGGGCGCCGCCGTCGGAGGCCACCGCCGCGTACACGCCCTCGTGCTCGATCCGCATCAACGGCACCTTGCGGATCGCGCCGGTCTTGGCACCCTTCATCGTGATCAGCACGACGCTCATACCGTTGATGCCGGCCGCCTTGGTATCGCCGGCACTCTCGATCGTCTCTACGGCCTCCCGGACCCACTGCGTCGGGCTGGGAATGTAGTCATTGTCGGTGTTCATACGGCAAGTGTTCCAGCACTGACAGCCACATCAACCCGCGCCGCGACGGTCACGAGGTCGCGACGCGGTTGGCGGCGGCCTGAAGCAGGTGGACGGTCAGGGAGTTGCGGGGCGGGAGACGGCTTCGCGAGCGGCTTTGGCGCGGGCCACCTTGGCGGCGCGCTGACGCTTCAGCTGCTGGCGCGGGTCGAGGTGATCGGGCAGCTGGGCAGGGCCGTAGATGTGCAGCAGGACGTACTGGAACCGCCAGAAGAAGCGGTACCCCAGGGTCAGACCTTCGTTCTGCGGTTTGCCCATCGTGACCATCCTCCAAATGTCTTGGTGCCCCAATGATTGGTGTACCAACTGTTACTCTAGTCAACAGCACACGGAGGTGGGAAATTGCCAAAGTCGCCCGAGACGACGGTCACAGCGGCCGAGGACCTACTGGCGCTGGACCGCCAGGTCTGTTTCGCACTGGCGGTCGCGTCGCGCAACGTCATCGCGCTGTACCGGCCGTTGCTGGAGCCGATGGGCCTGACCCATCCGCAGTACCTGGTGATGCTCGCGCTGTGGGAGGACTCTCCCCTCACGGTCAAGCGGCTGAGCGAACTACTGGCACTCGACCCGGGCACCCTGTCGCCCTTGCTCAAGCGGCTCGAGGCGGTCGGCTATCTGACCCGCCAGCGGGATCCCCGCGACGAGCGCGCACTGGCCGTGACCCTCACCGAATCCGGCCGGGCCTTGCGCGAGGAGGCCCTCAAGATCCCGCCGGCCATCATCGCCCGGCTCGGCATGTCCCTGCCCGAACTGGAAACCCTGCACAAAGCCCTGACCACGGTCATCAAAGCGGCCACCTGAGCATCCGGCGACGACCCGTTCACTCCGGCGGTGCTTCGCATTCCTTCAGCTGGGCGGCCGTCGCGATCTTGCCCTCGATCCAGCGGCGGCGCAGGAAGTGCGCCTTGGCCAGGCGGTGTACGCCGTCCAGTACGACCAGGCGACCGCGGTACGCGACCAGGTGGATCGGGAAGTCGAGATCGGCCTCCATCACCCGTTCGTAGTGCGGCCGGAAGTTCATCGGGGTGGCGGTGACCTGGTTCGGGGTGACCTTGAAGCGCTCGCCGTTCAGCTGCCACAACGGCAGGTCGAACATCCAGATCAGGTCGGCCACCTCGATCGGTTCGACCTTGAGATCCAGCGCCCAGAGCTTCTCGATCTGCCAGCGCGTGGTCGGAAAGACCTCCCGGACCGACGGCGGCATCAACGCGACCAGTTCCTCGAAGGACACGTCCGGCGCGATCCGGTCCGCTCCCACCCCATCACCCATCACAGCCCCGAACGCTACGGCATCGCGGCGTCAACGAGCGGCAATCACGGCACCCGGTCGGCCGACACCACGGTGTTGCTCAGATAGACCTTGCCGTTCCAGTCCTCGCACGTGACCAGCATCAGCCGGCCCGGTATGCGCTGACTGAAGATCTTCGCCGCCACCTTCGCGAGGGCCTGTTTGCGATAGATCACCACGTCGCGGACGACGTACCGGATCGGGCCGCGGTTGGTCGTCACGGCAAGGCGATCACCTGGACGCAGGTCCTCCAGGTCGTCGAAGGCCCCGCCACCGGCGCGCACGGTATGCCCGGTAATGACGGCAGCACCGTTTTGCGCGCCAGGCTTGGCCCCAGCGGACCACCACCCCACCGTGCGCGGGTTGGACGGCGGCGTCAGCGCTCCCCCGTCGGCCCGGATCGGGACCACCCGCGCGGATACATCGAGCGACGGCATCAGCAACTGGCGCGGGATACCCGGTCGGGGCGCGAGCGCCTTCGCCGTACGGGCTGCAGTGGTTTTGACCGGCGGCCGCGCCGAGGTGGGCACCGGCGTGTGCGCCGAAGCGGACGTCGGCGTGGGCGCCGCAGGCATCGGCGTGGACGGCTCGATACCGGCCGGCCGCGACGGAATCGGCGAATCCCCCGGTGATGACTGAGCCACCCCGCTTGGCGCGGGCGAAGGCTGTCCCCACTGGAGGTATCCGCCGAGGCCGATCGCGGCCACCCCTAGTAGGGCGATCAGCCCGCCGCCGAGGAGGGCGGCGGGCCGATCGTGTTTGCGGCGGGACATCCTCAGACCGTGTGACGTCCACGGCGCCGGAGGCCGAGGTAGGCACCCGCGGCCAGCAGGACACCGCCAAAGCCGAGCAGCGCGATCCCGGCCGGGCCGGTCGGGCTTCCACCGCTGGACCCGTCACTGCCGGACGAAGCTCCACCCAGGCCGGCGTCGAACGACGTCGGTACGGGCTCGAACGTCTCGTCCTCGGTCGCCTGGCTCGTCGGCCGCGTGGTCGGCCGCTCAACCGGCGGCTTAGTGGTCGGCGGCTTGGTGGCCGGCGGTTTCGTGGTCGGCCGCTTGGTGGTCGGCGGAACCGTCGTCGGCGGAACCGTCATCGTCGGCGGCTTGGTGGTCGGCGGCTTGGTCGTCGGCGGTTTCGTGGTCGGCGGTTTCGTGGTCGGCGGTGTCGTAGTGGGTGGCTTGGTGGTCGGCGGAGTACCGCAACCCTCGACCCAGAAGACCTTGTGCTTGACGTCCGCACCCTTCGAACCGTCAGCGTGAATCGTCAGCTTGACGTGATAGCCCTGCTTTTTGTGCGGCTGACCGCTGAACGACAGCTTGTACGTCTCTCGAGCGTCGAGGTCGTTACCACCGCCCGCGGCGTCCTCACCGATCGACAGCGAGGTGCTGCCCGACACGATCTGAACACCGCCGTCAGAGGTCGGCGCCTGGTCCGTAAACGCCACCGTCGCCTTCAGATCGGCGCCGAGGTCGTAGTTGTAGAACTCGATCTGGAACGTACAGCCCTGGTGCGGGTTGTTGTCCGGCTGCGCGGAGATCTCAACGCCTTCAACCTTGATGAAGCCGTTGTTACCTCCTGGCGCGTCGGCGACCGGCGCCTGGGCCGCAGCCAGTGAAGGCGCCAGCAAAGTCAGTGCCCCCAGCAACACCGCGACCGATCCGCCCCCGGCCATGGTCGTCACCACCCGTTGCCCGGCCAGCTTTTTGGTGGACATCAGGCCTCCCTCCCTATGATGACGGTGACGAATGTCACCCACAGTTGCAGTATGCGCGCCTGGTTGCCTGAATCAACAACACAAAGTGACGATTGAGCAACGACTCCCCGGTACTGTCCAAAACTGTTGCCATCGGCATCAGTACAAGCTGCCCTGGGCAACTAAATCCCACTCCAGCCCACCGGACCAGGGCCTTGCTGCGCACAGCAATCACCCGCACTCAATCCGTCACCACCACCGCCACCGCCCACAAACCCGCAACGGTTCGTAACCTCCCGTGCGCGTCGGGTTCGCCGTCGCTTGGGCCGGACGGGTGACGGGTGACGGACGGGTGACGGGTGACGGGTGACGGGTGACGGGTGCGGGTGACGGGTGACGGATGACGGGTGACGGGTGACCGGGTGACGGGTGACTGATGGCGGCCATCGGCGCCTACGCGTTGATCCGCGAGCAGCTCCCGACCAACGAGGTTGCGGCTGTTCGTGCCGCCAGTGGCCGGGCGGCCCGCTGCCGACTTTTAGCGCGAGCACCTGGTTGCAACCGGGTAGCGGTACAACAACCCGGCAGCGGATCCACCACAACCGGGTAGCCGGTCAAAACCCCGGTACCCGCGCCGCGTACAGACCCGGAACCTCGGCGCGGCACATCGGCACCTGACCGTACGGCGTCGCGGCCGCGCGCCGAGCCGCCGCGCGAGACGCCGCGCCGAGCGCCGTGCCAAGGCGCCGCGCGAGACCCGTGCCGAGCCGCCGTCCCGAGCCGCCGCGCGGGATCCCGCGCCGAGCGCCGCGTCGAGCCGCCGCGCGAGACCCGTGCCGAGCCGCCGTCCCGAGCCGCCGTGCGGGATCCCGTGCCGAGCGCCGCGTCGAGCCGCCGCGCGAGACGCCGCGCCGAGGTGCCGTGCGAGGTGCCTTGCGAGGTGCCTTGCGAGGTGCCTTGCGAGGCAGCTTGCTGGGACAACTGACGCCGAGCCACTTCGACGGGGACAGGTGCCGCGCGGGGCCGCCTCGCCGGGACCACCTGGCCCGTCGGCGCCGTACTGGGGACACCTGGTGGGAGCCGAGCATCCCAAACGGCGTCCGAGCGGGTGTTATAACCCCTGCCGGGAAACCGTTGCCCCTGCTAGCACCCCGTTTCCCCTGCTAGGCAGACCCGGCCAGGTGAAGGCAGTCCAGCGGCGGCGGGACGTGCGACGGGTGGGGATGCGGGTGGGGGTTAGGCGGCGGTGCGGGGTTTTATGCGGATCAGGGCGGAGCGGCGGCGGCGGAGCAGGGACTGGGACTTGACGCGGCGGCAGTCGGTGGGGAGGACCAGGTCGGCGGGATTGACCTGGCGGTGGATCAGCACGAGGGCCGAGTCGTCGCCGGGGCCGCCGATCTCGTGCACGAGTTCTTCGGCGGCGTTCTTGAAGCCGGTGCCGACGAGGCGTTCGGCGTGACCGGCCAGGCGGTCCGTACCGAGGCCGATATCGCGTCGCCGGGTTTCGACCATGCCGTCGCTGTAGAGGAACAGCGCGTCGCCTTGTTTGAGCGTGCCGTGGTTACTGTCGAAGACCGGGTTGTCGACCAGGCCGAGCAGGGGCCCGTCCGCGTCGCGGGTCTGCCAGCGGCCTGACCAGGCGTCGAACTGGATGGCGGGCGGATGGCCGGCGGTGCGTACCTCGAACTCGCCCGTGACCATGTTCACCGCGACGTGGACGACCGTCGCGAAGTCGTCGTCCCAGTCCTGGCGGCGCAGGTACTGGTTGGCCGCCGGCAGGAACTCCGCGATCGGAACGACCCCGAGCAGGCCACCGAAGGCGCCGGACAGCAGGAGAGCCCGCGTGCCCGCGTCGAGGCCCTTGCCGGAGACGTCGACCAGCGCCACCTCGAGGATGTCGTCGTGGGTCGAGGACACCACGAAGTCCCCCGCGAACGACGCTCCCCCGGCCGATCTGATCGCCACCTCGGCCCGCCACCCCGGTGGTAGCCGGGGCAACTCACCCTGCATCGTGAGCTGGTCCCGCAGCTCGATCAGCATCGACTCGCCCCGGGTGCCCTGCACGCCGAGCTGGGTCCGCACCTTCGCGCCGGCCAGCACGATCCAGGAGACGACGGCGAGCACGGCGATGCCGACCTTCGGCTGGTACCAGGTCGGCGAGGTGATCGCGTACGAGCCGAGCGCGAGGCTCAGGCAGGTCAGCACCACCAGCGCGCGGAACTTCAGCAGCAATCCGCCGATCAGAACAGGAATGATCAGTGCGGATACGGGTATCACTAGGGGCATCACCAAGGCGGAGACGCCCAGGAACACGGCGAGTGACATCAACCCGACCGCGGCGAGGGCGTGGCTTTCGCGCGCGCGACGAACCAGCGAACCGGACAAATAACCGGCTCGCCGCATGCTCGCGCCCATCGAGGCAGGCCCGCCACGGCTACTCATCGTGAGAAGAAGATAACGGCACCGACCGGTCCGCGCATCACATCGGCGAAATTCACTCAGGCTTTTCTGGTCAAACCGGTGCGCTGGCACTTCGGGCACCAGAAAAGGTTGCGTCCGGCGAGGATCTCCGTGCGTACCACCGACTGGCACACATGGCAGCGATCGCCGTGCCGCCGGTACACGTAGACCTCACCGCCATGGTCGTCCCGGCGCGGATCGCGGCCCATCGCCTCCGGGGTGTGGTCGTCGCTCACCGTGTCGATCCGCCCGGTCTCCACGCCGTACTTCATCAGCCCGACCAGATCGGCCCAGATGGCGTCCCACTCGCGCTTCTTCACGAAGGCGCCAGGGGTCATCGGATGCAGGCGGGCCCGGAACAGCGCCTCGGCGCGGTACACGTTGCCCACCCCGCTGAGCACGTTCTGCTCCATCAGCAACTGGCCGATCGGCAGCTTGCTGCGCTGGATCCGTTTCCAGGCCAAGTCCGGGTCCGCGTCGTCGCGCAGCGGATCCGGTCCGAGCCGCCCGATCAGGGCTTCGCGCTCGCCGTCGGTCAGCAGCTCACAGACGGTGGCGCCGCGCAGGTCGGCGTACGCCGTGTCGTTGCGGAGGCGGAGCCGGACCTGCCCGACCGGTTCCGGCGCCGGGCCCTGGCCGAAGCCCATCTTGCCGATCAGGCCGAGGTGGATGTGCAGCCAGCCCGCGCCCTCGAACTCGGCGAGGAAGTGCTTGCCGTGGGCCTCGGTCTGCACCAGCAGGCGGCCGTCGATCCGGGCCGCGCCGTCGACGAAGCGGCCCTGCGGGCTACTGGCCCGCACCGGGCGGCCGCCGAACGCCGCGAAGACGTCGGCCGCCAGGCGGTGCAGGGTGTGACCTTCGGGCATGATGCCTCCATGGGTGAGAAGAGAGGCGCGCCGACACCGGCCGTCGTCGGTACGGCGCGATCCATGCGGGCCCGGGACGTCTCACGGCCGCCGACAACCGCCAAGGACGGCCCCGGCACAGTGCCAAAGCCCAAGCCGAAGCCAGCGGCCAAGACAGCACCCGCACCAAAGCACGGGAACCCACGTCAGGAAGCGGACGGCGGCAACGGCGGCAGTTCGCCGGTCTCCTCGTAGCGGCTGAGCATGTCGATCCGGCGGGTGTGCCGGTCCTCGTCGGAGTAGGCCGTGGCGAGGAAGGTCTCGACGAACTCGACCACGTCCTCGACCGGGTGCATGCGGGCCCCGATGCCGACCAGGTTGGCGTTGTTGTGCTCGCGCGCCAGCTTGGCCGTCTCGACGCTCCAGGCCAGCGCCGCGCGGGCGCCCTTGACCTTGTTCGCCGCGATCTGCTCGCCGTTGCCGGAGCCGCCGATCACCACGCCCAGACTGTCCGGCTCGGCCACGGTGGCCTCGGCCGCGCGCAGGCAGAACGGCGGATAGTCGTCCACCGCGTCGTACACGATCGGGCCGTGGTCGACGACGTCGTGACCCGCCTTGATCAGGTGCTCGAGGAGGTGGTTCTTGAGTTCGAAGCCGGCATGGTCGGAGCCGAGATGCACACGCATGCCCGAAGTCTCGCATGCCCACTACTGGCAGTCCGGCACCCCTGGCAGCTTCGCCGCACCGGAGCCGACGTACACGTTGGTGACGTAGCCGCCGTACTTCGGCAGATAGGCCCACCAGTCGCTGGTCCGGGGCGGCGCGGAGATCACCTGGCCCTTCTGCTGGCACGACACGAGTACGTCGACCCCGGCCGGCAACGTGCCGAGGACGCCGCCGGAGGTGTTCGGGGCGGTCCGCACCCGCACCCCCGAGCCGTACGTCGTATGCCACGAACCGGGCGCGCGGATACCGCCCGGCACGTTGAGGCCGCGTGTGATCCGGGTGAGGTCGGTGTAGGCCTTGCCGTACGGGGTGCCGTCGGGGTGCAAGGTGTAGACCGCGACGATCGACCGGTCGTCCGTACCGACCGTGCCGGTGGTGTGCAGGGCCTCCTGCACGAGATCCACGCCGGCGGCCTTACTGGGCGTCGCGCAACCACCTGAGTTGTTGAAGCCGGACCAGCCCTGCTTGACCGAGAACGCCAGATCGAAGACCGACGCGATACCGAAGTACTGGTCGAAGCCGTCCGTGCCGCATCGGGTCGCCTGGTAGAGGTTGCCCATCACGTAGTCCCGAACGGGCGCCGGGGCCTGATCCAGCAGGTAGCGGTAGATCCGGATCGTGTCGGCGGCGGTGAGCGCGACGTATCCCCAAAAGCCCGGGTGGGTCGCCGGCGGCCGGGTGGTGTGGGTCAGGCCGAGGCGCGGCACCATCCGGTCGATGATGGCGCCGCCGCCCCGCACGTCCCAGTAGTAGCTGGCGGCCGAGTCGTCGCTGCTCTGCAGCATGACGTCCAGCCGGGCCCGGTCCGCGGCCGGGATGTCGTACGCCGGGCCGCGGTCCCACAGGTAGTCGAGCACGATCAGCAGCTTCACCACCGAGGCCGACCGGAACTGCAGGTCCGGGTTCAGCCGCTCGGTGAAGGTCCCGGTCCGGCGGTCGAACACGGCCACTCCGGCGGTCACGCCCGGCGGCACCACCACCGCGTCGGCTCCGGCCGTCGACGGCAGCGGATTCACCGCGGCCGCCAGCAGCACGCTCGAACCGGCCAGGGCGATGCTGAGGGTGCCGCGAAGAAATCCCATGCCGTAACCCACCTACCGTTAGACGACCTTGATTGGTGGATCACTTTCGCCTGAAGAACGGAACAGATTCAACCTTTGAACGTCAAACGAAAAGGCCTGGCTGACCTGGGCGTTCGATGCCGCATCGACACGCTCCGGCCGGGAAAACCCTTTTGATGTCGTTCGAATCAATCGAAGCTGGGCTCCTTGTCGCGGGTCCGCTTGATCTCGAAAAAGCCTTCCGTACCGGCGACGAGCAGGACGCCGTCCCAGAGCCTGCCGGCCGCTTCACCCTTCGGCGCGGGCGTGACGACGGGGCCGAAGAAGGCGGTGCCGTTGACCGAGATCACCGGGGTACCGACATCCATGCCGACCAGGTCGATCCCGGCCTTGTGCGACTTGCGCAGCAGGTCGTCGTACTTGCCGGTGTCGCCGGCCTCGATCAGCGACGCGGGCAGACCGACCTCGTCGAGGGCCGCCACGATCACCTCGCGGGACAGTCCACGTCCTTCGTTGTGGATGCGCCGGCCCATCGCGGTGTAGAGCGGGAGCAGTACGTCGTTGCCGTGGGCCGCTTCGGCCGCGATCAGCACCCGCACGGGGGCCCACTGGTTCGAGCGATCGCCTTCACGATCCTCGTTCAGCACCGCGAGGCTCATCACGTGCCAGCTGGTCTGCACCGCGCGGACCTGCTCGACCTCGAGCATCCAGCGCGAGGTCATCCAGGCCCACGGGCAGGCCGGATCGAACCAGAAATCGGCGGCTTCCAGCTGAGTGTCAGGGGTAGGGGTCATGTCACCAACCGTACAAACCGGCACCAATCCATCACCGCCTGAGGCGGGCTGATCACAGTGTGAGACGACGCGGCGACTGGTTGAGAACGCTTTCAATACGATGCCGAAGTCGAGGGGAAACCCGTGCGTGCAAGTCCCAGGGCCTGCATAGGATGCCTGCATGCCTGGAACCAACCTGACGCGCAATGAAGCGCGCGCCCGTGCCGGACTGATCAGCGATGTCCGCTACGCCGTCGACCTGGATCTCACCGGTGCCGCCACCGGCGCCGCGACCTTCCCGTCCATCACGACGGTGAACTTCACCGCCGAGCCGGGAGCCGCCACCTTCGCGGACCTGATCGCCTCGGCCGTGCACGAGATCACGCTGAACGGCCGCTCGCTCGATCCCGCCACCGTGTACGACGGTGCCCGGATCCAGCTGGACGACCTGGCCGCCGACAACGAACTGCGCGTGGTCGCGGACTGCGTCTACTCCCGCACCGGTGAAGGGCTGCACCGCTCGGTCGACCCGGCCGACAAGGAGACCTATCTCTACACCCAGTTCGAGGTGCCGGACGCGCGCCGCGTTTTCACCACCTTCGAGCAGCCCGATCTCAAGGCCCCTTTCACTTTCACCGTGTCCGCGCCCGCCCGCTGGGTCGTCATCTCGAACGCGCCCACGCCGGAGCCCACGACGTACACCGGTGAGAACGGCGAAGAGCTGGGCCGGTGGGAGTTCCCGCCGACCAAGCCGATCTCGACCTACATCACGGCGGTTGTCGCCGGGCCGTACCACGTCGTCACCGACGCCTACGAGGGCCCGCACGGTACCTACCCGATGGCGCTGCTGTGCCGGCCGTCGCTGAAGCACGCGCTCGACGTGGACGACCTGTTCGAGGTGACCAAGCAGGGCTTCGAGCTGTTCGAGAAGGCCTTCGGTACGCCGTACCCGTTCGAGAAGTACGACCAGGCGTTTGTGCCCGAGTACAACATGGGCGCGATGGAGAACGCGGGCTGCGTGACCCTGCGCGACGAGTATCTCTTCCGCAGCCGCACCACCCAGGCCGAGCTGGAAAGTCGCGCCAACACGGTGCTGCACGAGCTCGCGCACATGTGGTTCGGCGACCTGGTCACGATGACCTGGTGGGACGACCTGTGGCTGAACGAGTCGTTCGCCGAGTGGGCCAGCCACTGGGCCCAGGCCACCGCCACCACCAAGTACGCCGGCGCCTGGACCACCTTCTGCAACGCCCGGAAGAACTGGGCCTACCGCCAGGACCAGCTGCCCTCGACGCACCCGATCGCGGCCGACATGGTCGACTTCCACGCGGTCGAGGTGAACTTCGACGGCATCACCTACGCCAAGGGCGCTTCCACCCTGCGCCAGCTGGTCGCGTTCGTCGGCGAGGACACCTTCATCGCCGCGCTGAAGGAGTACTTCGCGGACCACGCCTTCGGTAACACCGAGCTGGCCGATCTGCTCAAGCCGCTGGAGAAGGCGTCCGGGCGTGACCTGGACGACTGGACCGAGCGCTGGCTGCGCACCGCCGGTGTGAACACGCTGCGCGCCGACTTCACCGTCGACGCGAACGGCGCGTTCGAGTCGTTCGCGATCGAGCAGACCGCGGCGCCGGAGTTCCCGACGCTGCGCCCGCACCGCCTCGCCGTCGGCCTCTACAACAAGACCGACCAGGGTCTGGTCCGGACCGAGCGCTTCGAGGTCGACATCGACGGCCCGCGCACCGAACTGGCCGAGCTGATCGGCGCCGGCCAGCCCGATCTGGTGCTGCTCAACGACGACGACCTCACCTACGCCAAGATCCGGCTGGACGAGCGTTCGCGCGAGACCCTGGTGTCGTCCGGTGACGCGCTGACCGAATCGCTGCCGCGGGCACTGGCCTGGGGCGCGGCCTGGGACATGACCCGGGACGCCGAAATGCCCGCCAGCCAGTACGTCGCGTTCGTGCTGCGCGGTATCCGTGGCGAGACCGACCTGACCGCGGTCCGGTCGCTGCTGCAGCAGGCCACGGCGGCCATCAACAGCTACGCCGCCGTAGAGAACCGGGACGAGCTGCGCGCGCAGATGGAGACGGCCGTGGCCGAGCTCGTTGCGAGCGCAGAGCCGGGCAGCGACCACCAGCTCGCGTTCGCCCGCGCGTACATCGGTTCGGTGTTCTCGGCCGAAGGCACCGACCGGCTGGCGGACTGGCTCGCCGGTCACGGCCTGCCGGAAGGCCTGGTCATCGACACCGACCTGCGCTGGACGTTGCTCGCCGGTCTGGCCCGGCTCGGCCGGATCGACGCCGCCGAGATCGACGACGAGCTCACCCGCGACTCCACCATCACCGGTCAGGAGCGGGCCGCCCAGGCTCGCGCCGCCCGGCCCAGCGCCGAGGCCAAGGCTGAGGCGTGGCGGATCGCGGTGGAGTCCGAGGACACCCCGAACGAGACGCAGTTCCGCACCATTCTCGGCTTCAGCCAGCCCGGCCAGGAGGACCTGCTCCGGCCGTACGTCGGTAAGTACCTCGAGGCCGCGAAGGATGTGTACGGCCGGCTCGGCTCCTCGATGGGCGAGAACGTGCTGGTCTACCTCGCGCCCAAGAGCCTGCCGGAACAGGCCACGCTCGACGCGCTGTCCAACTGGCTGGAGACCGAGGGCCAGTCCGTCGACGCGCCCACCCTGCGGTACGTCGGTGAGGCCCGGGCCGATCTCGCCCGCGCACTCGCGGCGCAGGGGTGCGACGCCGCACGGTGACCGATCCAACGCTTGCGGGCGCGTCCGCGGTGGCACTGACCGGTCTGGCCGGGGCTTACCGGCCACGACCGGTCACACCGCTGATGCCGTGGCGGTTCGCGCACCGCCTGGTCAAGCCGTATGTGATCACCGCGCCGCGGCGACCCTGGGACGACGTGATGGTGGTGAAGGTGCGCGACTTCACCGCCCGTCAGCTCGACTTCGATGAGTCCCAGGGCGGGCTCGGCCTGGCCGTGGTGATTCTGCACCTCGGTACGGACGCGGCGTACGTGGTGATCCAGACCTGGGCGAAGGACTTCCAGAGCCGCCTCAGCCTCTTCCGTGGTCCCGATCTCGATATGTTGCGCCCGGCGCCTAGTGGCGTCGGGCCGTGCGTGTGGGAGCTCGAGGTGCTCAGCCACGAACGAGCGGCGTACGTCTCCAACATCCTGGCGGGCGGCGTCAACGTCGAAGCCTGGCTGGACGACGTTCTCGACACCCGTCCCTCGCCACCGCTGGACGGCATTCCCTCCGGGATCTAGTTCGTCGCGGTGGCTTGGGCCAGTAGACCGTCGACGAGTGCGGTCAGCCCATTGAGGAAGTTGTCTTCCGCGGCGAGCGGTCCCCATTGCGCGCCGATGGCGGCCAGAACTGGGAGCCGCTCGGGGTCGAAGCTGCTCAGGCGGGCATCGAAGTCGAAGTCACCCTGGATGGCGGCCTGATCCCGCTTGGAACGGGCGCGGACGAGGATCTCGCCGACGGTGTAGTACCAGAGGCTGCGGAAGACATACACGCTCTGGGCCGGTGTGCAGCCGTAGTCGACGGCTCCGGCGAGAACGACCTCGACGAGCCAGAGCGCGTGGTCACCCAGCCGGCCGATGAACCCGTCGACGATGACGACCTCCGCCGCCCACGGCCAGGCCGCGAACGCGTCATGTCCCGCTTTCATCGCGACGATGATGCGGTCCCGCGGTTGTTCCGGTAGCTCCGGATGCGGGATCTGGTTCGCGTACTCGGTGATCAGCAGGAGCAGCAGATCTTCCTTGTTCCGGACATGGTGATACAGCGTCGTCGCGCCGATCCCGAGTTCCGCCGCCACCTGCCGGATCGTCAGCTTCTCCCAGCCCTGCTCGTCGATCAGCCGCCGAGCCGCCGCCAGGATCTCCGCGCGCGACGTCAGCCGCGGCCGTCCGGTCCGGCCCTTCCGCGCTGGGGTACGCCCATCTGCTGCTGACGTTCGGCCGTCATCTGCTGACGTTCGGCCGTCATCTGCTGACGTTCGGCCGTCATCTGCTGCTGACGTTCGGCCGTTTCGGGCTGGCGTCCGGGGCATCGTCCCATCATGCCCTTTCGCGATCGCCGAACCGTCGTTGGTCGACAGCGGGTCGTTCCCGGTGCTACTTTCGGAACATGTTCGAAAAGTCCTCCACCCGACGCCCCGGCCTCGTCCTGGCGGCAGTCGCTGTCGTGCAATTCCTGGTGTCACTCGACCTTTCCGTCGTCAACCTGGGCCTGCCCCGGATCGCGGACGCACTCGGCTTCAGCGAAGTCGGGCTGACCTGGGTGATCCACGCGTACGCGCTCACCTTCGGCGGCCTCCTGCTGCTGGGCGGCAAGCTCGCCGACCGCTTCGGCCGAAAGCGCGTACTGCTGCTCGGCTTGGCCCTGTTCGGCCTCGCGTCTCTCCTCGGCGGCTTCGCGCAGAATCCCGGCCAGCTGGTCGCCGCCCGCGCCGCCCAAGGTGTCGGCGCCGCGGCACTCGCGCCAGCCGCGCTGTCGTTGCTAACAGCAACCTTTCCCAGTGGCAAGGCGCGCGTCCGGGCGTTCGGCATCTGGAGCGCGATGAACGCCGCCGGCGGCGCGCTCGGCGTACTGATCGGCGGCGTGCTCACCCAGTACGCCGGCTGGCGCTGGGTGATGTTCGTGAACGTGCCGATGGCCGTCATCGCGTTCGCCCTCGCCTCGCGCAGCATCGCCACCGATCTCCCCGCGCAACCACGCGGTCGTCCGGACGTGCTCGGCGCCGTACTGGCCACGGCCGGCATGACGTTGTTCGTCTTCGGCATCGTCCGCACCGACCAGTACTCGTGGACCTCGCTCGTCACGTGGGGAACGCTCGCGCTCGCCATCGCGTTGCTGGCCGCGTTCATCGCCGTCGAACGAAGGACCACGCGTGATCCGCTGATTCGCCTTGGTTTGTTCGGCAATCGCGCGGTCGCCGGGGCCAACGCGTACAACCTCCTGCTCGGTGCAGCTATGGCCTCGTCGTTCTACTTCATCTCGCTTTATCTGCAACGGGTACTCGGAACCAGCCCTGCACTGACGGGACTCCAGTTCCTTCCGCTGGCTCTTGGCGTGGTCGTCGGATCCGTACTCGCCGTGAAGCTCGGCTACCGGGTAGCGCCGCGCACGCTCGTCGTTGGCGGTGGACTGCTGACCGCCGCCGGTTTCGCCTGGTTCGGCCTGATCAGCTCGGACGGCTCGTTCGCCAGCGACGTCCTAGGGCCGTCGATCGTGCTCAGCCTCGGGTTCGGGCTTTGCCTGGGCCCGGTCGTCTCTATCGCCACGACGGGCGTAGCGCCGTACGAAACCGGTACGGCCTCGGGACTGCTTGCCAGCTCACGACAGATTGGGGCGTCGCTTGGACTGGCCGCACTCGGCACAGCGGCCTACGAGCGGACCGGCCCGGCCGCGACGCCGGAGGCACTTACAGCGGGATACGCGCTCGGGATGACGCTTGGCGCCGCGCTACTGCTTGTGGCCGTTGCAGTTGCCCTGACAGTCCTCCCCCGCGTGAGCCCAGCAGAACCCGTCGTACTGACGAAGAAGGGATTGCAATGACCACTACTACCTCCAGCGCTGGCCCGAGCGTGGCGGGACTACTGCGGCCGTACGTTCCCAGCTTCGCCGCTGTGATCGTGCTACAGGTGATAGGCGCTGTGGCCGGCCTAGCCCCGTTGCTGGCCGTCGTCGAACTAGGGCGGCTAATGCTGTCCCCCGGCGCTCTGGACGCCGATCGAGCTTGGACCGCTGTGACGGTCGGAGCCGCCGGGTTATTCGTCCGGCTGCTGTTCACGGCCGCATCGTCGGGAATCGGGCATGTGCTGGACGGCCGGGTACAACTCGCGCTTCGCCGGCAACTGGCCGCACGACTGGGACGCGTACCGCTCGGCTGGTTCTCCCGGCGCCGGACCGGCGAACTGGCGAAGGTGGTGGGCGACGACGTGAGCGCCGTCCACCCGTTCATCGCGCACACTCCGGGTGAACTCGTCGCGGCGTTCGTCGTACCGCTGGTGTCGCTGATCTACCTGTTCACGATCGACTGGCGGCTCACACTGATCACGTTGATCCCGGTGGTGCTGGCCGTGGCGCTGGTCCCGCTGATGATGACCCCGGCGCGGCAGCGGGAGCAGGCGGACTTCGACGAGGCGATGGGCCGGATCTCGGATTCAGTGGTGGAGTTCGTGCAGGGCATCTCGGTGGTGAAGGCGTTCGGTGGATCCGGGCGCGCGCATGAGAAGTTCCGCACGGCCACGGAGGACTTCATCACCATCTTCTACCGGTTCGTGCGCGGCCTCTCCGCGATCGCCGCCGGCATGCAGCTCGCGCTGTCGCCGCCGTTCGTCCTGCTGGTCGTGCTCATCGGCGGCGCAGGACGGATCACCTCAGGTGGTCTGGCACCGGCCGACCTCCTGCCGTTCGTACTTCTCGGCCTAGGCCTGACCGCGCCGGTCGCGGCTCTCGGCCACGGCTTCGACGAACTACAGGCCGCTCAACGCGCGGTCGGCCGGATCCGCGAGGTGCTGGCTGTGCCGTCACTCCCCGAGCCCGAGCAGCCGGTCGCGCCGAAGGGCCATCGAGTGGAACTACGTGGCGTGCGTTTCGGGTACGACGGCGAGCACGAGGTCCTGCGGGGTATCGACCTGGTGCTCGAACCCGGCACGGTCACGGCGCTCGTCGGCCCTTCCGGCAGCGGGAAATCCACGCTGGTTCAGTTGTTGCCGCGGTTCTTCGATCCGAGCGCCGGTTCGATCAGTCTGGGTGGTGTCGATCTACGCGAACTCGGCAGCGACGACCTTTACCGCCGGGTCTCGTTCGTCTTCCAGGACGTACGACTGTTGCGCGCGACCATTGCCGAGAACATCGCGCTGGCGGTTCCGCATGCCGACCATGGCGACATCGTTCGCGCCGCCAGGCTGGCAAACATCCACGACCGGATTCTCGAACTACCCCGCGGCTACGACTCGGTGATCGGCGAAGATGCCGGGCTCTCGGGTGGCGAGGCGCAACGGGTCTCGCTCGCCCGCGCCCTACTCGCCGATGCGCCCGTGCTGGTGCTCGACGAAGCGACGGCCTTCGCCGATCCCCAGACCGAACAAGCGGTACGACGCGCGCTGTCCACGTTGGGAGGCCATCGCACGATCCTGGTCATCGCCCATCGGCTGGAGACCATCGTTGACGCCGACACCGTCGTACTGCTGGAGAACGGGTCGATCGTCGAACGAGGCAAACCCGCCGACCTGTTGGCCCGTGACGGCCGGTTCGCCGCGTTCTGGCGGTCGTCCTTCGCTGCACCGCACGCCGTGCAAGGAGATGAGGTCCGATGATCCGAATGCTGCTTCGCGTGCTGGGAAACGAATACGCCCAGCCCGTGCGTCGTACCGTCGCGCTGATGACGGCAGCGGCGATCGCCGAGGGTTTGTCGTACGCCTTGCTCGTGCCTGTGTTGCGGGCGTTGTTCGGGACCACCCCCGGCGACGCGTGGCCTTGGCTGATCGCGTTCGGAGCGGCGGTCGCGGCCTATGCGGGATTGCGCTACATCAGCGACCTGGCCGGCTTCCGGGTCGGTACGACGCTGCTGCATGGCATGTACAACCGGATCGGCGATCACCTGGCTCGATTGCCCATCGGCTGGTACAGCGCCGGCCGCGTCGGCGAGGTGTCAGTGCTCGCCAGCCAAGGCGTCTTGCAGGCGATGGGGGTTGTCGCGCATCTGCTGGCGCCGTTCATCTCCGCGGGTGCGACTCCCCTGACGATCGTCGCGGTGATTCTCGTCTACAACTGGCAGTTGGGCCTTGCCGCGCTTGCCGCCGTACCGATCGTGGCGGGGGTTCAGCTGTGGACGGGCCGTCTGATCGCCTCGGGCGATGCGGATCGCGCCGAACGGGACCATGAATCCACCGCGCGCGTGATCGAGTATCTGCAGGCGCAGCCCGTTCTTCGGGCCGGCGGGCGAACCACCGAACGCTTCAGCCTGCTGGACGATTCACTGCAGGAAGTCCAGCGCTCCTCACGACGTACGACGCTGACGGTGCTTCCCGGGGTGGTCGGGTTGACGCTCGCGGTACAGACGATGTTCACCGCGATCCTTGCCCTAGGCACCTATCTGGCGCTCGGCGGGAACGTTGGCGCTGTGGAGGTCCTGACGATCCTGGTGCTCGCTGCCCGGTGCGCGGATCCCCTGCTGTCGCTGGCGGATATCGGCGGCAAGCTCCGCGGCGCCCGGGCCGAACTCGCCCGGCTCGACGCGCTACTCCACGTCGAACCATTACCGGAACCGACCGAGCCAGTCGAGCCGAAGAGACATGATCTGCGCTTCGAGTCGGTCGTGTTCCGCCACGGTGACCGTACGGTGATCGACAACGTGTCGCTGGACGTACCGGAAGGCCAACGATTGGCCATTGTCGGACCGTCCGGCGCGGGCAAATCCACCTTGCTGCAACTGCTGGCCCGGTTCTACGACGTGGACGCGGGCGCCGTACGCATCGGCGGTGTGGACGTACGCCAACTGAGCACCGAAGCCCTGATGGCACGAATCGCCATCGTCTTCCAGCACGTCTACCTCTTCGACGGAACGATCGAGGAGAATATCCGGCTGGGCCGTCCCGGCGCCAGCACCGCCGACGTACGAGCCGCGGCCGCCGCGGCGCGCCTCGACGAGGTGATCGGGCGTCTGCCCCACGGCTGGGAAACCAACGTAGGCGAAGGCGGCGCGCGGCTGTCCGGCGGTGAACGCCAGCGCGTATCGATCGCCCGGGCCTTCCTGAAGAACGCGCCCATCGTGCTGCTGGACGAGGTCACCTCCGCGCTGGACCCGGTCAACGAGGCCGCCGTCCACGAGGGCATCGAACGCCTGATGGCGGGCCGCACCGTCATCATGGTCGCCCACCGCCTACGCACCGTCGAACGCGCCGACCGCGTCGCCTTCCTGGAAGCCGGCCACATCCGCCACCAAGGCTCCCACCCCGACCTCCTCACCCACCCCCACTACGCCACCTTCTGGCCCAGCGTGGAAGTGGCTGGCTGACGGGCCGGTGGGTACCACCTCGGACTGCGAGGTGGTACCCACCGGAAGAGGTGGCCCGGTTAGAAGGTGCCGGTGGTGGTGCCGGCCGGGCCGGTTGCAGGTGTGGTGAAAGTGTTGTTCGGGTTTGGCCCCCATTGGTCGGCCGTGGCTGGATAGTTGGCTTCTTGGCGTTTGACGCACTTCCACTCGACCACCGTGTTGGGCGGCAGGTTGGAGATGGTGCCGGTCCAGGTCGGGTAGGACGTCGGGTTGAGTTTGACCGCGCTCGCGACGGACCAGGCGCCGAGTTGCGGGATGTTGCCGACGGCATAAACCGACTGGCCCGCGGTGGTGGTTCCGTTGGTGCAGCTGAAGGTCTTCGAGACCACCGCCTGGCCGAGGGTGAAGACGAACGACTTGGCCGTTGCCGTGGACAACGAGGCCGACTTCGCCACGATCAGGTTGCCGCCCGCGTTGTACCAGCCGCTGGTGGCCGCGTCGAAGGCCGCCTTGTTCGAGTGCTGGGTCAGGGCCGTGCCGTTCAAGGTCACCGCTGACGCCTGGGTGTCGGCGACCAGCTCGACCACGTTCGACCGGCTGGTCACGGCACCGGTGTAGGTCCCGGACGAGGCGGCGATGCCGACCGTCGCGGTGGACCCGGAGCGGGACTGGCTCAGCACGGTCGTGCGCTTCGCTCCGGTCTGGTACCCGGTGGAGGCGCCGTCGTCCTCGGCGAGAGTGAACGACGTCGAGGCGGTGTCCGAGAAGACCCGGGCGATCAGCTCGTTCCGGCTCGAGCCGTCCGCTCGTTTGCCGAGCACGTTCATGGTCTGGTCGTCCACGTGCATCTTCGGCAGGATCGCCCCGGCCCGGGCGTACGTCGGCAGCTGGAACTTGCCGTTACGCCACAGCGGTACGTCGGTCAGGGTTTGTCCGGTGCTGACCGTCTTCGCGTTCGTGTGGTAGTCGAACCACGTGCCGGCCGGGAGGTAGACGTCGCGCTTGCGCTGTCCCGCCCCGGCGACCACCCCGACCAGCAGGTCCTTGCCGATCAGCTTCTGGTGGCCCATCTCCCGCACGTTCGGGTCGTTCTGGTACTGGTAGACCAACGGCGGGATCAGCGGTTCACCCGTGCTGTGGGCCCGATGCGCGAGCGAGTAGTAGTACGGCGTGAGCTCGTACCGCTGGCGCAGGTTCGCCAGGTTGCTCGGCACGTCGCCGATGGAGTCCGGCGAGGTCTCCAGGCAGTTGCACAGGTTCTCGGTGTGCGGCCGGATCGGTACGTCGAACCAGGACGAGTTCGCGAACCACTGGGTGTAGAGCTCGTTCAGATCCGAGTTCAGCATCTCCCGCCGGAAGCCGCCGATATCCGAGCCGAAGTAGTCCACTCCCGACATCGACATGTGCAGCTGCGCGTTCTGCTGCGCGGCCAGCGCTGTCAGCTTCGAACCGATATCGCCTGACCACATCGCCGCGCCGGTCCGCTGGATACCACCCGCACCGGCCCGGGCCAGCAGGAACGGCCGTTTGGTCGAACCGCTGTCGGCGTACCCCTTGGCGATGCCGCGAGCCCACTCCAGGTTGTAGAGGTTGTGGTAATCCGAGTGCGCGTGCTTGCCCGGTAGTACGCCGGCGGTCCAGTCGTTGCTGTCGTACATCTCAGGTTCACCGAGGTCGAGCCAGTGGCCCATCACGCCGGCGTTGATCAACGGCGTGCGCTGAGTCGAATGCCAGTGCGCACTCGCCGCGGGCTGGGTCCAGTCGATCATGCCGCCCCGGCCCCACCAGTCGTTCCCGGTCAGGTAGACCGGCGCACAAGTCGAACAACCCTGGCGGATCAGATAACCCGTCCCCGCGAGGTCGGCATGCTCGGGCAGGTTCTTCCCGACGTACGACTCCTCGATCGCCATCACGCCAACGCCTTGGTTGGTCTGGTACGACGCGAGCTTGGCCGCCGGGTTCGGGAAGTTGACGGTGTCCCAGTCGAGCGAACCCATTCGGGTGTTGTCCGATCCCGCGGTGACGCCACCGAACCAGTCCACGTCCAGCATCACGCCGTCGGTGGGGAACTTGGCCGCGCGCAGTCCGGCCAGGGTGGTGTCGATCTCACCCCAGTTGTCATAGCCGAACTCCGACATCCACAACCCGAAGGCCTTCTTCGGCGGAACCGGCGGCCGTCCGGTCAGTTCGAGGTAGTCCTTGCGCAGGTCCGGGAGATCCGGGCCGCTCATCACGAACCACCGCAGCTGGTCGCCGTACGTGTCGAGAGTCCACGGATCGCCGGTCAGGTCCCACTGCTGCTTGTAGACCTGGTCGACGAACAGGCCGTAGTTCGCGTTGGCCGCGCCGACCGCGAACAGCACCGGGATCTGGGTGTTGCCGACCGGGCCGTTGTCCGTGTCGTAGAGCATGGCGTTGCCGAAGGCACCGGAAGTTCGTTGCCGGCCCACCCAATCGCCGTCGGCACTACCGCCCATGAAGAACTGCTCACCGAGTCCATAAGCGTTCTGCATCGAGGACTTGGTGAACGACAATCCCTTCCAGGCCTGGGAAAGGTTGCGCGGACATGTGGTCGTGAGCAACAACTGCGGCACCCGGGTGGTGTCGTAGACGGTCGCGCACAAGGTCGAGGTGTTCACGTCGACCTTCAGCCCCGGCGTGGTGAGCACGCCGCCGCTCTGGGTCAGACTCGTCGGCCCGGAATAGTCCGACTTCGCCACCTGCGTCGTGGTGAACAACGGTGCTCCCGTGCCCGGGCCACTACCGGTACCGAGCTCGAAATGCACCAGGTCGTTGTCGAGGAACTCCACCACCAGGTAGTTGCCACCCGCAAGGAACTGCACCCGCTGCACGGCGGCCTGCGCGACGGAAGGTGGTACGAACAGGGTGGCGGCCACCATCGCGAGGACCAGCATCAGCCGCCTCATGGCCGTGCCACCGTGATGTTGTCGAGGTTGATGCCGATCGAACCGTAGTTGACCTTGATCGTGCGTCTACCCGCGGTCAGATTGGTTGTCAGCGTGGCCGTGCCCCAGGTATCCCAGTTCGGCAGCGACGGCAGATTCACCGTGCCGACGGCGACACCGTCCACCAGGATGGACCTGGTCGCCGTACTGCCCGACGCGTTCGCGTAGCGGAACTTCAGCACGTGGCTGCCGGTCACCGAGGCGTTCACGTCGACCGAAACCGAGTCGCCCGCGGTTTCGAAGCCGTCGACAAAACCGGTGCCGGTGTAGCCCGGGTGATCGGTGTTCACCGACGTACCGGTGTTGGTGCCGAACTCGGCCTCGTACGCCGCCTTGTCGACGCCGTTCAGCACGATGCTGCGGGCCGACGCGCTCGACGCGGTCTTGACCAGCGTGAGCTGCTGGACCGGATCCCAGTACCAGCCGTCGGTCGCGGCCTTGAGCGCCGCCAGCGTGGCGTGCGCAGTCATCGCCACACCATCGCGGGTGACAGACGTCGGCTTGGTCGAAGCCACCTGCAGGGTGCTCTTGGTCGTCAGCGGCGGCACGCTCACCGTCACCTGGTGACCCGTGAAGTTCTCCGTGCTCGTCACGGTCCGCATGAGTCCGGCCGAGTCCTCGAAGTAGTTGTAGCTGGACGTGCCCGACGGGTAGACCCGGAAGGTCAGGTTCGGGTAGGTCGTGACGCTGTTACCGATGGTGCCACCGAGTTCGTAGTCGGCGTTCAGGTTGAGCGGCACGATCGCGCCGGCCTTCGCGAACACCGGAATGCTGTCGGTCCCAGCGTTGTAGACCTTCGTCCCGGCGCCTTGGGCCCGGCCGCCGTTCCAGAAGTCGTACCACTCGCCCGCGGGCAGGTAGACGCTCTTCGAGGTGGCGCCCTGGGCGGTGATCGGTGCCACCAGCAACTGCCGGCCGAACATGTACTGCTGGTCCTGCGCCGCCGCGGTGGCGTCGTTGCCATAGGCAATGCTCATCGCCTGCATCAACGGCAGACCGGTCGTGGACGCGTTCTTCGCCTCGGTGTAGAGGTACGGAATCAGGTTCATCCGGGTGTTGGCGAACTTCTTGAACTTCGGCACCACCGTGTTGTCACCGGTTCGCGCCTGCACGTTCCACGGCGTCCGGGCCTCGGAAACGCCCGGGTTCGACTTCTCCGAGTGGTACTGCATGATCGGCGAGAACGTCGCCTGCGCCGCCGACCGCAGGTACAGCTCGCTCGACGGGAAGGTGCCGGTGAATCCGGCGAGGTCCCAGGACCAGAAGGGAATACCGGACTGCCCGGCGCTGATCCCGGCCCGCACGGCCTCCTGGAAGGCGCCGAAGGTCGAGGCCTGGTCACCCGCCCAGAAGATCGAGTTCGCCTGCGCGCCCGACGTGCCGGCCCGGCTGAACAGCGTGCCCTGTCCTGCCGTCTTGGTCTGCACGAAGTCGTTGTAGGCGCGGGTGTACTCGTTCGGGTAGGCGTTGTGCAGCTCGTCGCCCTTGCGGCCGCTGCCACTGGTCACGTTGCGGCCGAACACCGCCTCGCTGCCGTCGGTCTTGAGGCCGTCGATACCGACCTGGTCGAACAGGTAGGAGCGCTTGCTCATCCACCAGTTGGTGGCGGTCGACTTGGTGAAGTCCGGCACGGTGCCGTCGCCGAACCACTGCCCACTCGGCACCCGGTACGGGCCACCGGCACCATCACCGAGAACGTAGCCCTGGGCAACGGCGTAGTCCCGGTCGTTGATGTGCTGTTGCGGCGCCGTCGGTGGATTGCTGTCGAAGTTCTGCTTGAGCACGGGAATCTGCCAGAGCACCACCTTGATGTTCTGGTTGTGCGCCGCCGTCACCATCGCCTTCGGATCGGACCACGCCGACCCCGGTGGAAAGGTCAGATCCGTATAGGACAAGGCCTGCGCACCCGGCTTCGGCGTGTACGTCGCGCCATGCCACAGGTAGAACGTGGCCTCGTCACTCCACTGCTCCAGCACCATCGCGCTGTGCGGAATACCGGTCGAGGTGACGTTGGCCAGCTCGGCGTTCACCTCGGCCTGGGTGTTCCACTCGTTCGCGGACATCCAGAGCCCGAAGGTCCACTTCGGCGGCAGCTTGGGACGGGCGGTCACGGCCGTGTACTGGTCGAGGATCTGGGCCCGCGTACCGGTGAAGAAGTGGTAGTCGACCGTCGAGTTCAGCGCGCCGCTGGTGTCCACGGTGAAACCGGCCATGTCGGCCAGATGCGTGCCCAGGTTGAAGATCGAGTACCGCGTACTCGGCACGTAGATGCCGTAGCCCGCGGAGTTCGTGAAGAACGGCACCGACAGGTACGTGCGAGACGTCGCGCCCTGATCCTGGTACTGGTTGTACACGTAGTTGTGTACGTCGCGCCCGCGCTGGTTGATCTGGTCGTACCGCTCGCCAAGGCCTTCGAACCGCTCCCCCGCGGGTGAATGCCAGTGGTCCTCCACCTTCGTCACGCTGGTACTGCCGTCGCTGGCCCATCCGACGTTGCGGAAGGTCGCGGGGTCGTACTGCCGGGCGATCAGCGTCACGCCGTCGGCCTTGTAGACCGAGACCCGGTACGGCGACTTCTGGATCCGCACCTGCAGTTGCGAGGTGGCGATCTGGAGCTGAGTCGCGCTGTTCGTGATCGTGTAGCCGGTGGTCCCGCTGATGTTCAGCCCGGTACCGGTCGGCGCGATCTGCACGTGGAACCGGTTGGCCGCCGGGAAGGCGAACCGCACCTTCGGCGTGAAGCTGCCCGCGGTATCACCGGTGGTGACGTCGACGGAGGTGCCGTTGTCGACGTACGAGCCGACGCCGGTCGGGCCGCTCCAGGAGGTGACCGCGAACGAGAACGGCCCGGTCGTCTTCTGGTTCCCACCGTCCACGTCGGCGTTGACCGTATAGGTGATCTTGTCACCCCGGGCGAACGTGCCGAGGTTGAGCTTCCAGTACGTGTTGTTGCCGCTGTTGTAGTCCCAGGCGGCACCGATCGGCGTCTGGGCGACACCGTTCTTCGTCCAGGTCACCCACAGGGTCTGGCCGGTGGAGACTGGCCAGGTGCTGGCCTTGATCTGCACGGCCTGACCGGCCATCGGATCACGCGGCGAGCGCTCGGTCGGCTGCGCGGCGTACAGCTCGTCGGCGCCGGTCGGCGCGTGGAACACACCGGTCAGGGTCCCGGCCCAGGCGGGCGCGGGAGCGAGTTGGAAGGCCAGGAGCGCCAGCACCACAACGGCGGCCCGGAGCCTAAGACGGGATCTAAAACGGGACCTCACAACGGCCTCACTTCCCGGCCCCAGCAGGGGCCGACGTCACAACGGTCAGCTGGCCGAACGGGCGGTCAGCGAAGGCCTGCCGGCCTCGTCCGGCCGCAGGTTCGGCTCGAAGAGCTCCCCCAGGAACAAGCCCGCGGCGCCTTGCGCCCAGGCCTCGTCATCCCATGCGCCGATCACGATCTCGAGATCCCGCTGCAGGCCGTCGAAGACGGTGGCGCGCAGGGACGAGTCGAACTCGGTCTTGAACAGATCGCCGACGCGCGTGCCCTCACCAGCGAGCACGATCAGCTTCGGATTGAGCAGGTTGATCAGATTGCCGACGGCCACACCGAGTGTGCCGCCGAGGTCGGAGAAGATCGTGGCGAGCCGCCGGTCACCTTGCCGGGCCAGTGCCGCCACCTCGTCGAGATCGGCCTCCCGGCCGAGGATCGTGGCGGCCCGGGCGGTGAGCGCCGGTTCGCCGATGAGCGTTTCCAGACAGCCCCGGCCGCCGCACGGGCAAAGGGGGCCATTGGCAACGACCTTGGTATGACCGAACTCGCCCGCGCCGCCACCGGCACCGCGATAGAGCCGGCCGTCCAGCACCATGCCCAGACCGATACCGCGGCCGATACTGACCACGGCCACGTCCGAGACTCCCCGCCCGGCGCCGAACCACTGCTCGCTCGCGACCAGCGTGTTCACGTCGTTGTCGACCACGACCGGTTGACCCAGCTCGCGCTGCAGCAGTCCGGCCAGGTCCACGTCGTGCCAGTCCGAGTACGTGCCGTGCCGGACCACCCCCGCGGCCCGGTCGATCACCCCCGCGAGGCCGACCCCGACGCCGTACAACCGGCTGGGTGAGTCGGCCGCGAGAGCGCGCACGGCCTTCGCGACGGTCTGGATCACCCGCGGCACCGACGTCCGCGGCAACGGCAGCGTGATCCGGCCGAGAATGCGCGCGTTCAGGTCGGTGAGTACGGCGATGACCTGGGTCTCGGTGAGCTTGATGCCTACTACGGCACCCGCGTCCGGCCGCAACGCCAGCAGGATCGGGCGCCGGCCGCCGCCGGACAAGCCGGTGGCGCGTTCTTCGATGACACCGGTTTCGATCAGCTCGGCGGTGATCTCCGAGACCGTCGGAAGACTCAGTCCGGTTCGCTTCGCCAGCTCCGTGCGAGACAGCAGCGACTCGGCCCGGAGCTCGTGCAGCACGAGGGCGGCGTTGATCTCACGGATCAGTTCCTTACTGCCCGTACGGACCGGTTGCATGCCGTCACCCCCTTACTAAGGTCACCGAAGTAAGCCGGACGTTAGCTGCGAATTCGTTACCGCGTCAATGGTTCGCAGCTCTTGACTCCCAGGCCGCCAGTGACTTAGTTTCTCGCTAAATTTAGTGCCGAAGTAAGTCCCTTGAGCGCGGAACGGCGGTGTGGAGTGGCGACAGGACAGGGCCCGATCCCCCGGGGAGACCTGGTGCCCGCGGGCATCGTGGGTCTGCTCGGCACCCGGGGACCGACCTCACGGGTGGACATCTCCCGCGAGCTCGGCCTGAGTCCGGCCACCGTCACGCAGGTGACCAAGGACCTGATCGCCCGCGGCCTGGTCGAGCAGCTGGAGTCGGTGCCGTCGAACGGCGGCCGCCCCGCGCGACTGCTCGGGTTGGTCCGGCAGGCGGGCGTCGCACTCGGCGCGAAGGTGACCGCGGACCACATCGCGATCGTCACGGTCGAACTCGACGGTTCGGTCCGTACCTCGACGACCCGGCCGTTCGATCCGAGCGCGCCGGACGCCGTCCACCTGCTCGGCCGGATCCTCGCGGCGGAGGTCGACGGCCTGGCCGAGCGGCTTCTCGGCGTTGGCGTCGGCGTGCCCGGTTCGGTCGACGCCCAGGCCTCCGGCGTGGTGGACGCACCCACCTTCGGTTGGCAGGCCATGCCGGTCGGGCAGACCCTGCGCGACCGCCTCGGTACGCCCGTGCTGGTCGACAACGACGTCAACACCCTCGCCGCGGCGGAACGCCTGTACGGCGTCGGCCGGGCCCACTCGTCGTACCTGGTGGTCACGATCGGGCGCGGTATCGGCTGCGGCATCGTCGTTGACGGTTCGGTCTATCGCGGCGCGGCGGGCGGAGCCGGCGAGATCGGGCACATCCCGGTCACGGCCGACGGCCCGGTCTGTGGTTGTGGCGCGACCGGCTGCCTGGAGGCCTACATCGGCGCGGCCGCCCTCAAAGGCCGTGGCGTGGAGGCTTTTGCCGAGGCGGGCGAACTGCTGGGCCGGGTCCTCGCCGGCATCGTGCACACGGTCGACCCCGAGGTCGTCGTACTGATGGGTGAAGGCGTGGACGACTGGCAGCACTGGGAACCGGCGTTCGAGGCCTCACTGCGCAGGTGCCTACTGCCCGCGCGCCGGGGACTGCCGGTCGTGGTCGAACCGTGGACCGAGGACCAGTGGGCGCGCGGCGCGGCGTCGCTCGTACTCGCCTCGCCGTTCGACTCCTCCGGCAACGGCGGAGAGCAAGGCCGCCTGGTGCGGGCCCGGCTCGGAACGGCGGACGTGTGATGCGCCGCAAGCAGTACGGCTGGGTGCTGTTCTTCCTGTTGCCGAGCGCGATCCCGCTGCTGATCTTCACGCTGATCCCGATGGTGTCGTCGATCTGGGTCAGCCTGCACAAGTGGAACCTGATCTCGCCGATGGAATGGGTGGGTCTCGGCAACTACCGCAACCTGCTCAGCGAACCGGCGACCGGCCGGGTCTTCCTGCACACGCTGCTGTACGTGGTCGGCTATCTCCCGCTGGTGTACGTCGGTGGGCTCGCGCTCGCCTTGGCGTTGAACCGCAAGCTGAAGGGCCGCGCGTTCCTGCGGGCGACGTACTTCCTGCCGGTGGTGACGAGCTGGGTGGTGGTCGCGCTGGTGTGGAAGTGGCTGCTCAACCCGACCAACGGCCTGGTCAACCAGGTGCTCGGCGCGATCGGCCTGCCCGAGCCGGGCTGGTGGACCGATCCCGCGTGGGCCCTTCCCGCGGTGATCCTGTCCTCGGCCTGGAAGGACCTCGGCTTCGTAATGGTCATCCTGCTGGCCGGCCTGCAGTCGATCCCGGCCGATCTGTACGAGGCGGCGGAGGTGGACGGCACCAGCCCATGGCAGCGGTTCACCCGGATCACGCTGCCACTGTTGTCCCCGTCGACCTTCTTCGTGGTGGTGATCTCGCTGATCAACGGTTTCCAGGTCTTCGACCAGGTGTACGTGATGACCGGTGGCGGGCCGTCCGGCTCCAGCCAGGTGGTGGTCGGGCAGATCTACGACCTGACCTTCCGCTACGGCCGGGCCGGTGAGGCGTCCGCGCTGTCGTGGATCCTCTTCGCGGTCATCCTGATCATCACGGTCTTCCAGATCCGCGGCCAGCGCCGGTGGGTGCACTATGCGTGAGTCCCGTTCGCCGGCCGGCCGGATCCTGTTGTACGTCGGCGTCATCCTGGGCGCCGCGATCATGCTCTTCCCGTTCCTGTGGACCGTGATCACCTCGATCACGCCCGAGGGTTCGCTGGCCGACGGCCCGACGCTGTTCGTGCAGGACCCGACGCTGGACGCGTACCGCACGCTGCTGGACGCCGTACCGATGTGGCGGATCGTGCTGAACTCGCTCGGTATCGCGATCGCCTCGACCGCGTTGCAGCTGGTGACCGGTTCGATGGCGGCGTACGCCTTCGCGCGATTGTCCTTTCCGGGCAAGAACATCGTCTTCGGGTTCTACCTGGCGACGCTGATGGTGCCGCTGCAGGTCCTGGTGGTGCCGTTGTTCATCGAGATGAAGACGCTGAACCTGCAGGACACGTACTTCTCATTGCTGGCGCCGACGATCGCCTCGGCGTTCGGGGTGTTCCTGCTCCGCCAAGCCGTGGCCGGCGTACCGATCGAACTGGACGAGGCCGCCACCCTGGACGGCGCCGGCCATCTGCGCATCTTCGCCCGGATCGTGTTGCCGTTGATCCGGCCGGCCCTGGCCACCGTCGCGGTGTTCGCGTTCATGGGCAGCTGGAACAGCTTTCTCTGGCCGCTGGTGGTGATCCGGTCGCCCGAGTTGATGACCCTGCCGCTGGGTCTGTCCACCCTGCAAGGCCAGTTCACCACCCAATGGGACGTCGTGATGGCGGGTTCCGTCGTTTCGATCGTGCCGATCGCCGTGGTCTACCTGCTCGCGCAGCGCCACATCATCGCCGGTGTCGCACACACCGGTATCAAGTGAAGGGATCCCCTGATGCGCACCATGAAACTCGCCGCCGGCCTGCTGGCCGGGGCACTGGCGCTGACCGCCTGCGGGCAAGGTTCGGCCACCAAGCAGGAGGCCGGGCCCGACGGCAAGACCGTTGTCCGGTACATGAACTTCTCCGCCAACGACGGCCACGAGAAGGACCTCGACGCGATCGTCGCCGCCTTCCAGACGGCCAACCCGGACATCACCGTCCAGGTCGAGACCATTCCCTACGCGGACTACTTCACCAAGCTCCAGACCGCCGTGGCCGGTGGCACCGCCGCGGACACGTTCGAGCTGAACTACGAGAACTTCGTGACGTACGCGAAGAACGGTTCGCTGGCGGAGCTCAAGGACGTCGACTCGGCGGTGTACAAGAAGTCGCTGTTCGACGCCTTCACCGACGGCGGCAAGCAGTACGGTCTGCCCGAGTCGTTCTCGAACGTGGTGCTGTTCTACAACAAGGCGCTGTTCAAGAAGGCGGGCATTGCCGAGCCGACGGCCGAGTGGACCTGGGCCGACGAGCAGGCCGCCGCGCAGAAGCTGACCAGCAAGGGCGTGTGGGGCGACTACCAGCCGATCACCTATAACGAGTTCTACAAGGCGCTCGCGCAGGCTGGTGGCTCGTTCTTCAACGCCGACAAGTCGGCCGCCGCGTTCGACTCGCCGGAAGGCCTTGAGGCCGCGAACTGGCTGATCGGCAAGAACGGCAAGACCATGCCGACCGAGGCCGACGGCGCGGGCACGCCCGACTTCGACTCGAAGCTGTTCAAGTCCGGCAAGCTGGCGATGTGGCACACGGGCGTCTGGATGTTCAGCGCGATGGCCGATGCGCCGTTCGACTGGGACGTCGTGGTCGAGCCGGGTTCGAAGCAGAAGGCTTCCGCGATGTTCGTGAACGGCCTGGTCGTTTCCGCCGCCTCCAAGAACGCCGAGGCCGCGCAGAAGTGGATCACCTTCCTCTCCTCGTCCGACACCACCACCAAGACCCGGCTGGCGACCTCGTGGGAGCTGCCGCCGATCGCCGACGAGGCCCAGCTCGCGCCGTACCTGGAGCAGAAGAAGCCCGCCAACCGTAAGGCCGTACTGGAGGCCCTCGAAGCGACCGTGCTGCCGCCGGTGATCGAGCGTCAGCAGGAGATGCAGGACATCGTGACGCAGGAACTGACCGCCGCCGCGGCCGGCCGCAAGCCGGTGGCGAAGGCGCTGACCGATGCCCAGACCAAGGTGAACGGGCTTTTGAAGAAGTGAGCGAATTCAGCGTGGAACAGCTGCGGGCCCTCGCTGTTCACAGTCATGCGGTGATCGTGGCCAACCAGCACGACGGCGGTGCCTATCCGGCCGCGCCGACGTTCTCCGCCTACCGGGGTTATGCCTGGCTGCGGGACGGTTCGTTCACGGCCGAGGGCATCTCCCGGTACGGCGACACCACGTCCGCCGGGCGGTTCCACGACTGGGTGAACGACGTACTCGGGCGCCGCCGGGACCAGGTCGACGACCTGCTCGCGGCGGTGGCCCGGGGCAAGCAACCGGCCGTCGAGCAGATGTTGCCGACGCGCTTCACCTTCGACGGCAGCAACGGCTCCGATCCGTGGTGGGACTTCCAGACCGACGGCTACGGCATGTGGCTGTGGTCCGTGGTCACCCACGCCGCGCGGCACGGCCTGTCGCTGGACCCTTGGCGTACGGGCATCGAGGTCGCGGCGGACTACCTCTTCGCGTTCTGGGATCGGCCCTGTTACGACTGGTGGGAGGAGCACGTCGAGCAGCGGCACGTGTCGACGCTCGGCGCGATCTACGGCGGCCTGATCGCGGTCGCCCCCGAGCTGGATGAGGAGCGTCGTACGACGGCCCTGAAGGTGGCCGCCGAAATCCGGTCGCTGGTCGCCGCCGAGGGAATCAGCCGCGGCCATCTGTCGAAGTGGCTGGGCAGTCCGCATGTCGACGGCTCGTTGCCCGCTTGCGTGGTTCCGTTCGGCCTGGTCCCCATGGACGACTCGTTGGCCGGCGCGACGCTGGACGCGGTGGCGCGCGATCTCGATGTCGATGGCGGGGTGCATCGGTTCACCGCGGACGTCTTCTACGGCGGTGGCCAGTGGATCCTGCTGTCGGCGTTGCTCGGCTGGAACCTCGCCGCGCGCGGCGATACCGACGGCGCGCATCGGCATCTGCAGTGGATCGCCCGGCAGGCGCTGGACAACGGCGATCTGCCCGAGCAGGTTCCGCATCACCTGCTGCATCCGGATTCTCGCGACGAGTGGATCGCCCGCTGGGGCGAGGTGGCGACACCGCTGCTCTGGTCGCACGGCATGTACCTGATCCTCGCCGACGAACTCGGCATCATCTCGAGGGATAACGCCTGATGATCCAGCACCGCCCGCACGGTATCGAGCACCCGTACGCCGCCTCACCCGACCAGCGCATCCCGGTCATACCGCTCGCCGGTGAAACCGTCCGGCTCGGCGTGGTCTCGTCGTCGCCGGCGGTCTGTGAATGGGCCGCGGACGGCGAACCCGTCGTGTCGTTGCCGATGGCCCCTGGTTCGGTGGCCGCGGCCGACGCGGCGGCGCTCGCGGGTGGCGAAGGCCATCTCAGCGAGGCCCAGGCCAAGGCGCTGGGTGGCGACGACGCCTGGTCGGTGGAATCGCCTCCGCTGGTGGAGGGCACGTCGTACCGCTATCGCTTCGTCTCGTCCTCATCGGCTGCTGAGACGGAGTGGTTCGAGCTGACGCCGGCGGTTTGGACGGCGGAGGCGCGCGGCACGGTGACCGGCGCGAAAGTGCTTGGCCCGGTCGAGTGGCTCGTCGCGGGTGCAGTGGTGCATCGCGCGCGCTTTGCGTTGCCGTTGGCGCCGGACGATCATGTGGTCGGCTTCGGCGAGCGGTACGACGCGGTGGATCAGCGCGGGCGACAGCTCGACGCGGTGGTGTTCGAGCAGTACAAGTCGCAGGGCGTGCACGGCCGCACGTACCTGCCGATGCCGTTCGCGCAGGTGATCGGCGCCGACGGCAACGGCTGGGGCTTTCACGTCCGCACCTCCCGGCGCAGCTGGTACGACGTGGGTGTCTCCGCGCCGGACCGGCTGACCGTGGAGGTCGAACTCGGCGCCGAACCGACCGTCGACCTGGCCATCTACGAGGGCGGGCCGGGCAAGGTACTGACCGCCTTCCTGGACGAGGTCGGCCGGGCCGAGGAACTTCCCTCCTGGGTCTTCCGGTTGTGGGCCTCGGGCAACGAGTGGAACACCCAGGAACTGGTGATGGCCCAGCTGGACCGGCATCGCGATACCGACATCCCGGTCGGGGCGGTGGTGATCGAGGCGTGGAGCGACGAAGAAGGCATCACCATCTGGCGCGACGCGACGTACCGCGTGAACGCCGATGGCGCGGCGCATCGGGCGGAGGACTTCAGCTATCCGGCCGACGGCGCGTGGCCGGATCCGAAGGCGATGATCGACGAGCTGCACGCACGTGGCATCAAGGTCATTCTGTGGCAGATTCCCTTGCAGAAAACGGATCTCGAGCTGACCGGGCAGGTTCGCGCGGACGCCGAGGCGATGGTCCGGGACGGCCATGCGGTGCTGGAGGCCGACGGCTCGGCGTACCACAACCGCGGCTGGTGGTTCCCGAAGGCGCTGATGCCGGACCTTTCCGTCGAGCGCACGCGAGAGTGGTGGACGGACAAGCGCCGCTATCTGGTGGAAGACCTGGATGTGGATGGGTTCAAGACCGACGGCGGTGAACATGCCTGGGGTCATGATCTCCGCTACGCCGATGGCAAATTAGGAGCTGAAGGCAACAACCTGTTCCCGGTGCACTACGCCCAGACCTTCGGGGATCTGCTGCGCTCGGTCGGCAAGGCGCCGGTGACGTTCTCCCGAGCCGGGTTCACCGGGTCGCAGGCTCATGGGATCTTCTGGGCCGGTGACGAGGACTCCACCTGGGAGGCGTACCGGTCGTCGATCACGGCCGGGTTGACCGCCGCGACCTGCGGGATCGTCTACTGGGGCTGGGACCTGGCCGGCTTCTCCGGACCGGTGCCCGACGCCGAGTTGTACCTGCGGGCCGCCGGGGCGTCGACGTTCATGCCGATCATGCAGTACCACTCGGAGTTCAACCACCATCGCCGTCCGCTGCGGGATCGCACCCCGTGGCATGTCGCGGAGACCACCGGTGACGAACGGGTGATGCCGGTGTTCCGGCGGTTCGCCCAGCTGCGGGAGGACCTGGTCGGCTATCTGACCGAGCAGGCCCGGATCAGCGTGCGTACGGACCAGCCGTTGATGCGTCCGCTCTTCTTCGACCACGGCGACGACCCGGCCGTTTGGGACTACCCGTTGCAGTACCAGCTCGGCGACGACCTGCTGGTCAACCCGGTCACCGAAGCCGGGGTCACCAGCTGGTCGACGTACCTGCCGAAGGGTGATTGGATCGACGTGTGGACCGGCGAGGCGGTGCGCGGTGGCCGGCTGATCGAGCGATTGACGCCGATCCACGAGCTCCCGGTCTACTGCCGGGCTGCCGCCTGGCCCGAACTGGCGGCGATATTCGGCTTGTGACGTTCCACCCCGGAGTTGTAATCCAGGTAAGGTTAGTCACCTTGTCTTTTGGTCGTTGGTGACAGCACCGGCGCCGGTGCTCGAGAGGGGCTGAAGGTGGCTCGACCGGCCGGTTCGTCGCGACTGCTGCGAACTATGAATGAGACCGCCGCGCTGGCCTTGCTGTTCGAGCGCGGCCCACTCACCCGCAGCGACCTGCGCGACCTCACCGGGTTGTCCAAGCCGACCGCGTCCGAGGTGCTCCGGCGCCTCGAGGACGCGGGCCTCGCGATCGTGGTCGGGCACGCCAGCGGCGGTCCCGGCCCGAACGCGGCGATCTACGCGGCGAACGCCGCCGCCGGGTTCGTGGCCGCGCTGTCGATCCGCGATGTGGGCGACACCGACCGCCCGGCTGTTGCCGCGAGCATCGCCGACCTGGCCGGTGAGGTGCGCGGCAGTGTCGAGGTCGAGGTCGACTTCGCCACGGTGGACGCGGTCGACAAGATCGTGGAACTGGTCGGCGACCTGTGCCGCAAGGCCCGCGTACCGCGCAAGCAGCTGATGCAGGTCCAGATCGGCGTGCCCGGCTCCCCCGATCCGCGCACGGGCTACATCCGCTACATCGACGTACCGGGCTTCGGCCGTCCGGGTCTGCTCAAGGACCTGCGCACCCGGCTGCGCACGGAGGTGGCCGTCGACAACGACGTGAACCTTGCCGCCTTCGCCGAACGCGCCCACGGCGTCGCGGCCGACGTCGAAGGCTTCACCGTGCTCTGGCTGGCCGAAGGCGCGGGCTTCGCGATCGACCAGGGCGGCACGCTGATGCGCGGCGCCCACGGCTGCGCGGGTGAACTCGGCTACATGCCGGTGCCGGCCACCCAGGACACCCCGGCCCTCGAATTCCAGGACCTGGTCGGCGGTCCGGGCGTGATGAAGCTGGGCGAACGCTTCGGCCTCACCGGCGGTACGTCGTCCGAGGTGGTCGCCGCCGCGATCGCACCGGACGCCCCGGCGGGCGCGGCCGACTTCCTCGCCGCCCTGGCCGACCGGATCGCGCTCGGCCTGATGACCGTCGTGACCTTGATCGACCCACCGCTGATCGTGCTCGCGGGCGAACTCAGCCAAGCCGGCGGCGAACCCCTCCGCGACGCGGTCGTCCAGGCCCTCGCCAACCGCTCCCCCTTGGACACCGAGATCGCCGTCACCGGCGTGGCCGACGACGCCGTGCTCCGCGGCGCCCTGAGCTCCGGCCTGGCCACCCTGCAAGACCGCCTCCTAACCGGCCTAGCCACCCCCGCCCACACCCCCTGACCCCACCACCCGCCGAGCCGCGGGATACGCCCTCCCTTGCCGCGTCGTCGCGCGTACTCGCAGGTGGTCGCGTGTGCCCGCTCCCGAATCTCGCTGCCCTTTCGCACCTTGCCTGTTTCCGCGGGTCGACCTTTGACCTCGGGGGTCGACGTGCGAAATCTGACGCACCCACCCCCGATTCCGACCGTCGACCCTCGGAATAAGGGGCGCGATGCCGGACGCAGCGCCGCCGACGCCCTGCCGCGAGTGGTCGCGTGCGGGCGAGCGATCGGCGATTGCGAGGTTAAAGGGTTACGCATCTTGACCGGCGCGCTACGCAAGGTCATGATCGAAGCGGATTAGTTAAGTAGGCTTTCTAACCGTACGGCGCGCGACCTACCGCCCATGGCGCGCCGCCCGCCAGCCAGCCACGCCATCGCGACTTCGCGCGGTGGCAGTGCTGTCGAGCTCCCTGGGAGGTCGTCTGGTTCCTGAGTCTGGTTCTTGCGTTTGGTTCCCGCCCAGCCGAACAGTTGAGAGGAAAGCGATGACGCGTTACAGATTTCGGTGGCCTGCCTTGCTGGCCGCCTTGCTGCTGATACCAACCTCGGCGTACGCCGCCACCCCCACCGAGACCGCCTCCCCGGCCCTTGCGCCGGTGGACTATCAGGCGGAGAACGCGACGATCTCCCAAGGAGTGGTGGAGGCGAACCACGTCGGCTACACCGGCACGGGGTTCGTCAACTACAACAACGTGACGGGCAGCTACGTCCAGTTCGCCGTGAACGCGGCGACGGCCGGGCCCGCCAGCCTGACGTTCCGGTTCGCGAACGGAACCACCACCGACCGCCCGATGACCATCACGGTGAACGGCACCACCGTCGCCACCGCGCGCTCGTTCGCCGGTACCGGCGCGTGGACCACCTGGCAGGAAACGGTTCTGAACACGAGCCTCGTGGCCGGTAGCAACACCATCCGCGCCACGGCGACCACGGTGAACGGCGGGCCGAACCTCGACCGTCTACGCGTCGATGCGCCCACCGATACCGAACGCCCGACGGCGCCGGGGCAACCAGTCTGCAGCGCGATCAGCTTCGACTCGCTCACGCTGACCTGGCCGGCCTCCACCGACAATGTCGGGATTGTTGCCTATGACATCTATAACCAGGGCCAGCGGATCGCGGCGGCGCCGGCTTCACCGCATCGCCTGACCGGGCTCCGGCCGAACGCGACGTACGAGTTGTCCGTCTTCGGCCGTGATGCCGCGGGCAACGTATCCGAGACCAGCCCGCAGGCGATCTGTACGACGACCTCGGACCCGGGTGATCCGACCGCGCCCACCGCGCCGGGCCAACCGACGGCATCCGGCGTCGGGTCGACCTCGGCCACGTTGACTTGGGCTGCTTCGAGCGACAACCGCGGCGTCACGCGGTACGAGATCCGCAACACCACGGACACCGTGGTCGACTCGGTCGTCGGCACGCCCCCGGCCACGACCAAGCAGCTGACCACCTTGGCCTGCAACACGGCGTACACCCTGCACGTGGTCGCGAAAGATGCCGCAGGCAACACTTCGGCGCGCAGCGGCACGGTCAGCTTCACCACTGGAGCCTGTGCCGGCGGCAACAATCCGGGTAAGCCGACCCAGTTCTCCACCGGCTGGACGATTCCCTGGGACGTCGACTGGGCCCCGAACGGCTCGATCGCCCTGGTCACCGAGCGGGACAACTTCCGGGTCTGGAAGATCAACAAGAACGGCACCGGCAGAACCCAGGTCGGCACCGTGCCGAACAGCCAGACCACCGACGGGGAAGGCGGCCTGATGGGTGTCGCGTTCTCGCCGACCTGGAACGGCACCACCGACCAGGAGGTGTTCTTCATGCACACCTCGACGGACAACAACCGGATCGCCAAGATGAACTTCAACGGCACCACGCTGTCCGGTTACACCGTGGTGCTGAACGGAATGCGCAAGAGCCGGTACCACAACGGCGGCCGGATCCGCTTCGGCCCGGACGGCTTCCTGTACGTCGCCATCGGTGATTCCCAGCAGAGCAATCTCGCCCAGAACCGGGACTCGCTGAACGGCAAGATCCTGCGCATCACCAAAACCGGCGCACCCGCACCGGGCAACCCGTTCGGCACCGCCATCTACAGCCTCGGCCATCGCAATCCGCAAGGCCTTGCCTGGGACTCCGCCGGACGGCTCTGGTCGTCGGAGCTCGGCGATTCGATCGTGGACGAGCTCAACCTGATCCTGCCCGGCCGCAACTACGGATGGCCGACCTGTGAGGGCAACTGCTCGGTCGCGGGTATGACCAATCCCAAGCAGACGTGGACCACCGCCTCGGCATCACCGAGTGGACTGGCCTACGCCAACGGCGCGTTGTACATGGCGGCGCTGCGCGGGCAGCGGCTCTACCGGATCGTGCTCAACGGCGAAAACGTCAGCTCGGTGACTTCGCACTGGACCGGCACGTACGGCCGCCTTCGCGCGGTCGCGAAGGTCCCGGGCGAGAACGCGATCTGGTTCGGTACGACGAACGCGGACAACAACGGCGGCCAGCCGGACGGGTCGGATCGGCTGCTCCGGTCCAACCTCTCCTAGCGCCGGCCGAGACCTAGCCGGGCCTACTGCTGGTGGATCTGGTCGGCGTGGAGCATCGGCAGCTGGCGGGCGTGCTCGCCGAGCTGCTGGATTCCCGTCACCAGACCACCGGTGAGGTCACCGGCCGCGAACGACGTCTGCATGGTCAGCGCGGCCAGGCCGGCCTGCTGGTCGGGCAGTGCGCGCTTGGCCTGCGAGCCGGTCACGATCTCGAGGCGGCGGCCGGCCGGGTCGACGTACACCAGGACGCTGTGGTCCGGGTCGTCGAGCTGGCCGAGCAGCTCAAGGGCGAACGGCCGGGTCTCGGAGTCGGCGCCACCGACGTAGACCGAGAAGTGCAGGCCGGAGGCCGCCTCGGCGTGCCGGACGGCGCGCTCGATGTCGTGCAACTGCTCCGGGGAGAAAGCCTCACCAGCTGGCACTTGCGCCTCCAGTGCTCTGGACGACGGCGGTGGGCTTCGCCGCCGACTCGCCTGCGGTCAGTTCGGGTGCCGAGGTGGTGGTCCGGTCGCCGGGGCCACCGATCCACACCGGCGGCGCCCACCAGGACAGGCCGGGGCGGTACCGCGGGCCCTTCGCGATGGACGGCGCGTACACGAGCAGCGTCACCACGGCGATGATCAGGGCCGGTATGCCGATGAACACCGCCACGGTCTGGCCGGAAAGCTGAGCGATCACGGCTACAGACTAGAGCCCGCACCGATCCCCCGGGCGTCCGGGGGCCGATGCGGGCTCTGTGTCTTCGTCGGCGTCAGCCGCGGGCGTCAGCAGCCGCCGCAGTTGTAGTAGAGAACGTCCCAGTGGTTGCTCTCCCGGGCGTAGATGTTGCCGGCACCGGACTGCCAGCGCGGCGCGTTGTCACCAGGCCGGTTGGAGATCCGGGTGAAGTTGGCGTTGATGTAGTTCTGGATGCAGGTCGACAGCGCCCAGTCGATCTTGTAACCGTTGCGGTGGCTGTACGTACCGCTGGCGTGGCCGACCTCGGTGCCACCGGTGACCCGCATCGCGCAGCCACTGGCCTGCTTGAACGTGCGCGCGCCGTAGACGGTGGTGTCGTTCATGTTGGTGAACGACGTGCAGGTGGGCACGTTCCAGTCCGAGCAGTTGCCGGTCGAGGACCAGGTGATGCCGGCGGCACTGAAGATCGCGGCGGCCTGGGAGTGGGTCATCTTGGTGATGGCCTCGGCCTGCTGGACCACGATCACGCCGGGCAGCAACCCGGCAACCAGCGCGGTGAGTGGCACGAGGACGCGGCGAACAAAACGATTCATGGCGGGCTCCTCCGGGCGGGAAAAGGTTACCGATCTGACGTTGCCCCTCGAAAGATACTGCCCGAAGCCGTGCCTGGCGAGCGTTTGGCACTTAACCGCCGACATGGATCGTTTCAGCTTTAGGTAATTGGCACGAAAATGCCAGGCCGGACCACCGGCTGACCTATTTGGCCACCCGGTGCTCCGGCATTGTTTATCCGATGTTTTATCCGAACCGCACGTCCGAACACTGGTAGAACGCGTTGGCCGTGTCGTGAATGGTCCAGACGGCGAGAATCAGGTGCCGGCCGGTCCGCGACGGCATCGTGCCGACATGGCTGGACTGCGTTGGCGGCTGGGCGCCGTTGAGGTTCACGGTCAGGAACGGCGCGAGCTCAAGCGCCGATCGGGTCAGCGGCGCGCTCGGATTCCAGCCCTGCTTGGTGATGTAGTACTTGAAGTTGGTGGTGCGATGGGGAGCCGTGAGCTGCCAGCGGAACGTGTACGACTGGCCCGACTGGACCGAGGTGGTGGGCCAGGTCCCGTTGCGCGGGTCATCCAACTGGGCGAAGTGGCTGATCCCGGCGGAACAAAGCCTTCCATCGGCAGGCCCGCCGCTCGGGAACCCCTTCGGGCCCTCCACGCTCTGCGGTTCCCACTGGATCGCACCACAGTTGGTGACGGTGCCCTGCTGGCAGAACTTGGCCCGGCTGGTCGGTGCGGAGGTGTACCCGTGGCCGTAGGCCAGTGGTACCGAGGTGGTGACCATCAAGGACGCCGCCCCGAGGGCGATACAGGCCGAACTGAGCTTGCGAAAACGCGGCACGCTGACCACTCCTTCTGATTCCCGGACGGTGGGGGCACAGGGGATGACAAGGCGGGACGCAGGGGAAAGAAAAGATCCTTGCAAAACTCATGCTGGCAAATAGGTAACAACGTTGCTTTTGTACTGTCAACGGTTCAACCAGCAGAAATGCGGAATTCACCCGGAAACCCTAGGAGGCCCGGGTGTGCATTGCGCCGAGCGCAATCAGATCGACAGCGTGCCGACCAATCGCCGCAACCGCGCGTTGTTCGGCAGGTCCTCGAGCAGAACCGCCGTACCGTCCGGGCCGCCCAGCGGCACCCGCCAGTTCGGGTACTCGTTGGTGGTGCCGGGCTGGTTCTGAGTACGGCGCTCCCCCACCGCGTCGGTCAGGGCCACCCCGAGCAGCCGCGACGGCGTCTGGGCGACGTACCGGTGGAGGGCCTCGACCACGCGCTCCACGTCGGTGTCGTCCGGGCCGAGCAACCGGCGCTGGCGCAGTACGTCGAGCCAGGCGTTCCGGTCTGCCGAGTCGACCGCGATCTCCTCGGCCAATTCACGCGTGAGCAGGCCAAGGTCGCTGCGAAGCTGGACGTGGTCGCCGGCCAGGTAACCCGCTGTCGGCGGCAGGTCGTGCGTGGTCACGGTGGCGAGGCACAGTTCGCGCCAGCGCTCAGGCGGCAGCGGCTGACCGTCGTCGCCGCGTTCGAACCACAGCACCGACGTACCGAGAATGCCGCGCTCGGTGAGGTAGTCCCGCACCCACGGCTCGAACGTGCCGAGGTCCTCGCCGATCACGACGGCACCTTCGCCGGCGTCGGCCCGAGTCGCCTCGAGCACCAGGATGCCGAGCAGCGCCTCGTGGTCGTACCGCACGTACGTGCCGTTGGTCGGCTGGTCCGGCGTGGTGACCCACCAAAGCCGGAACAACCCGAGGATGTGGTCGATCCGCAGACCACCGGCATGCCGGAGCACGCTGCGCACGAGATCACGCCAAGCGGCGTACCCCGTCTCGGCCAGGGCGTCCGGCCGCCACGGTGGTTGCGACCAGTCCTGGCCCTGCTGGTTGAACGCGTCCGGCGGTGCGCCCACGTGGATGCCGGCGGCAAGCACGCGCTGCAAGGCCCACGCGTCCGCGCCATCGGGATGAACGCCGACCGCGAGGTCGTGCACCACGCCGAGCGACATCCCGGCCGAACGAGCCCGTCCCTGCACGCGTCCGAGCTGTTCGTCGAGTTGCCACTGCAGCCAGCAATGGAAGTCGACCAGATCCGCGTGCTCCTTGCGGAACGACGCGACCTCCGGTGCCAGCGGATCCGCCAGCTCCTCGGGCCAGTTGCTCCACTCGGGACCATGTACGTCGGCGATCGCGGCCCAGGTGGCGAAGTCGATCAGCCCCTGGCCTTCGCGATCGCGGTAGGCGCCGTACTCCGCGATGCGGCCGACCGAGGGCCGTACCGCGAACAGCAGTTGCAGGGCCTCGCGCTTGATGGCCCACGCGACATCCCGTTCCAGCTGGGTGGCGTCCTCATTCAGCGCGCGGGCCTGCAGGGCGAGGGCGCGCACCTGGTCCCGTTCGGCGGGCGCGAGATCGCCGTACTCCTCGATGTCCTCGACGCGCAGGTAGATCGGATTGGAGAACCGCCGCGAGGCCGGCAGATACGGCGAAGGCTCCATCCGGCCGGCAGTCTCGGCCGCGTGCAACGGGTTGATCAGCACGAATCCCGCGCTGAGGTCATGCGCGGACCAAGCGGCGAGATCGCCCAGGTCGTGCAGGTCGCCGATCCCCCAGGACCGGCGGGAGCGAACCGAGTACAGCTGGAGCACCCAGCCCCAGGACCGCTGCCGCTGCCGCGCACTCGGCTCGATCCGCTCGGGGGTGACGATCAACGAGCAGGTGGCCACGTCGGTCTGCCCCGCGATCCGGGCGCGGATCCGGTGATAGCCGAGGGGAAGATCGCCCGGCACCTGGTACGTCGCCTCGCCGATCTGCGCGCCGTCGATCCACTCGGGCTCGACCCAGTGCTCCTGCTGGGCGACGTCGCGACGCTGCCCGCCGTCCTCCAGCTCGATCCACACCTCGGCCGTCGAACCGTGCGGCATGTGCACCGGGAACCACGGGGTCCACCCGGCCCGGATCACCAGCGTCGCGGGCAACGTCCGCCGCCAACGCGACTGCTGGTGATCGACCAGGGCCTGGGCGGCCCGCTGCGGCGTGGAGGCGTCCACCCCGAGGGCGGCAAGTACCGCGGCAACAACGTCAGTCGGTACGACGACGTGTTCACCCTGCCAGTCCCAGTACTCGGTCGCGACGCCATGCGCGACGGCCAGCTCGACAAGGGCAGGCGTAGGTGCGGTCACCAGCACGAGTCTGCCCCATCCACCGGGCCGGGGTGAACTCCGGCCGCGACTGGGGTGTCGCCGCCGGCTTCACGCCGATTCGGTCAGCGGGTGGAAGTGGGATTCGGCTTCATCGGGGAGGTGTGACTGTAGATAGGCCCCTGCTGTCCGGCCGAGTTCTGGCAACGCCCAATCCAGATGGCCCGCTGCCCCGGTCCCCTGAAGCCGATGTAGACCTGCAGGCCGTGGCCGTCCGGATGGGTCGCCCACTGCACCTTGTCGTCCGCCACTGACCGCGACCAGCCCGACTTGACGATCGCCCGGTAGTCGGTGACCACAGACTTGTCGCAGCGAAGCTTGATCGTCGCCATCGGGGACTCAATCAGGGTCCACGTTCCGACGGCGGCCTTCCGCGGCGGCGCTGCCGGGCTCGCTGAGGTGGCGAGCCGCTTGGTGATGTCGGCGGAGGTCAGGACGGTGGTGCCGTTCTCGCCACCGGCGACCGCCACGGCCGTGGTCGCGCCGCCGGCAACCATCAGCGCCGCGGCGATCCAGAGTGTTACCAGTTGAGTTGTTTTCATGTCACCACCGTCACCCGATCGCGGTTATGGCCACACTAAGGCCATCGGAAGGCTTTGTTCGCGGCGGCCGGAGGGCCCTGGTTCGGGGTTACGGTTCCACCCATGCCCCACGTTCTGGTGGTCGAGGATGACGCTGGTGTCCGCGAGGCCCTGTTGCGCGCCCTGGCCGACAAGGGCTACGCGACCAGTTCCAGCGGCGCCGGACTGCCCGGACTGGCCGAACTGACGACAGGCTCGCCGGACCTCGTCCTGCTCGATCTCGGCTTGCCAGATGCCGACGGGCAAGAGGTGCTCCGGATGCTGCGGGCGATCAGCCAAGTGCCAGTGATCGTCGTAACCGCCCGGGACGAGGAGCAACAGCTCGTTCAAGCCCTCGATGGCGGCGCTGACGATTACCTGGTCAAGCCCTTTGGCCCGGGCCAGCTCGACGCCCGCATCCGGGCGGTACTGCGCCGGTCGACGGCTGGACATCGGCCACCTGTGTTGCGCGTCAGCGGGTTGGTCGTGGATACCGCCGCGCGGATCGCCCGGCTCGACGGAATCGAGCTGGACCTCGCTCCGCGTGAGTTCGACCTGCTGCGCTATCTCGCCGAGCACGTCGATGAGGTGGTCACCCGGCGCCAGTTGCTGATCGAGGTTTGGCAACTGGCCTATGGCGGCGCCGAGAAGACGGTCGACGTCCACCTGTCCTGGTTACGCCGCAAGCTCGGTGAGACCGCTGCCGAGCCGCGCTACCTGCACACCATTCGCGGGGTCGGCGTACGGCTCACGACGCCGCGAGCTGACTGACATGCGAAAGCGGCTCGCCACCCTTGTAGCGGCGACAACCTCGCTTGTGCTGCTTGCGTTCCTGGTGCCGCTCGCGTGGCTGCTGCGTTCGGAAGCGGCCGAGCGAGCTACTACCGCGGCCACGTTGACTGCCCAGTCCGTCGGCCAGCAATTGCCCGATCTGGCCGAAGGCTCCTTGCCGACGTCAAGCCGCGTCACCGTGTTTCTCCCGGATGGCCGGGTTCTCGGTTTGCCTGCCGACCGTACGCCTGCCGTCGACCTTGCCGCGCGCGGCCAGTCCTTCGTCGCCGAGGCACCCGGCGGCCGTCAGGTGCTGATCAGCGTCCTCAGCCTGACCGCACAGCCCGCCGTGGTGCGGGTCTTCGTGCCTAACTCCGAGCTGTACGCCGGAGTGGTCCGGACCTGGACCTTGCTGGCGCTGCTCGGGACCATCCTGTTCGTTCTCGGGATGATGCTGGCGGATCGGCTTGGGCGTCGGTTGGTGGGGTCGATTACGGCGTTGGCTGGTACGGCGGATCGGCTGGGGCGAGGCGAGTCCGGCGCACGGGTCGAGCCGGATGGGCCGCCTGAGGTGCAGCACGTCGGCCAGGAACTGAACCGGCTCGCGGACCGGATCGACGAGCTGCTGGTCGCTACCCGGGCCGAGACCGCCGATCTGGCTCACCGGCTGCGTACGCCGTTGACCGCGCTGCGGCTGGATATCGGCGGGCTGCGCGATCCGGCCGAGTCGAGCCGCCTCGGCGCGTCGCTGGACGACCTATCGGCCGAGGTGGACGAGCTGATCCGGACGGCCCGGCGGCCGGTTCGTGACGGGAGCGGTGCGGGGTCGGACCTGGCGGCGGTAGCGCGTGAACGTCTGCACTTCTGGTCGGCGCTTGCCGAGGACACGGGACGTCCATTGACCGGAGAGCTGCCTGAACGCCCGGTACCGGTCCGGGCCGGCTCGGACGATCTGGCCGCCGCGTTCGACGTACTGCTCGATAACGCGTTCCGTCATACGCCCGGCTCTACGGCGGTACGCATGGTCGTAACGGTTTCCCCGTTCTCAGCGGCCGCTTCGGTTGAGGATGACGGACCGGGCTTCGGCGGCTCACCGGCGACTGAGGCGGGTACTACCAGGTCGGCAGGTTCGACCGGGCTGGGGCTTGATATCGCGCGGCGTACGGCTGTTGCGGCGGGTGGCCGGCTTGAGCTCGGCCGCTCGGGCTCAGGTGGTGCGAAGGCCGTGCTGGTCCTGCCGTTGCTTTCGCCGGCCGGGTCAACGGGCGCGGCGGGCGAGCACGATGACCGTCGCGATCAGGGCTGAACTGGCGATCAGCAGGCCGATCGCCACGCCCGCGACGTTGCCGGTCAGGCGGTAGAGGCTCGTCGGCCAGACCACCAGCAGGATCGAGCACCCGGCCACGACGTACGCCGGTGCGCGATGGCGGGCGTACGCGAGCAGCAGGGCGGCGGAACCGGCGGTGCCGACGGCCAGGGCCATCAGCTCGCCGCGGTCCTGGACCAGCCAGCACATCGAGGAACTGAAGGCCGCAGCACCCGACAGCGACCACGCTGTGACCCGGTCGCGGACCTGTCCGAGCGCCGCCAGGATGCCCGCCACCACGATGAAGCCGACTCCGGCCAGGCCAGCCGTGTCGGACCGGCCACCGGTGGTGTCGATGACGTCGAAAACGAGCTCGAAAACTCCGACCGACAGGATCGCGAAGGTTGCCACCAGCAACGAAGTGCCGCGCAACAACCAGAGCCCAAGGCCGGCGGTGACCAGTGCGACCACTACGCCGATCACCCGGCCGGGCGCGTCCGGGATGATCACCGAGGTCGCGAAGCCCGCCGTACACGCGCCGAGCGCCGCCAGCGCGGAAGACGGCTGAGCCCGGTCCCGGAGGTACGCGACTACCGCCGCGGCTGCGAGCAGTACCACCGCCGAGACGACCGCGGTGGAGATTCGGGAGGCCCGGCCCATCAGGGACCAGTTCGCGACAGTGAGTAGACCGACCGCTCCGAGCAGTAGTACGCCGCCGATGTACCCGAGGATCTCGATCAGCGCCGAGCCCTTGCGACGGTCCACGGCCTGAGTACGCCGTACAGGCTCCTCGCGAGACTGGCCGCCGTTAGGGGGTTCGAGTCGCTCAAGCCGACTGGGACGGCCCGAGCGATTGGAAGACCCGGCACCGCTGTCGGGCCGCTCTAAGCGGTCGGAGCGGCCTAGCGGGGTCTGGCCTGCGACGGCCTCGGCGCGGGCGGCGGCCGCATCAGCCTCTGCGGCGGCGCGCAGGGCGTCCGCCTGGTAGATCCGGAGCACTCCGGCTCCGACCAGGCGGCGTAGCTCGTCGTCGAGACGGCTCGTCATTCAGCCCCTCTCCCGAAAGCCTTACCCGGGCGTCTATACAGTAGGGCGACGAGATGGAAAATCAGCTGCTACCCCTCGTGTCCAGCCTCGAATTCCCGACTCTGTGGCGAGTGGGCAACGACGGCAAGCTCGAACTGACCGACCAGGTCGTCGTGCTGCCCGCCAAGATCGTCGGGCTGTTCCTCGGCTTCGTCGTGATCCGCTGGCTGCTGCACCGGGCGATCCGCAAGCTCGCCCGCAGTACCGGCAACGGCAACGGTCATGTCGCCGGCCTGCTCGCGAAGTCCAAGCGCGGCAGCCAGTTCGTCGAGACCACCCTGCTGAACGAACGTCGCGCCCAGCGCGCGGAGACCGTTGCCTCGTTGCTGTGCAGCGCCATCACGATCGTGCTCACCGCCGTACTGGTGGTGATGGTGCTCTCGGTACTCGGCTTCAACGTGCTGCCGCTGGTCGCCTCCGCCAGCATCATCGGTGTCGTTCTCGGTTTCGGCGCCCAGACCCTGGTCAAGGACTTCCTGGCCGGCGTCTTCATGATCTTCGAGGACCAGTACGGCGTCGGCGACCTGGTCGACATGGAGAAGGCCACCGGCGTGGTCGAGTCCGTCGGGCTGCGCGTCACCCGCCTGCGCGGCGACGACGGCACCCTCTGGTACGTGCGCAACGGCGAAGTCCTGCGGGTAGGCAACCTCAGCACCCGCGACCCCAACTACGTGGCCCCCGCCGAGACCAACGCCGAAGCCGCCGCCCACGCCCGCGACTCCGCCGCCAACAACCCCGCCCCCAGCACCCCGTCCTGACCACACGCGCCATCGACCACCGGCGCCGCACGAAGGCCTAGGCCGGGATTCCCGGCGACGCCACTCGGCTGTCGCCGAGCGGCGTAGCGACTCGGCTGCCGCCGACGGCGGCGCTGACTGCCTCCGTCGCGAAGGCGACAGCCGTTTCACCCGCGCCCTGCTCCCCCAGTACGGCGCCACTCGCGTGCAGGCCGTCGATGAGCAGCATGATCTTGTCGGCCAGCGCGCGCGGATCCCGCGCGCCGGCCTGTTCGGCGAGCTCGCGCAACAGATCCCGCCGGGCGAAGTGATAGTCCACAATGAGCCGCCGCGCCGGATGGTCGTGCTCGGGAAAGCTCGGCAGGCTGTTACGCAGCGGACAGCCGCGGAATCCCGGCGCCTCCGACCGCTCGGCGACCGCGCCGACGATGGCGATGAGCTGACCTGCGGGGTCGTCCGCCAACGGCCGGACCGTCTGCTGGACCAGGTCGAACCAGTCCTGCCGGCAGCGATCGAGATACGCGACCACCAGCTCGTCCTTACTGCCGAACTCGCGATAGAGCACGTTCTTGCCGCAGCCACTCTCGTTGATGATCTGCTGCAGTCCCACGCCGTCCGGGCCGTGCTCCTGGAACAGGCTGGACGCGACGGTCAGGATCCGCTCACGGATCCCCTTATCGGGCTTTCGGGCCATGGTCTCCTCCGCCGCCAGCATAGCGGACCGTTAGGTCCGGAATTCTTGCGCGCCGCTTGACATCAGCTCAGCGCCACTCCAATGATAGGGACCGTTCAGTCCGGGACCGATTGGTCCGTTTCGCGTTCGCCACTCCACAGCCGACTGGCCGCGAACCCTCCGCAGCAGAAAGAAGGACATGAATCCTCAGCCAGCAGTACTGAGCCCCGGGAAGGCTCGTCTCACCTTGGCCACGCTGTTCCTCGGCATGTTCGTGCTGGGCAGTGCCGAACTGCTTGTCGTCGGCGTGCTCGACCTGATCGCGACCGACCTGCGGGTATCCATTCCGGCGGCCGGCACCCTGGTGACGGCGTACGCGGCGGGCCTGGCCATCGGCGGGCCGATCCTGACGGCGCTGACCATCAAACTGAACCGGCGGTCGGTCCTGCTCGGCGCGCTGCTGCTGTTCGCGCTGGCCAATCTGCCGTTGGTGCTGATCTCCGACTACGGGCTGTTCCTCGCGGCGCGGGTCGTCGCCGGGGCACTGCAGGGCGTGTTCATCGGCGCCGCGTTCGCGGCCGGTATCGCCGTTGTTCCGCCCGAGCGCATCGGCCGCGCGATGTCGGTGGTCATCTCCGGCGTCGCCGTTTCGGCCGCGCTGGGCTCACCGCTGGGCACGCTGGTGGGCCAGGCGATCGGCTGGCGTGGCTCGTTCGCGGCGATCGTCGGGCTCACCGCACTCGTGCTGGTAGCCACCCTGATCCTGGTGCCACCGGTGTCCAGCCCCGGCAGTGGCGCGGCTGGACAGGCCAAGCACGCCTTCGCGCCGCGCGTGCTCGCCGTACTCGGCCTGACCCTGCTCATCTACGCCGCGCTGTACGCCGCCTTGACCTACCTCGTGCCGTTTCTCCACGGCGTCACCGGCGTATCCGGCGCGCTGATCAGCGTGTTCCTGCTCGCGTACGGCGTGGCGACGGCGGCTGGTTCGTTCAGTGGCGGCCGGTTCGCCGACGCCAACGCCGCACGTACCCTCATCGTCGGAACCACCGGCGTCGCGGTCTCCCTGCTGGCGCTCTACCTGCTCGGCTCGGTCGCGGCCCTCGCGGCACTCGGCCTGCTGGCGCTGGGCTTGTTCGTCGGCGTGATGACGCCGTCGCTGCAGTACCGCGTGATGAGCCTGGCCGGCCCCGGCGGCGCGCTGGCCCAGTCACTGCCCGCCTCCGCGGTCAACGTGGGTATCGCGTTCGGCTCGGCCGCCGGTGGCATGGCGATCAGCGGCTCCACCGCCTCGTCCGCGGTACTGACCGGTCTGATCATCGCCGTGATCGTCATTCCGGTCGCCTGGGCCACGAGCCTCCTCAAACCGCCGTCCGTCCCGGCGGCGGCGCCAGCCCCCGAACCACAAACCGCCTCCCTGCCCTGACCACCACGTCATGCGACAGCCCCCGTGCCGTGGGCGCGGGGGCTGTCGGGAGTGCGTGGGTCAGGCGGTGAAGGTTACGTCGAGGGTGATGGTGGTGCCGGTCAGGGCCTGGCTGACCGGGCAGTTCTTCTTGGCGTCTTCGGCGAAGTCGGCGAACTGCTCGGCGGTGATGCCGGGAACCTTGCCGTTGACCTCGAGCTTGATGCCGGTGATGCCCTCGCCGGGCTGGAAGGTGACGTGGGCGGCGGTGTCGATCGACTCGGCCGGGTTACCGGCGCCGGCCAGCGCGTGCGACAGGGCCATCGAGAAGCAGGTGGAGTGGGCGGCGGCGATCAGCTCTTCCGGGCTGGTCTTGCCGTTGGCCTCCTGCGAGCGGGCGGCCCAGGTGACGTCGAAGGTACCGAGGTTCGACGACTCGAGGGACACCTGGCCGGCGCCCTCCAGCAGCGAACCTTCCCAGTGGGCCTTGGCATTGCGGGTGGTGGCCATACTCGTGTGTTCTCCCTAAAGGTCAGACGATGAGGGTCAAACGGTCGAACGGCGATGACGCCGGTGCAGCTAGCGGTTCTCGGTGACGTCGATCGCGCCGGGATAGTCCGGTTCGTCGGCGTTCACCATGCTGTGCGCGGCCATCACCATGTACTTCCAGATCTCCTCGTCCCGGTCCGGGTCGAGGGCGACTTCGTCCAGCGCGGCGCGCATGTGCCCCAGCCAGCGATCCCGGGCGGCCGGTGTGACCGCGAACGGGTTGTGCCGCATCCGCAGCCGCGGGTGACCGCGCTGTTCGGAATAGGTGCGGGGCCCACCCCAGTACTGCTCGAGGAACATCCGGAACCGTTCCTCGGCCGGTCCGAGATCTTCCTCGGGATACATCGGCCGCAGGACCGGGTCCTCGGCCACACCGCGGTAGAACGCCGCGATCAGCCGGTGGAACGTATCCGCCCCACCGACGGCGTCGTAGAAACTCTGTGGCTCGGTCATCAGGGATCAGTCTCTCAAGTACCTGGTAAGGGCCGAACGCTCGGCATCCACCAACGCCCGTTTCGCGTGGGTCACGGCCTCCACTCCGACCAGTACCGAGGTGGCTTTCGCGTAAACCGCGGCGCCGTCCTCCGGGCCGTCCACGATCCGCGATCCAAGCGTGTACGACGAGGTACCGACGGCCTGGACCCAGACCTCCACGTCGTACGGCGGATGGCGCAACACGATCGGCCGAAGGTAGTCCACCGTCTGGCTGACCAGCACGCACGGATAGACGTCGAAGAAGCCCGCGGCGGGAAGTTCGGCCACCTGCGCCAGGAACGCGATCCGCGCCTCCTGCAGGTAATCGAAATAGCGCACGTTGTTCACGTGGTCGTACGAGTCGATGTCGGACCACCGCACCAGCACGGGATACCTGAAGGTCATGTCGATACCAGCTTCTCCAGCGCCTCGCGCTCGATCGGGGTGATCCGGCGCAGGCGTTCGGCCGCGAAGTCGAACGGAACCAGCCGGGTGCGCGCCTCGACGTACACCTTGCGCTCGGGTTCGACGTCGAGGATCTCGTAGTCGACCTCGAACGAAGCGGCCCGGATCTTGCTGATCCACAGCTCGATCCGTACCGGCGCCTCCCGGTAGACCAGCGGAGCGCGGTACTGCACCTCGTGCCGGGCGACCAGCAGACCGGTCTCCAGGTCGTCGGCGCCGAGCTCCTTGGCGGTCCGGAACAGGAAGTCGACGCGGGCGTCTTGCAGGTAGTCGACGTACCGGCTGTTGTTGACATGGCCGAGGGCATCCATATCGCCCCAGCGCAGCGGACAGTGATAGACGTGACGTGTCACACGCTGATCCTCCCACTCGTGTCACAGCCAGCACGAGCAGGCGTGAGTAGTCTCATGCCGACCCCCATTCAGACTTGTAAGGAGTAGCGCCGGATGAGCGAGCAGCAGAGCCGGGTAGCGATCGTGACCGGAGCAGCGCGCGGGATCGGCGCGGCCGTGGCCCAGCGCCTCGCGGCCGACGGCAACGCGGTCGCCGTGCTCGACCTGGACGAGGCCGCCTGCGAGGCGACTGTCAAGGCCATCACCGACGCGGGTGGCAAGGCCCTCGCCGTCGGCTGTGACGTGAGCAAGTCCGACCAGGTCGCCGCCGCGATCGAGCGGGTTGTGGCCGAACTGGGCGCGCCGACGATCCTGGTGAACAACGCGGGCGTACTGCGCGACAACCTGCTGTTCAAGATGTCCGAGGACGACTGGGACACCGTGATGTCGGTGCACCTGCGCGGCAGCTTCCTGATGTCCAAGGCCTGCCAGAAGCACATGGTCGACGCCGGATACGGCCGGATCGTGTTCCTGTCCTCCACGTCGGCGCTGGGCAACCGCGGCCAGGCCAACTACGCCTCCGCCAAGGCCGGTCTGCAGGGTCTGGCCAAGACGCTGGCGATCGAGCTGGGCAAGTTCGGCATCACCTCGAACGCGATCGCGCCGGGCTTCATCGAGACCGACATGACGGCCGCGACCGCCGCCCGCGTCGGCGTCGACTTCGAAGAGTTCAAGAAGGCCACCGCGGCGCAGATCCCGGTCAACCGCACCGGTAAGCCCGAGGACATCGCCGCCGCCGCGTCGTACTTCTGCAGCGAAGAGGCCGGGTTCGTTTCCGGCCAGGTGCTGTACGTCGCCGGCGGCCCGCGCAACTGATTCCGGTCGGGTCGAGGAGGCTGCTATGACGCACGAGTTCGCAGGGATCGACGAGGTCGCGAACGCGGTCGGCACCCAGCTGGGTGAGACCGAGTGGCTGGAGATCACCCAGGAACAGGTCGACCAGTTCGCCGCGGCGACTGGGGATCATCAGTGGATTCACGTTGACGTCGAGCGCGCGGCCAAGGGGCCGTACGGCGGCACCATTGCGCACGGGTATCTGACGCTGAGCCTGATCGCGAAGTTCGGCGAGGAGTTGTTCTCGGTCGGCGGCGCGACGGCGAAGCTCAACTACGGCGTGAACAAGGTCCGCTTCCCGGCCCCGGTCCCGGTCGGCAGCCGGGTCCGCGCGAGCGCGCAGATCTCCGGGGCCCAGGAAACGGCGGCTGGGGTGCAGGTTTCGCTGCAATGGGTGATCGAGATCGAGAACACCCCCAAACCAGCCTGCGTAGCCGAAACCGTCGTCCTCCTCGTCCGCTAACGCCCTCCTAGCGGGCCCACCCGCAGTGACGGCCCGCCGCGCTGGTGCCGCGTACTCACAGCGGCGGGGTGTCACGGCGTTGCGTCGATTGGTCTGGATTTGCTCGCCCTTTCGTGCGGCGGCGCGGTGTGGTCGCCGACGTGGGCGGGCGAATTCGGACGAATCGTCGCCTATCGCTCGCCTCGATCCACCAAGCCGGGAAGAGTCGCGGTGTTCACCCGTCCCCCTGAGTCTTTCGAATTGTCAGGTGGACGGGTGAGGTATGCCCGGTCGACTCGGGTGGTTGCCGTGGAGGCCCGACTGGATCCGCCGACACGTGCGAAGCGGCAACGCGTGAGGCGGCAGGCGCGAAGCGGCAAAGCGGTGATCCTCGCTGGTGCCCGGGTTGGGTGGCGCCGTCGGAGTGGCTGGCCATCGGGGACGTGGGTTACCACCTGGGAATCCGAGGTGGTAACCCACCTTGGCAGTGGCCAGCCACTCCCCTGGTCAGCGGGCGACCGCCGGAGCGGGGCGACCGGGCCGGCTGCCGGGTTTTGTGGCCGCTGGGTGGTTGCAACCGGGTAGCGGTCACAGAAGTCGGTAGTGGGTCGGCTAATTCCCGGTAGGCGGACTACAAGCCGGTAGCGAAGGCCTGAAACGGCGTCAGGGGTAAGAACGGTGTCAGGCGAAGGGCTGGGCGTGGTGGGCGGGGAAGGTGCGCGGTCAGGCGGTGAAGGAGCGGGTGGCGGCGGATTGGGTGGCTATGTGGCGGTAGCCGAGCCAGCGGTTGACGGCGAGCATTGCGCGGTTGGCGGCGTCGTTGGCGGTGTAGGCCCAAGTGACTCCGGCTGCGGCGGCTGCGCGGAGGGCTTCGGCTTTGACGATTTTGGCCAGGCCTTGACCGCGATAGGCCGGGACCGTGCCGGTCATCGGGGACCAGATTCGGTCGCCGTCGACTTCTACCGCGGTGAAGCAGACCACTTCGTCTGCCGCCACGGCGGCCACGCTCATCGACAGGTCCGGCGACGGGCCGTGCCAGAAGGCGCGCAGCCACTGGTCATAAGCGATCGCGTCGGTGGGCGCATCGGCCGGCTTGTCCCGTTGGGCGATTACGTCGGCGGCGTACACCTGGCGTGGGTCGAGCTCGGCCAGTCGGGCGAACCGCAGCCCTGGCGGTAGTTCGAGCACCGGCGGTGACCGCAGTTCCAGCCCGGCGAAGTGGACCCGCCGGGTCTCGGTATAACCGCGTGCCAGGGCGAACGGCAGGGACTCGGCCTGGACCCATACGCGCGCGCGGCGGGCGCCGGCTTCGGCCAAGTGTCGTTCGCCGAGATCGGCCAGGGCGGTTCCGATGCCCTGGCGGCGGTGGTCCGGATGTACCGACAGACCGAGATAACCGGCGCCACGCTCGCTGCTCCAGCGTTGCAGGCCGACCGCCAAGACGCCGGATAGCCCGGTTTCGGCCTCGGCGACGTACATGCCGAAGTGTTCCTCCGGCGCCCGGATGGTCATCGCATGCCGGACACTGTCGGCTGGATGCACCAGGTACGGCGCGACCACGCGGCGCAGGGCGCAGATCGCCTCAGCGTCGGCGGCAACCGCTGGTCTGAGAGTGGTCACCCTTCACAGTGTGCGGGTCAAACCGGTATGCGTCGCGACGCGCCGATAGCCGAGCCAGTCGTTCACGGCGAGCATCGGCTGGTTCCGGTCGTCGTTCGAGGTGAAGGCACCGGCCACGCCGTCCGCCACGGCCCGTCGCAACGCTTCCGACTTGACCACCTTGGCCAGGCCGCGGCCGCGGTACGCCGGGATCGTGCCGGTCATGCCGGACCAGACCCGGTCGCCGTCTCGCTCGACGGCGGTGAAGCTGACCATCTCGTCCCCGGCCATCGCACCGATGCTGAGGTTCTTGTCCAGCGCCGGCGAATGCCAGACGTCTTTCAGCCAGTCTTCGAAAGCGACCGCGTCGTTGGGCGAATCGCCTGGTTCGTCGAGCCCGGCGATGGTGTCGGCGAGATAGGCCACGTACGGATCGACGTCGGCGATCGCGACGAGTTCGAGGTCCTTCGGGGTTTCCGGCGGCTCGGGCAACGAGTGCAACTCCGCGCCCGAGTAGTGCACTTGCCGGGTCGGTTCGTAGCCAAGCCGGCGGGCGAATTCGACGCTGCCCGCGGTCACGAACGTGCGGATCACGGCCATGCCGGCCAGGTGGTTCTGAGCCACGTTCACGAGTTCAGCGCCAAGGCCACGTCCTCGCCACGAGGGATGCACGTACGCGTCGAGGGACGACACGCCCGCTTCGCTGGTCCAGGTGTTGCGCCCACCCGAGGCCCAGCCGACGATCGCCTCGCCATCCGTGGCGACCCACGCCTCGTAGTTCTCGTCCGGGGTCCGGCTGGTCAGCCGGTAGGCGATCTGCCCAGGTGCCATCACCAGGTAGGGAAAGACCACCCGGCGCAATGCGGCTACGGCCTCGGCGTCCTCGGGTACCGCCAGTCTGATGTCCACGTCCGGACGGTAACGCGGCTCGACACCGGCGGGCCACGCGTTTTCCTGTCCGGCCCGGGCCCGCGCAGCCGTTAGGGTGTGGCGCGTGCCCGTGATCGCGACCCAGTCGCTGACCAAGCGCTATCCCCGTGTGACCGCCCTCGACGAGTTGTCGGTCGAGGTCGGAACCGGCGTCACCGGACTGGTCGGTGCCAATGGCGCCGGAAAGTCCACCCTGCTGAAGATCCTGCTCGGCCTGATCGCCCCGACCTCCGGAAGTGCCGTCGTACTCGGCCACGACTCGGTCACCGGCGGCGAAGCGGTCCGGGCCCTGGTCGGGTACATGCCCGAGCACGACTGCCTGCCGCCGGATGTCTCCGCGAGCGAGTTCGTCGTGCATCTCGCGCAGATGTCCGGCCTGCCGGCCACGGCCGCGCGCGAACGCGCCGCCGACGTGCTGCGGCATGTGGGGCTGGACGAGGCCCGCTACCGCCCGATGGGTGGTTACTCCACCGGCATGAAGCAGCGGGTCAAGCTCGCGCAGGCCATCGCGCACGACCCGCAGCTGGTGCTGCTGGACGAGCCGACCAACGGCCTCGACCCGGCCGGGCGGGACGAGATGCTGGAACTGGTCCGGCGGATCGGTACCGAGTTCGGCATTCCGGTGCTGATCACCTCGCACCTGCTGGGTGAACTCGAGCACGTCTGCGACCACATCGTCGTACTCGACGGTGGGCGGTTGCTGCGCTCGGAGTCGAAGGCCGCGCTGACCGGTGAGACCGGCGTGCTCGCGGTGGAGGTGCGTGACCTCAGTGGTCGCGATCGCCTCGGCGCCGCGCTCGAACAAGCGGGCGCGCGCTCCAGGGCCGACGGCCCGCTGGTGCTGGTGGAGATCACCGGCGACGAGACGTACGACCTGGTGCGCGACACGGTCGCCGACCTGGGCCTCGGCCTGGTGCGGGTCGAGCAGCACCGCCACCGGCTGGAAGAGGTCTTCAGTGTCTGAACCGACAAGCCCCGCGGCCGGTGTCATCCACGACATCGGCTACCGGCACTACGACGGCCCGCGCCTCGGCCGCGCCGCGATCACCCGGGCGCTGATGGTCAGCAGCCTGCGGCACGCCTACGGTCTCGGCCGGTCCGGCAAGTCGAAGGTGATGCCGCTGCTGCTGCTCGCCACCATGGTGGTGCCCGCCGCGATCATGGTCGGCATCATGAACGCGATGAAGATGCCCGACCCGATCATCAACCCGATCGAGTACGCCGGGCTGCTGCAGGTGGTCATCGCGTTGTTCCTGGCCTCGCAGGCGCCGCAGCTGTTCTCCCGCGACCTGCGGTACCGGTCGATCGTGCTCTACCTGGCCCGGCCGCCGCATCGCTCGGACTACGCGCTGGCCAAGCTGGTCGCGTTGATCGGCTCGCTGGTCATTCTGATCGGCCTGCCGGTGTTCGTGCTGTACGTCGGCGCGTTGCTGGCGAAGCAGGACTTCGGCACCTCCACGAAGCAGTTCCTGCTGGCGCTGGTCGGTGCCGTGCTGCTGTCCGTACTGCTCGCTGCCATCGGCGGCCTGATCGCCGCGGCCACGCCCCGGCGCGGATTCGCCGTCGCCGCGATCATCGCCGTACTGCTGGTGTCGTTCACCGCGTCGACCATCACGATCGCGGTGGTGAACCAGGACATCGGCGGCCCGATGAAGACCGCCGCCCGGTACGCCCACCTCGGTTCGCCGTTCACGCTGGTGGACGTTCTGCAGACGTTCCTGCTGCGGCAGGTCCCGGACGGCGGCTGGATACCGACGACCCAGCAGGGCATCGTGTTCGCCCTCGTGTACGTCGCGATCGTGGCGGTCTGCGTGTGGGGCATCAACCAGCGTTACGCGAAGGTGGCCCGCGGATGAGCGTGATCCAGATCCAGCAGGTCTCCCGCTGGTACGGCAATGTCGTCGCCGTGAACGACGTGACGATGACGATCGGCCCGGGTGTCACCGGACTGCTCGGGCCGAACGGCGCCGGCAAGTCCACCCTGATCACGATGATGGCGGGCTTCCTGCCGCCGTCGGTCGGGGCGGTCACCCTGGACGGCGTACCGGTCTGGCGGCACGAGGCCGCCTACCGGCACATCGGGCTGGTGCCCGAAACAGAGGCGGTCTACGACACGCTCAACGGCGGCCAGTTCGTCCGGGCCAACGCCGAGCTGCAGGGACTGCCCGATCCGGGCGCGGCCGCGGCCGCCGCGATCGACGTGGTCGCGATGGCCGACGCCGCCGATCGCCGGATCTCGACGTACTCCAAGGGCATGAAGCAGCGCATCAAGATGGCGGCTGCACTCGTGCACCAGCCTTCGGTGCTGCTACTGGACGAGCCGTTCAACGGCATGGATCCGCGCCAGCGCCTGCATCTGATGGAGCTGCTTCGCCAGATGGGCGCCGAAGGGCGAACCGTGCTGTTCAGCTCGCACATTCTCGAGGAGGTGCAGCAGGTCGCGACTCATATCGAGGTGGTGGTGTCCGGGCGGCACGCGGCCTCGGGCGACTTCCGCACGATCCGCCGGCTGATGACGGATCGCCCACACCTGTACCGGATCCGGTCCAGCGACGACCGTCGCCTGGCGGCCGCGCTGATCGGCCACGCCGCTACGTCGGGCGTCCAGCTGGAAGGCCCGGCCATCCACGTTCAGGTGACGGACTTCGAGAACTTCAGCCGGCTGCTGCCAGGGCTCGCGCGGGAACTCGGTATCAGGCTGTGGGAGGTCTCCCCGACCGACGAGTCCCTCGAAAGCGTCTTCTCCTACCTCGTCGGAGGACGGGCATGATCACGACCATCGCCCGGCTGACCTACTCGACCTTGTTCGGGCATCGGCGCGGGTTGCTGATGTTCATCCTGCCCGGGGTGCTGCTCGCGCTTTCGGTAGTACTGCGGCTGACCGTCGACGACCGGTCCGTCGTCGGCATCGAGCTGCTGCAGCAACTGGCGCTCGCGGTGATCCTGCCGCTGGTCGCGCTGATCGCCGGTACCGGCGCGATCGCCACCGAGATCGACGACGGCTCGATCGTCTACCTGCTGAGCAAGCCGATCAAGCGCTACACGATCGTGCTCACGAAGGCGGTGGTGGCGTTCGCGTGTATCGCGGTCTTCGGCGCGCTGCCCACCTTGCTGTCCGGGTTGATCCTGGGTACGTCGTTGTCCGTGTCGCTGGCCTTCGCGATCGGCGCGCTGGTGGCCGGCGCGGCGTACACCGCGATCTTTCTCGCGCTGTCGGTGATGACCGGCAACGCGGTCACGATCGGCCTGCTCTACGCGCTGCTGTGGGAGAGCGTGATGGGGACTTACGTGCCGGGGGCAAGGACTTTGAGCGTGCAGCAGTGGGCGTTGTCGATCATCGACAAGCTTGCCAGCGGCAATGACCTCGATCCGGCCGTGAAGTTGCCGCTGGCAATTATCCTGCTGGTCGCGGTGACCGCGCTCGGCCTGTCACTGGCGGTGTCCCGGCTCCGCTCGCTCACGCTTTCGTCGGCGGAATAGTCCCTGCGTACAACTCGATCACCTCGGCGGCCAGGCAAACAAGGTCGTGCTTGAGGTCCTCCGGCTGGAGGACCTCAACACCACTGCCGGTCCCGGTCTAGCCCAGGGGGTGCGTCAGACGAGGCCGCCGGTGAGGGTGACGCCGCCGTCGACGGTGATGGTCTGGCCGGTGAGCCAGCCCGCCTCGTCGCAGAGCAGGAACCACACCAGCCCGGCGATGTCGTCCGGCGTACCCAACCGCTTCATCGGGTACGTCGCGGCGACCTCCGCCTCGCGGCCCTCGAACAAGGCGCCGGCGAACTTCGTCTTCACCACCGCGGGCGCGACCGCGTTGACCCGGATCTCCGGTGCCAGCTCCATCGCCAGCTCGGCCGTGACCCGGCTGAGCATGGCTTTGGTGGCGCCGTACCAGCCGATGCCGGGTGACGGTTTGAGCCCGGCGATGGAGGACAGGTTCACCACGGCACCACCGTGCTCGCCCATCCACGCGGTGCGGCAGGCCTTCACCCACGCGATGGCGGCGAGCACGTTGGTGTCGACCATCTTCGCGGCGACGCCCGGTTCGATGTCGAGCAGCGAGCCGTAGACCGGGTTGATGCCGGTGTTGTTCACCAGGAAGTCGATCGAGCCGAACTTCGCGACGGCACCCGCGACCACGCTGGTCCGGTGCGCCGGATCGGCCGCCTTGCCCGCGAAGGCGATCGCGTTCTCCCGCCCGAGTGACTCGACGGCCTGGTCGAGGGTCTCCTGGGTACGGCCGGTGATGACCACCTTCGCGCCGTCGGCGACCAGGCGGTGCGCGATCGCCAGGCCGATGCCCCGGGAGGCGCCGGTGATGATCGCCGTACGGCCGGCCATCGTGGGAACGGGCATCAGCTCAGACGCTCGAGAATGATCGCCATGCCCTGACCGCCACCGACGCACATGGTCTCCAGACCGAACTGCTTGTCGTCGGTCTGCAGGCCGTTGATCAGGGTGGTCATGATGCGCGCGCCGGTCGAGCCGAACGGGTGGCCGAGGGCGATCGCGCCACCGTGCACGTTGAGCTTGTCCTGCTCGATGCCGAGTTCGCGCGCCGAGGCGATCACCTGAACCGCGAAGGCCTCGTTGATCTCGACCAGGTCGAGATCGCCGATGCTCATTCCGGCGCGAGCGAGAGCCTGCTTGGTCGCGTCGACCGGGCCGAGGCCCATGATCTCCGGGGACAAACCGCTGACACCCGTGCTGACGATGCGGGCCAACGGGGTGAGACCGAGTTCGCGGGCCTTGGTGTCGCTCATGATCACGACCGCCGCGGCGCCGTCGTTCAACGGGCAGCAGTTGCCGGCCGTCACAGTGCCGTCAGGGCGGAACACCGGCTGCAACTGGCTGACCTTCTCCAGCCGGGTGCCGGCGCGGGGGCCGTCGTCGGTGCTGACGACCGTGCCGTCGGGCAGCGTGATCGGGGTGATCTCACGGGCGAAGAACCCGTTGTTGATCGATTCCTCGGCCAGGTTCTGCGAGCGAACGCCGAAGATGTCCTGGTCCTCGCGGCTGATGCCACGCAGGGTGGCGACGTTCTCCGCGGTCTGGCCCATCGAGATGTAGATGTCGGGCAGCAGTCCATCGGCCCGCGGGTCGTGCCAGGTCTCGTTGGTCTCGGCGTACTTCAGGGTGCGCTGCTGCGCGTCGGCGAACAACTCGTTCTGCGAGCTGGGGTCGTCCACCCCGGCCGAGCCGAAGCTCTTGTACCGCGAGACGCACTCGACGCCGGCGCTGATGAAGACGTCACCCTCGCCGGCCTTGATCGCGTGAAAGGCCATCCGCGCGGTCTGCACCGACGAGGCGCAGAACCGGTTGACCGTGGTGGCGGGCGTCGAGTCCCAGCCCAGCTGTACGGCGATGCGCCGGGCCATGTTGCCGCTGTGCTCCTCGTGCGGCTCGGCACAACCCACGGCGACGTCGTCCACCTGGTCACCGGTCAGGCCAACCTTGTCCATGGCGGCCTTGATCACCTGAACGGACAGGTCGTCCGGCCGGATGTCCTTGAGCGAACCCTTGTAGGCCCGGCCGATCGGCGAGCGCGAGGTGGCGACGATCACTGCTTCAGGCATCTGCTTTTCCCTTTTCTGCAAGGCTTCTTCGGCGTCTACGGCTGCTCGGCGGATTGCTCAGAGACCGAGGTCGCGGCCGATGAGTTCCTTCATGATCTCGTTGGAGCCGGCCCAGATCTTGGTGACGCGGGCGTCCCGCCAGGCGCGGGCGACGCGGTACTCGTTCATGTAGCCGTAGCCGCCGTGCAGCTGGACACACGCGTCGAGGATCTCGTTCTGGATGTGCGCGCTCCACCACTTGACCTTGGCGGCGTCGACGGCCGACAGCTTCTTCTCGCTGTGCGCGACGATCGCGTTGTCGACGTACGCCTGCGTGACCTCGGCCTTGGTGACCAGCTCCGCGATCAGGAACTTGTTGTACTGGAAGGAGCCGACCGCCTGACCGAAGGCCTTGCGCTGCTTGACGTACTCGATGGTCTCTTCGAGGATCTGCGCCGCGTGCGCGATGTTCGAGACGGCTGCGCCGATGCGCTCCTGCGGCAGGCGCTCCATCATGTGGATGAAGCCGCGGTCCACCTCGCCGAGCACGTTCTCGTCCGGAACGAAAACGTCCTCGAAGAACAGCTCGGAGGTACCGGACTCGGTCTGGCCCGCCTTGTCGAGTTTGCGGCCGCGGGCGAAGCCCTTCATGCCCTCCTCGATCGCGAACAAGGTGATGCCCTTGGCACCCTTGCCCGGATCGGTCCGGGCCGCGGTGATCACCAGGTCGGCCATATCGCCGTTGGTGATGAAGGTCTTCGAGCCGTTCACGATCCAACCGCCGTCCACCTTCTTGGCGGTGGTCTTGAGCGCCGCGAGGTCAGATCCACCCGAGGGCTCGGTCATGCCGATGGCGGTGACGAGCTCGCCCGAGCAGAACTTGGGCAGCCAGCGCTGCTTCTGCTCCTCAGTACCCAGATCCACCAGGTACGGCGCGGAGCAGTCCGAGTGGATGCCGAAACAGCTCGAGAGCGAGGCGGAGACCTTGGAGACCTCTTCGGCCCAGATCGCGTTGAACCGGTAGTCGCCGACGGACGAGCCGCCGTACTCCTCGGGCACGTCGACACCGAGGAAGCCCTGCTTACCGGCTTCCAGCCAGACGGCCCGGTCGATCGTCTTCTCCTCGAGGAACTGGTCCATCCTCGGCACCAGCGAACGCTCGGCGTACTCCCGGGCGCTGGCGCGGAACGCGTCGTGGTCCTCGTCGAAGATCGTGCGCTGCATCTGTGACCCCTCCGGCCTGTCGACGTGCGGCAACGCTTGTGCACGTCTCCCGGCGCTTGGCTGGCACTGCCGGCACGGCTGGCTACCGCACCGTCGCGGCGATGAGACGGGTCACTAAGCGCTTGCTTAGCTTCGCCAATCTGAGGCAGGGTGTCAACGTGTCCGCGATCACCACTGCCCTGACGGACTGGGAACACGTCCAGCCGCCGGCCGCCCGCCGCCTTCTCACGGGCGCCATCGCCGCTTTCGCCGAGCGGGGCTACCAGGCGACCACCACGCGGGATATCGCCTCGCGCGCGGGCATGAGCCCGGCAGCGCTCTACGTGCACTACTCCTCCAAGGAGAAGCTGCTCTTCGAGATCAGCCTGTACGGGCATAAGGCCGCCTTAGACGTGTTGAGCTCAGTCGAAGGCTCAACCCCGACAGAGCGCCTGCAAGCGATGGTGTCGGCATTCACCGTCTGGCATGCCGAACACCACACGGTCGCCCGGGTAGTGCAGTACGAGCTGGCCGCCCTCTCCCCCGACCACCTGGCCGAGGTAGCCACGTACCGCCGGTCGATCAGCGCTCTGATGGAGAAAGTGCTCGCCGACGGCGTAAGCGCCGGCACCTTCCAGGTCGACGACCTCCCAGGTACGGCGCTCGCCCTGCTCTCCCTGTCCATCGACGTGGCCCGCTGGTACAGCCCGGCCCGCCAACCTCCCGAAGCCCTAGGCAGCCTCCATGCTGCCCTAGCCCTCCGCATGGTCCAGGCCTAACCAGCACGCAGCGATCGTCGCGAAGGCTCGGGTTGCCAGCGGCCGCTGTGCGCGGTGGGCACACAGCGGCCGTCGGCAGCGTCGCCTGGTCCGAGACCAGGCTGCGCTAGTACACGCGGACGTTGTAGCGGTTGAGGACCTCGACCACCGGCTGGAAGAACGTGGTCCCGCCCGTCCGGCAGTTGCCGCTGCCGCCGGAGGTCAACCCGAGCGCGGTGGACCCGCTGTAGAGCGGCCCGCCACTGTCACCCGGCTCCGCGCAGATGTTCGTCTTGATCATGCCGTAGACCGGACCCGCGGCGTAGTTCACCGTCGCGTTGAGGCCGGTGACCGTTCCGCAATGAGTGCCGGTGGTGCTGCCCCGCCGGCACGCCTGCTGACCCACGGACGGATCGGCCGCCCTGGAGATGTCCTGCGAGCCAACCGTGCCCGAACGCTCGATGCCGTAGTCGTACCGCACGATGCCGTAGTCGTTGCCGGGGAAGCTGCTTCCCGTGCGCTGGCCGATTTGAGCACCGCCGCTGGCCCACCAGGAGGCGCCGATGTTGGTGCAGTGCCCGGCGGTGACCAGGAAGTCCCTGCCCGAGCTGTCCTCCACGTTGAAGCCCAGAGAGCAGCGTGCGCCGCTGGTGTGGATCGCGCTGCCTCCGCTGACGAGCGGCTGCAGCGTGCCGGGCATCCGCTCGATTTCCACCGCGCCACCGTGCCGCGCGGCGACGTTCCGCAGCTGGGCGAGTTCGGCACCGCTCACGGTGTCGTCAACGGAAACGATGACCCGTCGGGTAACCGGATCGGTGGACCAAGCAGTCCCCGGCACCCGCACCGAGGCATTGAGATCAGCGGTGGCCGCAGCGGCCTTGGCCAAAGCCGGCGCTACCGCCGACGTCGCGGTCGGGTCCATGGCGGGCGATGCCATGGCGGCCGGTGAGGTGGACACCATCCCGCCGGCGAGCAGGGCCGCGGAGGCCAGACCGATAAACGTCCGGCGGCTGGCGTGCTTCATTCGAACCATCGTTTCCTCCTGTGTGGGGGCGGAGGATCTGGCCGGAGGAGGCCAGATCCCAACACATCGGCACATCGGCATGGGCTGCACTGATGTCCACATCGGGCCCTCAGCGTGCTCAGTCGATAACCGGTTGTAAGGACGATAAGACGCCAAACCCCTGATCGAACCGCCGTCAGCCAACCTGTCAACAACTGTCCAACCACCCCTCAGCCGCACGCCGGGTCCGCCCACCAGGCGATCGCGAAGCAGGCGGCTCGTTTGCATTGGCCGAGAAGGCGGTGGGACGCGCGAAGGCCCCGCGGCCGCCGGAGGGGTGGCGGCGCGGGGCCTTCGCTGGTGCGGTCGGCGCCGGGATGAAGCGGCACCTGGGCTTTCAGACCACCGGTCGTCGGACCGGGGTCGTCAGGCCTGAAGAGCGGCTTCGATGATGAGGTGGATGTCGACCTTTTCGCCGATGACGAGGCGCTCGCCTGCACCCGGCATGTTGAAGTCGACACCGAAGTCGTAGCGGTTGATCTTGGCCTTGGCCTCGAAACCGGCGACGGTCTGACCGTACGGGTTCTGCTCGACGCCGAGGAACTCGAACTCCAGCTCGATCGGCTTGGTGACCTCGCGGATGGTCAGGTCGCCGACGAGCACCCAGTCGTCGCCGTTCGGGCGGACCGAGGTGCCGACGAAGGTCATCTTCGGGTTGGTGTCGGTGCTGAAGAAGTCACCGGAGCGCAGGTGGTTGTCGCGGGTCTCGTTGCGGGTGCTGACCGAGTTGAGCTCGACCTCGACGTTGACCTTGCTGTTCTCGACGTTCTCACCGATCTCGATGGTGCCGGTGTACTCGTTGAACACACCGCGCACCTTGCTCATCAGGTGGCGAACGGTGAACCCGACCTCGCTGTGCGAGGGGTCGACGGCCCAGGTGCCGGCCACCAGGCCGGGGAAGTTCGCGATCGGGGTGGCGGTGGTGGTCTCGCTCATGACTGACCTTTCGGGAGGGAATGCATAGACGGTTCGGACTGCCGGGAGGCGGTCAAAGCTTTAAGCTTCAATCTTTCCTCGACACTAGGACCTAACGGTTTAAATGTCAACTACATTCCCGGTACACTGGTGCCGTGACGATGATGACTGGCACCCGATGGCTGAACTCCGAGCAGCAGGTGGCGTGGCGCGCCTACCTGCTGGGCACCGCGCGACTGATGGCGAAGCTGGACGATGACCTCCGGCAGTTCGGCATCGGCATCAACGACTACGAGATCCTGGTCCGGCTCTCCGAAGCGCCCGATCGGCGCCTGCGGATGGCCGACCTGGCCGACCGTCTGCACCAGAGCCGTTCGCGACTGACCCACACGGTCGGCCGCCTGGAAGCCGCCGAGCTCGTCCGGCGTACGTCGTGTAAGAGCGACAAGCGCGGCGTCTGGGCGGAACTGACCGAGGCGGGTTTCACCCTGCTCGAGCAGGCTGCGCCGCACCACGTCGAGGGCGTTCGCGAAAACCTGCTGGATCTGGCCGATCCGGAGGACTTCGCCGCCGTCGGCCGGGTGTTCGACGCCGTCTCCGAGCACATCGGTCAGCGCTGACCTCGCCATTGCACCACCGCGCTGCCGGCTGAAACCGGCGGATGCGCGCCCAGGGCCCGCCAGCTCCGTGGCTCGCGAACCACAAAGGCCCGTTCCGGCTGCTGCCAGAACGGGCCTTTCGCTTGCCTGTCTTACGCGCGAAGAACCCGGGCTACGTCACCCGGGTCCTTCGCGCGGAGCGGCTAGTCGCGCGTGAGCTTGCGGTACGTGACGCGGTGCGGGCGAGCCGCCTCCGGGCCGAGGCGCTCGATCTTGTTCGCCTCGTACGACGCGAAGTTGCCCTCGAACCAGAACCAGTTCGACGGGTCCTCGTCGGTACCCTCCCAGGCCAGAATGTGCGTACAAACCCGGTCGAGGAACCAACGGTCGTGGGAGATCACCACGGCACAGCCTGGGAACTCGAGCAGCGCGTCCTCGAGGGACTGCAGGGTCTCGACGTCCAGGTCGTTGGTGGGCTCGTCGAGCAGCAGCAGGTTGCCGCCCATCTTCAGCGTCAGGGCCAGGTTCAGCCGGTTGCGCTCACCACCGGAGAGCACGCCGGTCGGCTTCTGCTGGTCCGGGCCCTTGAAGCCGAACGACGCCACGTAGGCCCGGCTCGGCATCTCGAAGTTCGCGACCTTGATGTAGTCCAGCTCGTCCGACACCATCTGCCAGACCGTCTTCTTCGGGTCCAGCCCGCCACGCGACTGGTCGACGTACGAGATCCGGACGGTCTCACCGATCTTCAGCGCGCCCTTGTCCGGGGTCTCCTCGCCGACGATCATCCGGAACAGGGTCGACTTGCCGACGCCGTTCGGGCCGACCACGCCGACGATGCCGGCCCGGGGCAGGCTGAAGTCGAGGCCATTGATCAGGACGCGGTCACCGAAACCCTTGACCAAGCCGTCGGCCTCGAGCACGGTGTTGCCCAGGCGTGGACCCGGCGGAATGGTGATCTCTTCGAAGTCCACCTTCCGGTTGCGCTCGGCCTCGGCCGCAAGCTCCTCGTACCGCGCGAGGCGGGACTTGCTCTTGGTCTGCCGGGCCTTCGCGTTCGACCGGACCCACTCGAGCTCGCGCTCCAGGATCTTCTGCCGCTTCTGGTCCTTGCGCCCCTCGACCACGAGCCGCTGCTGCTTGGTCTCGAGGTACTTGGAGTAGTTGCCCTCGTACGCATACGTCTTGCCGCGGTCGAGCTCGAGAATCCACTCGGCCACGTTGTCCAGGAAGTACCGGTCGTGGGTGATGGCCAGGACGGCACCGGAATACTGCTTGAGGTGCGCCTCCAGCCACTGCACGGACTCGGCGTCCAGGTGGTTGGTGGGCTCGTCGAGCAGCAGCAGGTCGGGCGCCTGCAGCAGCAGCTTGCACAGCGCGACCCGGCGGCGCTCACCACCGGACAGGTGGTCGACCAGCGAGTCCGGCGGCGGGCAGCGCAGCGCGTCCATCGCCTGGTCGAGCTGAGCGTCGATGTCCCAGGCGTTGCGGTGGTCCAGGTCCGTCTGCAGATCGCCCATCTCGGCGAGCAGGGTGTCGTAATCCGCGTCCGGATCGGCCAGCTCGGCCGAGATCTCGTTGAAGCGGTCGAGCTTGGCCTTGGTATCGCCGACGCCCTCCTCAACGTTCTCCAGCACGGTCTTGCCCTCGGTCAGCGGCGGCTCCTGCAGCAGGATCCCGACGGTCGAGTCGTCGGCCAGCCGCGCCTCGCCGTTGGAGACCTGGTCCAGACCGGCCATGATCTTCAGCAGCGAGGACTTACCCGTACCGTTCGGTCCGACCACGCCGATCTTCGCGCCGGGCAGGAAGTTCAGGGTGACGTTGTCGAGCACGACCTTGTCGCCGTGGGCCTTCCGAACACTACGAAGCGTGTAGATAAATTCCGCCATGCCCCGAAGACTATGCGCTCACACCCGCCGCATCCCAACCGGCAGCCCTCGCCACCACCACCCTGGACCCGATCAGGCCGCTCTGGGAGTCGCCTCCTCCTCCGGGTCGGCCTTGCCGGTGCCGTGCGGCAGAGGGCTCGCCTCGGGGAGTGAGTCGTCGGCGCCGTGCGGTGGGAAGGGATTGGCCTCGGCCTGTGAGTCGACGTACTCCGACAGTTCGCGCATCTCCTCCTCCAGGGAGGTGGAGTGCCCGGTGCTGTGGCTCGTGCGTTTGCTGAACACCGCCGTACCCCGGGAGAGGTCGTGCCCGATGGCGGACGCGTCGAGCACGGTCCTCGATCGCAGCGTGCCCCCGCTGTCGTGCCACTCGGTGGTCTTCAGTTTGCCCACCACGACCACCGGCTGGCCCTTGATCAGGGAGTCCTTCACGTTCTCCGCGAGGCTGCGCCAGCACTCGACGGTGAACCAGGTCGTCGGCCGGTCGATCCAGCCCTTGTCGCGAACGAACTGGCGTGGATTCGATCCGAGCCGGAATGACGCGATCGGCACCTGCCCGGCCAGCCGGTACTCCACATCGCTGCCGACCCGGCCCTGGATGTTCACATAGATCTCACTCACGGCGTCCACCTTCCATTGATCGTGTGCTGTGGGGACAGCAGAGAAGATGCACCCGAAACCCCGATCCGGCCGGCCGATCTTTCCGCCTGTGGATGACGCGACCCGCACCCCTGACAACTGCACCGCAGATCAGAGCGGGGATCGAGGAATGGAACGCGCGCGGGTGGGTACTGTGCGGCCACCTCACCAGCTGAGTGGGGATTTCGCTTCGACAGCGTGGGCCGGGGAGTGCAGCCGAGTGCGAGGGCCGGGTCTCGCCGGCCACGCTGTCCAGCAGTCAAATCACTCCAACATCACCCGGCGGACGCCAGCCGTTCCTCCGGGTTAGGCGCCGCGTCGAGAAGCAGTCGGGTGTACTCGTGCTGCGGATCCAGAATCACCTGGTCCGACGGCCCCCGCTCGACGATCTCCCCCTGGTACATCACCAGGATCTCGTCGGAGAAGTGCCGAGCCGTCGCGAGGTCGTGCGTGATGTAGAGAACGCCCAGGTTCTCCTCGCGTTGCAGTTCCGCCAACAGGTTCAGCACACCAAGGCGGATCGAAACGTCCAGCATCGACACCGGTTCGTCCGCGATCAGGATTCCCGGCTCAGGCGCCAAAGCCCGCGCGATCGCGACCCGTTGGCGTTGCCCGCCGGAGAGCTCGTGCGGACGCCGGGCCGCGACCACCTCCGCTGGAGTCAGCCGTACGCGTTCCAGCAGCCGGTGGACGCCGTTCTCGATCTCGGAGGCGGTACGACCCTTGCCGTGCAGCCGCAACGGCCGGGCTAGGTGATGCGCGATCGAGTGGTACGGGTTGAGCGACGCGAACGGATCCTGGAACACCATCTGCACGGTCTGGCGGTACGACGTGAGGTCCCGCCGTCGTACCGGCTCTCCGTCCAGCAGGATCTCACCGCCGCTAGGCCGTTCCAGCTGCAGCAGCAACTTGGCGACGGTGGACTTGCCACTGCCGCTTTGACCGACCAGGGCGACGGTCTTGCCCGGTTCCAGCGTGAAGCTGACGTCTTTGACCGCGGTCAACTGCCGGCCGCGCCAACCGCCTCGCAGGTGGTATTTCTTCTGCAGGTTCCGAACCTCCAGAGTGCTCATCCGTTTCCTCCGTCCACGTCGGTGACGCGCACCGGGTCGAGGTCCAGCAGCCGCTCATCCAGGCCCGCCCGGATGAAGTCGCCCCGAGCGCCGGTCAAACTCGGGAACGACGCCAGGAGTTGTTTCGTGTAGGAGTGCTGCGGCTCGCCGTACACCTGCCGGGCGGCTCCAAGCTCGACGATCTCTCCAGCCCGCATCACCGCGATCCGGTCGCTGATCTCCAGCAGCAACGGCAAGTCGTGCGTGATGAAGATGACCGCGAACCCGAGTTCGTCCCGCAGCCGGGTGATCTCGCGCAGGATCTCGCGTTGCACCACCACGTCCAGGGCGGTGGTCGGCTCGTCCATGATCATCACCTGCGGATCGAGAGCCATCGCCATCGCGATCATCACCCGCTGGCGCATTCCCCCGGACAACTCGTGCGGGTAGGCCCGCAGCCGGTCGCGGTCCACGCCGACCCGTTCGAGCAGATCGCCGCAGCGCCGGCGTCGTTCACGACGGCTCAACTCCGGCCGGTGCGTGGTGAAGATGTCCTCGAGTTGGGCCCGGACGGAGATGACCGGGTTCAGCGAGTTCATCGCGCCCTGGAACACCATCGAGATCCGGTCCCAGCGGAAGGCCCGCAGGTCTTCGCCGCGCAACTGGCCAAGGTCGATGTCGTACCCCTCCCTGGAGTGGAACACCGCCCGTCCGGAGCTGATCACGGCCGGCGGTTTGAGCAGCCTGTTGATGCCGTACGCGAGGGTGCTCTTGCCGCAGCCGCTTTCGCCCGCCAGGCCGAGGATCTCGCCCCGGCCGAGGGTGAGATCGACGTGCTTGACCGCATGCACGGTGGTTTCGCCGAGGTAGTCGACGCTGAAGTCCTCGATCGTCAGCACCGGCGCCGTACCGGAGTTGCCCATCGGTGGCGAGCTGAGCGCCGGCGCCGTCATCGCACGCCCTCCTCGGCCGCGGCGATCTGCTGTTTCGAGGCCGACCAACGACGCCGGGCCCGGCGGGTCTGATCCCGGAGCTTGGGGTTGATGATCTCGTCGATGGAGAAGTTGATCATCGCCAGACCAGCGCCGAACACGGTGATCAGCAGGCCTGGCGGTACGAACCACCAGAGCGCTCCGAGCCGCAGCGCGAGACCGTTACCGGCCCAGAACAGCATCGTGCCCCAGGTCCAGGAACCACTCGCGCCAAGGCCGATGAAGGCCAGTCCGGCCTCGCCGAGAATCGCGCCGATGACCGCGAAAACGAACATCGAGGCCAGCAGCGGAACCAGGTTCGGCAAGATCTCGACCAGCAGGATGCGCCAGGTCTTCTCGCCCGCGACCCGCGAGGCAGCGACGTAGTCCCGGCTGCGCAGGCTCAGCGTCACCGCCCGCAGCACTCGGGCACCACCGGCCCAACTGGTCAAGGCCAGCACACCCGCGACCAGCCAGATGCCCTTGTTCTCCACATAACTGGAGATGACGATCATCAACGGCAATCCCGGCAACACCAGCATCACGTTGCTGAACAGGGAGAAACCCTCGTCCACCCAGCCGCCGATGTAGGCGCCGACGATGCCGAAGAACGCCGCCAGCCCGACGGCCAGCAAACCGACCACCAGGCCGATCACGAGTGACCCGCGGGTGGCATGGGCGAGCTGCGCGAAGACGTCCTGGCCGGTCTGGGTGGTGCCGAGCAGATAGCCGTTGCCCGGCGGCTGCAGACCGACGTTGTCCACGCGTTGCGGATCACCGACCAGGAACGGGCCGATGATGCCGAACAGCGCGATCGAACCGCACAGGCCGAGGCCGACGGCGAGTTTCGGTGTCAGCCGCGGCAGCTTGCGCCGGCGCCGGCCGACCGCCCCGACGGCGACGGCCGGATCAGTGAGTGTGGCCATGGCGAACCTCCTTCCGGTCAGGCCCGGGCGCGGGTGCGCGGGTCGATGAGGGTGTAGAGCAGGTCCACCAGCAGATTCGCGCCGAGGACCGAGATCGTGATGACCAGGAACACGCCTTGCATCAGGGCGTAGTCGTTGTTCTGCACCGCCGACATCAACGTCATGCCGATCCCGGGGTACGAGAACACCTGCTCGGTGATGATCGACCCCGACACGACAAAGCCGAGCGTGATCGCGAACCCGGCCAGCGACGGCAGTACGGCGTTGCGCGCGGCGTACGTGGTCATGATCCGGCGCGGCTTGAGGCCTTTCGCCTCCGCCGTGAGGATGTAGTCCTCCGACAGGGTGGACACCATCATGTTGCGCATACCGAGCATCCACCCGGCGATCGAGGAGATCACGATCGTCAGCGCCGGCAGGGTCCCGTAGTACAGCGCGCTCCGCAGGAACGGCAGGTTGAACCCCGGCACCGTGCCGTACACGTCGTACCCACCGCTGGTCGGGAAAACCTGGGTGACGCTGGACAGCAGGTACAGCAGGACCAGCGCCAGCCAGAAGTACGGCACCGCCTGGAACATCGTCGTCACCGGGATCAGGTTGTCCAGCCACGAACCGCGCTTCCAGCCCGCCAACTGGCCGAGCAGGATGCCGATCGCGAACGAGATCAGCGTCGCGATCCCCATCAGGGCGATCGTCCACGGCAGGGTCTGCGCGATCGTGGTGGAGACGCTCTGCGGGAAGTACGTGACCGACACCCCGAAATCGCCGTTCGCCATGTTGCGCAGGTAGTCGACGTACTGCCCGGCCAGCGGCTGGCTGGAGTCGGTGCCGAGCAGTAGTTCCAGGCTGTGCCTGGTCTCCGGCGACACCGGCCCCTTCGCGGCCAGCTTGGCGATCATCAGATCGACCGGATTACCCGGCATCCACCGCGGCAGGAAGAAGTTCAGCGTCAGCGCCGCCCACAACGCGACGAGATAGAACCCCGCCTTCTGCAGGTAGTACCGCATCTACTTGACCGGAGTGATGGTCTTCAGCACGATCCCGTTGTCCCAGGACTTCCAGGACGCGGGGAACGAGTAGAGGTTGTCCTGGGTGGGCCAACCGGTCGCGCGGCTGTTGTTGAACTCGGTCAGCGTCGAGCCGATCACTACCGGGATGTACGGCAGGTCGCGGGCGATGTGCTGCTGGATGACGGCGTACTGCTTCTTCTTCTCGGCGTCATCGTTGGTCTGCGAGGCGGCGGCGATCGCGGCGTCTACGGCCGGGTTCGCGTAGCGCGACGGGTTGGAGCTGGCGTTCTGGCCGACCGTGGCGGTGTTCTTGGAGGAGTACTTGCCCTCGTAGTTGAAGTACGGATCGGTCGACGGGCCGAGGCCGATCGAGTTCAGCGACAGCTGGTAGGTGCCCTTGAGCTCCTTGCTGTTCCACTCGTTCCACGACACCTGGCTGGCCTTGATCTCCATCCCCACCTTGCGCAACTGCTGGGTCATCGCGTCGATGGCGGAGATGAAGTCGCTCCAGCCGGTCACCACCTGGATGGTCAGGCTGAGCCGCTGGCCGTCCTTGACGTAGATACCGTCACTGCCCTTGGTCCAGCCGGCCTGGGTCAGCAGCGACTCGGCCTTCGCGGTGTCGGGTGCGGTCGCGGTCTTGGCCGGTACGGCAGGCGAGATCCACTTGTCGTCGCGGCCCGGGATCAGCATCGTCGGCGACGGCGGCTCGGCCACGTTGCTGAAGGCCAGCTTGTTCAGCTGCTCGCGGTCCAGCGCGTGGTAGATGGCCTGTCGTACGGCGGGATCGGTCTGCGGGCCCTTGCAGCCGAGCTTGGCGTTGGAACACGCGAAGAGGCTCGTCGTGAGCGCGGGCGTGTTGACGTACGACAGCTCCTTCTTGCTCTTCATCAGGCCGTCGAAGCCCGGGAAGTAGGAACTCATCCAGTCGACCTCACCGGCCAGCAGGGCGCTCGTGGCGGCGTCGGCCGAGGCCAGCGAGATGTACCGGACCTTGTCGATCTGCGGCTTGCCCGGCTCCCAGTAGGCCGGGTTCTTCTTCAGCTCGTAGCTCTGCGGGGTGAAGCTGCCGACGCTGTAGGCGCCGGTGCCGACCGGGTTCTGGTTGATGTCGGTAGCCGGGTCCTTCGACTTCCACAGGTGCTCGGGCACGATCGGGGTGTCGCCGAGCACACTCGGGCCGGCGACGAACGAGGTCTTCTTGAACGAAAGCACCACCGTGTTCGCACCCGTGGCCTTCGCGGTCGCGGCCAGGCCGTTGGTGTTGATACTCGCGGTCTTTGCGATCATATTGAAAGTGAAAGCAACATCCGCGGCGCTGAACGGCTTGCCGTCGGACCATTTCACCCCGGACCGGGTGGTAACGGTCAGCTGGGTACCGGTCTTGTTCCATTCAAAGGCCGTCGCCAGCAGCGGTTTCGGATCACCCGAGGACATCAGGTTGTAGTAGAACAGCGGCTCGTAGATGATGCCGCGGGCCGGCTGCAACGCGGTGGACGAGAACGGGTTGAAGTTCTCCGCGATCGTGCCGGTCGCGCCGTTGAACACGGTGATCCGGCTCTCGCCTCCGGCCGCCTTGCCCTTCGCGGCACCACCCGCGTCGCCACAGCCTGCGAACAGCAGTGCGGCGGCGGCCACTCCGGCCACAAAAACCGTGCTCTTCCGGTCCCACTTGGGTAGGTACATAACACAATCCTTCGGTCAGCATTTCACGACGGGCAGGCGTGAACGCCGAAGGGCGCGGGATAGACCCGCTGCGCAGCCCCACGGTAATTCAGCGACCTAACTGGACCGGTTCAGCGATTTTTGAGGAATGTACTGGACCGGTTCAGTAGAGGCAAGACCCAAGCCGCGGCCAGTTCCGGTAAATGTGTTTTTCAGCCATCCCGTCCACACCGGCGGAGACGCCGAACGCGACTGGTCACGCGGTGTGCCCGGCGCATTCGTATTCTTCGCGGCGGCGTTGGTGCTGGTGAAGTTCGGAACGCCTGTGCTGGACGTGGTGCGCTACTCGGCGTACCTCGTTCTGGGCGTCACACTGCCGGGCACGCTCGTGTGGCGGGCAGCGCGCGGCAACTTCGACGGGTTCGTCGCGGACCTCACCTTCGGTACGGCGCTTGGCCTGATCGGGTCGATCCTGGCCTACCTACCGGCCCGGACGGTTGGAGCTCCACTCGCGGGTCTGGCGGCGCCGATGGTGGTAGTGGCCGCGTTTGTGGCGGTGCCCTCGCTCGCCCCGCACTGGCGCAGCCAGGGACCAGTCCTGCCGCGCTGGTGGTCGTGGGGCGTCGGTCTAACGTGCCTTCTCGGGTTGGCGGTCGTGACACGGTTCGGCCTGGCCCTTGAGCCGATGAAGTTCCCCGCAGCCGCGTACCAGTACGTCGACATGCCGTTCCACCTAGCGCTCGCGGGCGAGCTCAAGCACCACTTCCCGGCTGAAATCCCGTACGTCGCCGGTGAGCCGCTCTACTACCACTGGTTCGTACATGCCCAGGCGGCCGCCTCTAACTACTTTTGACGCCTACGGCTGGAACGGCCCTGGTGCAGTGGTGGAGTTGGGCTTCTCCAGCGGGGTCCTGATGTACAGCCCGACTCAGGCGTTGGGAATGTTCCTGGCCGTCCCTGTCGTCTGGCTCGTGATCGCGCTTCTGCGGGGTGACGGAGCCAAGCTGGGCAGCAGCGCCCTACTGGCTCTCGGCCGGTCTGACGGCCTTGAGCCTCGTCGTACTGGCTTTCGCCCAGGCAGTGCTCTTCGGCGGATCGACGGCTGGTACGTCGGTGAGATTCCTGGGCACGTTCAACGATCTGGTACCGCGGTATGGGCTCTCCGACAACAACATCTCGGTTGCGGCCGTGGTGGCTGCTGCCCTGGTCTCCTGGACCGTGGTCGCGGCAGGGATGACAGGGCTGCTCCGCAACGCGCTGGCCGAATCCGCGCACGGAGCGGTCTTCGGCCCCTTCTGGGACTCGGACCTCCAGCAGGCGAACGACGTGGTGTTCCGGACGAACCCCTCGAAGGCAGCCCTGCAACTGCTGCGCGAGCGGTACGGCGTTCGCTGGCTGGTATTCGACACCAGCCTCGACAAACCTTCGCCGATCGTCCGGAAGCTGCTGCCGCAACGCTTCAAACAGGGCAGCTTGGAGATCTACGAACTCGTCGCCCTGTCCGGCACGACGGCCTCGACGCCCGCACGGCACATCGAGACCGACGCCCGAACGCCTTAGGAGCGTGCCTTGGTGAGGTTGTCGCGGCAGGAGGAGTAGGCCTGCAGTTCAGTGCGGGCCGGTTCGATCACATGGCTTTCGGCGACGATGGCCAGCTCGGTGCGGAGCGCCTTGTCGACCGTGGACGCGCGCCGCTTGGCGCCGACCGCGGCGAAGAGCCGGCACATCCCCGCGACCACCAGGCCGAGTACGACGCCACCGAGCAGCATCAACGTCGCCAGCGGGATGTCCTGCCACTCCGGCATGGGCGGATCGTTCAACTGTAGGTAAGCGAATCCAGCCAGAGCGCCGAGCCACAAACCGCCGGCCAACGCGACCAGGAACAACGTCCACTGCACGAACCGGGCAGCCGTCCACCAACGCGGAACGCGCTCGCCGCCGAGGTCGGTCCGCGCGACAGCGGTGTCCAGCTCGTCGCCCAGGCTTTCCTCGCCACGGCGGATCGCCGAACGAACGGAATCCGCCCACGGCCGGGACAGACCCGTGGCGGCCTTCGTGGTGATGCTCCGTACGGCGGTATCAACCCGCGCGCGCTGCACCGGAGTGGCCGCCGGCAGCGACGTACGCGCCAACGTGACCTCTTCGGCCGTCGTACGGCGCAACTCCCGCCGCTGGGCCTTCGGCACCCGGTCGAGGTGCAACCGCCGCAGCGGGTCGGGCTTGAACCGGACGAGCCACTTCGTCACCGGCCAGCCCGTCGCCGATCGCGCGCGCTGCAAGTACGAACGGCGGACCGCGTCGACCACAACCGGCACCCCGGCGGCCTCGGCCAAGGCGCCGACCAGAGCCTCGGAGTCGGACTTGTCGAGCGTCGGAGTCTTTGCGTCACCGCACTGCGCGGCCATCCGGTCGGCCACGCGTTCGACGTCCGCCGCCAGCCGCTCGCGCGCCGCCTTCTTGTCCTTCACGCGCTTCACCATCAACGTGCGCAGCTCATCGAGCCCGGCACCGGTGGTCGCCGATGTCGCGACGATCACCGGGTTGTTGATGCCGTCGGCCTTGAGCAGCCGGGTGAAGTCGGAAAGGCAGGTCGTGCGCTCTTCCTCGGTCAACTCGTCCGCGTGGTTCAGGACGAAGACCATCACGCCCGCGTGAGACGACAGCGGCTTGAGGTAGCGGTTGTGCAGCGCGGCGTCCGCGTACTTCTGCGGATCCACCACCCACACCAGAGCGTCCACCAGCTCGACAAGCCGGTCGACGATCAGCCGGTGCTCCATCTCGGTGGAGTCGTGGTCAGGAAGATCGAGCAGCACCAGGCCGTCGAGTTCCTCCGAGCGCGGGTCCTCCAGTGAGCTGCGGTGAGCCACTTGATGCCGCCTGGGGATTCCCAGCCAGTTGAGGAGTTCCCCAGCCGGCTCATCGCCCCAGACGCACGCAAGCGGCATAGACGTCGTAGGACGCCGTACGCCGACTGCAGCGAGGTCTAGCTCGGTGATCGCGTTGAACAGCGACGACTTGCCCGAACCGGTAGCACCGGCCAGAGCAACCACTGTGAGTTCGCCGGACATCTTGAGCCGTTGCCCGGCTCTGTCCACGATCTGCGCCGCCTCCGACAAGACGACCGGGTCAAGCCGTCCCCGGCCTGCCGCCGCTGCCTCTTGCAGTGCCTCGATTTTGGTCAGGACGTCGGCAGAGCCCCTCACCAGGCCCTTCACCGCCTCCACAATTCCCGTCACGTGCAGTCCTCCACCGCGCGCGCGGCCTCCGTCAGTCGTCTTGGGGCGTCGGGATCGACCGGATGCTGGTCGAGCACCGTCAAGTAGCGGGACAGCTCTGCATCCATCAGCGATCGAACCCTACTGTCCAGATCGCGACGGGCCTTCGTTGCCAGGGTCCGAACGGCCTGATCGCCGAACACGGCCTCCAGCACCTTCTGGCCGACAGCGGCGGTACCAGCGCCCACACCGACCTCGGCGCCGGTCGGAATGCCTGCGGTACTGGCGAAGATCACGATCATCAGGGCGATGCCCAGGCCATTCACGCCGTACGCGAGGACCCGGGCGGTAGAACGCTTGTCGGCGCCTTCCTTGCGCACCAGCTCCAGCACATAGCCCTGCCAGTCCCGGACCATTCGGCCGGCCTCGGCATTGAACTCGCGGGAGGCCCGTCCGAGATCTCGATCGCCCGCATCGAGCAACTGGCGCCCGGCGACCGTCGACTGCCAGGACTCCTCTGCGCGCTCTGCGGCGGCCTCCGCGTGCTCACGCAGCAGCGACTCCAGCCCGGACTCGACCGCGTCAGTGACGTCTCGGACCGGCATGGCCTTCCCGCTGATCGCGGAGCGCATCTTGTCGCGGAAGCGCCCGACGTTGGTCTGCAGGCCCTTGAGCAGTTCACCCGTGCCGACGAACTCCTGCCAGCGTGCGAGCACCTCGCCGCGCAGCATCGAGCCGTCCTGAGTGGCCTTGCTGATGTCCTTCACGGCTCGCACGTACGCCGTCTCGGCCGCGGCGCGCAGTTCCGTCACCGTGTCGGCCTGGGCCTGCACGGCCTGCGCGAAGGCCGGCGTCTTCTTGGTCATCGCCGTCACCGCGCCCTGCAGAGTCCGGCGTACGACGGCCGCGCGGGCGCCTGCGTCCTCGGCGAGTTCGCCCAGCCACTCCTTGACCGGGGCAACCACCTCGGGCGTGAGCAGGCCGCCGTCGCTGACCTCGGATTCGGCGATCGCGAACATCGGCGAATCGCCCAGGCCGCGTTCGAGCAGCATGTGCGCGAGGTGGCCGCTGATGTCCTCGACGGAGCCGGGCGGCACCCGGTCCAGCACGACCGCGATCGCCGTACTGCGCTCCGCCGCGTCCTTCAGGAAGTCCCACGGTACGGCGTCCGCATAGCGCGCGGCAGTGGTCACGAACAGCCAGAGGTCCGCCGCGGCCAGCAACTGCGCGGCCAGTTCGCGGTTGGCCTCGACGACCGAATCGATGTCCGGCGCGTCCAGGATCGCGAGGCCCTGCGGAATGGTGTCGGCGGCAACCAGCCGGAGCACGCCAGCGTCCTCGGTACCGCCCGGAGCGTCGCCGCTGGACCGGGCCAGACCAGGCAGCACCCGGTCGCCGGTGAACCAGTCGGTATCGGCCGGGTTGTGCACGAGCACGGGCGAACGGGTGGTCGGCCGCAATACCCCGGGTTCGCTGACCACCCGGCCGACGAGGGTGTTGACCAGGGTGGACTTGCCCGCGCCGGTCGAACCACCGACAACGGCCAGGACCGGAGCCTCGAGCTGAACCAGCCGTGGCAGTACGTAGTCGTCAAGCTGGTCGAGCATCGACTTCTGCTGCTGCCGCGCCTCATCCGCGCCCACCACGTCGATCGGCAGGCGGCTACTGGCAAGAGCCTCACGAAGCCGCATCAGCGCCGCGATCAACGCCATCGCAACCTGCTCAGCCGGACTCTGCTCCGCCTTCTTCCCCGCCTTCGCCGCGCCATCCCCAGCACCGTCGGCGGCCTCGACGCCTTCGATCCCCGTGTCGCCTTCGGCCTTGTCGCCGCCGTCGGTCTTGCTGGCGCCCTTGGCATCGTTCGCCGCGGCATCGGACGCGGTATTGGCGGGCGAGGCCTTAGCGGTCTCCTTGCCTGCGTCCTCGGCCTTACCTACGCCAGGCTTCGCAGCCGCCGCGCCGGGCTTCACGTCGGTCGTCTTCGGCTGATCGGCCTTCGCGTCGGCGGCCTTTGCGTCTGCCGCTGCGGCATCGCCGTCCGCTGCGTCGGCGCTGTTCACGACCGCTGCGGGGTTGTTGGCGTCTGACGAGTCGGTATTGCCGGCCGCTGCCACGGTGGCTGCCTTCTTGGCGGCTGCGGCACGTGCCGCGGCTTCGCTGGCGTCCGCCTTCGCGGCGACCGTCCTCGCGTCATCCGCCTTAGCCGCGACCGACTTCGGGGCCTCCGACGTCGCCCTCGCGTTCTGCTGGCCTTCCGGCGTCTTGCCACCGTCGGGCCTGGCAGAACCGTTGGCGCCGTCGCCGCCTTCAGCGGGCACGGGTACAGCAGGGCTGTTCACGTTCCCAGCATGAGCCTCAGCCCGCGCGTTGGCCTCGACGGCGCGCGTAATCGCCGCCTCAACCGTCTCCGCATCCTTGTCAACGATCGAGTCGCCGGGATCGGCCTTCGGCGTCGGCAGGCCGATGATGATGTCGTCGTAGTTCGGCGGAAGTTGCTCGGCGAGAGTCGCCTCGTCCAGCTCGCCGTCCGCGTCGTCCTCTGACTCCTTCGCGGACTCGACCGGCTTCGGCAGGCCGATGATCATGTCCATGTAGTTGTCGGGCAGACCGTCGTCGAACTCGTCCTCAACCGGCTCGCCGCCCGCCCCACCTGCCTCAGCATCCGCCCCGCTCTCAGCACCCGCGGCCGTGTCATCTGCGCTGGCGTTCTCGCTCCCAGCGGCTGGTACGACGGTCGGTGCCGCTTGCTCGGTCGTCTCGTCCTCGGCGGCTTCCTTGCCAGCGGCAACAACCGTGTCGGCTGACGGGACCTCCACGCCCTTCGGGGTCTTGCCAGCCACGGCAGTCCCCTTGTCAGCTGCAGGAGCCTCCGTGCCCTTTACCGGAACAGCCTCGCCACCGGCCGTGGGAACACCCTCGCCGCTCTGAGCGCTCTCGGCCGCCTCGGGCGACGTACTGGCTGGTGCCTGGTCTGGGGTCGCGCTGGACGCCGTACTGGCAGCAGCCGCCTCCTCGGGGGCAGGCGGGGGCGGCGTACTGGCGGGCTTGTCGTCGGTTGGGACGGCGGTGGACTGCTTGGCCGTGCGGCGGAGCTTGCGCAGGAGTTTGCTCTTGGGCTGGTCCTGGGCAGGCTGGTTCGCGGCCGGAGCTTGCTCTTCCGAGCGCTCCGGACCGGCGCCAGACGATGCTGACGTGTTGTCAGGCACAGCGTCCACCCACGAGCACAGAGTGCCCGGTCGGACAGCGCAGAAGCAAAGTCATCTTGATCCCGTGATTGCTTGGGCGGGCGGGGTCACTGCGACGGTGGGAACTGCGAAGGAGGATACGGACCGTACCCTCCCGGCGGTCCCTGGTAGCCAGCGGGTCCCGGTGAGTAACCAGGCTGACCGGGTGGCAGTCCCATCGCGGGCTGGGGCGGGCCGAACGCTGGCATCGGCGGGAAGGGAACACTCGGGCGCCGGGCCCTCAGTTCGTCCAGCAACTTCTTCTCCGCCGGCAGGGCCTCGGGCCCGATCACCTGGCGAACGATCTTGTCGCGCAAGTAGGCCAGCTCGGTCGCGGTGTGCTGGAAAGCCTTGGCCGCGACGATGGCCTGCCCCCCGTGCCGCTTCGCGTTCTGGCGCAGCGCCTTGCGGCCGCGCAGCGTCGCGATCAGTGGCACCTCGGGCGCGGTCAACCAGCCGAACCTCACATAGTCGTACAACCGGGACGCGATCATCTGCGACTCCCGCGAGCGCATCACCAGCGCGAAGATGACCAGGCCGACAAAGATCGGCACCATCAGCACCAGGTAGATCCCGAAGAACCCAGCGGCGCCGGCCCAGCTCGCGACACCGTTCCACAGCGCGTGAGCGAAGACGGCCGCCAGGTAACCGACAACCGGGGCCAGGTAGCGCACCGCGGTGTGGCGATGACGTACGGCGATGCCGATACCTATCGCGGTGAACGACGTGAAGAGTGGATGCGCGAACGGCGACATCAGCCCGCGTAACAGGAACAACGTGAACGCGCCCTGGAGTCCGGCGTCGCTACCGCCTTCCTCGGCGAGGGCTCGGTAGATGCGGCCGTAGTAGAGGATGTTCTCGGTGAAGGCGAAGCCGATGCCGACCATGCCCGCGTAGACCAGGCCGTCGATGATGCCGTCGAACTCCTTGCGCCGGATCAGCGCGATCAAGACGATCACAGCGCCTTTGGCGAACTCCTCCACCGGTGGAGCCACGAACACCGCGGCCCGCGAACCGCCCGCGGCGCTCTCCCCCAGCAACTTGCCCGCCTCGGTGTTGATCCAGATGGCCAGCAGGGTCGCCACGAACGCACCCCAGGCGAGTGCGAACAGTACGTATTTGGCCGGCTCCGGTTCGTAGCGATCCAGCCACAGATAGAGCAGTACCAGGATCGGCACCGGCAAGAACGCGAAGAGCAGACCCCAGGCGAACCCGCTGGAGCCCGTCGAGGACAGGACCTTCCAGAAGATCGCCAGCCCCGCCACCGCCATCACCACCACGATGAGAATGGCGATCAGCACACTTCGGTTGCGCTGTGTTCCGGGCACGGGATGATCCCCGAGCACGTTCGGCTGTGGGTACGGGCTGCCCGGCGGATAGGCCGGACCGCCCGACATCGGAGGCTCGGGCGAAGCCCCCGTCGGGATACCTGAGGGGTAACTCATGGCCGAAGCCTAGTCATGACCGGGCCCGAGCGCCCCGACCGCCACCAGGCGTTATGCGGATGGAACGCCCGTCACCGCCAACACCACCCGTCACAACCGGGAGGTTGGCGAGCACAACGGGCCCTCGATCTGAGAGACTCTGAGCGGGTCACCGGGCCAGTCCGGCGACCAGGCGCCCGTAGCTCAGCTGGATAGAGCGTCGGACTTCTAATCCGTTGGTCGCAGGTTCGAATCCTGCCGGGCGCGCCGATTTCGGGTTCTCCCGGCTGGACCGAGCCGGGGCCGGCGCAGCCGTGGGCGCGCCGGCCCGGTCAGTTCCTCCGCTTCAGCGCTTGATTCGGCTGCGCATTTCGTCCTCGAGCGTGTCCACCGCCACCTTCAACTTGGCCAGCTCCTCCGGGTCGTTGAACACGTCTTCCAGCTCACTTGGGTCGACTTCGTGTAACGGTGTCTGCAGCCACCAGATGTTGCCGACCGGATCCTTGACGCGGCAGCCCCGGTCGCCGCTGACACGGGACTCCATCATCTCTGTCACCACCGTCGCCCCGGCCGCCAGCGCCCGCGCAAGGACCGCATCCACGTCGTCCACGAACACGCTGAGGAACGCCGGGGTGTCCGGCCAGTCCGGCTGCGCGTCGAACGCCATCAACACCGAGCCGTCCACCGTGATCTCGGCGTGCCCGATGGTGCCGTCCTCGTTGGGCACGTCGAAAGACCGCTTTACCTCGAACGTCTCTTCGACGAACTCCAGGAACCGGGCCGCCCCCTTCACCACCACGTAGGGCGTCACCGCTGCCTTGCCACCGGGGAACTGCTTCGTCGTCGTCATGACCACCATCCTGGACCAAGTAGAGGCCAGATTTTGTCCTCTACTGGGACCGCCTTGCAGCTGATCAGGTGCCGACAGGGATGGCCGGCGATCGCTGGGGCTCGTCGGTGGCTGGCGGGTGACAGCGACGAGCGGACGGCGACCTGTGGGGCGGGGCAGAATTGGCGTATGAAGAAGCCCGAGGCCGAGCCCGTGATCGCGCGCAACCGCAAGGCTGCTCACGACTACGACCTGGGCGAGTCCTGGGAGGCCGGGATCGTGCTGCAGGGCGAGGAGGTGAAGGCGCTCCGTGCCGGACGGGCGTCCCTGGTCGGCGGCTTCGCCATCGTCGAGAACCGGGAGATCTGGCTGCACGGCGTACACATCCCGCAGTACTCGCAGGCCCGGTGGTTCAACGACGGCTCCCGCCGTAAGCGGAAGCTGTTGCTGCACCGCCCGCAGATCGACAAGATCGAGCGCAAGGTCAACGAGAGTGGGCTGACCGTCGTACCGATGGCGCTGTATTTCAAGGACGGATACGCGAAGGTCGAGATCGCGCTGGCCCGCGGCAAGAAGACCTGGGACAAGCGGCAGGCGCTCGCCGAGCGCGAGGCGACCCGCGAGACCGAGCGCGCGATCAGCCGCCGACTGAAGGGCCGGCGGGACTAGTCGGGCAGGGGTCAGCGCTGGTACTCGTCGTGGTGGCGCATCCACTCGTACGCCCAGCGGTCAACAACCCGGACGGTCTGCCGATCAACTCCAGGCTTGACGCAACCCAAGGGTTGCCATAGATTGAGTAGCAACTGAACGGTTGCTACTTATGGAGGTTGGCATGGGATTTCCGGATCGCATTGAGCGGACGTTGGAGCTGGCGCATCCGCCCGCGAAGGTTTGGGCGGCGATCACCTCGCCGGAAGGGCTCGGCACGTGGTTCGGCCAGAAGGCGTCGATCGACTTACGGCCGGGTGGCGCCGGGCGGCTGTCGTGGGACGACAACGAGATCGAACTGCGGGTGGAACGAGTCGAGGAGCCGTCTGCGTTCGGGTTCACTTGGCCGATCACCGGGCTGCCGGATGACGATCCGCGACGGACGTACGTCGAGTTCACACTCGAGCCCGTCGCCAACGGGACCCGGCTCAGCGTGGTCGAGACGGGATTCGCGCAGGTCCCGGCCGAGGTCTTCGGCGAGGCGCACGGCGGCAATTCCGACGGCTGGGTGCGCGAGCTCAACGAACTGGTCGAGTACCTCGATGCAGCCTGACGTCGAGGCCGTCGCGGAACAGGTTTTTGTCGCGCTGGCCGATCCCAGCCGGCGCGGCATCCTGGCCGAACTGGCCGCGCGAGGTCCCGCCACGGCCACGGACCTGGCCGACCGGCTGCCGATCACGCGACAGGCGATCGCGAAACACCTCACCCTGCTGACGGACGCCGGTCTGGTGACAGCCGAACCGGGCGAGCGGCGCCGGGTGCGGTACCGGCTTCGCTCCGCCCCGATGCAGGTGGCTCAGCAGTTCCTGGCCGCCATGGCGCGGGACTGGGACCAGCAGCTCAACGCCTTGCGAGATCACCTGGACGAATGACTTGCCTACCGAAACGAGTGATGGAGATGTTCATTCCCAGTTCGGCGGTCGACGCCGTTTGTAGCCAGGCGCAGTCCGCTCTACCCGATGCGCCGGTTGTAGGCGATCGACCGCCCGCGCTCCGCCAGTGGACTCGTACGGCGCGTGAGGCCCTGGCCCGCCTGCGAAGCACCAGAGGGCGATCACTGGGGCAGCCCTCAGCAGTATCGCCTGGCCTTTAAACCCCTTGCAGGCAAGGCGGAGTCAGAGGGCGGCTCGAACCGCTAGGGCCAATGCGGGCCGCGGGTCTGTGGTGTCGTGGCGGGCAATGCGGTGGAGGATGATGCCTTCGCAACAGGCCATCAAGGCCGTAGCCGCCGCGTGCGGGTCCTTCGCGCCGAAACGCGCGAAGGTGAGTACGACGGAGGCCTCCATCGCGCCTCGGCCCACGTTGATGATCGCGCGTACTTCCTCGTTGTGATTCGCCTCCAGGAAGAGCACCAGCCGCGCGGCGGTGACGATGCGCTGCGGCCCGGTGTTGAACTCGATCAACCCGGCCAGCGCGTCGACGAACTCGTCCGGACTCGCCGGTTCCACAGCCGCGCTGACGCCGCCCAGCTCCCGGTTCGCGATGCGCTCGGCGACGCCGGTGAGCAACGCGGCCCGGGTGCGGAAGTAGTTCGAGGTCGAGCCCTTGGGGATGGCGGCCCGCTCGTCGATGCGCCCGTGCGTCAGCGCCCGGAGGCCTTCGGTGCCGAGGAGTTCGATGCCGGCGTCGAGGGCCCGCAACTTGGTTGAGGTCACTAGCTCACCCTAACCGTCCGCACTACGAACCTAGTGACAACACACTACGAACGTAGTACCTTCGGCTGTACCACGGCCAAGGAGCCCGCGATGACCGGTTTCGATCTACCCGCTATGGATGGCGTACAGCATCACTTCATCGAGTTGCCCGGGCTGCGCATGCACGTGGCCGAGGCAGGCGCGGGCGAGACCGTGCTCTTGCTGCATGGATTCCCCCAGCACTGGTGGGAGTGGCGCGAGGTGATTCCGGAGCTGGCCGGGCACTACCGCGTGATCTGCCCCGACCTTCGCGGCTTCGGCTGGACCGGCGCACCGCCGACGGGATACACCAGCGACCAGTTCGTCTCTGATGTCGTCGCACTGCTCGACGTACTCGACGTTGATCGGGTGCACGTGATCGGGCACGACTGGGGCAGCCTGGTCGCGTTCCAGCTCTGTCTGAGCAAGCCCGAACGCGTTCGAACCCACCTGTGTCTGAGTGTGCCGCCGCCGTACATCTCGTTCGACCCGGCGCTGGTGAAGGTGATGTGGCGACTGTGGTTCGACTTCGTGCTGCCGGTACCGCTGCTCGGTCCCTGGGCCCTGCGGCGGACCAGCCTGGCCCGCTTCCTGCTGACCAATTCCGCGACCGGTGGCCGGAGCGGGTGGATGCCGGAGGATGTGGAGCTGTTCGCCGGGCAGTTCCGTGATCCCGCCCGGGCTCACGCCGGTTCCGCGCTGTACCGGTCGTTCATCCTGCCGACGTCGATGCGCATGATGCGCGGTACGCCCGACACCCGGCTGACCACGCGCACCCGCGTCCTGCTCGGCGCGGACGATCCGATCGTGCGCGCCGAGTTCATCCACGGCCACGAGCCACACGTCGACGACCTCACCATCGAGCACGTCGCCGATGCCGGCCACTTCCTCGTCGACGACCAACCCAAGGCCGTCGTCGAACACGCCCTCGACTTGTTCCGCCATCCGCCGGCAAGCCCGGCCTAACGGCGGTTACGCGGGCGAGGGCGTCGGCGCCATCGGTTCCAGCGGGCCCACCAGATGGCGGCGCCTACGGGAGCGCAGGCGACGCCGATGAAGTGCAGGGCATTCCAATGGCCGGATTTCGGATCGCGCACTCGCGTCGGTTTGCGTGGATCCACCAGCAACTCGATCACGTCGCCAACGGCTGGACGCGATTCGATCGGCTCGACCGAGACAGGCACGCCGCGATGCGGGGAGAGCAGTTCGGCTTCGACCGCCGGCTCAGCGTCGTCGTAAAAGGTGCGAACCACTTGGGCCTGGACGATTTGGGCTCGCTGATTGAGCGCCCAGTCGTCGTACAGGTAGCCGGCGGCAACGCCTGAGAACAAGGCCAGACACCCCAGCGTGATCACCAGGTCCAGCGTGGACCATTGCCCGACGCCGAGGCTGAGCACCCACCGCTCGAACAGCGGCCCGTCGGCGTCGCCCGGCACTCTGCGCCGGTGCCGCCCACTGTCCATGGTCGATGATCACATCGATGAGGACCGCCGGGAAAACCTGATCCCCAGGCTGGATTGGGGGTGGTGTGCTAGACAGGGGGTAACTTAAGGGGCCCCTTGTGGACCAGCTCACCCTCGGAGTCATGGCGCGTTCTCGCAAAGAGAACGAACACCGGCTTCCGATTCACCCGATGCATTTCGACCGGATCGAGGCCGATCTCAGGTCCCGCATCTTCCTGGAGCAAGGCTACGGCGAGCGCTTCGGCCTCTCCGACGCTCACCTGGCCGAGTCCGTCGGCGGTATTCGCAGCCGCGAGCAACTGATCGCCCAGTGCGATGTCGTGCTGCTGCCGAAACCGCAGACCGAGGACCTCGCCGAACTGCGCGACGGCCAGGTGCTGTGGGGCTGGCCGCACTGCGTGCAGGACGACAAGCTCACGCAGCAGGCGATCGATCGCAAGCTGACGTTGATCGCGTTCGAGGCGATGAACCACTGGGCCGCCGACGGCCGGTTCAACCTGCACGTGTTCCACAAGAACAACGAGCTGGCCGGCTACTGCAGCGTGCTGCACGCGCTGGAGACGATCGGCTCGACCGGGGTGTACGGGCGCCGCCTGCGCGCGGTGGTGATCGGCTTCGGCGCGACCGCCCGTGGCGCGGTGACCGCCTTGACCGCGCATGGCATTCACGACGTCGACGTACTGACCGCACGGGGTGTCACAGCCGTCAGCTCGCCGATCCACTCGGCCCGGATGGTGCAGTTCGATCACGACGACGAGAGCGACGACGTGCTGGACCCGCGCCGCAGCCACGCGCTGACCGACGAGGGCCGGGTGCCGCTGGCCGGGTTCCTCGCCGAGCACGACATCATCGTGAACTGCGTCCTGCAGGATCCGGACGCGCCGCTGACGTTCCTGGTCGACGAAGACCTCGATCTGCTCGCGCCGGGCACGCTCATCGTGGACGTCTCCTGCGACGAGGCGATGGGTTTCAGCTGGGCCCGGCCGACTTCGTTCAACGAGCCGAGCTTCACCGTCGGGAACAACGTCACGTACTACGGCGTCGACCACACCCCGTCGTACCTGTGGAACTCCGCCACCTGGGAGATCAGCGAGGCCCTGCTCGGCTACCTGCCGACGGTTCTCGCGGGCAGTGCCGCCTGGGAGGCCGACGAGACGATCCGCCGGGCCATCGAGATCCAGGACGGCCAGATCCGCAACCCGGGCATCCTGAGCTTCCAGCACCGCTCAGCCACCTACCCCCACCAGGTCGCCTAGCCGCCTGGGCTGAACGGCACCGGGGTTCCCTGGGTGAATTGCACGATGGTACGACCCGCGAGGGGGTTCGCCAGCTCGACTGTCGCCGTTCGCCGGGCGGCCACGGCCGGGCAAAGACCCTCGGGCGGCCACGGCCGGGCAAAGACCCTCGGGCGGGTCTCGGTCCTCTGTCACGAGGACGACGACGCCCTCGGGTGACTCGACGGCCTGGGCCGTGTAGTCCGCTCCGCACGGCTCGCTACCTGCGCCTGGCCAACCGTCGAATTCGACCGTTACGGTCCGGCCGTCGGCTCCTACCCGCGCGAGATAAAGGTAGAGCTGCGGGTTGGACCGGCCCGGGTCGGACGCCAAGGGCGTGACAGTCGGTGGCGGAATCGCCGAGCGCACCAACTCGGCCTCGGTGTTCCGAAGACTGAATCGCCACGCTGGCACTGTCACCGGCCCATGGACGCTCTGAACCGTCATAGTCGTCCGCCGCGCTCCAGTCACCTCTAGCGGCTCACAGGTCGGGCAGCTGCGTACGGGCCCGTTTATCTGCTCGTACGTCGCAGTCGCCGCCAGAACCATCGTGGGCCGTACGTCGCCGTTCGCCCACACAAGCCGGTCGATTCGTCCATGCACCCCTCCAGCCGGAACCCGTCAACTGCTACCAGTCCTTCACCGGCCGGAAAGGTTGTCTCACACCCCGAGCGCGTCCGCGACGAGCAGCTGATGCGGGTCCAACGCCGTTTCCTCGTCCTCGATGTCCCACAACGCGTTCTGCAGCAGCCGGGCCTGGGTCCAACCGAGGGCGCGTGCGCGGTCGATACCTGTCACGTCGAGCAGGAGGTCGAACCGGCGCCGGATCGCGCTCGCCGGATCTCCCGTGGCGAACAAGTCGTCGCGGCGATTCGTCAGTGCCGGAAGCAGCTCGAACGCCGGATCACCCGCGAGTGGCTTGGGATCGATCACCACCCAAGGTTCACGATCGACCGAGGCCAGCACGTTGTCGTAGTGCAGGTCCCAGTGCAGCAACCGATCCCCCGGTTCGGCGACCAGCTCCGCGACAGCGTCAGCCCATCGCCGTACGCGCGCGCCGTCAGTCGGATCATCCAGCTCACCCGCGACGTCCGGGGCCACCTCGACCATCTCGCCGGCGATATCTCCGAGGCGGCGCATGCCCGGCGGAGCCTGCAGTTGGGTCAGCTCGCGAACCAGTCCCGCCAGGATGGTCGTCGCCGTCGGCTCGTCGGGAAGCGCCGACAGCGGGCGGGAGGCGTCCAGCCGTTCGAGCAGGATGGTGCCGGTCGCGGCGTCGTCAGCCAGCACGCGCACGACCGGCAGGTCCTGCCACAGGCGGAGCGCGACCGCCTCGTCAGCGGTCTCGTCGGTAACCGGCTGGAGCTTCAGCATCGCGTGCGTACCGTCGTCGCGAGTGACGGGCAGTACGAGCGACGCTCCCCCGTGCATGGCGGGCCCGGTGACGCGGAGGACCCAGCGCTCGAGATACGTCGTCACGAGGTCCGGCAACGAGTCGAGCCACGGGCGGGCGTCCTCGTCGTCGCTGTGGACCTCGATCAGCGCTGGCGGCACCACGATCCGCTGCAAGTTCACACTCCCCGTCGACGAGCTTCACAGTCTGCCTGGCACGCGGTTCAACGGCGGAGGTGGCGATCGAAGAAGGCCAGCACCAGCCTCCGGATCAGCGGTACGGACCGGCAGGGCTCCACCGGACCGACGAGGGCCGACCGAGCCGCCGGGCTCATCAGGCCCGCCGCTTGCAACTGCGGGGCCATCGAGGCGTAGTCGGTGAAGATCCAGTGGTTCGCGTTCACCACCTCGGTACGGCGAACAGGCCCGCCGTGGCCGAGCACCGCCGCCCACGAACGGTCGAACCGCGCGTCGCGGAAGCCGTCCGTACCGACCAGCAGCAGGGGCCGATCGGTACCTTTCCGGGCGATCGGGAACAGCTCGCCCGTGAGGTGATCCAGATAGCCCTCCAGATTGACCGCCGCGTCGATCCGGCGATCGGCGTACATCGCCTGCGCGGCCGTGCCACCTCCGGCCGAGTGGCCGTACATCCCGATCCGGCGCAGATCGAGCGCCCGGTCCAACCCCGGCGGCGCGGAGGCAAGCCGTCCGGCAGCGAGGTCCTCCAGCCGGTCGAGCACGAACCGGATGTCGGCGAACCGCGTGGTCATCATCGTGTACGCCATCGCCGGGTCCGTCCGCGGATCACCCGGTACGTCGTATGGGCGAACCCGGCCGCCGGGGAACTCGACCGCGCTGGTCTCCCCCGGGTGGTCGATCGTCACCACCACATAGCCGCGACTGGCCAGATCCTCCGCGAGCGTGGTTCCGACGGCTCGCGGGTCGGCACCACCCGGGCTGTAGAGCAGCACCGGCCGTCGTACCGGCTGCGCGGGTGCGTCGGCGTACGAGTGGGTCCGGGTCGCCGCCCAGTCGACATTTGCCACCGGCAACGAATGCAGGGCCACGTCGATACGCTCGAACCACTCGACCGTGCCCGGGCTCAGCTGCGGCGCGAGCGGACGGTCGCGAACGTGCCGCGCTGGGTAGTACATCGACGTCATCAGTTCACGCGGCAGCTCCGGCCGCCAAGGATCGCGGCGGCCGGAATCGACCAAGTGCAAGGCGGTCACACCGACCCGATGCGGCCCGGTCGGCGCCGCGAGGCTTCGCAATCTCCACATACCGCCACCGTTGCAGCAGCACCGCGCGCCAGTCAGCACTTCCCGCAAAACCTCAACCCGGCAAGGCGAAACCTCCACCCCGGGTGGATTCCATCCTCCACCTGAGGCTGGTTGACTCAGGTGGAGGCGGGGCCGGTGAGGCGGGTCGGGGTGATGCGGATGACCGTGCGCACGGTCATCGCCGGGAGCGCCGCGTACTCCTCGCCGGCGCCTGGGCCGTCGTACAGCTCGGCCAAGGCGACCGCGACGGCGCGCCCCTCGTCCTCGGTGACCACGCCCGTGCCGCGGATTTCGACGTACTGGTCGGGGTCGTTCTTGTCGATCACGGTCAGGCTGACCCGTGGCTCGCGCCGGACGTTGCTGTCCTTGCGGCGGCCTTGACCGACTTCTTGAAGGCCCGCACCTCGGCCAGCGTCTCCGGACTCGTCACGTCGGCGATCGAGCGACGCGAACCCTCCTCGGCGTACGCCCCGGCGGCCTCGCGCCAGCCGTCCGGCTGCACCTTGAGCTGCTTGCCCAACAGGGCCACGAAGATCCGCGCCTTCTGGTCGCCGTAACCCGGCAGCGCCTTCAGCCGGCGGAGCAACTCCTGGCCGTCCGGCTTGCCCTGCTTCCAGATCTTGTCGGTCTTGCCGCCGTAGTTGTCCAGTACGTGATGCGCGAGCGCGTGCACCCGGCGGGCCATCGAGCCGCCGTAACGGTGGATCGCCGGCGGCTGCACGCACAGCTCGACGAACTCCTCGAGATCGGTCTCGGCGATCTTGGTGATGCTGAAGCCGTCCATCCGGTCGGCGATCTTGCGCGGGCCGGCGAACGCGTGCTCCATCGGGAACTGCTGGTCCAGCAGCAGCCCGGTCAGCAGCGCGAACGGGTCCTCGGACAGCAACTTGTCGGCCTCGGCGTCGCCGGTCAGTCGGAGTTTCTTCGGCATGCCAAAAGGCTACCGTCCGCGGCGTACGACCTGCCCGGCGATGCCGTCGTACGGTCAGACCGGGAGTTTGCGGGTGTCGATCACGTGCTGGGCGACGTCGCGCAACTTGGTGTTGGTGTCCTGCGAGTACCGCTTGAGGATCGCGAACGCCCGGTCGCCGTCGACGTCGAACTTGACCATCAGAATGCCCATCGCCTGGCCGACCAGTTTGCGGGCGTCGATCGCCTCCGCCATGGACCGCTCATACCGGGCGGAGGCCACGGCGATCGCCGCGTGCCGCGCCAGAATGTGCGCGACGGCCTCGTCATCACGGTCGAAGGCGCGCGGCTTGGTGCTGTAAAGACTGAGCACGCCGACAAGTTGCTCGGCCGCGCGCATCGGCACATGTAGCACCGTGCCGATACCGATCGTCTCGACCTTGGCGCGCCACTCGGGCCAGCGAGTCTCCGCGCTGACGTCGGGGATGTGCAGGAGGGATCGCTCGGATAAGGCCGTCAGCAGCGGGCCCTCACCGTTGTCGATCTGCAACTGGTAGATCGTCTCGACGATCGAATCGGTGACCGCGCCGACCTGCGCCCGCTGGCCTCGCACCGCCAGCGCGATACCCGCATAGCTGCAGCTGACCGCCTGCAGCGCGAACTCCAGCACCGCGTCGACCGTCTCCTCAACGGTCGGGGCATCGTGCAACTCCATCGCGAGCTGCGCGAACGCGTCCGCCGCGAACGGTGCGGCGGGATTGAAGTCGGCCATTCCGGTCTCCAGACATGCGTCAGCCTCAAGGGCACCCACGCCGCTGGAGTGATCCATGGCTCCATCATGCCTCGTTGTTAGCCCCTCCGTTAGTCCTCATCAGCCCCGCAAGACACTCGACGCCACGCCGCAACGAACGCCTCAGCACCCGCGCACGCTCCGGCTCAGCCCGGGTGGCCCACAGCTCGCCGGTCAGCAGATGCATAAGTTCGACCCGTCGGCGGCCGGTAGACCCGGCGGATGGACCAAGGTCTCCCCCGCGCGTGCCGGCCATTTCGCCCCGGCGTTGCCGATATGCGTTGGCCAGATATCGCCGGGCCGGAGAGGATGAGGCCGAATCGTCCAGGAAGGAACCAGCGTGTCCCAGCTTTCCCACCCCACGCCCGCGGGTGTCGCCCGTGCCAACGGCTACAGCCACGTCGCGACCGGCCCCGGGCGCTGGGTCGCCATCGCCGGGCAGGTCGCGCTCGACGAATCCGGTGAACTCGTCGGCCCGGGCGACGCCGGCGCCCAGGCCCGGCAGGTCTTCGCCAATCTCGACGCCTGTCTGCAGGCCGCGGGCGCCACCTTCGCGGACGTGGTCAAACTCGGCATCTACGTGACCGATATCGCCGCCCTGCCCGCGATCCGGGTCGCTCGCGACGCCTACGTCGACACGGCCAACCCGCCCGCCAGCACCGCCGTACAGGTCGTCGCGCTGTTCAAGCCCGAGGTCCTCGTGGAGATCGAGGCCTACGCGATCGTGGCCGACTGATCCCGTTCAGCCCCAGAAGGCGTTCTCGGCGTCCTGGTCCTCGGTGAACAGCCAGGCCTCGACAATCTTGCCGTCGGCGATCCGCAGCAGGTCGATGCCGTCGCCGTTCAGGGTGGCGCCGTCGCGCTGGCCGGTGAAGCGCACCGACGCCGCGACCAGGTCGCCGTTCGCCATCAGGGGCGCGCGGACCGACAGCGCGAAGGTGCCCTGGCTGACGCCCATCATCGCGCCGATCATCGCGTTCACCGCGTCGGCGCCCTGGTGCGTACCCGAGAACTGGTTGGCGCCCGGCTGGTGCCAGACCAGGTCATCGGCGAAAAACCCCGCCACTTTGGCGTAATCCTTGGCCGCCAGCGCATCGAAGTACTCGGTTGCCACTGCCACCGCGTTGTTCATGGTCTCTCCTCCAGTTGGTCCGTTTGCCCTTACTGGATCTAATAGTTACCGTTGGTTACCAATTACCTCAACGTAACCAATGGGATGGCAGCCGATGAATCTTCGCTACGCGCCACCAGCGGGCCGGAGCTGGAACGTGCTCGTGGCCGAATGCCCCTCCCGGACCTCTCTCGCCCGGATCGCGAACAAGTGGACCGCGATGGTCATCACGGTGCTGGAGAACGGCCCGATGCGCTTCGGCGACATCCGCTCCGCGCTCGAGGGCATCAGCGCCAAGGTCCTGACCGATACGCTGCGCGATCTCGAGCGCGACGGCATGCTCACGCGCGAGGTGTACGGCGAAATCCCGCCGCGCGTCGAGTACGAGCTGACCCCGCTCGGCCGAACCCTGATCGAACCCCTCGCCGTCCTCTGCCGCTGGGCCGAACAACACATCCCCGAAGTTCTAGCCGCCCGAGACGCCTACGACGACCGCTAACCGCCGCAGGACACCTTTTTGAACTTCTCGAGCGGCTCCGGCACCAGCACGTTCTGGCCGTTCTGAGACTTCGATCCGAGTACTAGTCCAGGCTTGAGCTTCGTCAGCGCTTCCACGGTGAAGGTGAGGGCGCCGAGGGACCAGGACTGGCCCTCATCCCAGGCGCCGATCGTGTACATCACTCCCGGCTTGAGTGGCTGCCACGGGTTACTCGCCTTCCAAGTGGGCGTACCCGTCTCCAAGTTCAGCTCGTGCGAACCGTCGTCCAGCTCGTCGACGGTCCACTCGCCGTGTTTTACCCGCTCGCGACCGCTGTGCTCGGACAAGGACACGTACTCGATCTCACCGCGGCACTTCTCCATTACCGCCATCAGCTGTCCGACCTCGTTCCGGCTGAGCGTGATCCCGCCACACACCTGCGGCGAACAGCCCGTCAGGAGCCCGGCCACCAGCACCAGGCCCAGCCCCACGCCGTACCGCCTCATCCTCATCGGCCCACTTTAGGCGCCGATACGGCGCAAGAGCCTCTCTACGCAGTTGGGGGTGGGCGTTCGCCGCTGCCGCGGGGGATGAGGGTGCAGGGCAGGACGATGCGCTGGGGTGGTTTGGCGGAGCCGTCGGCCCGTTCGAGCAGTAACCGGGCCGCGGTCCGGCCGAGTTCGCCGATGTCGGAGGCCACAACGGTGACGGGTGTCGGCAACATGTCGGCCAGCCGGAAGTCGTCGAAGCCGACCACCGCCGCCTGGGAGTTCGTCTCGCCAAGGGCCCTGAGCACGCCCTCGGTGAGGAAGTTCGTCGAGGCGAAGATCGCCGTGGGCGGATCCGGCCGGTGCATCAACTCCCGGGTGGCCTTCTCCGCGGCATCACGCGAACCCTCCGGCAGGCTGATCACCAGGCTCTCGTCCACGGGCAGATCGGCCAGCCGGTAGGCCCGGCGGTAACCGCGCAGCCGCCGTCCGACCGTGTAGTACGACGGCGCGAGCAGGATCGCGACCCGGCGATGCCCCTGGTTCAGCAGGTGCTCCGTCGCGATCCGGCCGCCGCCCTCGTTGTCGACCATCACCACGTCGGCCTCGATACCGTGTGCCGGCCGGTCCACGAACACGACCGGTACGCCGGCCCCCGCGGGCCCGGCCAGGAACGTGTGATCACCCTGGTCCGGCACGATCATCAGGCCCGCCACCCGCCGGCCGATCAGCTCCTGAATGGCCCGCCGCTCCCCCTCGGGATCCTCGTCCACACTGCCGAGTACGACGGCATAGCCGGCCTGGCCCGCCACCTCCAGCGCGGCCTTCGCGATGGTGGCGTAGAACGGGTTGGTCAGGTCGCCGAGCACCAGCGCGAGACTCGTCGAGGTCTTGCCCGGCCGCAGCGCGCGAGCCACCTCGTTGCGCTGGAACCCGAGTTCCTCGATCGCGGCGCGAACGCGGCTGGCCGTCTGTTCACGGACACCGGAGCCACCGTTGACGACGCGCGACACGGTGCCGAGGCCGACGCCCGCGCGTTTGGCCACGTCGACCATCGTCGGGCGGGCCGTCTCAGGCCGTCTTGGAAACGTTTCGGACACAGGGTTGACTTCCTTCTCACGACACGGCATCGTCACAAAACAGTAAGCCGTTGGAAACGTTACCGTCCAGGGAGTGGGCATGACTTCGATCCAGCACATCACCTCCGGTCCCCCGGGTCCTGGCAGGACACGCCGGTGCGGGTGAGCGCGCCGGTCCGCCCGGGCCGAGGCCGCCAGCACGCCCGAGGCGCCGGATCGGATACCAAGGCAGCGTACGTCTTCATCGGCCCCGCGGTGATCGGCTTCACCGTCTTCGTGGTGTACCCGCTGATCCGCTCTCTCTATCTGGCCCTGACGAAGTACAACGGCCTCAGCGATCCGGTCTTTGTCGGGCTCGACAACTTCCGGCGGCTCTTCACCGTGGATCCGGCGTTCTGGCCCGCGATGCGCGCGACCAGCTATCTCGTTTTGCTGTACGTACCGCTGTCACTGGCCCTCGGTTTGGCCCTCGCGGTCTTCTGCAATCAGAAGTTCCGGGGCGTACGGATCGTGCGCACGATGGCGTACCTGCCCGTCGTACTGCCTGCCGTCGCCACCATCACGCTGTGGAAGTTCATCCTGAACCCGCAGGTCGGGTTGATGAACACCATCCTGGAGAAGCTGCATCTGCCGACCAGTCAGTGGCTGGCCAGCCCGACGATGGCGATGCCGTCGATCGTGCTGGTGATGCTGTGGGGCGTCGGCGGCACGATGATCATCTTTCTGGCCGCGTTGCAGGCAGTGCCGACCGAGCTGTACGAGGCGGCGAAGGTGGACGGCGCCGGGCCGCATTCGGTGTTCTGGCGGATCACCATGCCGATGATCAGCCCGATCATGTTGCTGCAGGTGATTCTGCAGACCACGGCCGCGCTGCAGACGTTCAACCAGCCGAAGATCCTCACCAACGGTGGACCCGGCTTCAGTACCAACGTGCTGATGCTGTCGATCTACAACAACGGCTTTTCCAACCTCGGCCGGATCCCCCAGCTCGGCTACGCCTCCGCTCAGGTCTGGGTGCTGTTCATCGTCATCATCGCCGTGATCGCTCTGACCGCGAAGTTCTCCTCTCTTTGGACCTACAGTGACAACTCTGCTGACTGACGTGGACAGCGCCGGTGATCCCGCCGAAGGCGGTCGCGGCAACGCGGACGTGACCGCGAGGGCCGTTCCGCCGGGCAAGGACCGCAGCAAGCCGGTCCGCACCGCCTCCTGGTACGCGATGGCGCTGTTCATCTGCGCGGTCATGGTGGTCCCGCTGCTGTGGATGATCACCATCGGCCTGAAGAGCCGCTCGGCCGTGTTCGAGGTGCCGCCGAGGTTGTTCCCGACCGAGTTCCACTGGGAGAACTTCATCAAGGGCCCGGAGGCGATCCAGTTCCCGCGATTGCTGCTGAACTCCTCGATCATCACCGCGCTGAGCGTGCTCGGCGGCGTGATGACCGCGATGATGGCGGGCTACGCGCTGGCCCGGTTGCGGTTTCCCGGCCGCAAGCTGTGGTTCTACCTGTTCGTCGGCAGCATGTTGCTGCCCGGCGTGGTCGGCCTGATCCCGTTGTTCCAGCTGTACAAGAGCATCGGCTGGTACGACACCTGGCTGCCGTTGATCGTGCCTGCCTTTTTCGGCGGCAATCCACTGTTCATCTTCCTGGCCCGGCAGTATTTCCTCGCGATTCCGTACTCCATCGACGAGGCGGCCAAGATCGACGGCGCCGGCCACTTCCGCATCTTCACCCAGGTGATGCTGCCGCTGACCAAACCCGCGTGGATCACGATGTCGATCCTGGCCTTTCAGGCCTCGTGGAACGACTTTCTCAATCCGCTGGTCTACCTGTACTCGTCGGAGAAATGGCCGCTCTCGGTCGGCATGGCGTCGTTCATCTCGCCGTTCGCGGGACAAACGCCCGACTGGAGCTACTACATGGCCACCAACCTGCTCTACATGCTGCCGCCACTGATCCTCTTCTTCGCCGCGCAGCGCTATTTCATCCAGGGCCTCGGCTCGCTCGGCAGCACCACCCAGAAGTGATTCCACCCCAGTTCTTAGGAGGACGGCCGTGAGGCGTTCAAGAGTTATCGGTACGGCGGCGCTGGCCTGTGCCGGGTTGCTGACGGCAACGGCCTGCGGCGGGTCGGACGACGGCGGCGGCGCCGACGGCCCGGTCACCGTCACGATCATGACCTGGGAGTCGCCGGAGACCAACGCCGCCATCGACAAGGCACTGAAGGGCTTCAGCGACCCCAACATCACCGTCAAGCGCCTCGACACCGCCGGCGGTGGGTACGGCGACAAGCTCGCGTCGCTGACCCAGGCGAAAAAGCTGCCGGACATCTTCTGGTGTGGCAACGACACCGAACAGCAGTACACCTCGCAGGGCCTGCTGGTCGACTGGTCCAAGCGCGTCACCGAGGGCGAAGGCGAGTTCAAGGCGGCCAGCTTCGTACCGTCGGCCTTCGAGAACTGGAAGACCGCCGACGGCCAGATGGGCGGTTTGCCCGCACTGCTCAACACCTACGGCGTCTGGTACAACGCGGACGCCTTCGCGGCCGCGGGCATCCCGGTACCCAAGGCCGGCTGGACCTGGGACGAGATGTACGCCGCCGCGGGCAAGCTGGCCGGCAAGAACGGCGCGAAGTTCGGCCTGGTCGCGGACAACCTGACGGCCGGGGACGGGCCCTTCACAATGGGTCTGTACTCGCTGTCGGCCGGTGGCGCCGCCTTCACCGACAACGTGAACCACCCGACGAAGGCCGAGGCGGACGAGAAGTACGTCGAGGGGGTGACCAAGCTCGCCGCCGCGATCAAGTCGGGCGCGGTCGCACCGCCCGGGTACGACGTGTCGAACGCGCCCGCGCTGTTCTCGTCCGGCAAGGTGCCGATGATGTTCGGTGGTCAGTGGCTCGCGGCCGGGTTCCAGACGGACAAGCCCAAGATCAAGTACGGATTCGCGCCGTTCCCGCAGGTGGACACCCCGGCCACCTTGTCCGACTCGATCGGCTACTGCACACCGTCGTACACCGCGAACGAGGACGCGACGTACAAGGTGATCGAATACTTGAGCACGAAGGTGTGGAGCGCCGTCCTGCCCGCCGCCCCGGTGGCGCCGCCGGCGTACGTGCCGTCGCAGGCCAGCTACTTCGATGCGCTCACCAAGGCGGGCCAGCAGACCGTGACCGACACCGTGAAAGCCGGGTTGGCGACCGAGAAGACGACGGGCGTCCGGTTCACCACCCAGTGGGCCTCGCAGGTGGTCGACCTCACCACGGCGTACTGGCAGCCGATCCTGAACGGCAAGAAGCCGATCAGTGAGCTGCAGACCTACGTCACGAAGGTCAACGAGCTGATCAAGTCCGCCGGCTGATCTGCCAAGAAGGGGCGCATCCGGTCACCGGATGCGCCCCTTCTTGCATGTCCGGACGGCTTTTGGGAACTGGGGTGAGGTGGTTCACGGCCCTGCAACGCCACCGGCGCAGGGCTGTAACGGGGATCACGTGAGATGGCGGCATAACCGCCTCACACTGCTGGTTGAATGTATACAGAAGCCAGTATTTCGGAGCCTTCAGGGTTCCGAAATCCCGAGAGAGGAAAGTTAGGCCATGATTTTCACCCGTAGGTTCGGCGCTCTCGCCGCTCGTCCGCAGTTCGAGGACGCGCCGGAGCTGATCGAAGCCGACCTTCAGCGCGAGCTCGAGCAGGACCTCGAGCTGCTGCGCGAGAACACCGAGAACGCGCAGGCCAGGAACGAGTCCGCGGCCTGAGCACTTGGTAGACTGTCTACACAAACCAACCTGCCGGAGTGACCGGCTGGCTGGCGATCAGGTGCCAGGCTGACCATGAGAGGGCCAGATGACGACAACGAGTGTGGGCACGGGAACCGGCGTCGACGGTGCCACCGGGGTCCGGCATCTCAAGCGGCCGACGCCGCTGCGGGAGTCGGTCTACGAGGCCCTCACCGAGATGATCATCGACGGCACGCTCGAGCGTGGCAAGCACCTGGTCGAGGTCGAACTGGCCGGCATGCTGGGCGTGTCCCGGCAGCCGGTCCGGGAGGCCCTGCAGCGCCTGAGCAACGAAGGCTGGGTCGATCTGCGGCCGGGATTCGGCGCCCAGGTGCACGTACCGGCCGAGGACGAGGTGGACCAGTTGCTGGCCGCCCGGGCCGCGCTGGAGTCCGAATCAGCGCGGCTGGCGGCCCGGCACGCGAGCAAGGACGCGGTCGCCCGGCTGCGCGAGCTGTGCAAGGAGGGCGCCGCCTTCCTGGAGGCCGGTGACATCGACGCCACCGTGCGCACGAACGCGGAACTGCACCGCAGCATCACCGAGATGTCCGGTAACAAGTTCCTGGTGGACTTCGCCGCCCAGGTCGACCGCCGCGTCCGCTGGTACTACACCCCGGTGGCCCCCTTCCGCGGTCAAGCCTCCTGGCGCGAGCACACCCGCCTGGTCAAGGCCATCGCCGACGGCGACGAGGACAAGGCCGCCGAGATCATGCGCCAGCACACCGAACACACCCGCAAGGCCTACCACGACCTGCAAGCCGAATCCGCCACCCCGGCCGCGGACCCCGCCCCCAAGAAGGCAACCCGCCCCCGCCGTACCACCTAACCCCGGCAGCACCTTGGCATTGCGACGAGTGGACGCGTTCTGCACCCCATCCCAGGCAGGGAACCACCGTCATCCGGCGGCCCCACCCGGCGATGCAAGGAATGCAAAACGCGTCCACCCGTCGCTAGTACTGAAGCGGCTTAAGGCGAGTCGACCGGTTCCGGGGTGATTTCCGTCCTCATGCCGGGCTTGGGGTGCCGGGTGTCATGGCGGGTTTTGAGCAGGCTGGCTACGGCGGTGAGGATCAGGGTGCCGAGGATTACGCTCAAGGAGACGACGATCGGGATCTCCGGGGCCCAGGCGACGCCGCCGTGGTGGAGGGCCTCGAGGATGAGCTTGACGCCGATGAAGCCGAGTACGAAGGCCAGGCCGTACGACAGGTAGACCAGGCGATCCAGCAATCCGCCGATCAGGAAGAACAACTGGCGCAGGCCCATCAGCGCGAAGGCGTTCGCGGTGAAGACGATGTACGGCTCCTGGGTCAGGCCGAAGATGGCCGGGATGGAGTCGAGCGCGAACAGCAGGTCCGTCGTACCGATCGCCACCATCACGATCACCATCGACGACGCCGGCAGGACGCGTTGTACCGCCTTCAGGACGGCGTTCTCCTTGAACTCGTCCTCTTCCTTGGTGGTGGCGAGCTTCCACGCGGTGAAGATCAGGAACGCGCCGAAGATGTAGAACACCCAGTCGAACCGCGAGATCGCCTCGGCGCCGATCGCGATGAAGATGCCGCGCATCACCAGCGCCAGCGCGACACCGAACAGCAGCACCTTCTGCTGCAGCCTTCGCGGTACGGCGAACCGGGCCATGATGATGATGAAAACGAACAGGTTGTCCACCGACAGCGAGTACTCGGTCAGCCAGCCGAAACGTCCATGAACGGTCTCTCCAGCAGGTCGAGAACAAAAATGGCAGGCAGTAGCCGCAGTGGAACTGCGACTACTCGCGGCAGTGGAACTGCGACTACTCGCGGCAGGAGTCAGGCGGCCGTGCGGCGTTTGCGAGCGCGGTCGCGGCCGGTGGCGGCTTTGCGCTCGGCGAGCGTGGTGGCCAGCTCCTTGTACTGCTCGACACAGCGATACGCGTACTCGTTGTGCGCCCGGATCCGCGGCCACCAGTGCCGCCCGAGCTGTTCGTGCATCCACAAGAAGCCGATCGCGAACCCCATACTCAGCAAGGCCCGAAACGCGAGGAACTCCAGCGGCGCCTCAGGCAAACCAGGCGATCCGAGGAACACCCACTCGGTGACCACCGCGTGCGCCATCAACGCCACCGGGAAGCCCACCAGCCAGTACATCGCCGCCGGCGCGAACACGCCGGCCGGAACCTTGCCCAGCGCAACGAGTACGGCGTACCCGGTGGCGAAGAACGCGATGGGTATGCCGAGGGCCAAACCGGTGATGACCGCCCAGCCAGTGGGCTGACCCGCGAACGCGGCCAGCCCACTGGCCACCAGGCCGGCGGCAACTCCGATGGACAAAGCAGGGACCGAGAACTCGGCCAGCTGCCGGACCTGGATGCTGGCCATGGTCAGCCCACGACCACACCGAAGCGGACCAGGCTGTAGAACAACATGCCCAGGTAGAACACGGCGCCGAACCCGATGATCAGGTTCCGTCCGATGCCCGGGCGAATCGGTTTGGGCAGCAGCTTGTTGTTCACCAGTAACAACACCACGCAGTACGCGCCCATCGCGAAGGTGGACAGGAACGCGAGAATGTCCAGAATGCTCGCGGGTCCATCCGCCGGACCGAACAACAGGATCAAAATACCGAAGGTGATAACGCCCCACAGGAAGCCGGCGTACAACCGCGACATACCGATCTTCTTGGCACCCGGAACGAAGTAGTACGTCATATCGGCCTGGCCCCGGGAGAACGAGTCGAACAATCCGAGGGTGGCGTTCAGGCCGATCAAAGCGATGAAGCCGAAGAACGCCGTACCGAGAATCGGGCTACCGGCCGAGGCGAAAGCGTCGGACATCGCCTTCAGCGCGGCCTCCCGGTCGCCACCTTCGATCAGGGCGCCGACATTCGGATTCTCCCGGGCCGCGGACATCGCCAGCACGGTGAAGGAAACCGTGACCAGCATCGTGATTCCCCAGAAAAGCAGGAGCGCGTCGAAGGTGACCCACCGGCGCCACCCTTTCCACTTCTCCATTTCGGCCGGGTCCTCGGTGTCGAACATGTAACCGCGCGACGGCATCGACTCGGCCTCACCGGCGGTACGCAGACCGCGCACCTTCGGAATGTGCGCGCCCATCGCGGCACCGCTGTCCCGCAGCTGCAGCGTGTACCACATCTGCTGCATGCCGGACGGTCCCGCGAAGGCGATCGAGCCGACGATGATCGGGAACCACACGTCGGACAGTGCCTTGTCCGGCAGGAACCCGAAGGCGAACATGCCCGAGACGGTCGCGGCCAGGTCGTCCCAGCTACCGACGATCGCGGCGATGATCGCGGTGCCGACCACCAGGAATCCGATCAGGAAGCCCAGCACCTTCTCCAGGAAGCTGTAGATCACCGAGAGCAGGCTGAACAGCACGCCCACGCCGACCAGGGCGACACAGGCCGAGGCCTGCCAGGGAATACCTGATATCTCCTCGAAGGCGGCGGCTCCGGCGGAAAGATGCCCGGGCCAGATGTAGATCAAGATGGCGGCGACGTAGAAGAACCACATCATCGGTTTGAAGATCCGCGCGGCGCCGAAGAAGATGCTCTCCCCCGTCGCCATCGCGTACCGCGCCATCTCCAGCAGCACGAACGCCTGCAGGGTGACACCGACCAGGAACAGCCAGCGGATGTCGGGGCCGAAGACCAGCACCAGCCGCGGCCACATGTAGGACTCGCCCATGCCCACCCCGAGCGCGACCAGGAACACGGTCGGTCCGAGGATGTGAATGGATGGTGGTGCCTTCGGCAACTTCCGGATCGGCATCGGTTCGAGCCGGCCCGCCCGCCAGACGCGCTCCTCGGTAGCCGGGGAGTGACCGTCGGGCAGATCTGAGGTACTGCTTGTGACGTCCAAGGCGGACTCCTTATGGTCGACGCCAACTGGGAATGTACCCCCGCGGTAGTGCTGCTGCTAGAGCGTTTGCCGGCCGACCAGGCCGGCGTTGCGGGCCCAGCGGTACTTGGCGCCGAGCACGGCGACGGGTGTTTCGGTGGTGTACGGATAGGCCACCACGCCGTGCTCGAACAGGTACTGGCTGGCCTCTTCGACCTCCACGTCACCGGACAGTGAGGCGACAACCGGCTTGGAGATGCCCTTGGCCCGGTATTCGGCCACCACGTCCGCGACCAGTTCGGCGAACACCATCGGTGGCGTGACGATGGTGTGCCAGTAGCCCAGGATGAGCGCGTGGATCCGCTCGTCCTGCAGGCCGAGGGCGATGGTGTTGCGATAGGTGGACGGCGGCTCGCCGCCGGTGATGTCCACGGGATTGCCCGAGGCACCGAACGGTGGGATGAACCTCTTGAACGCCTCGTCCAGGTCGGCCGGCATGCTCATCAGGTGCAGGCCGTTGTCGACGCAGGCGTCGGAGAGCAGCACTCCGGAACCACCCGCGCCGGTGATGATGACGACGTTCTCGCCCTGCGGAGTGGGCAGCAGCGGAATGCCCCGGGCGTACTGCAGCATGTCGTTCAGCCCGGGCGCCCGGACCACACCCGACTGCCGCAGGATGTCGTCGTACACCTTGTCGTTGCCCGCGAGCGCTCCCGTGTGGGAGCTTGCCGCCCGCGCGCCCATATCCGTTCGGCCGGCTTTGAGCACGACCACCGGTTTCGTCTTAGACACCCGCGACGCCGTCTCGGCGAAGGCCCGGCCGTCCTTGAGGTCTTCCAGGTGCATGGCGATCAGATTGGTGTTGTCGTCGGCCTCGAAGAACGTGAGCAGATCGTCCTCGTCGATATCGGCCTTGTTGCCGACACCGACGATCGCGGACACCCCCATCCGGCTGGACCGGCTGAACCCGAGGATCGCCATCCCGATACCGCCGCTCTGCGAGGACAGCGCCACGCTGCCCTGGACGTCGTACGGCGTGCAGAACGTGGCGCAGAGCTTTTCGGGCAGGTAGTAGTAGCCGTAGATGTTCGGCCCGAGGAGGCGCACCCCGTGCTTGCGCGCGACGGCCAGTACCTCGTCTTGCAGGGCCTGCTCGCCGGTCTCGGCGAAGCCCGACGGGATCAGGATCGCCCCGGCGACACCCTTGAGACCGCACTGCTCGAGCGCACCGGCAACGAACTTGGCCGGTACGGCGAACACGGCCACATCCACGTCCCCGGGTACGTCGGTGATGCTGGGGAACGCCTTCAGGCCGAGGACCTCACCACCCTTGGGGTTGATCGGGTAGATCTCGCCCTGGTAGCCGCCGTTCACCAGGTTCTTCATCACCGAGTTGCCGATCTTGCCGTCCTCGTTCGAGGCACCGATCACGGCGATGGCTCGCGGCTTCATGATCCGGGTCATCGCCGTGAGGATCTCGTCCTGGCTGAACCGTTCGACCGGTACGCCGGCGGCCGGGTCCACGATGATGCGTACGTCGACCGCGGTGGCGCCGTCCGGCCCGGCCAGCACCGGGTTCAGGTCGACCTCGGCGAACTGCGGGAAGTCGCTGACCAGGTCGGACAGGGCCGTGATTATCGCGGCGATGGCCGGCTTGTCGACCGGCTTGGAGCCGCGGACGCCGTTCAGCATCTCGTGCGCGTTGATGCCCTCCACCATCGAGGCGGCTTCGTCCGGCGTGGTCGGGGCCAGCCGGAAGGTGACGTCCTTCAGTACCTCGACCAGCACCCCGCCCAGGCCGAAGGCCACGATCTTGCCGAAGGTCTGGTCGTGCACGGCGCCGACGATGACCTCCTGCACGTCCGGACCGCGCTGCAGCATCTTCTGCACCTGTACGCCGCTGATCTCCGCGTCGGCCTGATACGCCTTCGCGTTCGCGACGATCCGGTCGAACGCCTCCTTGGCGGCGCTCTCGTTCTCGACCCCCACCACCACCCCACCCGCGTCGGTCTTGTGCAGGATGTCCGGCGAGACGATCTTCAGTACGACCGGGAAGCCGATCTCGGCCGCGAGTTCCGCGGCGCCGTCGGCGGTGGTCGCCAGACCTTCGCCCGGGGTGGCAATGCCATAGGCGTCGGCCACCAGCTTGGCCTCCGGCGCGCTGAGTGCGGACCGGCCCTCTGCCAGGGCCCGGTCGAGCACCGCCTGGACCGCTGCCTTGTCGTAGCTCATCTCTCTCCTCCGGCTCTTTCGTCTCTGCTGGGGCCAGGGTCAGACGACGCCGGCGGTCTTCAGGTCTTCCAGCTCCGCGGCACTGATGCCGAGCCGGCCGTAGATGTCCGCGTTGTGCTCACCCAGACCTGGTGAGGTCTCGATCCGCACCGGGGAGTCGGACAACTTGATCGGCATGCCGACGGTCTTGAACGTGCCGCGCTGGGGATGCTCGACCTCCACCACCGCGCCGAGTTCGGCGAGCGTCTCGTCCTCGATCAGCTCGCGAGTGCTGAGGATCGGCCCGCAGGGCACGTTGAGCGCGTTGAGCGCGCCCATCACCTCGAATTTGGTGTGGTCCTGGGTCCAGGCCTCGATCAGCTCGAACATCTTGCCGAGCTTGTCGAGCCGGGCCGTCGGCGTGGACCACTCCGGATCGTCGGCGAGTTCGGGCCGGCCGATCAGGTTCGCGATCGGCGCCCAGCCGGGCGGTTGCACGATCACGTAGATGTAGTCGTTGGGTCCACCCGGCGCGCAGCGCACCGCCCAGCCGGGCTGCCCACCGCCCGAGGCGTTGCCCGAGCGTGGGACCTCGTCACCGAAGTCCTGGTTCGGGTACTCCTTCAGCGGGCCGTGCGCGAGCCGCTGCTGGTCGCGCAACTTCACCCGGGTCAGGTTCAGCACGGCCTCCTGCATCGCCACGCTGACCCGCTGGCCCTTGCCGGTCTGGACCCGCTGGTACAGCGCGGCGAGGATGCCGGCCACGAGGTGCATCCCCGTACCCGAGTCACCGATCTGGGCGCCGGTCGCGACGGGCGGACCGTCCTCGAACCCGGTGGTGCTCATTGCACCACCCATCGCCTGGGCCACCACCTCGTACGCCTTGAAGTCCTCGTACCGCCCGGGGCCGAAACCCTTGATCGAGGCGAAGATCAGCCGCGGGTTGATCTCCTGCAACTTCGCCCAGGTGAAGCCCATCCGGTCGACCGCGCCGGGTGCGAAGTTCTCCACCAGGATGTCGGACTCCTGCACCAGCTGGGTGAAGATCTCCTTGCCGCGATCGGACTTCATGTTCAAGGTGATGCTGCGCTTGTTGCAGTTGAGCATCGTGAAGTACAAGCTGTCGACGTCCGGGAGGTCGCGCAGTTGCTGACGGGTGATGTCACCGGTCGGCGCTTCGAGCTTGACCACATCGGCGCCGAGCCAGGCCAGGATCTGGGTGCAGGACGGTCCGGACTGCACGTGCGTCATATCGAGAACGCGGACACCTTCAAGGGCTTTGCCCATGATCAGCCTCCCGGGCTACTTGTACATGGTCTGGTTCAGCGTTCCCGGCGCGTACGCGTCCGGGTCGACCCACACGTTGATCAGCGACGGCAGTCCCGATTCGCGGGCGCGCTGCATGGCCGGCCCGATGTCCTTCGGGTCGCGGACCTCTTCGCCGTATCCGCCGAGCATCCGGGCGAACTCGTCGTACCGGACGTCACCGAGGGTGTTGCCGACCCGGCCGCGGGCGGCGCCGTACTTCTGCTCCTGGCCGTACCGGATCTGGTTCATCGAGGAGTTGTTGCCGACCACCCCGACAAACGGCAGGTTGAACCGCACGAGCGTCTCGAAGTCCCACCCGGTCAGCGAGAAGGCACCGTCGCCGAACAGCGCGACCACTTCCTTGTCCGGCCGCGCGTACTTGGCCGCCATCACGAAGGGGATGCCGACGCCGATGGTGCCGAGCGGACCTGGATCCATCCAGTGACCGGGCGACTTCGGCTGGACGACGCCACCGGAGAAGGTGACGATGTCGCCACCGTCGCCGATGTAGATCGAGTCCTCGGTGAGGAACTCGTTGATCTCGTGCGCGAGCCGCAGCGGGTGGATCGGGTTCGCGTCGGACAGCTGGCGCGGAAGGCGCTTCTGGTACGACGCGTCCTCTTCCGCGCGCAGTTCGCTGAACCACGCCTTGCGGTCGTTCGCCTTGTTGTGCAGGCGGCCCGACGCGGCCTGGGTCACCGCGGCCAGGATCGCGCCCGGGTCACCGACCAGGCCGAGATCGATATCGCGGTTGCGGCCGACGGTGCGGTAGTCCATGTCGATCTGTACGACGGTCGCGTTCTTCGGCAGCCGGCGGCCGTAGCCCATCCGGAAGTCGAAGGGCGTACCGACGATCAGGATGACGTCCGCGTTGTTGAAGGCGTACCGCCGCGACAGGTGGAAGTGGTGCGGATCGCCGGGCGGCAGCGTGCCGCGGGCCGATCCGTTCATGTAGGCGGGAATGTTGAGCGTGCGGGCGAAGTCGATCGCCGCGTCCGTGCCGCGGGAGGTCCATACCTGCGTGCCCAGCAGTACGGCGGGCTTCTCGGCCCGGACCAGCAGGTCCGCGAGGGCCTCGATGTTGGCCGGGTCACCGATGCTCTTGGTGGAGGCGCGGTACCGGCCGCCTTCGGGAATGACCGCCTGCTCGACCGGTACCGAGCTGTCCAGGATGTCCCGCGGGATCTCCAGGAACGACGGGCCGGGTGCGCCGTTGAAGCACTCCCGGAATGCCATCGACACCATGTCCGCCACCCGCGAGGTGTGCGGCACGGTGGCCGCGAACTTGGTGATCGGGGTCATCATGTCGACGTGCGGCAGATCCTGCAGTGAACCCATCTTGTGCTGGTTCAGCGCGCCCTGGCCGCCGATCAGCAGCATCGGGCTCTCGGCCCGGAAGGCGTTCGCGACACCGGTGACGGCGTCGGTGGTGCCCGGGCCGGCGGTCACTACCGCGCACCCCGGCTTACCGGTCATCCGGGCGTACCCGTCCGCCGCGTGCGCGGCGACCTGCTCATGCCGTACGTCGACGACGGCGATGCCTTCGTCCACGCAGCCGTCGTAGATATCGATGATGTGGCCGCCGCAGAGGGTGAAGATCACGTCGATGCCCTCAGCCTTGAGGGCCTTCGCGACCAGATGACCACCCGAGATGGTGGTGGCCTCCGCGTCCGACTTCGGGGCCGAAACGCTGCCGTTCGCGGCGGCACTGGTTTCCGACACTGTTTGCGCCATCTGTGTAGTCATCTCCTCGAGGGGGAGGCCGGTGTTCTGGCTATCAGTCCAGCCGGTTCGTAGATTGCATACCGTATGGTGTAGCCGTATTCATAGCCCACTTTCCGGCGGCTTGTCCAGGGTCTGACGACTTCTAGGCGACTGTATGCAGTATCCCGTATGCTCAACCTGGAAGATCAGGACGAGTGTGGGGAGAACGCCGTGAACATCCGCGAAGACCTGGACCACGCCACCCGTGCGGTAAGGGATCTGGAGGCGGCCGTCGGCCGGCTCCAGCACCGGATCGGCCACCATCTCGACGTACAACGCCTCGCTGACGACGTGCAGCGCTGCCAGGCGGATCTACTGCGGCTCACCACCCAGACCCGGCAACCGGCGAGCCACCCGGACCTGGTTCTTGTACCGGACGACGACTACGACGCCACCATGTGGCAAGACGCAGACCACGAAGGCGTCCGTCCCTAGCGGACCGCTCGCGGCCGCGGTGGTTCAGACGCACCCACACGCGGGAGGACGCGTGTGGCGGTCTGGCGGGGTGGGGTGCTGGAGAGGCACAGTTTGAGGAGCCGCCGGAGCTGGGCATCGCGCCCGGCGCCGGCGGCTTTTGCGGTCACGGCGACGGCCTCGGCCGCGTGTTCGGTGGCCACGAACGTTCGGTAGAACGGCTCGCTCAGCCTGATCCGATCCAGCACGGGAAACCACCATCGCGCCGGGCCCGCCACCTTTGCGGGGTTCTCCTCCAGCAAGCCGAGCGCGGTCTGCCGGGCAGTCTCCAGCCGACGCCGTTCGTCTGCCGTGATGAACTCGGGCCGCGGACTGGCCAGCGCGTTCGAAACGCACACCGCCACCAGCCTGGCCGACGTGGCGAACCCGGTGTGCGCCGTACCGACAAAGGCCGGCGCGAACTCCCGCAGTGCAAGCCGGCCCGGCACGCTGCTGTGATCATGTACGGCGCGGGCGATCGCGCCGAGCGTTGGATGTACGCAGCTCGGGTGATCCGTCCACGGTTCACCCGCGAGCTTCGACACCACCTCCAGCAGGCACGGGGTCTTGCGTTCGGCGGCACTCAGGCGGTCGTACCTCGACTTCATCGGCGGTCACTCACCCGGCCGGGGCGCGGCGGCTTGAGCGACAACCGGCTGGCCGAGCTGAGGTCGAGGCGACTCCGCGGCCAACGCCGGGCGCCCGGGTTGCCGCAGGAACCGCACCGGCACCGCTGCCATCAAGCCGACCAGCCCGGCGACCAGGAACACCGGTTGGTAGCCGACGGCAACAACCAGTGATGCGGCGGCGCCAACGCCGACCAGGCCACCGAAGGCTTTCGCGCTGTAGAGAACGGCCTGGTTCTGCAACAGGCTGTTCTCGCCGAAGTACTCCAGAACGAGATTGGCCATGATCGCGTAGAAGGCGCCGCCGCCAAGCCCCGCGAACATCGCACACAGCACGAACAGCCACGCGACGCCGGACCCGCCCGCTAGCGCGAGACCGAGGTGGGTCACTCCTTCGACCGCGAACACCGCCGCCAACACCCGGCGCCGCCCGAACCGGTCGGACAGATGGCCCGCGGTGGAACGGCCGAATCCGTTGACCGCGGCAAGCATCGCCGCCGCGAGTCCGGCGGTCCCCGCGCCCACGCCGGCCTCAACGCCGTACCCGAAAACAAAGGCGATCCCGAACAACGAGATCGCCGTACTGAGTGCGAGGGTCAGCCACATCAAGGGCAAGGCGCCGGTCCGGAAGGCCTCACCGGGAGCGTAGTGCCGCAACGCGGGCTGGTTGTGCGGGAAGCTCCGGTTGAGCTTGCGGTCGACCGCCCAGGCCTGCGCGTCGAGTTCGGCCGGCCACCAGTGCGGCGGCGGATCCTTCAGTACGCGACCGGCCACCAGGACCACCGCAACGGCCGCGACCGCCGCCATGTCGAACACGACGGCGTCGGACCACACCTGCAACAGCAGGATGCTCGGCACCGCGCCACAGGCGAATCCACCGGTCACGAATCCGATCGTCGCGGTACGGCGCTCGGGGAACCACCTGGCGGCGGTGGTGATGCACGCCGAGTAGACGATCCCGGCACCAACACCCCCGATTACGGCATACCCCGCGAGCGCGACGCCGTACGACCCGGCGTGGGCCAGTGCGACCAGGCCGATCGCGGCGAGCACTCCCCCGAGTACGACGAGGCGGGCCGGTGTGACCCGGCGCTGGCGATGGACCCGGGCAACAGGCACTGCGACGACGGCCTGGAACGCCACGAAGAGCGCGAGCAGCCACATCGTCTGGACGAGACTCCAGCCGTGATCGCCTTGCAGACCGAGGGCGGTGACACCGAAGGAGTACTGCAACGGGCTGATCGCCACCAGGCACGCCCAGGCAATCCACAGCTGCCAGCCGCGACTCCGGCCGGTGAGTTCTCGTGGATCTTCGCCGACCCGATATCGCCGGCCATAAACATCTCGCACGTCCCGCGCTGTGGTCATCCGGATCGCCTCCTCGGCTACTGCATACCGTATGAAGCCTTGGTACTCCCCTGACCTCCAGCTTGTCCAGAGGCGAATTGCGGTGACTTCTTGTTCATCTCGCTGTATACAGCATACAGTCGACCTACGCTTTGACGGCCCGACCGTGGAAGGACCACAGATGGATCTGATGGAGTACCAGGCCAAGGAACTGTTCGCCGCGCACGAGGTGCCGGTCACGCTCGGCACGGTGATCGACGACCCCGCCCTGGCCGCCGAAGCCGCTGCCGCGCTCGGCGGGCGGGTGGTCGTGAAGGCGCAGGTGAAAGCGGGCGGGCGCGGCAAGGCCGGCGGAGTGAAGCTCGCCGCAGACCCGGCCGAGGCGGCCGCCCGGGCGGAGGAGATCCTCGGCATGGACATCAAGGGTCACACCGTGCGGCAGGTGCTGCTCGCGCCCGCGGCCGAGATCGCCGACGAGTACTACTTCTCGTTCCTGGTCGACCGGGCCAACCGCGGCTACCTGTGCATCGCCAGCACCGAGGGCGGCGTGGAGATCGAGGAGGTGGCCCGGACCAATCCCGACGCCGTCGCCAAGGTGCCGATCGATCCACTGGTCGGGGTGGACGACGAGAAGGCCCTGGAGATCGTCGCGGCGACCGGCTTCCCGGCGGAGGCCGCTGACGTGATCCAGCGGTTGTGGGACGTGTTCGTCAAAGAGGACGCCTCGCTGGTCGAGGTCAACCCCCTGGTGCGGCTGGCCGACGGCCGGCTCGACGCTCTCGACGGCAAGGTCACCCTGGACGAGAACGCCGACTTCCGTCATCCCGGGCACAGCGCTTTCGAGGACACGGCCAGTGGCGATCCGCTGGAGGTCGCGGCGAAGGCCAAGGGCCTCAACTACGTGAAGCTGGACGGCCAGGTCGGCATCATCGGCAACGGAGCTGGGCTGGTCATGTCCACGCTCGACGTCGTCGCGTACGCGGGTGAGCGCCACGGTGGGGTCAAGCCCGCGAACTTCCTGGACATCGGCGGCGGTGCCTCGGCGGAGGTGATGGCGAATGGTCTGCGCATCATTCTCGGCGATCCGCAGGTGCGCAGCGTCTTCGTGAACGTCTTCGGCGGGATCACCGCGTGCGACGCCGTTTCGAACGGCATTGTGCAGGCCCTCGAACTGCTTGGCGATCACGCCGACAAGCCGCTTGTTGTCCGGCTGGACGGCAACAACGTCGAGGCCGGCCGGAAGATCCTGAAGGAGGCGAACCACCCGCTGGTCACCTTGGTGGAAACCATGGACGGCGCGGCCGATCGCGCCGCCGAACTCGCCGCGCTCGCCGTGGCCGACGATGCCGCGTCTGTCGCGGCCGAATAGAGGAGTGTCGACATGGCGATCTTCCTGACCGAGCACAGCCGGGTCATCGTGCAGGGCATGACCGGATCCGAAGGCCAGAAGCACACCAGCCGGATGCTTGCCTCCGGCACCGATATCGTCGGCGGCGTGACGCCCGGCAAGGCCGGCCAGTCGGTCGAGTTCGGCAGCCGCCTGGTCCCGGTCTTCGGGTCGGTGGCGGACGCGGTGACGGAAACGGGTGCGGACGTATCGGTCGTCTTCGTCCCACCGCGGTTCGTGAAGGGCGCGGTGATCGAGGCGGTCGACGCTGGTATCCCGCTGGTGGTCGTGATCACCGAGGGCGTCCCGGTGCACGACACCGCCACCTTCTTCGCACACGCCCAGGCAGCGGGCACCACCCGGATCATCGGGCCGAACTCCCCCGGCCTGATCAGCCCCGGTCGTTCGAACGCCGGCATCATCCCGGCGGACATCTGCGGCGAAGGCCGGATCGGCCTGGTCTCGAAATCGGGCACGCTGACCTACCAGATGATGTACGAGCTGCGGGACTTCGGCTTCTCCACCGCCATCGGGATCGGCGGCGACCCGATCATCGGTACGACGCACATCGACGCCCTCGAGGCCTTCCAGGCCGATCCGGATACCGACGCCATCGTGATGATCGGCGAGATCGGTGGTGACGCGGAGGAACGCGCCGCGGCGTACATCGCGAAGCACGTGACCAAGCCCGTCATCGGCTACGTCGCGGGCTTCACCGCGCCCGAGGGCAAAACCATGGGCCACGCGGGCGCGATCATCTCGGGCTCATCGGGCACGGCCGTCGCCAAGCAGGAGGCCCTCGAGGCCGTCGGCGTCAAGGTCGGCAAAACCCCGTCCGAGGCCGCGCGACTGATGCGCGCGGCACTGCAGCGCCAGCCGGTCTGAGCGGGGTCGCGCCATGACAAAGATCGGATTCATCGGCCTCGGCATCATGGGATCCCCGATGGCGGCGAACCTGCTGCGCGCGGGTCACGACGTCACCGGGTACGACGTAGTGCCCGCCTCGGTGGACCGCCTACTCCAAGCCGGCGGAAAGCCCGCGCCCTCCATCGCCGAGGCCGTCGCCGGCGCGGAGGTGATCATCACGATGCTGCCGGATTCACCCCAGGTCACCGAGGTGGTCCTCGGCCCCGGCGGCGTACTCGAGTCGGCCGTCGAAGGCCAGCTGCTGATCGACATGAGCTCCATCGCGCCCGAGACCTCCATCGCGGTGGCCGCGGCCGCTTCCGCCCGCGGCGTACGTGCCCTCGACGCGCCGGTCAGCGGCGGTGAGGCCGGTGCGATCGAGGCCTCGCTGTCGATCATGGTGGGTGGTTCGCCGGAGGTGTTCGAGGCGGCTCGACCCGTGCTCGAGCTGCTCGGGAAGACCGTTGTCCACGTTGGTCCGGCCGGCTCCGGGCAGACCGTGAAAGCGGCCAACCAGCTCATGGTGGCAGGCATCATCGCCTTGGTAAGCGAGGCGATCGTGCTCCTGGAGGCCTCAGGTGTCGACAGTACGAAAGGCCTAGAGGTACTCGCGGGCGGCCTGGCGGGCAACACCGTCCTGAACCGGAAGGCGTCGTCCATGCTGGCCCGGGAGTTCGCCCCGGGCTTCCGCATCGACCTCCACCACAAGGACATGGGGATCGCCTTAACCTCCGCCCGCGCCGCCGGCGTCTCCCTCCCGGTAACCGGCCTAGTAGCCCAACTAGTCGCCTCAGCCCGAGCCCAGGGGTACGGCGGCCAAGACCACTCCGCCCTCCTCCAAGTAATCGAATCCCTCTCCAAGCCCTAACCACCACAAAAGGGCCGGCTGGCTCCCCAAGGGGAACCAGCCGGCCCTTTGCGTTGAGGTTTAGGCGGTGCCTACTTTGGTGCTCAGGAGGTCGGTTACGGCGTGGACGGCTTTGAGGGTGGGGGCGGGGGTGTTGGTGAGGTCGGCCAGTTCGACTACGGCGGCAAGGATGACGTCCAGTTCGAGGGGTTTGTCCTTCTCCAGGTCCTGGAGCATGGACGTTTTGTGCGCGCCTACCCGCTGGGCGCCGTCGAGGCGCTTGTCGACCGAGATGGCCGGGTGACAGCCGACCGCGGCCGCGATGGCCAGCGTTTCCTCCATCATCAGGCGTACGGTCGCCCGCGTGCCGTGGTGTCTCGCGATCTCCACCATCGTGGCCCGGGCCAGCGCGCTGATCGGGTTGAACGCGGCATTGCCGAGCAGCTTGATCCAGATGTCGTTGCGGATATCCGTTTCGACCGGGCACTTCAGTCCACCCGCGACCATCGCCGCGCTGAACTCGAGGCACCGGTCGGACGTCGTACCGTCGGGCTCACCGATCGAGAAGCGGGTGCCTTCCAGGTGGCGGATCAGCCCGGGCCCTTCGATCTCGGTCGAGCAGTAGACGACGCAACCGACGGCCCGTTCCAGCGGTAGTACCCGGGTCACCTCGCCGTCCGGGTCGACCGATTCGATCCGGCGGCCTTCGTACGGGCCCTTGAGTCCGTGGAAGTACCACCAGGGAATTCCGTTCTGCGCGGCGACTACCGTGGTGGTGGCGTGCAGCAACGGCTCGATCAACGGCCCGCACGACGCGTACGAGTTGGCCTTCAGGCCCAGGAAGACGTAGTCCACCGGGCCGACCTCGGCCGGATCGTCCGTTGCCGGGGTCATCGCGACGAAGTCGCCGCGGGGCGAAAGCACCTTCACGCCGTTCGCCCGGATCGCGTCGAGATGGGGGCCTCGGGCAATCAGGTGGACGTCCGTACCACCCCGGTGCAGGGCCGCTCCGACATAGGCGCCGATCGCGCCCGCACCCAGAACCGCGACTCTCATGCCGGTCACCCCTACACTTCCTCGAACTCGATGACGTTGTCGATCTCCGTGCCCATCGACACGTTCGTGACGCGTTCGAGAATGACCTCGACCACCACCGGTACCTCGAACTCCATCATCAGCTTGCGCGCCTCTTCCAGCGCGGGCTGGATTCCGTCCGGCTCGAACACGCGTAACGCCTTACAGCCAAGACCTTCCGCGACCTTCACGTGATCGACGCCGTAGCCGCCGACCTCCGCGCTGTTGATGTTGTCAAAGGCAAGTTGTACGCAGAAGTCCATGTCGAACATGCGCTGCGCCTGCCGGATCAACCCGAGGTAGGCGTTGTTCACCACGACGTGGATGTAGGGAATCTTGAACTGCGCACCAACCGCGAGCTCCTCGATCAGGAACTGGAAGTCGTAGTCGCCGGACAAGGCAACCACCGTCGCGCCCGGATCGGCTACCGCCACTCCCAGCGCGGCGGGCGCGGTCCAGCCCAGCGGACCGGCCTGGCCCGCGTTGATCCAGTGCCGCGGCTTGTACACGTGCAACATCTGCGCCGCCTGGATCTGGGACAACCCGATCGTCGACACGTACCGCGTCTCGGGGCCGAAGACCGCGTTCATCTCCTGGTAGACCCGTTGCGGCTTGATCGGCACATTGGCGAAGTCCGTACGGCGCTGCAGGGTCCGCTTGCGCTCGGCGCATTCGCCGGCCCAGCGGGAGCGGTCCGGCAACTGCTGGTCCTTCGCGACGTCGAGCAATCCCTCCAGCGCGGCCTTCGCGTCGGACACCACGCCGAGGTCGGGCGCGAACACCCGGCCGATCTGCGTCGGCTCGATGTCGATATGAATGAAGGTCCGGCCTTTTGTATAGGTGTCGAGGCCGCCGGTATGCCGGTTCGCCCAGCGATTCCCGATGCCCAGCACGAGGTCGGACTCGAGCAACGTGGCGTTGCCGTACCGCTGGGAGGTCTGCAGTCCGACCATGCCGGCCATCAGCGGGTGGTCGTCCGGAATGGTCCCCCAGCCCATCAGCGTCGGAACCACCGGAATCCCGGTCAGCTCGGCGAACTCCACCAGCAGGTCCGCGCCGTCGGCGTTGATCACGCCACCACCCGCCACGATCAACGGCCGATCAGCCGCCGCCAGCATGCGCAGTACCTGTTCGACCTGGGCCCGGGACGCGCGCGGTGTTGCCAGCGGCAACGGCTCGTACAGCTCCGGGTCGAACTCGATCTCCGTGAGCTGTACGTCGAGCGGCAGATCAACCAGCACCGGGCCGGAGCGGCCGGATCGCATGATCTGAAAGGCCTTCTGGAACGTGCCCGGAACTTGCGCAGCCTCCATCACGGTGACGGCCCACTTGGTCACAGGCGCCGCGATCGCCTGGATATCGACCGCCTGGAAGTCCTCCTTGTGCAGCTTTGCCACCGGGGCCTGGCCGGTGATGCAGAGAATCGGAATGGAATCGGCCGACGCCGAGTAGAGGCCGGTGATCATGTCGGTACCGGCCGGGCCGGACGTACCGATGCAGACGCCGAGGTTGCCCGCCTTGGCGCGGGTGTATCCCTCGGCCATGTGCGAGGCGCCTTCGACGTGCCGGGCGAGCACGTGCGTGAGCTCGCCCTGGTCCCGCATCGCCGAGTAGAACGGGTTGATGGCCGCGCCGGGCAGGCCGAACATGTGGGTGATGCCCTCGCGGCGGAGGATCTCCACCGCGGCGCGGGCCGCTGTCATTCGGGGCATGGGCGTGCTCCTAGGGGTGTCTCAGGTGCAGCGAGTAGCAGGGTCTTCGGTCCGCCGGGGTCAGCGGAGCCAGGTGAGGCTGGCCAGGGTCGACGCCGTGCTCGGTTTGTATTCCAGGGCGATCCGGCCGCGATATCCGGCGGCGGCGAGTTCGTTGAGGTGCTGGTCGAACGGGACCGTGCCGGAGCCGGGTTCGTTGCGCCCGGGTGCGTCCGCGAGTTGTACGTGCGCGATGCGGTCGCCGTACGTGCTGATCACCTTGCCGACGTCATCCCCGTTGACGGTCAGGTGGTAAAGATCGGCGAGCAGTGCCAGGTTGGTGACCCCGGTCCGCTCGACGTTCGTGATGACGTCGACGACATCCGCCGCGGTCAGCAGTGGATAGCGGTCCGCGCCGCTGAGTGGTTCGACCAGCACGGTGCCGTCGATGGAACGCAGCGCCGCGGCCGCGAGGGCCAGATTCTCGATCGCGATTTCGTCTTGGGCTGCTGGATGTACGCCGTCAAGGCGGTTGCCGTACAGCGCGTTGAATGCCCTACATCCGGTCATCTCGGCGATACCGAGCACGGCCGCGAGGTTGTCGCGGAACTCCAGGGATCGGGCCGGCCAGGAGACCAGGCCTCGATCACCGGCAGCCATGTCGCCGGCGGCGAAGTTGAGGCCGATCAGCCGTACGCCGGCATCGGCGAGCGCGGTGACGAACCGGTCGACCTCGCCGTCCTCCGGCACCGCCGAGGCGAACGGCCACCAGAACTCGACCTCCTCGAACCCGGCAGCCCGCGCGGCGGCTGGTCTCTCGTACAGGGGCAGCTCAGTGAACAAGATCGAGCAATTGACGGCAAAACGCAGCGACATAGGTCCGCCTCCCAGAGGGACTTGGTATACGGGATACAGTAGGCCGCTGTCCGATCCCGGTCAACCCTCCTACGGCTGGTACGACGTCAGCGTGACGGCCGACGGCGGGTTCATCCGCAGGTTCGCGGGTCACGTCGAGAAAGGTGCCCACAGCAGCAGTGATCCCGTGATGGGATCAGGCGCGCCGCCCACGACGGTGAAAAGTACGGCGGACAAGGATCACCACCCCATGCAGCATTCAGCGAACGGTGAAGGACTTGGTGTCGCGGGTGGTGAGGCGGCCGTCGAGAGCTGAGTACTCCACGCACTCCACCTCATACGAGCCGGGCGGTAGCCGGGCACTGATGACGAACGGCCGCTGCTCGGCCGGGTTGTCGCCGGAGTGCACGGTGACGGCGTTCCGGGCGACCACCTTGCCGGTGCGGGTGTTCCGGATCCGGTAGCTGACGTTGCCCTCGAAGGTGATCGCAAGACCCGTGATCTTGACCGCCGTCGACGTACTCGCGCCCTGCGCCGGACTGGTGATCCAGATCGGCGCGACAAGCTTCCCCACCGGTACCGGCTTCGCCTCGGCGACAGCCGGTACCGCCACGAACGCCTTACCCCCGACCGTGATGCGAACCGGCAAAGGCTCGGCGAAGGCGCCGTGCACGGTGTGCACCAACTGCTGGATCGCGGCGTCGGCCAACGCGGCGTCCTGGACCACCTTCGGCAAGCTCTCGAAATCCACCACGATCACGCCGTTGATCTCGCTGACGGAATTGACCCGAGCGCCGGCCCAACCGGAGAAGTAGTCCGGATCCGGCGCCCGCTCGGTCAGTCGCCGTACCGCGTGAACCGCGGTGAGCCCGGTGAACGTCTCGACCGTGCGGTACAGCCTCGGCTCCTTTTCGCCAGGCTGATATCCGAGCCAGTAGAGCGGGAATTGCCGTCCCGCCGGCTTCACCACCGTCGGATCCGCCTGGGATGCTGATTTCCCCGCGACCGCGGGCCCGGCCGACTCCGCGGCTGGTCCGGTGGACTCCGCGGCCGATTCGGGACCCGGTTTCGGCTGGAACGCGTCCGGCAGGATCGTGAACAACCCGATCGTGGCCGCCGTACCGATCACGGCAGCGCCGATCGTCGTCCGCAACCACGGCCGTACGGGCGGCTCAGCCGGTTCGCACGCCTCAGCGCGGAGGCGTGCCTGGATCTCCTCGAGCCCGTGCCTCGGCTGTTCCCCGAACTCCGCCTCCCGCCACAACGAAAAGCGGATCACGTCGTCGATCGACTCTTCGTCGTCGCTCATGACGGACCCGCTCCGGGGTGACCTGTGAAAACCTGCACGTACGTCGACGCCGCAAGGGCCGGTTCGGTTGGCGTGAACTCCTACTAAAGGAGGAGAGGCCTACGGCCGGATGGCGATCGCAAGCAGGTTCCGGACGGGCCCGGCCGGTGGAGTGGCCGATCCGGCCCAGACGGCTCGGAGCGTCCGGGTGAGGTCCAGCCCGGCCATCGGCACCTCCACGAGTCGACCCGTCGTGAGGTCGGACTCCACGGCGTACCGGCTGAGGATGGCGGGGGCGCTCCCAGCCCGCACTGCCTCCCGCACGGCGGTTGAGGTGGTCAGTACTACTGCAGGCTCCACCAACTCCAGGCCGTGCGCGGCAAGGGCCAGTTCGAGCACCTGACGTGTACCCGAACCGTGCTCGCGGGCGCTCAACGGCGTCGAGGCGATCTCGGCCGCGCTGATCGGCGTACGACGGCGGGACCAGGCGTGGCTCGGATCGACCACCAGGACGAGTTCGTCGGCGCCGACCGAGCGGCTGCGGAGGCCCTTGGGGGCGGAAGGCCCTTCGACGAAGCCGACCGAGGCGGCACCGGACCGGACCGCCTCCGCGACGTGCTCGCTGTTGGTCGCGGTCAGGTTGATCGTGGGCGGCGTACTGCCCTGGCGAAGCTGTACCAGCCAGCGTGGCAGGAGGTGTTCGGCGATCGTCATGCTCGCGGCGATCGTCAGCTGGCCCGCCTGGTCATCGCGCAGGGTGGCGATGGCGTTGTCGAGCTCGTGCGCGTGATCGAGCAGCTTGGCGGCCCACTCGACCAGGACCGTGCCGGACCGGGTGAGGCGCGAGCCGCGCGGAGTGCGCTGAAGCAACGTGCTGCCGACCTGGGCCTCAACCGCCCGCAGACGCTCGGAAGCGGCTTGCTGGGAGATGCCGTGCAGCCGGGCCGCCGCGCCGATGCTGCCTTCCCGGGCGGTGTCCACCAGCAGTTCGAGCGACGACAGATCGGGCATGCGCGGACTCAGGGACACCTTGTGACTCTACCTCGGTCACAGGCAGGGCTTGTGAGCACACAGGTTCGCGCCCGCTACCGGAGCGTGCCCTGGGCAACCACCCTCGAACTATGACCGCGGTAATGCTCGATCGGCCCACCACGACCACCAGCACCTCCCCCTGGTTCAGCAATGTCGGCCCCAACTGGTTCGCCGCCGCGATGGGCACGGGCATCGTCGCGAACGCCGCGGCGAGCCTGCCCTTCCAGGTGCCGGGCCTGCTGGTCGTTGCGAAGGGCATCTGGCTGCTGGACGTAGTGATCCTCGCCACACTCTTGACCGCCACCAGCCTGCACTGGGCCCGCAATCCGGTGGTCGCCCGAGGCCATCTCGAGCACCCGGTGATGGCCAACTTCTATGGCGCGCCGGCGATGGCTTTGATGACGGTCGGGGCGGGCGCGCTACTGCTCGGCAAAGACCTGATCGGCGTTCCGGCGGCCCTCGCGCTGGCCGCCGTTCTCTGGCTGGCCGGTACGGCGCTGGGCCTCTTCACGGCGGTCGTGGTGCCGTACAAAGCAATCACCAAGCACCGGATGAAACCGGACGCGGCGTTCGGTGGCTGGCTCATGCCGGTGGTACCGCCAATGGTCAGCGCGGCGACCGGTCCGCTGTTCCTGCCACACCTTCCGGCCGGGCAATGGCGGCTGTCTTTGCTGGTCTGCTGCTACGCCATGTTCGGCCTGACTTTGCTGGCAAGTTTGCTGGTCATAGCCATGATCTGGACCAAATTGATCCTGCACGGCGTAGGTGCCGCGGCCGCCGTTCCGGCCCTTTTCATCGTGCTCGGCCCGATCGGCCAGTCGATCACCGCGGCGCACAATCTCGGCCAGGCCGCACCGGCGATCGTGGGCGAATCCGACGGCCAGATCTTGCGCGTGTCCGGTCTTTTGTACGGGCTGCCGATGTGGGGTTTCGCGGTGCTGTGGCTGGCCCTCGCGAGCGCCCTCACGCTGCGCGTCGCGCGGACCGAGGGGCTGCCCTTCACGTTGACCTGGTGGTCGTTCACGTTCCCGGTCGGAACGGTGGTCACGGGGACCTCCGGACTGGCCGTCGCGACCGGCTCCACGCTGCTCGGCGCCGCCGCCGGATTGCTCTACGTGGGACTCGCCGCCGCGTGGCTCACGGTGGGTGCTCGAACACTTGGCCTGCTCCGTGCTAGGGTTTGACCCAGGTTGCTCGCTGTTTTGCAGTTCCACGAACGTTGCTTTCGAACGCCCGCGGATTGTGATCCGCTGGGCGTTTTCTCATGACTGGACTTGTTCCGACGTGGGAGGGCTCACCCGGCAGTGACCGGGGTGTCGGTAATTTCGCCGGCCCCTAGTACCCACGAAGGAGATTCACATGGCTAACGGAACCGTGAAGTGGTTCAACTCGGAAAAGGGCTTCGGCTTCATTTCGCAGGAGGGCGGCGGCGCTGACGTCTTCGTTCACCACTCGGCGATCCTGACCGACGGTTACCGCTCGCTGGACGAGAACCAGAAGGTCGAGTTCGACCTCGCCCAGGGCCCCAAGGGCCCGCAGGCGGAGAACGTTCGCCCGCTCTGATTTTCAGCAGCATCTGAAGCTTCAGCTTCATCCGTAGGGCCCGGCCTCACCGCCGGGCCCTACGGCATTTCCCGGCCGAATTCGACCCGCTCAGGTGCGCGTCCGCGTCAGGCTGCGCGCCAGCCGGGCGGCGAACGCGGCGATATCGGCCGGCACGGCGTGATCCGGATTAAGCTCGGTGACGACCAGCCCGCCCAGCGCCGGACTCGCCAGGAACACGTCCAGGCAGTCCATCGTCAGGGCGAACCGCAGCCCGGTGTGATCGTCCACATGCACCGGCACATCCGCGATCGGCAGATCGAAGAAGTCGATCACGTCCACGTCGAAGTGGACCAGGAACCGCCGGCCCCGCGCCTCCATCAACTCCCGCGCCTCTTTCGCCATCGCCACCCCGGTACGCCGTACGTCCGCCGAGGCGAAATGGCGCAACCCGCGCTGATCGCTCAGCTCGCCCGAGTCGTTGACCCCAAAGCCGAGGACCGCGTCCACCGCCATCGTGGGCCCGACCGAGGCCAGCGGCTGATGGCAACCAGGCTCACCCAGCAGATGCGCGAGGCCCATCGAGTCCGCGATACCGCCAGGCGTGGTCGCCGGCGTACCGAGGTCGAACCCGCCGTCGAAGTAGACCAGCCCCGGCTCCGGTTCAACCGTACTCAGCCCTGCCATCGCGCCTACCGTGATCGAGCAGTCCCCACCGAGTACGACCGGAAGACGGCCCTCGGCGAGCGTGGCTCCAACCCGTTCCGCCGTACGCCGCGCGACGGCGACCACGGTCGAGGCGTTCGACAGGCCATCGGCCTCGCGCACGGGCTGCCAGCGGCTCACGGGCGCATCCCCCGCGTCCAGGAAATCCACCCCGGCCTCACGCAGCGCCGTACCGAGACCCGCCTGGCGGAGTGCGGCCGGCGCCTTCTCCTGTCCGGGCCAGTGCGCCCCGGCGCTGGACGGAACTCCCAGCAGTTCGATCGTTGCCATTGGTTCTCCTCCTTCTGGCATAACGCATATTGCTGGAATCCTGCGGGTACCCGTTGAGAATTCCGGCAAACAGCGATTGGGTGGAAGCGTGAACAACAAGGGCGCGAGGTTCTACGCGGGCGTGCCCTGCCTGGACTTCGCGAACACAGTGGAGCCGCGCCGAGCCGAGACCGAGCACGACTTCGTGCCGGACTACGCGGCCCTACTCGCCTGGAGTCGCCAGGCGGACCTACTAACGCCCGAGACGTACGCCGCACTCGCGGACGTTTCCGAGGCCCGAGACGCTTCCGGGCCCCGGAGGGCTTCCGAGGCCCCGGTGGTTTACGAGCGGGCGATCGAGCTGCGCGAGGCCATCTACCGCGTCTTCGCTGGGATCGCTGAAGGAGCTTCCGCCCGGGCGGACGACTTGGTGGCGATCCAGCGGGCGTACGCCGAGGCGCAGGCCACGGCCGTGTTGCGGCCCGACGACCTCACCTGGACATGGCCGCGGCTCGAACCAGCCCTGCCGGTTTGGCTGATCGCCATCGATGCGATGGAGTTACTGCGCTCGAACCGGCTGGACCGGCTCAAACACTGCGAACTGCCGTGCGCGTGGCTGTTCCTCGACACGACCAAGAATCGCAGCCGCCGGTGGTGCAGCATGCGGGAATGCGGTTTCGAGGAGAAGGTGCGCCGGCAGGCGGCCAAACGCGCCTGACTGCAATGCACCCTGACTGCGACGCGACCTGGCTGCGACGCGACCTGGCTGCGACGCGATCGGCGCGACCTGACTAGGACGCGACCTGGTGGCGGCTTTCGGCTGGGATGGCGATCGTCGGCCGCAGGTGCAGGCGCCAGCGAACCTCGGCGGCCTGCAACCGGGCTGTCGGTGTGAGGCCTACGGCACGGGCGACGGCGGCGGACGCGGCGTGATTCGGATTGACGTGCGCGATCACGGTCGGCACGTGGTGCGAGATCAGCCAGTTGACCAGGCCGCGCGCCGCTTCCTTGGCGTAGCCCTGCCCCTGCCAGGCCGTGCCGACCACCCAGGCGATCTCACCGACCAGCCCGTAGGCCGAAGGTGAGACGGTGGCCTGCACATACCCGATCAGGCCGGGCTCGTCGTGGCGGCGCAGCACCCAGTTGTGCCAGGAAGCCGATTTGTCCGGCGGCCCGGCGAGCTGGCGCTGATAGCGAATGGCGAGATCGGCCACGGTCGGCGGGGTGCCGCCGGTGAAGGTGTAGAGGCTCTCGTCGGACAGCACGCCGGCCATTTCCTCGGCGTAGTCGACTCGTAACGGCAGCAGCGCGAGCCGCTCCGTGCGAATGGCCTCGGTCTCGACTAGGGTCACGGGCGCACCTTCCCGGCCGGCGGTCTCCGCCGGTCTCGCTCGTTCTCTCATCGATGTAAGACCATCGATACCCGCTCCACGCTCCGCCTAAGCCTGAAAGACGTCGTTGATGCATCAGAAGGTTTCCGCCCGGTGACCCGCCGTCCTCGCGCGGCCGCGGCCATGGTCGCGCTGCTCGTCCTGGTGGGCTCCGTCCGCACCGTGCAGGAGAACATCTGGTCCGCCTCGTCCGGCCCCGCCGCAAACCAGGCGAAGGCCGACACCTCCCTGGCCGCCCAGAACGTCACCCCCACGCCGACCCCGCTGCCTCTCCCGACGCTGCCCACGGTCAGACCGATCACCAAGCGGCCGTTCACGCTGCGCGGCGAGCTGGCCGGGGCGCCGTACGAGATCCGCGTCCCGCGTAAATGGAACGGCACGCTGGTGATGTACGCGCACGGGCTGCGCAACGTGCTGCCGAACGGCGGCCGCCCCTCGACAACCGCGGAGGCCTTTCTCAGCGACAAGGCCGAGAAGGAGATGCTCGCGCGCGGGTATGCGCTCGCCGGATCGGGCTATCGCGCCGATGGCTGGGCCGTCGACGAGGGCACAACGGACCTGCGTCAGCTGCTCACGTACTTCGAGGCGCTGGTATCGAAGCCGAAGACGACCCTGCTGGCGGGGTTCTCGATGGGCTCGGTGATCGCGCTGACCGAGGCCGAGCGCAACCAGCTGTACGACGGCGTGCTCGGCGGCTGCCCGATCGGCGCCGGCACGCCGCGGACGTTCGACATGATGCTTGACCTGGTCCTGGCCTACGACGCGATCTACGGCTGGCCGCAGGCCTGGGGTACGCCCGGCGACCTGCGCGACGACCTGAACTTCCCGAAGGAGGTACTGCCCGTACTGCGGCAGCGGCTCGCCGCGCCGGGTGGTCCCGCCCGCTTCGAGCTGATGCGCCTGCTCGCGGGAATCCCAAAGGGGCCGGAGTGGCCCGAACGCGTCTGGGGTTTCGCCACCACGACCCGGGCCCAGCTCGAACAACGCGCGGGTGGCCCGGTCGCGCAGAACCTCGACCACCAGTACGGCCTCAGCGAGCCGGACCGCCAGCGCCTTGTGCAACTCGGTCTGCCCAAGCTCGAGGTTGATCTGGCCATGTCGCGGATGGGCCGGAACCGGATCGCTCCCGGCGCCGGACGGTCGTACGTGGAACGTTTCGGCACCTTCGCGGGCTCGATCGACCGGCCGGTACTGCTGCTCGGCACGAGGGCGGACGCGCTGGTAACGCCGTCGCACGTGCGGGCTTACGAACTGCAGGTCAACTCGCAGGGTGGTTCGCGCTTCCTCGCCGACGCCTGGACCAATGGCGTCGGCCACTGCGACTTCACCCCGCGCCAACTCGTCGTAGCCGTCGACGCCCTCAACAAGTGGGTCAAGACGGGCAAACGGCCGGGACCTCTGCCGGCGAAGCTCGGATTCTTCGAGCGCACGCCGGCTCCGTGGCCCCAGCCGTAGCCGTCATCAAGAAGGCGGTGGTGACCTTGGCCTGTGGCGCGGAACAGTTTCATCGTCATCTCCCCAGTAGGCGGTGGTTCGGGTCCAGCAGGTCGAACAGTGGACTGCGATGATCCATGTACCGATAGGGCGCGACACGCTCCTCGTAGTGCAGGCCGTCTCCCCCCGTCGCGCCGAGCCGGTCCCCCGTCTCCACCCAGTCATCGCAGTCCACCGCCGCGGCCGACAGCCGGGCGTAGAAGTGCCTGATCCCGTTGCTCTCGACGACGACCAGCAGGCCGTACGTCGGTGTCGGCCCGGCTCGCACCACCACCCCGGCCAAGGTGGCGCGAACCGTCGTACCGCAAGCCGCCGTGTAGTCCCGTCCGGTGTGATAGCCGGCCGGCCACCGGTCCCCGGCCACCCCGAACTCGCATCCCACGAGTGCGGGCCGGACAGGTGTGGCCATCAGTTCCTCCTCGGATCGCCATCGGCTTGATGCGATCCTGCTCAGGAACCTTCAGCCAGTCTTAAAGTGACTGATGGAGGGGGTCGCGAGGCGGTGAAGACTCCCGTAGCCAGGTCGACCTGGCCGAGGTACTGGGTGCCGGTGTGATCGACGAGGTAGCGGGCTCCTCGTGGGCTGATCCATTCGATGCTGCCGTCGGGCAGGAGGGTGTTGCGCCAGCCGCCGTGGGTTTTGGCGTTGTGCGGCAGGCGTGTGACCGGTGAGAGGTTGGTGGTACTGGTTTGCCCTGGTGGACCGTTCTTGGTGAATGGCCGCACGTGGTCCAGATCAGTGCTCAGGGTCGTCTCGGTGGTTGCCCAGGGAACCATCGGGGTCGGGTAGCGCAGCTTGATCCATTCCCTGATCCGCTGAGGTGCTTCGTAGGCGTCGACGCTGATCTGTTCTCGCAGGTCGATGACCGGCTTGAGGACGACGTGTTCGTGGGCGATGAGTTCCTTCAGCTGCGAGACCAGCATCGGGCCGATACCTTCGACCCGCGCGACTCCTTCACCGGCCGCCAGGGCGGTATCGGTGATGTGCACGTAGACGGTATGTGGGGCTCGTCTGGCGCTGCGGTACTTGATGTCAGCGAGCAACCGATCCAGCGACACATCCTCGTCAACGCCGTCTTCGCTGTCTTCGCTGTCTTCGTCAACGCCGTCTTCGTGAAGGTCATCTTCGAGTTCCTTGGACTGGCCTCGGGCTGCGAGCTGCGGATCGGCGCCGACGTGACGGCTCGCGCTGAGGTCCGCGTCCGGTCTGCCACCGCGGCTCACGTTCGCGTCGGCGCAAGCGCCGCCGTCGGCGGAAGTGTCGCCGTCGGCCCTTGCGCTCGCGTCGACGGTAGCGCAGGCGGAGGCGCTCGCGGAGGCGGAGGCGCTCACGTTGGCGTTGGCGTCGGTGGACGCTTCGGCGATGGCCTCGGCGGGCGCGTTGAGCTTGGTGTCGCCAGGGTCAACGGGCCTGACCGGACTGGCAGGGCCGGCGGCGCTGGAAGTCGAACGCGCAGCCTTGCGGCGGCCGTGGCTGCGGAGTTCGAGGGCGGCGGCCGGATCGGCGAGTAGGCCGAGGGCCTTCGCACGGCGCTGCTGGTGACTGTCGGTATCACCGCACAGCGCCAAGATCTCGGCGAGTTCCTCGACGGCCGCGTCCAGCCGGTTCGCATCACCGGCCGCGGTACGAGCGATCACCGACTTCGTACCGTGCTCATTAGCCCGGCCCAGCCACACACCACGCTGCCGGGCGAACAACTCCGCGTCAGCCTTCGCCTTCTCCGGATCGGCCTGCATCTTGGCAGCGGCGACGATCCGGCCCAAACGGGCTGGAGTGACCTTGTTGATGATGCCACTCACCCGGTCATCCACGATTCCCGCCGCCACCAGGCTCAGGGAAAGGCAGGCACGGGCAACCTGACGGGCACGCCACGGTTCAGCTTTGCCGGCCAGAACCTGCGCGAAGGTCTTAGGGAAACGGTGCCGCAACGCCAGAGCCTCACCCAGATAGGCCGCCGCCGCCCCGTGCGACATACCCAACCGCCCACCGAACTCCATCGCACAAAACTCCGCCAACGGCGGACACCCCTCACCCCCGAACACCCGCAACCGCTCGATCCCCGGCACGATCTCACCACCCGGCGGCGGCTGCACCACAGCGTTCAGATCCGCGTAATGCAACGCCACCAAAATCAACTCAACCTGAGCAGCGTTCTCGGCGGCACGCGCTGCCGCGCCGCGGTCCAGCGTCTGGTCCACGTCGAACTCATCAGCAATCGGATCGAACATACTCTCGATTATATCCGACAGCTGACCCCGAACCCCGTTATCCACAAGGCGAATCGAGCCATCAGAACAAGAGAGTCGATGGCCGGCCGAACCGCCTCGGACGGCGCCTGGTCGGAGGATGCCTCAGCACCCAGTCGTCAGCTTGGACAACCGGATCACGTCAATACGGGAGCTGGGAAGGGCGCGGGCTCGACGTCCAGTTCGCCCATCCGCAAGCAGTACGTGCGGTAGGCCCGGCGCGCCTCGCCGTGGGCCCCGGACTCGACTAAACACGCTACGAGCGCCAGGTGGGCCCGTTCGTCAAACTGGTCGCGTTGGAGGACCCGAAGCAGGTAACCCGCGGCAGCGTCGTGGTCCTGCCCGGAACTCGCCCGAGCCGCCAGTTGCCGGGCCACCCGCACGTAGAGGGCCCGGGCCTCCTCACGCAGACCTGCGGCCCAATCGGCGTACAAGTCCTCTTCGAGGAAGTCCCCGCTGTACGACGCCTCGGCCGCTCGTAGCAGCCGGGTGCTTCGGCCCGCGTCGGCGGTGTCTAGGCCGGCCCGGGCATCCGCGAGGAATGCCTCCACGTCAATCGCCAACTGGTCGCCCTCGAGCCAGGCCGTTGCGCGGTCGGCTCCGATGTACCGATCGGCCGGGTACTTCTTGTCCGGGTCTAACACCGATCGAACGGTGGAAAGCGCCACGGACAGCCTTGCCGACGTGACGCTCTCGTCCTCGTCAGGCCAGAGCAGATCGAGTAACTGAGCCCTGGCCACCGGACGGCATCTCCTGGTCACAAGGATCTTCAGGAGATCTCGAGCCTTCTTGGAGGGCCACTCGCTCAGTAGTACGGGCTTGCCCTCTCGAAGCACTCGGAAGCCGCCCAGGCACTCGATGCGGACTGCAGGCGGTCCCGTGCTCTCGCTGACGGCTAGTGCCTCTGCAGCGTGGCGAGTCGCTCCTGCGGCCAGGAACCGCTCGCGGGCTTTCAAGGCCAGGTCACGTGCCACTGGGCCGGGGGACTGCCTTGCGAGCATGAGCTCGGCCCGCGCCTCTCCTAGCGGGTCACCAATTTCCCGGCGGATGTTGAGCACCTCGTGGACGTCACCCTGGTTGGCTGCCGCTAGAAGTTCCAGCGCGTCGGCAAGACCGCAACGATCGCGGCGGCGCCTACAAAGCGCGGCGGCCTCGTCTGCCGCATCTCCCGCGCCTACGGGATCGCCACTGTGCAGGGTGACCCACCCGAGCGCTACGAGTGCACCCGACTGTCCTAGTACCGGCCCGAACGACACAGCGCGCCTAGCCATCTGTGCCAGCTCCACGGCGCGATCCGGCTCTTCCTCGGCTAGTACGCGCGCTAGACCCGACAACGCGGGCACAAGCGCTTGCAGGTCTTTGGCGTCACCCACCATCGCAATGGCCTCTTCGTAGCAAGCCCGCGCCATGGCCAGGTCGCCGCGTTCGCGATAGACCTCGCCCAGCAGCGCCAGAGGCTGTGCCGCCCGCTTGGAGTCCAGCCGCTGGAATACCTCGCGGGAGGCCTCTAGCTCGCCTATCGCCTCGTCGAGTCGTCCCAGCCGCAGCAGGGCCTCGCCGCGGTTGTTCAGGGCTAGGCCTCGGTAGATGGCAAAGCCTGCCCGAACGGCCATTTCCAGCGCGATGTCGAGTTCAGCGATAGCCAGCGCGTAGTTGGCCTCGACGTTGTGGTGCGAGCCCCGGTTCACCCGGATGCGTATGGCCTGCAGGAGATCTCCTGCCTGTTCCGCGTGGTCCAGCGCCCGCAGGTAGTTGGAGGCGTTCCCGCGCGGATCACTGTCGCTGGCCGCAAGCATCGCCATCACGGTGTGAGCCGCCGCAAGTGCCCGGTGGTCCCCCGACCGGCGTGCGGCCTCGAAGCCGGCCGCACTTAGCCGACGGCACTCGTCGAACTCACCCCGCACCCAGTGCGCCCCAGCCCACCAGGCCTGCAACATGCCCTCGTCGGCCAGATGGTTGCCGTCGATCCTGCCCCGGCGGTACGTCGCTACGGCCAGGTCAGTCCGTCCACGCAGGTGGTGGATCTGCCCGAGGCGCCAGGCCACGCCGGCACCGATCTCGCCGTCCGGCCCGATGATCCGGTCGAAGCACCGTTCGGCGCCTTCCCAGTCGCCAAGCACCTGCCGGGCTTCGCCTTCGAGTTCGTCGACGGCGTGATCGTGGCACTCCGGCGGCAGCTTCTCGATGGCTTGCACGAGACTTTCGGGCCGCCCCTGCGTGATCATCGCCTCACCGCGGGCGCGGATCAGGTCGGCGGCCCGGTCTTTGTCCACGGCAAGCAAGCAGTCGAGCGCGTCCGGCAACTCCCCCGCCTGTTCGAACCACTGCCCGGCCTGCCGCATCAACGCCGTCAGCTCATCCGGTTCCAGCGGAATCCGGGCCTTGGCGAAGTCCCGCACGAGCGGGTTCAGCTGATAACTGTCCCCGGCGGTGACGAGAAGACCCCGCGTATGCAGTTGTTCCAGTACGTCGTTCGCGCCGTCGAGCCCGATCGCCTGGCACAGGTCGGGACCGAACCGCGGCAACACCGCCACGCGCGCCACGAGTCGCCGTACCTGCTCTGGTTCTGCCGCGAAGATCTCCTCCGCGAGGAAGTCGTACACCGGGCCGTCCGGCCGTAACGCCCGGGTCAACCGCTCTTGCCTCTGCCCGGCAGGCGCCGTTCGCAAGGCCTCCACCGCCAGCCGTACGGCGGCAGGCCAGCCACGAACCGCCGCGTGCAACCGGGCGCTCAGGGCCTCACCACCTTCGCCCAGAACCGCCGAGGCCACGGCCCAGGTCTCCGGCCCGGTGAAGGCCAGGGTGGGCCCGTCGACCTCGAGTACTTGCCCCCGGCCACGAAGACGGTCGATCCCGAACGGCATGGGCATTCGCGAGGCCAGCACAAGGTGCAGGTTCGCCGGCGCCACCCGGACCAGGGCCTCGATCAACCGGGAGGCGGGTTCGGCCGGCGCGATCTCCTGCAGGTCGTCGAGCACCAACACCAGGTCGCCGCTGAGGTGTTCGTCGAGCGCGCCCGCCAGCACCGCGGCGTACGCCAGGGCACGGGTCTGCTGCTCGGCGTCCGCGTCGGGACCACGCGCGCCGTGCAACTCCGAGGTCAGTACGGCGGAGATGCCCGGCACCTGCAACCGCAACGCCTCGACCAAGCCGGTCACCATCGCCGTCAGCGAACCATCGTCGGCCCGCACCGTGAACCAGGCACACGAACGCTGCGCCGCCCACGACGCGAGCAGGGTCGATTTACCGAAGCCGGCGTCCGCGACCACCGTGGTGAGCCGACGGCCCGCGCCCTCATCGAGCAACGCCAGCAGGCGCGCGCGCTCGACCGTGCCCCGCGGTACGTCCTGTGGAACCGCCCGCCCGGTACTCCGGCGACGCTGCGAAGTCATCCGGTCTCCCCCTGGTAGCGACACTAGACAGAACAGCAGAGGGTGGGGAAGGTCGCAAGGGCCTTTCGGCCAGCCGCCGTCGGCTGCCCTGGCGGCGCCCGTAAGGTGGGTCCTCATGAACGACCGGCTGGTATGGATCGACTGCGAGATGACAGGCCTCGACCTGGTTGCCGACGCCCTCATCGAGGTCGCCGTACTCGTCACGGACTACGAACTCAACGTGCTCGGTGACGGGATCGACCTGGTGATCGCGCCGCCCGCGGAGGCGCTGACCCAGATGGGTGACTTCGTCCGCGATATGCACACCGAATCCGGTCTGCTGGCGGAACTGCCCAACGGCATCAGCCTGGCCGATGCCGAGCAGCAGGTGCTCGACTTCATCGCCGGTTACGTGCCCGAACCGCGCAAGGCCGCGCTGGCCGGGAACTCCGTCGGCACCGATCGGACCTTCCTGGTCCGGGACATGCCGCGGGTGGAGTCCCACCTGCACTACCGCAACGTGGACGTCTCCTCGATCAAGGAGCTGGTCCGCCGCTGGTATCCGCGCGTCTACTACGCGACGCCGACCAAGAACGGCAACCACCGGGCGCTGGCCGACATCACCGAAAGCATCGCGGAACTGCGCTACTACCGGCAGACCGTTTTTGTGCCTCAGCCGGGCCCTGACAGCGACACCGCGCGGGCCGCGGCGAGCCTGGTTTCCGGCCCGATTTCGTCGCTCTGACAACCGCCGCTATGATTACCCAGGCCGCTGCGAGAGCGGCGACATGGTGGGTGTAGCTCAGCTGGTAGAGCACTTGGTTGTGGTCCAGGTGGCCGCGGGTTCGAGTCCCGTCACTCACCCCATGCAGGAGACGAACGGCTTCGCCCTCGGGCGGGGCCGTTCGTTTTTCCCGTATCCATGGCTGGTTCAGGATCCACGGCTGGTTCAGGAAGGGCTCGAGCATGGCAGGTCGTGACATCCGCGTCGCCTATGCGGGCGCCGTCGCCGCCACCACGGTGATCGGCCTGCTCTCGTTCAGCGTCTTTGTCCTGGCCCAGGTCTTCGGCGGCTCCGAGGACGATTCCCCGCCGCCCGTCGCCGTACAGCCCGTGGTGACGCCCTCGACGACCCCGGCCAGCACCACCGCCGGCTGGGTGGAGAAGCCCGCCACGATCGTCGGCGTACGCGTAGGGAAGAAGAACCCCAGGGCGCTGGTGATGGTCGTGGCGCTGCCAGTCGGCGCTCCGGGCTGCGCGCGCGGGCTGGACACCCGCATCGTGACCGAGACCGACACCGGACTGACGGTCGAGACCCGCCTGTCGACGATGCGCAGCGGGTGCGACGTGGTGTCCCGCACGATCGCCGCCACCGCCCGCGAACCGCTCGGCGACCGCCGTCTCGTCATCAACGGCGAGGCCTGGACCCGCAACGCCAAGGGCGGCTACCGCCGCTGCACGCCAACCTGCGAATAGGCCTCGGCCAGACAGCCGGAGGGCAGGTCGAACCACCTCAGGTGGTCGAACTCCGCGTTGACCGTTCCCTCGGCGTCCGTCGAAGGCGCGCCGGCCGCGGCGAACAAGGCCTTCGCCTCCGCCAGGTACTCGTCGAGCACCGACTCCGGCGCGGTGTCGTCGTGGCGCGGGTAACAGAGCCGCCCGTCCGCGTCGTACCCGACCTGGGACAACCTCAGCGGCGGTTCGACCGGGCCGCGGTGGTGCTTCCAGAGCCCGGTTGCCGGGTCGAACCGGTAGTCCCCCAGCAGGCGCCACCCGTCATGCGCGACCAGCCGCACCGCCTCCACGACGTACGCGAAAACGGGCTCGGCGATGAAGTAGTTGAAGTTGACCCGCACCCAGCCGGGTTTGATGCCCTCGCAGCCGTGCTCGATCTCCTCGGCGAACTCGTGGGACCGCTCCAGGTCGATGCCGAGCAGGTAGTGCCCGTACGGCCCGGCGCAGGAACAACCACCGCGCGACTGGATCCCGAACAGGTCGTTCAGCAGGGCCACCACGAAGTTGTGATGCAGGTACCGCCCGGACGGCGCGCGGACCACGAACGACACGATCGAGAGGCGTTCGGCGTCGAGATTGCCGAGGATCTCGATGGCCGGCTCCTGCTTCCAGCTGGTCACGGCCCGGCGCAGGTAGTAGTCCTCGTGCGAGCGGATCACGTCGATGCCGACGGCCTGCTTGAGCTGGAAGACCAGACCGGCGCGGATCGAGTCCACGATCGCCGGCGTACCACCCTCTTCGCGATGCACCGGGTCGTCGAGGTACCGGTGCTCGGTGGGATTGACGTACGCGACGGTACCGCCGCCGGGAACGTCCGGCACGCGGTTGCGCACCAGCTCGCGCCGGACCACGAGCACGCCGGGCGTACCCGGGCCGCCGATGAACTTGTGCGGGCTCAGGAACAGCGCGTCCTTGTACGCGAGGGGGTCCGCGTCGCAACCGCCGTACATGTCGATCTCGACGTACGGCGCTGCCGCGGCGCAGTCCCAGAACGCGAGGGCGCCATGCCGATGCAGCATGGCCGAGACGCGGGCGGTGTTGCTGACGATGCCAGTGACGTTGCTCGCGGCCGAGAACGAGCCGATCTTCAGCGGCCGATCGGCGTGCGCGACGAGTTCGTGGTCCAGGCGGTCGAGATCGATGTGCCCGTCCGCGTCCTGCGGGATCACCACGACGTCGGCGATCGATTCGCGCCAGGGCAGTTCGTTGGAGTGGTGCTCGTACGGCCCGATGAAAACGACGGGCCGTTCGTCGGCCGGGATCTGCGCGGTGAAGTGGTGCTTGTCGTCCAGCTGGGCCGGGATCCGCAGGCCGAGAATGCCGATCAGCTTCGCGATCGCACCGGTGGCACCCGAACCCGCGAAGATCACCACTGTCTGGTCGTCGCCGCCTACGCTCTGGTGAATGATCTGCCGGGCGTCCTCCCGAAGGCGGGTGGTCTGCAGGCCGGTGCCACTGGATTCGGTATGGGTGTTCGCATATCTCGGGAGGACCTCGTCGCGGATGAAGTCTTCGATGAAGGTGAGCGCACGCCCTGACGCTGTGTAGTCGGCATACGTCACCCGGCGCGGTCCGTACGGCCCGGGCATGACCTGGTCGTCGCCGATCACGGACGCGCGGATCTGCCTCAGCAGCGGCGTATCCGGTGGCGTGTCCACGGCCCCAGAGTAGGCGCGCACCGCCGCCACGGCAGCGGGCGCGTGTCTCGGTTCGGTTAAGGTCCCGGCATGACGTTTTCCGCCGAACTCTGGGACCGCGGTGCCGTGAAGGTGTACGACGAGATCGTGCGCCACCCGTTCATCACGGGACTGACCGACGGCACGCTGAGTCACGACGCGTTCCGCTACTTCATCGTGCAGGACAGTCACTATCTGCGCGCGTACTCCCGCGCCCTCACGCTCGTCGCCGCCCGCGCGACCGATGAGGCCGCCGTCAGCATGTTCGCGCGGCACGCGGCGGACGCGATCGAGGTCGAGCGCGAACTCCACACCGGACTACTCGCGCAACTCGGGCTCACCCCGGCCGATGTGGATGCGGCCGGCAGCGGTCCCACCACCACGGCGTACATGTCGTATCTGACGGCAGTGTGTGCCACCGGGACGTACGCCGAAGCCGTCGCGGCGGTGCTGCCCTGCTACTGGATCTACCGCGACGTGGGCAAGGAGTTGCTGGCGCGCTCGTCGCCCGATCCGGTCTACCGCGAGTGGATCGCGACGTACGGCTCGGAGGAGTTCGACGCCGTGGTCGAGTCGGTGCTCGCGGTGACTGATGGGCTGGACGTCGGTACGGCCGAGCGGGAACGGTGCCATCAGCACTTCGCAACCACCACGCGGTACGAGTGGATGTTCTGGGACGCGGCCTATCGCCAGCTCGAATGGCCGGTCTGAGATGGTTGCCTCCGACATCGTTGCCTCTGATCTCATTGCTGGCGGCAAGGACTTCTACGATGTGGTGATCGTCGGCGGCGGGCACAACGGGTTGGTTGCCGCCGCCTACCTTTCCGGCGCCGGCCTCAGCACGCTCGTACTCGAGCAGCAGGACCACACGGGCGGAGCCGCGGTCAGCGAACGGGTCTTCCCCGGCGTCGACGCACGGTTGTCGCGCTACTCGTACCTGGTCAGCCTCCTGCCGGACAAGATCGTGGCGGATCTCGGCCTGTCGCTCGATCTCCGCTCCCGCCCGGTCGCGTCGTACACGCCGATCCGTCGCAACGGCCGCGACCTCGGCCTCATGGTCGAACGGTCCGAGGGCGCGATCACCCGATCCTCGTTCGCCGCTGTGACCGGAAGCGACCGCGAGTACGACGAGTGGCGGCGGTTCTACGGCGAGGTGGCGTCGCTGGCTGCCACGCTCGCGCCGACGCTACTGGAGCCGTTGCTACCGGCAAGCGAACTACGCTCGCGCGTCGATCCGGCGCTCTGGTCCGCCTTGACGGAAAGGCCGTTGGGCGAACTGATCGAGTCCCGGTTCAGCGACGACACCGTACGCGGCGTGGTCGCGACCGACGCCGTGATCGGCACCTTCGCCGGACTGCACGACGAATCGCTGATCCAGAACCGGTGCTTCCTCTACCACCTGATCGGCAACGGCACAGGCGAATGGCGCGTCCCCGTCGGCGGTATGGGCGCAGTCACCGATGCCCTCGCGAACGCGGCCCGTCGCGCCGGCGCCGCGCTGGTAACAAACGCCGAGGTGCTCTCGGTCGATGCCGACGGCAACAACGGCACGGTCACCTGGCTCGGCGGCGACGGCGAACGCACCGCCGACTGCTCGTACATCCTCGCGAACGTGGCCCCCGCCGTACTGGCGAGACTCCGCGGCCAGTCCTCACCGGAACGGCCCGAGGGCTCCCAGCTCAAGATCAACCTGCTGCTGAACCGGCTACCGCGCCTTCGTTCCGGCGACGACCCGGCGCGCGCGTTCGCGGGGACCTTCCACATCGACGAGGACTACTCGCAGCTCCAGACCGCGTACGACGAGGCCGCCGCGGGGGTTTTGCCCGCCGTACCGCCCGCCGAGGTCTATTGCCACTCCCTCACCGATCCGTCCATCCTCGGGCCCGAACTACGCGCATCCGGACATCACACCCTCACCGTCTTCGGCGTCCACTTCCCCGCCCGGCTCTTTGCCGCCGACAACGACACCACCCGGGCCGAATCCGTACGGCGCGTCCTGGCCGGCCTCGAGTCCTACCTGGCCGAACCACTCGAACCCTGCATAGCCCGAGACGCCAACGGAGACCTCTGCCTCGAGGCCAAAACCCCACTCGACATCGAGGCCTCCGTAGGCATGCCCGGCGGCCACATCTTCCACACCAACCTCCAATGGCCCTGGCTCCCTACCCCTTCGTCCGGCGGTCCGGGCACTTCGGGCAGTTCGAGTCGTCCGGGCACTTCGGGTCGTCCGGGCAGTTCGGGCGCGTCGGGCGGTCCGGGTGCGTCGGGTGACGAGATCTGGGGTGTCGAAACCGACGTCGCGAACCTGCTCATCTGCGGCTCCGGCGCCCGCCGAGGCGGCGCGGTAAGCGGCATCCCAGGCCACAACGCCGCCCAATCCATCCTGACCCGCAACCGCTGATCCACCCCGCCCGGACTGCCCTCACCAGGGCTGTCCGGGCCCCGCTCCAAGCGCGCCAAGAACCGATTTCGTACTTGCGGCAGACCCCTGCTACGATCTTCCACGTTCGCCAGAAACACCGGCTGAACACCAGCAACACAACAAAATACGCGCGCCGCTAGCTCAATTGGCAGAGCAGCTGACTCTTAATCAGCGGGTTCGGGGTTCGAGTCCCTGGCGGCGCACATCAGCCCAGGTCACGCCAGTGTCCTGGGCATCTTAGTTCCCCCAGCGCCCGCTTTACACCCTCTTTTGCCTCGGCCATCGGTCGGTCGGCGAACGTGACAGACGGGCAGATCGCCTCTTGGCTTGCACGGAAGCCGGCCATCGCCATCCTCGCTCTCCATCTGACTCCATCCCCTCACGGTGACTGTGCGTCACATCCCACCCCGTCTGACCGCGCCTCTTCGATGTCGCCTCCTTGCCAGGCGTTGAGGTCTGGTCAGCAGCGGACGAGGGAGGCTTGAGATGCCGAGGCGCCCATTGCCCATCGGAACATGGGGACAGATCCGCACCGAGGTTGTGAAGACGGACAGCAAAGGCAAGCCGCTCAGCCATCGTGCTCGGGCGAACTATCGAGATGCCGACGGGCAAGTCCGGCTGGTGTCTGCGTTCGGCAAGACCAAGACCGCCGCACAGACCAACCTCGTCAACAAGCTGAAGGACCGCGGCCGAGCCGGTCACGGCGGCGAGCTGACCGCGATGCACAAGATCAGCTATGCCGTCGAACTCTTCGAGAAGAAGTTCGCCGACATGGTGGCCGACGGCAAGCGCTCCCCCACCTCCGTAGACACCTACCACCGCGCCATCAAGAACCACGTCCTACCCGCCCTCGGCGAGGTACGCCTCGGCGAAGCCACCACACCCCGAATCGACGCCGCGATCGCGGCCATCAAGAAGAAGGCCGGCGCCCCAACCGCCAAGACCGCCCGCAGCATCATCTCCGGCACCATGAGTCTCGCCGTCCGTTACGGCGCCATCTCCGTCAACCCCGTACGCGAAGTCGAATCCATCGAAGCCACAGCCAAGAACCCACCACGAGCACTGACCGCAAACGAAGTCCGGCTCCTGAACAACCAACTCGCATCCGACGAACGAGCAGTACGAGCCGACCTACCCGACCTCGTCGTCTTCATGCTCGGAACCGGCGTCCGAATCGGCGAAGCCCTAGCCGTCCTCTGGTCCCAAGTCGACCTCGAAGCCAGCGAAGTCGAAATCACCAGCACCATCGTCCGCGTCAAAGGCCAAGGCCTCCTCCGCAAGCGCACCAAATCAGCAGCAGGCCAGCGCATACTGCCCCTACCGCGCTGGGTAACCGCAATGCTGCGAACCAGACTCGCCGCCGGCGCCCGCCTCGACGAACCAATCTTCGCCGACACACTCGGCGGCTACCGCGACCCCTCGAACGTACGCCGCTCCCTCCGCGAAGCCCTATCCCCAGTCGGCAGCACCGCCCGACGAGACCTCGGCCAGTCTCTCCGTGCCCTCCGCCGCAACACCGGCCAGACCCGCCAACAAGCAGCCGCAGCCCTCGGCTGGCCCCAAAACAGAATCGAACTCCTCGAAACAGGCCGCATTCAAGTAGACCGCGCCCTCGTAACCGAACTGGTCACCTCCTACGGCATCCAGCTCGAGAACTCCCCAACCCTCCTCGCCGAAACCGACCAAGCCGCCCAACCAGCCCCAGCCGACGAACTCGCCTGGATCAGATCCCACGCCCTCCGAAAGACCACCGCCACCGTCCTAGACGACGAGGGCCAAACCGCCCGCCAAATCGCCGACCAAATGGGCCACTCCCGCGTCTCCATGACCCAGGACCGCTACATAGGCCGCAAGAGGCCCAATCCAGCCGCCGCCGAAGCCTTAGACCGTGCCTTCGGAGACCCCGAATTGGGCTGACCCATCCACCGCTCGTAGATGTCGAGGATTTTCCCGGTACAGGCGAGGGCAGATCGGCCAGTACCGCCGATCTGCCCTCTGACCTGCGGTTTTGTTCTCATCCGTTCGCACCCCTGACTGCCACTTGTCAACGTCCCGCGGAGCAGTGACGGAGCAAGCAGCACCGCCAGGACCAATCTCCGCAGCGGTACAGCTGGCTCCATCACCCACATACGTGGAGCACCGGAAGTGGGAGATGAGATGACTCGCCTCATCGTCGCCGATAATCAACCGCATGCCGCAGATCACCGTGGAGTACTCCGAGTCCCTGTCCGAAGCGTTCGACCGGCGTGCATTGGCGCTGGCGCTTCATCACGCCGCCGCCGAGCTGATCCACAGCGCGATCCCAGGCTTCAAGACCCGCTTTCGCGCGATCGATGAAGGCGTCATTGCAAGTGGCGGGTCTGGCGAAGCAATGATTCACGTCGAACTCGCGATTTTGCCCGGCCGTGACGAAGAGACCAGAACCCGACTCGGCGAGCTGACCTTGGCCACATTGCATGACCACCTCCGCCCGGCAGGAACTAATACCTAGCTCACGGTAGAGGTGCGCGATCTCGCAACGTATGTCAAACGCGTCCTACCGCCCGCGTCCACTGAGTGAGCAGGCACTACGAGACCACTCCCCCGCCGCAACACCAGCACAACCGGCAGCCGAGGCCACAGCGAAGCAACCGTGGACCGATCATCGTCGCCGTGCTGGCGATGATCAGCGCCCCGCTCCTCGCAATGGCCGCAATAGCACCGATCTTCAGCTTGTCGGTCAAGACGCTCGGCAGTCTGCTCGACTGTGGCCCGCCCAGCACCCCGCTGCAGAATGTCAGTTCACCGGTAGCCCAACAAGCCTCTGCGGCCAAGGCGCGCTTGGATCAGTACGGCTACAGCTGCAGCGACTTGTTCAGCAACGACGGGGGCAGTCCTGCTTTGACCTCCGTCAGCTCTAGCCGGCTGGCGTGTCAATTGGTCGCGTAGTACTCGGGGTCTTGTTGGTCTGCACTTTCGTCGGTTGTAGTGATGATGACAATCCGCTGAGCGAGCTGCCGCCGTTGCCGGAGGTGGTGCACACCAAGGCCGTAGTGGCCAAGAATCGCGACCCGGCGGCGGTGCTGGCGGCGCTGACCCGGCTCGACGATGCGCACTACTGGCGAGGCCGAAGGCAGAGCCGGTGAGCCCGCACAGCTGTGAGCAGGAGACCAGCTCGCTCGACCGTCTCACCTTGTCCCTTGGGGTTCCGATGGATCCCGCGAAGCGCAGTACCAGTTCAGTGCTGACGGTCGATGGTGCAAAGGTGTACGTCGCCACTTCGCGGAAGAGCGAGTGTGTGGTGGACATCCCGGTCAGCGTCACCCACACCATCCAGGTGAAGGCATCGACGGCAGGTGTGCTGTCGACGGCCAAGTGCGAGCAGCCGAAGACGACCGCGGCAGCCGTCGTCACCCGGCTGACGAATCCGAAGAAGTACGGCGCTCGCTTGCCCGCCGCACGATGGAGCGCGTGCGCGGCGCTAGGTCGTGCCCTTGGTGAACCGGATGACTTGACCTCGTTGGACATCGATAGCTGTGCCGGCGCCGACGGGCTTCGCCTGGAGCTGGACTACGGGAAAGGCGTAGACCTCTCGGCCCCGAAGCACATCCGGCAGTTCGGTGACCGGAAGGTCCGCCAGTTCAAGTTGCCCGAGTGTAACCTGCAGTGGAACCAGGGGCCGTCTGGGATCGCTGGTACCAACTTCGTGGTGACACTGCAGGCGAGTACCTGTGCGAGTGCGGACAAGCTCGCGCTCGGCCTCATGAAGTCGCTCAACGGTCCTGCTCCCGCGCAGGCGGCACCGCAACATCCCCTGACCTACAAGGCGAATGAGCCGATATGGCGTACGCGGGCGCCTGCGCCTGCGCCTGCGTACGCGCCGAGTACATCGGCCCTGGCGCCTGCGAGCCTTACCAGCAGGTTGAAGCGCCCACTGGCGGCGCAGAGGTCCTGCGGCGAGTAAAAGCCGATCCGAACGTCAACTGCGCCATCGCGGTCGATGCCGTCAGCAAGCATCTAGAGAAAGCCTTCTGTAGCCGTTGCAGATCGCACTGAGCGGTCCTGCGTCTTCGTCGAGCAGTCCCACAAGTTGCAGGTATCTGTGTCGATTGTCGGCTCAGAGCCGAGTGTGCCGATGACCGGTGCGAAGAACGTGAACGTGCACGGCTGTCCGGCGACCCTCGACTCGCAGCTCTCCAAGGGCGGTGTGCCGAATCGCCAGGACAACCTGTTCGTCCTGGTGGTGTCGAACGTGTCCCTTCGAGTGGAGTTCGGCTTCAAGGTCGGGCGTGGTGGGACCGATAGGACGGCACTCGATACCGAGCGGGCGGCGCTGCTCGAACCGTTGACAATCGACATTCTCGGCAAGCACTTCAGCTGACCTGCAGGGAAATGTCGGCGGGGCTTGGCACGACAGGCGTGTGACTTTCGCTCTCGCCGATGTACTAGCCGTCCTCGGCCGCCTCTACGGCCCGTCCTGGGCCGAGAGCTGGGACGCTGTCGGCCTGATGACGCGTGGTCCCACTCAGCCGGTACGGCGCGTGCGCATGGCCTTTTATCAGTTCGGCGAGCAGGCTTCGCGGCCCGGTCCGTAGATGACGGCGAGCCGGGGAGGCCATCGGCCAGCAACGCGGAGGTCAGATACGCCAGCCCGCTAAGGCCGACAGCGGCGCCCGCGCTCACCAGTGTGCCAGCAGGACGGTTAGCAGTGGGCCGCTGGGCAGGGCGGTCGACCGGGTCGTGCGACCTCAATCATCGGCCCAACTGGAGGCCCGGCGGGGGATGGGCTCAGTCCGACTGCTTCCCCCTAGCGCGATCCAGGTCGAACTCGCGCAGCATCGTCAGCAGGCGATCCGCGGCGTCGGTCTGTGCATCGCGCTTCGAGGATCCTGCCGCCGTTGCCTCAACCTGGTCATGACCTTCGTTCACTCGGACGCTTACCGAGTAGCTGAAAGTGGGTCGATGTGCAGGCCCAGTTCTGGTGTGCGACCACTCCGGCTGCGAAAGGTAGCCAGCTTGAGCCAACTCGTGGAGGGCCGAGATCGGCGACGCGCTACGGCGGGTGCGCAGAACACTGCTAATCGTCTGGGTTGGAGCAGAACGTGCGCTGATGTCGTGAACCTGGCCCACGTGGTCGATGGCAATGCCAGCCGACTTGAACCAGCTTCGAAGGACGTCCGTGGGTACGCCGAGCATATCGCCGACGTCTCGAATGCTCAGGCCGTCCTCAAGAATTTGTCGGTGGGCCTGCTCGAATAGGGAATCGAGTATCTCTCTGTCGTCCGCGGGCAATCCCAAATCTTCCGCATGATGCGCCGCGGCCGCCTGCAGTTGTCGATGTGCCCGCATCAGGCAGGTCAGAGAGCAGAAGAGACCGATGCGTCGCTGTTGTTCTTTCGACCCCAGGGCCCGGTGGACCGTGTACCAGCCTGACGGAACGAATGTGCCATCCTCACGCCGGCCGCACGTGCGACACCAGTACCCCCGACAGTCATGCGGGGCATCACCGCCGTAGCGCATGCCCGACCGGTGCACCGCACCTTGAGGATCGCCGCTGGCCTTCGTATCAGTGGTAACCACTTGGTGTACTCTCCGTGTTCATTGATAGCAAGGCGTAGCACTGTAGGGCACGCTGCACAGAATGTTGGACGGAGCCCTGTGTCTGAACGATTCCCCGAATGGGTCCGGGATGTGTTGCGTCATCGAAGGTTCACCACCGACACCGCTACCCGGTTACGAGAGGTGCTCGCTAGGGATCAGATGAGCCCCACACTTGTTCGTCTACTGCTGTTGCAAGACCTATCAGGCCGCCTGACCCCGGTCGTCCGGCGCGAGATCGTGGAGTGGCTGGCAGCAAAGCCCGAGGTCGCTACCAGTGTCGTGGCTCAGCACGTTCAGATTACGAAGCTGCCCCAGCCGCGAGTAGCGACGCGAGAACGACCCGCCGCGGTTGAGGTTCAGGTGTCCCTGCAAGTCAAGGGCGAACTGAAGGCAGGCGCGTGGTGCTCCGGACCCACTCTCGGTGCGGCCGAGCATCAAGCACATCTGAGTTTGTTGGTGAAGCTATGTGGTCTGGACGCCGCCCCATCGAGTCTCGCAGCCGACGTCAGGAAGTCCAGCGAACGGGTCGGGATTGCTCATTTGTGGAGCCGCGACCGTGCCGTCACTGGGAGCCGCCTCGGCGGCTCAACCGGCGCTCTTGAGTACCTGCTCGCGAACAATTGGGACCTCTTGTACGACGTTGACACATGCCCATCGAGTGCCCAACTTCTCCTGTTGCCGCCGGACCGAGACGCCATGGATCGCGATGTGGCCACGATTGGGCTACAGGCCCGACGGTCGCGGCTGAGGCGCACGATCGTGCGCCCTGACGGGACGGCCGAGGACGCGCACTGCCTACGTGTTGACCTGTTTGAGGGCGTCCCTCTCCTAGGTTCGGCATCGAGCCAAAGCGAGTGGACAGAGTCGACGCGGCTCCTGGCATCGATCATACGCGCCGCGCTGAACTGGGTTTCTGCGGACCGCATCATGCCGACAGTCGGCGATGCCCATGTGTACGCGGATCGTCATGCAAGTTGGAGGATCGCTCCACTAAGCCGCGTCATCGATGAGCAGCTCGCTCGGTGGGGGCAGGCTCTCGACAAATTGCCTAAGTGCTGCCGGACCTACTCGGGCACTACTGAGTCGACCAGCAGTGCCGAAACAGCACGCCAGCTCATCGATGCGGTTGCCGAGCACCTCGGACCAAACATGGAGCATTGGGCAATGAAGAACCAGATCGCGCTGCCACAGGTCGCCTCCGCTGGCATAAACGATCCGCTGCAGGACTGGGTCGACGACTTGGAAGCCGGCGCTGAAGGGCTTTCCAACTGTGGTTTGATTGTCCGGATCGAAGCTCCCAGACTCGGTTCAGACCAGCCGTCGGTCCGCGCCGAACTGCTATTCGAAAGTCAATCCGGGATTGCAGTGCCCGCTGACGACGTCTGGCGCGGGCTTGTGAAGGCTCCAGTAAGCGACTCAAGGCTGCGCCTTCGAACTCGGTGCTTGCTCAGGCATGCCGGCCGCCTATTCTCGCCCCTCCGGGCCCTTGGCGATCAACATCGACCCGCCTCTCTACTGATAGGACTGGACAATGTGGCCAAGCTGCGTGGACGTGTAGGAAGTCAACTTGCCCAGATGGGAATCACGTTCGATTGGGACGCCGACTGGCTCGCCACGCTTGAGCCACGCGTACTAATCGGTGAGCACTCACCTGTCGCCGAGCCCGATGGCACCCTCGGGCTCCCGCAAGTCCTCGACAGGCGGTGGCAACTGACACTCGACGGCGAGCCGCTAACCGATGACGAGATGGCTCTGCTCGCACAGGAGGTCATGCCGGTCGTCCGGTTGCGGAATCGATGGGTCCTGATGGACGATTCGATCCGTCAGAAAGCCGGCCAGCCACAACTTGACCCTGTTGAGCCTCCGGCGGGCGCACTCCAGGCGCTTCTCGGAACCGTCCGAATCGGGGATCGCACATATGCGTGCAGTCCGACCGATGGCCTGGCCCACCTGTTGTACCGGCTCCGTCAGACAGAGGGCGACAGTAAAGCCAGTCCCAGCGCGCGCGCCACCCATCTTCACGGCCTGCGTCGGCACCAGCAAGCTGCCGTCTCCTGGCTCGAACGCATCGGCCGGTTCGGCCTCAACGGTCTACTCGCGGACGACATGGGAGTCGGCAAGACGCTCACGGCACTGGCATTCCATCGATCTCCTCTTCGACCATTCGGCGACCTAGCCACGCTAGTTGTATGCCCGAACGGCGACCTCGTGCAAAAGTGGGGCGCAGAAGCCGCAGCGCTCATGCCCGACCTTGCTATTCATCTGTACTGGGGATCACACCGCTATATCCCCTCCTCGTTCAGCGGCGTCGTTGTCACCACCTACAGCACCTTGGCCCGCGACCAGGAGAATCTCTCAGGTCACCAGTGGGGCATGGTTGTTGTGGACGAAGCTCAGAGGATCAAGAACCCGAAGACTCAGACCGCCAGAGCGGTCCGCCGCATGTCATCGCCGCGTCGACTGGCATTGTCCGGGACTCCCCTGGAGAACCATCCTCGGGAATTGCACGCCATCTTGGACTGGCTGAATCCGGGCTTGTTCGGCACACGCCAACAGTTCGAATCGCGATTCGTCACGCCCCTGCGACAGACCACCGGCGCTGAAGACGAGAGAGTTCAACGGGAACGAGCCCACCAAATGGTCGGCCTGGTACTTCTCCGCCGGACGAAAGCCGATCCGAAAATCCTTCCCGGTCTGCCGGCCCGTCAGGACTTCATCCACCGCATCGAACTGTCCACCTCGCAGCGCTCATTACTACAGGCTCTTGGCCTCGACACCGCGACCCAATTCAGTTTCGCTACATCGACCAGACGCAGTGGAGAGGTACTGCTCCGGTTGATAGAGGCAGCTCGCCAAGTCTGTAACAGCCCAGCGCACTACAGAGGCGATGCCCCCTCCTCCGTCCTCACCGACCCGCGGAAGGCTGCCGAAGAGGCTCCCAAGTTGGCGCGGATGGGCGAGATCCTGACAGAAGTCACCGGACGCGCTGAGAGCGCGCTGGTCTTCACTCCATACGTCGTGATGGCGGATCTTATCCACGCCTATCTCGGCGGACTCGGACTTGAGAGTCTCCGCTACCACGGGATGATGACACGGTCCAGTAAACGCCAGGCGCTCGAGAAGATCCGGACTGAGCTGGGCAAGATCCTGGTTGTCACAGTTGGCAGCGGCGGCGTCGGCCTCGATCTCGTCCGCCCGAACCACGTGCTCCACTACGACCGCACCTGGAGCCCAGCACAGGAAGACCAGGCCAGCGATCGTGTACACCGGCTCGGTCAACGCCGCGAGGTGCAGGTACACCACCTGATCCATGCGAACAGCATCGAGGAACACATCGCGGCCAAGCACGTCGGCAAACGACGCTACGCGGACCACTTCCTCCCTGCCGATGGCGCAACCCCGACACGGCTCGACCCACGCGACCTCGCAAGCCTCTTCCAACTGGACCGCCGTTGACCCCATCAACCAGGGGTCGTTAGCCCAACGATCTCGATAGAAGCGCATTGCCTCCGCTACGAACTCAAACTCGGTCATCGAGCGTACGGCAGAGGCGAACCTACTCCCGGACCGGCCATTCAAAGTGTGATGGGCTTTGCCGCTGGCGCCAGCTCTTCGAATTTAAGGGCTCGTAAGAACGCGAAACTTCGTCTGGTAGGTCTCAGTAAGGAATCGGTCAGTTGCGCCAAGGAGCGCGAGCATGTCCTCACTGGCCTTGGCTGCTGACACCCCCGGTTGAACGACAGCGACGGTTACGTCGAGCTCACGAAACCGTGCTTCGTTGACGAGCGCTGCGAGAGCGCTGACGTCCCCTTTGACAATGCGGTGTTTGCCTTGACCTTGCCGCTTCCGTTCACGACGGAGCAGCCGCCGCACGAGTTGCTCGGGCATGGACTTGGCGCGGTTCATCTTCATCGCTTGGCCGCACACATCGTAGAGATCGCCGATGCGGCCACCCGCCGTCTTCTCCGACGAGTATTTGCAGTGGGCAAGCAGCACGTACAGCTTGTCTCCCTGACTCCGCAGACAGACGATGTCGGCTAGCTCGCCCGCTCCATCATCATCAACGATGACGTCCCAGTCGGCCTCAGCAGAGAGCAGCTCGATCGCACGGTACTGAATGCTGGTCGCATCTCTCCCGTCGCCCTGTGACTCCTTTTTCAGGTTGACGTTTTTCCAACTCGGCGTCTCGAGATCCTCCCGGGGGTAAAGATATCTTGCTCTCTCCGGCTTCAGCAGGAAACCCTGCTCGACGAGCACGACCTCGTCAGCGAACATCACGAGAACTCCGTGCTGCGTCAAGAATGCAGCCAGGCTGACACTGCCAGCAGGCGTCACAATCTCACCGTCATCCCCGAGCGGAACAATGACAGGAGGGCTGTCCGATTGGAACACGAACTCGAACTCGAGTTGCCATGCGGCCGTGAGCACCCTGAATCGCAGCGGACCTGTCTCAGCGTGATCGATGAGTTGGAGCTCAGTCTCAAGCAACGAGAAGCTGCTCGACTGGTAGCGGACCGAGCGAGTCTCACTCATCGTCGCCGTAATCTGATACGGCCACTCGATTGCGAGAGGAACATGCGTCGGGCGTGCGGTCGCCGGATGTGGGAGGAGGAAGCCTGCCATGACGGACTCCAGCGAAACAGATTCGTCTGTGATGGCCGGTCCGACCTGGCGGGCCCACTTCACCCAGTCATGGATGTCTCGAGCTTGCTCATGGCTCCATACCTTGCCCTTCCGCGACGCCCCGAAGCTCACTGCGCGCCCCTCGCGGAATCCATGGGCGAAGATGTTCGTCTTCATCTTCGTCGCGCCCTCTCCCTTCCACGCCGCCAGGACGTCCTGCCCGACGTACATGGAGAAACGTCGATTGCGACTGACGGAGTCGAGGAGACCGACATTCGTGGGAATCCGGCGTTGAACCTTGGCGAGGATTCGGTAGAGCGTCTCGCCCTTGACGATCGAAACGTCCGGGCCCCCAACCGCTTCTGCGATGTCTTCGTGTAATGGGCCGTTATCAGTGCTATTGATGTAGAGAAAGCCGTTCTCGTCGTCGACATGAACGACGTAAAGATGGTGGACGAGTTCGTTGAAACTCGAGAACTCGCCCCACCGCACAGGTACCGCTTCGCGAGAGACCCACCACACGACCGACCGCTCGTTGTTGATACCGAGCCGCGAGGTGAGCAGCCGGTCTTCGAACAGATCGTAGATCCGCTCGGGAGTCCATGTCAGCGAGGTGGAAGATTGGTATGTCACAGTGCTCATCTTGGGGTGAATGCTTCGCATCGCGATCTCGCGCGGCAGCGTGCCGAAACCCTGCTCGAACTCGGTCCGCTCCTTCTCGCGCCCAACACCGTGCTCGGTCAGGTCTTGGATGACCTCGTTCCAGTCAGCATCCTCGCCATAAAGCCTGCGCAGGCGCTCATCGATGCCGGCAACTTGAAGTGGCACGAAGGCAGAGGCTTCCCCAAGGGTCTGCTTGCCGGTACGGGTGAATCGGCCGATGAACTGCAGCGTAACCGCCAAGCTCTTCTGCGGATCGTGGATCGCGGCAATCTTCAGCTCAGGAAGGTCGAACCCCTCTCCTAGCATGTTGACACATACGACAATGCGGCTGGAACGCTCGGCCAGCGCGGTGCGCCGCTTCGTCCGAGTAGATGGTGCTACCCCGGTGTGCAAGCGGACCGGTGCGAGGTCTTCAGCTATCTCCTCGTAGATCTTGCACACTTCTTTCGCACGGGCGATCGAGCTCACTCGTGCCATGAGCAGATGGTCGAATCCCGCCGTCAGATCGTCACGAAGCCGCTGGACAGCGGCAACGGCAACCGACCTGTCCGGGTCTCCCAACTCGACAATAGACTGATATCTAATACGTGCGAAGTAGTTGTTCTTCTGAGCTAGCCTCAACGGGTAGGCGTAGGCAATTCTGCCGTTAAGATGCCTGCCATCCTCTCTGTAAGGCGTAGCGGTGAACTGCACCACCTCCTCGCCCGCGAACTCATCGACCACCGTCCGCCAAGTGCGCGCCGCTACGTGATGGGCCTCGTCAACGAAGAGCCGGGAGCAGCTGGCGACAAGGCGCTGCCGTATTGCTTGAGAGCACGCATCTAAGACCTGAGCGGTAGCAATTATGACGTTTGCCGAGGAAACGAGTTCGTCGACTTCGCTTTCCGTTGCTGGTGCGCTTGTCAAAACGAGCACTGCAGGACACTTGAAGTCGCCGATGATCGCGCCAACAGCTGGCAGAACGCCAAGGGACACGAATTTCGTCGCAACCTGAGTCCTTAGCGCATCGGACGGCACCATGACGAGCGTACGTGCGGGCGAGTGGCAGTAAGCCGCCAGCATCGTTTCCGTCTTACCAGTCCCCGTCGGCATGACGATCGTGATCGGCTCAGTACCCTCAGTGGACCTGTGAGCGAGAATTGCATGCAATGCTCCCAACTGGGGTGCACGCAGCCCGAGACTCGAATCTGTTTCCTCAACGAAGACGAACCGGCCCCGGAGGCTTACCTCAGCTGTCTCTGCGTCGACAGGTTGTGAGTCCCACGCACCAGGGCCGTCGGCGAGCCACCACAGCCCGTTCCTGCCGATAGTCTGGACAGCGATTTCAACCATGCTCGTCTCCCCCGAATGCGGTACCGCATCCCTATCCGACCTATCGCGCACGGTCGCACTGCGTTACAAGTCGTCAGGAAGACACAGTCGCCTTCTGAGTGTCATCGGCGCTAGCGGCTGGCAGCTCCTCGAGCACAGCGATCGGCGTATACGGTGGCAGGCTGGACAAACTCGCCGGCCCTGAGGCTCCGGCGCGCCACTTCGCCGCCGTCTATGCTGGCCGAGGCCAACGGGTCCATCCGCACGACCCGCGGCACACCCTCGCGGTCGATCTCAGCGATCCGGTGTGCCCTGCGGTAGGTGCTGGCTGTGGAGCGCTGGATGTCGCGGCCGAGGCGCCAGGGGCGCCGTTCGGCTAGCTAAACGGCGATCGGCAGGTTCGGGTCCGCGCAACGCGGAGCACTTGACCAGCTGGGCCGAGTCGCTGCGTACGATGTCGTGAGGATGCAGGGTCCGGCGGGGGCGACCAGCACCGCCGGCGAAGGGCACGGAGTCCTGCAGATCAGCGGTTCGAGGTTCGAGTCGCTGCGGCCCACATGAGCCCGGGTCACTATCGCCTGCTGCTAGATACGGGCGAGGCGAGCGGCGTCGCCTGCCTCGCAGCCAAGGGCGTCCTCGGCCTGTATGTCGGTTCCCGCCGCCCCGGTCGCCTCCTCTTGAAGTAGAAGAGGAGGCGACGGCACGGAGTTAGTTGCTAGGGCCATGGCCAAGGTGTTCGCCAGGGTGTCGGTCATCCGTCCGCATTTCCCAGCTCGACGTCGCAGCGGATCAACGCGGCCTTGCCCGGGTTTCCAAGTCCGGTTCGACTCCAAAGAGTGCCATCAGGGCAGGAAGTTGCTGCCTTACTTCGTCCTTGAGTTGATCGGCCAGCCTTCGAGCGCCATCTTCGACGTCCAACCCTGTCGCCGTTTCTGAATCGGTGACACTCGGCTGCTGGGCCGCCTGCCGGTCTTGAAGCGGCCATGAGCTCGCGCAGGGCCGGAAACGACTCGCGCGCCTCGCGCTTTAGCTGCTCCAAGCCGTCGCGTTCTACTGCCTGAGTACTCGATGACACCAACTTGCCACTCCAAGCTTATGGTCGACGCCAGTCGATCGACGCCAGGAGCGAACCTTACGGCGATGTCGTCGCAACGCCGGTGGCCAACGCCGCTCTGGTCATGGTTCAAGCGGGCCGAGCCGTGCAGCAATACAAGGCACATTGCTCTGGGCCCCACCACTGTTGTTCTAGTTTGAGCTCTCCACGCGTAGTGCTGCGTCGTTACCGGCGCGCAGTCTCCATCCAACCGTCCTCGCCGCAGGTGCGATGTGTTCTGCGTGCGGCCCAGCTGGCACAGGCGGTTCGCCCCAATGGCCCAGTCGCAACGGTTGCCTAGCCATCTGCAGTCCTCTTCACAGACCAGGTCCGTGATCTGGAGGAAGTACATGAGGAAGCAGATCAGGAGCCTCCACGAGGATGCCTCTGCGCTGCCGCGCTCTGCGTGATGTTGTCTCGGAGGCGTGAAGGTGGCGCTCGGTGGCATCGATCAGACGCCTAGCGGTAAAGAGGACTCGACCGCCCAGCATTTGAATAGCCCGTTCGGGGTGCTTCTTGCCGAATCGTGCAGCGGCCGCGGCGAGCGAGAGCGACGGTGACACGTCGACCGCTCGCCCAAAGTGGGCCAGCAGCAGGTACGCAACGGAGTTGGCTTCCAGCTGAGCCAATCCGCGGCACGTCCTATCTCGCGTACGTTTGTGCATCCGAACGTGGGCCAACTCGTGCGCGACCATCGCAGCAGCAAGCGTTGTACCTGCGTCTTCTCGACTGGCGATTCGACCCCGGTCATCGCTTGACGACGTCGGCTCCACCGCATGACAGGCTGGATTCACGGTGAAGCTGTGTCCAGCTTCGTCGGCGATACTCACAAGTGCGTTGTAGATCGCCAGCGTTGTGGTTCCCGCCCCGGCAGCTGCCGAAGGGGGCAGTAGATCTGGGCCGTACGTCTGGCTGACGTCCCATACCGTGGAGACGCCGTGTCCCTGCACGGAACTGCCCACCAGATCAAGGCGACTGGGCTCGGCCGCCTTGATGATCCTGATTCCGGACTCGTCATGAGGGACGCGACGCCCGACGCGCAGCCACGTGCCTCGATCGGCGACCAAGGTGGCTCTCGACATCTGCAGCTTGATCAGAACAACGTTCCGGAACGACGGATCGCGGAGCACACAGGCAGCGTCGAGCCATTTGATCCATTGGCTGCCAGACCAGGTATGTCGAATCTCCTGGTCGCTGGCCCGGCGCAGGTCATCCACGGTGATTCGAACCCGGTTCATGTGAGCTCCCAGTGTCAGCGTTGGGACAGCTCAACGTTTGGGAGCAGGTCAGAACTGACCAGTACTGATAGTGGCCCCGAGGCACGCCCGCGCCTTCTGGTCTGACCAGGCCGCGGCGGCCGCAGCGGCCCCTGAAGCACCGTCTGGCCGCGGCGTTCCCTCACGATCCATCTGCTTCTTCGACCCGATGATCTTTCGCTCGGCTAGACGGTCGACGCAGGCGCACACGAAGAAGTCCTCGTCGAAGACAGGTCGGAGCCGTCTGGCGCGGTTCTTCTAGGCGGTGTGGCATCAGGTCGTCTACGCCTTACTCACCACGTCGCAAGGTTCCCCGTTGCCTGGCGCATCCGAACCGCGCGCTGCCCCATCGTCAGAACTTGATCGGTGCGCTCGTCTACCAGCACACCTGATCGAACGCCCAGCTCGACCGTTTCAGGCAGGGTCGAGAAGAGGTCGGTTGAGTAACAACGGAACGGTTGAAGTCACGGTGCTCTTGACGGGAGCCGCCGTTCGCGTGCGCGGCAGCGCGTCGTTCCAGTCTCCGTCACGGTCGAACGACGCCGCTCGACAACCTCGCCCACCCCAGTACGACAGCGGCATCCCAAAGACATCGCAGTGCATCCAGACGCCCCGCTCCTCGTCCAAGCGGGCAATCCTGTGCGCGTAATAGCGGCAGTCTGCCCAGACCATCACTGGGTCGATCGACGTACCAAGCTTGCCGATCTCTTCCAGCCGAACCGTGTACCAGTCGATCTCATCGGCAACTGCTTGTAGTCGTTGCTGGCGTTCCGGACGGTCTCCGGACCAAGCTAACCCTTGCGATAACTTCTTTCGCTTGATCGCGTCGGTTCGGCACTCAATCAGATCAGCGATCAAAGCATCCAGTTCGTCCCCAGCGAGCGTCCCAGGCGGCTGATGGTGGAGTTCGCGACGCCGCGTCCGCAGGGCCTCCAGACGCGCCGACGGCTCGACCATGCGCTTGTCGCAGTCAGCCTTGCTGATGTGGCGGTCTATGTGCTGCACGACCAAGCGGTCAATCTCAGCTTGGCCGCGGGCAATCCCGTCCCGAATAACCGCAAACTCGTCCCGCAGCACCATTCCCCCAGATCCATCGCGCGTACTTCACGGAGAATACTCACATGACGGCCAGCTTCCCTCGTTCGCAGTCTGGCTGGCTACGGCCAGACGATGACAGTTTCGCCGGCGCTGCTGTTCGGAGGCGTTGAGGCGCAATAAAGTTGAGCAGGTGACCAGCCAGCGCGAGCTCACCAGACCGATCGCCGCCCGAGCGATGCGGGTCCCCGGCACATCCCGCCCACGCGAGGAAATACTGAAGGAAGTCGCCGAGTACAACGCTGGGTTCGAGGGGCCGTTCAAGCTTCTTCTCGGGCACGATCCAAATAAGCTCTACCTATGGCGAATCCAATTGGATTGCGGCTGCGTAGAGGAATGCCTCACTTACGGCGAACCGCCCACTGAGCGTGCGACACGAGACTTCCTCAACGGAGGCCTCATCCAAGCTGGGCAGCGACTCTGCTCCAGCACCCACGGCGCGCCTCCGTGCTACTCAACCATCGAAACGTGGGACGACCGCCGCGAGGAAACCTTCCCGCCCGACCCGATCGAACCCAAGTACGACATGTCCCACGAGGAATGGCAGCTGTTCCGGAAAGACCACGAATACAGTTTCGCTTTCTGGACAGTGACGCTGACATGCCGCCACCAGACCGAAATCTGCACCGACCTCGGCTGGCGGCCTGAAGACAAACTGCGGCGCCTGTCGCCGGACCGACTGCGGAAGATGCGTGACGGTTTCGAGTCCTACTGGGAGTCGGAACCTACCGAAGACGTCGCCGAACAGGCACATCGCGAACACCGGCGCCGCATGCTAAACGACGGCTGGCCACGGCCCGAACCAGAACAAGAGTGCTCAACCTGCCGTAGGGTGCGCTGGATCGTCGGCTACCAAGCCATCGGCTGGCTCGTCCCACGTCCGAAACCGCCCAAGCCGAAGCCATCGAAACGCGTGCAACTGACCCGGAAACTCGCCAAACTCGAGGCCGAGGTAGCACAACTACGCCGCGAGCTCGACACACTGGAGTGACGCTGTAGCGTCCACCCGACAACCGAGTCAAAGACCTTCGCTTCTTCGAAGAACATCCGGCCACGGACATCGAGCAAGAGCAGTCGGGGCCTCGTTCCACGCGGGGTGCGAAACGCTCGTGGAGGATCAGTTTCACGCGAGGCGTCCCAGCGCGACTCCCTAATCCAGTTGCTCAACTACGGTCGGCCAGGCCGTCGAACCAGGCGACGACGTCGGTGGCTTTGTACCGGAGGTGGCGTCCAATCCGTTCGCCGGGCGGCCCGTAGTTCTTAGTACGCCACTGGTAGAGCGTTCGGACGGGGACGCCTAGGTAAATCGAAACCTCCTCCACGCCCCACAGCGGTTCTCGAGCGCGATCACTGTTCTTCGTCTCACTCATGATTGGACCCTGTTGGGCCTGTCACGCCGATCTTCTCGGGCGACTGACTAGACGCAATTTTGGCGATCCGGCGCAGTTCTCGAACATTCCAGCCGAGTATTTCCGCTGCTGCTTCCGACGAGCCACAGGTCTGTGCCAACTCGCTAGCGGCAACAGCGACTGCCTGCTCCGCAGCGGCCACTCGCTCGTCATGTTTCCGGGCCGACATTTCGCGAACCTTGATCGCGCGCTCAGCCGCAGTTTGGGCGCGGATGGCGCGGGCGGTTGCGGCCTCGATCCGGGTCTGGCGCTCTCGGGCTCTTTTGAGGGCGGCGAGGCGTTCGTTGCCTCCCATCACTGGTCTCCGTTCGGGTGGTTCATCTTGGGTCCAAGCCGATGTCGGCCTTGTCGAGCGTGGTGGAGGTGGTTAGAAGTTTGTCGCGAGTGGGCCGACTGGCGTGGTGGCCCAAGTGGGCGTCTGTTCGGTCGATCAGGGTCCGGGCGACGTTGACGACGTAGTTGCCGACCTTCTGGACCTCGGCTTCCGGTTCCGTCCGCGAAAGAGAGGCTGCCCAGCCGGCGACGTACGCGAATGACGCTTCGTCGGTGCGCAGGCCGTGATGGGACAAAAGCATGTATGCGACCGATTCGGCCTCGACTTCCCTTATCCCTCGACATTTCGCGATTTCGGAGGCGGCTTGCGGGTCGGGCAGGTGCATCGTCATGTGGGCGACTTCGTGCGCGAGGACCGCGACGGCGGTGGCCTCGTCGAGTTCGGCTGCGACGACGACTCGACGGTCGAGGTAGGTGGTGAAGCCCTTGGCTCCGGCCGCCGAGATCGCCTCGCGGTTCAGGGTGAAGCCTGCCCTGGTCACTTCGGCCGCGAGTGCGTCCCACAGGCCGGCCGGGGCGCGGCCGCGGATGAGACCCGGCTTCGGTAGAGCGGGCAGGGGGTCGCCGGATGTTTGGCTGATGTCGAACACGCTGGTGACGCGGTACCCGACCAGCCGTCTGCTGGCTGCCTCCTCGGTGGCCGGCTCATTCAGTTCGCCGCTTCGCGGCTTGCGGTAGATCGGGGCAAGGATCTGAATGCCTTTCTCATGTCTATTGACGTGCCGGCCCAGCCTCTTCCAGGTGTGGAAGCCGGCGACTCGGGTCGCGCCGGGGCATTGCATCGCGATTAAGACCACGTTGCGGAAGCTGTAGTCGTGGAACCGAGTCGCCGCGTCCAGCCACGCCTTCCATGCCTTCCCGGTCCGCAGCTGCCGGACCTCGTCAACCAGACGTTGATGCAGCTCGTCGACCTTCGCGCGGCGTTCAGCTTCACGGTTCACCATGAGCCTGCCTCCGGCGTCATCTGAGTCGAGGGCTCGGGTCGCGGCGACGCCTTTGTCACCGGGTCGCGGTTGAACCGTTGTCTGACTTCGGGCGGGACGCTGGGGATGGAGCCGCCGTACGGCCGGAGTTGCCCGGTAGTCGCGGCAACGCGCTTGGCCAGCACTGCGGAGTTACTCCAATGCTGCTCGACCGCGGTGAGCGATGCGGTCAGCTCGGTGAAGTCCTCGGCGCGGCTGGTTCTGACCCATGCGCCGGGTGTGGTGTCTCGATAGCGGAGGTTGCCATGTCGGTAGTCCGGATTGCTTCTCGCCACGACGGTGATGGGCGCAAAGAGCATTCCGCGCACGATCAGTTCGTCGACTGCCTCGCGCTGCAGTTCGGCGATGCGATGGCTGGCGTGCGACAGCTCGTCCAACGCCGACATCAGCGCGTAGGCGGATCGCTGGGACGTCACCAGTTCGGCGGTGTCTACGGTGCGGCCGTCTCGCATCGTCAGGTTACGTAGTTCTTTGAGGAGTACGACGTATCGGTCGACGCCGGGGTGGTCACTTCGGCCGTTGACGTCGGACAGGCGAGTACGCCACCCCATCGCGACGTCGCGGCCGGCCGCCTCGGCCTGGCGACTTTCATCGCGCAATTGGGCGAGGTCGGTCACCATCCATGCTTCGAGTCCGGCGGTTTGGCCTGACTGGATGAGGGCGTCGGCGAAGTGGGCCGCGTAGGCGCCGGCGCTGCGCAGCTGGGCGGTGATCGAGCGAAGGTCGCGAGTGAGGAGGACCTTGGCCGGGATCTCCTCGTGGGCGCGTTGCCAACTGGCCGAAAGTTGCGCGACGTACGAGGTCTGTTCCGTGCCCGGTGGTGGCGAGGCGGTTGCTAGCCCGGACAGTGGGTTGGCGTGCCACGGCGTGTCCGATGTTCGAGGTTGGGCCTCGATCTCGGCGATGACCTGTTGCACGTGCACGCCGAGTGCCTTGACCTGGCGGGCTCGGGTTGCTGGTGCCGCGAGGAGGCCGCGCTGGACGGCTGCGGCGGCGGACGTGGTGATGGCGGCGACGCGGTACCGGGCGGCGCTGAGGGCTTGTGGGTCGTCGAGGAGCCGCGATGTGGGCGCGGTCTGGGTGGCGAGCAGATCGGTGGCGGCGCCGAGGCTTCGCGCGACGGCTTGGAGGTAGTAGTCCGGGCTGGTGTTGGCATCGACAGTTAGTTCCGGTGAGGGGAGGTCGCTGTGCAGCCAGTTCAGGTGTCTGCAGGTCGCGGTTACCACCTCGGCCCAGCCGGTGGTGAGCTGGTCGATGTCGTGTCCTGGGTTCTGGTTGGCTGCCATGGCCCAGCGGTGTGCGACTCGCAGCAGGTCGTCATACGTGGCGCGTGGCATCTTGGATGATCCGGATGTCGTGGACGACGGTTCGCAGGGCATCTGACAGTGCGAGCGCCCAGGCCATCTGGTCTTGGTGGACCTCGAGGTTCTCGACTGCGACGGCGGCCTCTTCGTAGAGCTGTGCGGAGTCTCCTTCGAGCGGGCCGTCGACCGGTTCGAACGGCTCGGTGCCGAGCAACTCGCTGACCCGGTGGCGGCTGAACGTGGCCATCGCCCACTGCGAATGCGGCGATGCCTCGGTAAGCTGGTCGAGCAGGGCTTCGGCTCGGTTGACGAGCGACTTGATCCGGTCGATCTCGTCGCCGACCTCATCGGTGCTGGTGCTGGTGATCATTGCGGCTCCTTTCAGTCGAGAGAAGGTGCACGGTTGGGGGCAGGCTCGTCGGCGCCGGCCGAAATCTGTGGATGGAAGACACTCGGCCGCGTCCGCCGACCGACGCGGCTGACCGGTGCGGTGGGCCCGTCGGTCCACTCCGGCGGATCGGGCGCGCGCATCATTCGCTCGCCGGCCGCGTCGATCGCTCGATCCACCAGCTCGATCGCGCGCCGGATCGTCCAGCGCGCCGGCCGCCGGGGCGGCGCCTCCGCGTCATCCGGGTGGTCGGGCCGGCTGACGTCGACCTGCACCGTTCTGCCGCTATCTGCGACACCGTCTTGTTCCGTCATGCGCACTCAACGGATGCGCCACGGCCCAGTTGCGCGCCGCCACCACCGCTAGGCCCGACCGCCGCTCCCCCGCCGAGGCCTGTCCGCCCGGCCAACGGCCGGTCCGAAAGCCGACACACTTCTTGCACTCAAGGCGTTTCAGCGGCCGAAACGGCATCTGGACGACCATTCACCGGTCACGCGTTGACCCGTCATGACGTTGCCGCCCAGACCGATTTCCACCCCTGACGCTCGACTGACCGGGCGATGCGAGTTCTGCGGCCAGCCCTTCACCGCCGTACGGACGACGAAGCGGTTCTGCGGCGCTGCCTGTCGCCTACGTGCCTGGCGAGCCCGCGCTGACTCGACCACCCAAGTGCCACGATCAGGTCGACGGCGACCCGTCAAAGTCGCAGAAGCAGCCCCGCTCACCCAGGCCGCAGAGCCACGGCACCTCGCTGCAGATTGCCCGGCCGGCGATCGCTGCGCAGCCATCCAAGCGGCTCATCTCCGGACTCCGACGGACCCCTCTAGCCGGGGATCGGCGCGGCTGGATCGCAGTACGGCGGTGCTGCTGCATCAGCTCCGCAAGGCCGAGAAGGAGCTAGAGCAACTGCGTGCCGAGAACACGGTCATGAAGCGATGGATTCGGCGAATCCGTGCCAGCACCAACGAGCGGCCGGCGCCCTGAGCATGCTGACTATCCACCGCCTCACCGCTGGCAACGGCTACAAATACCTGCTCAAACACGTCGCCACCGGCGACGTCGACCGGCGGATGACCAGCCCACTTACCGCCTACTACGCGGCCAGCGGATACCCAGCAGGACGCTGGCTCGGCAACGGACTACCAGGCCTAGGTGACGGCGCTCTCCAAGCCGGGACAGAGGTCACTGAGGCACAACTCGCCGCGCTGTTCGGCCGCGGCGAAGATCCCCTGAACGGACGCCTGCTCGGCAAGGCATACCCCGCATACAAGAGCCCCTCCCAACGGATCAACGAGCAGATCGCCGCCTTGCCCTCCATCTTGTCGGACTCGGATCGGGCGACCGCAATCGAGCACATCCGGCAAACCGAAGCGCGCCGCCGCACCCAGCACCCTGTGGCCGGATTTGACCTGACCTTCTCCCCAGTCAAGTCTGTTTCCGCGCTGTGGGCGATCGCCGACACCGGCACCCAGGAACAGATCGTCCGCGCCCACCACGACACCATCAACGACGTACTCGACCTCATCCAACGCCACGCCGCGTTCAGCCGAACCGGCGAAAAGGGCGTCGCGCAGATCGACACCCGCGGCGTCATCGCCGCCGCCTTCGACCACTGGGACACCCGCAGCGGCGACCCCCAACTCCACACCCACCTCGTCATCGCCAACCGCGTCCAAGGCACCGACGGCCGCTGGCGAACCCTCGACGGCCGAGTCCTCTACCAGTCCTGCGTCGCGATGTCGGAGATCCACAACGTCCTACTCGCCGACCGCCTCACCGAACGCCTCGGCGTCGACTGGGAACACCGCAACCGCGGCGTACGACGCAACCCCGCCTTCGAAATCACCGGCGTACCCGACGAGCTGCTGCGCGAATTCTCAGCGCGCACCACCCAAATCGAGGACAACCTCGCCGAACTTCTCGCCCAACGTGAACCCGGCACACCGGACCCCACCCGACGCGGGATGTACGTACTGCGGCAACAGGCAACCTTGATGAATCGCCCGGCCAAGCACCTCGTCAAACCCCTGAGCGAGATGGTCGCCGGATGGCGACAACGCGCCCGCGACAACGTCGGCCTCGACCCCGCAACGGTCGTCGCAGCCGCCGTACAAGAGTCCTCCAGACGACCGCTACACGCCGGCGATCTCGCCGACGACACCATCACCGCCTACGCATCCACCGTCGTACTGGCGCTCCAGGCCCGGCGCTCCACCTGGACCCGCTGGAACATCCTCGCCGAAACAGCCAGGCAAAGCCGCACCCTGCGAATGGCCACCGCCAACGACCGACTCGCGCTCCTGGACACGATCGCCGACCAGGTCGAGGCCCAATCGATTAGCCTGTCCGCTCCCAGCTTCGTCCAGCGAACAGAACGCCTCGCGCGCCTCGACGGCGAAAGCGTGTTCACCATGCACCACGGGCGCATCTTCACCTCCGCCATGGTCCTTGGCGCCGAAGCCCTGCTCCTGGACCTCACCAACGACCACACCGGCCCAGCCGTACCCGCCCGCGCCGTCAGATCCGCAGTGCACAAGGCCGAACTCGGTGATAGTCAACGACAGGCCCTTGAACGCATAGCCGCCAGCGGGCAGAAAGTAGAAGCGCTCGTCGGACCCGCCGGCACCGGCAAAACATCCGTCCTCGCAATTCTTCGCGACGCCTGGGAAAGCCAATACGGCCCGGGCACAGTCGTCGCCGTAGCACCATCGTCCGCCGCAGCCGAAGTACTGTCCGACGCACTCGACGTACCAAGCGACAACATCGCCAAGTGGATCCACGAATCCATCGGACTCGGCGCCGCCCAACGCGCCGACTGGATCGCCCGCGCAGAACAAGCACTCCGCACCACCAGCCACCACCCCCGAACCAAGAAGCGCCAACTCCAACTCCTCGCCCAACTAGCCGAAGCCCGCAGCGACCAAGACCGATGGCGCCTCCGCCCCAGCCAACTGCTCATCGTCGACGAAGCATCCATGGCAGGAACCGCCGACCTAGCCGCACTCGCACGCCAAGCTGCAGACGCCGGCGCCAAACTACTCCTCGTCGGAGACGATGCCCAACTCGGCGCCGTCGACGCAGGCGGCGCGTTCCGGCTCATCGTGAAAGACACCCACGCGGCACGACTCACCGAGGTGTGGCGCTTCGACAACGAGTGGGAGCGCCAAGCCAGTCTTGGTCTACGCCAAGGCAACGCTCGCGCGCTTGACGCCTACGAAGACCACGGCCGGATCGTTGCCGGCTCTTCGGACGACATGGAACGCGCCGCCTACCGGGCATGGCTCAAAGACACCGAAGTCGGACTCGCCTCGCTGCTCGTTGCCGCAGACAACCAAACCGTCACACGCCTCAACGCACGTGCGCGCCTCGACCGAGTCGCCGCGGGTCAGGTCGAATCCGAAGGAGTACTGCTGCACGACGGCAACGAGGCTGGCGTCGGAGACGTCGTGGTGACCCGCCTCAACAGCCGCCACATCCGTTCTGAGACAGGAGACTCGGTACGCAACGGCGACACCTGGGACGTCGTACGACGCTGGGACGACGGCTCCCTCACCGTGCACAACGTCGACTCCGGAACACTCACCTTGTCGGCCGCCTACGTGGCCGAATCGGTCGAACTCGCCTACGCGACAACGGCACACCGCGCCCAGGGCTCGACGGTCGATACCGCGCACCTGCTAGTCACCGAACGACTGTCCCGCGAACTCATGTACGTCGGCATGACCCGAGCTCGGACACACAACCAGGCCTACGTCGTCACCACCGACACCACCCAAGAACTCCACGAACCCCGCACCGAACAAACCCAACGCGACATCCTCGAAGGCGTCCTCGAACGAGTCGACCTCGAACCCTCCGCCCACGAAGTCATGCGCCAAGAACTCGACAACGCCGTACGCCTCGACCGCCTCATCCCCATCCACGACCACCTCTGCCAAGTAGCCATGGCCGAACGCGTCCAAGCCGCCCTCGCCACGACCAGCCTCCCCGCCATCGACCACGCCCAAATCCTCGCCTCCCCTGCCTACGGCCCACTAGTCGCCGCCTTGCGCCGAGCCGAACACCACGGCTTAGACCTCGCCATCACGCTGCAAAAGGCGACTAGGCAAGGCTCCCTCAACCGCGCCAAAGACCTCGCTGCAGTCCTCCACGCACACGTCGAACGACTGGTCCAACGCGCACAGTGAGCCGCCCCGGCGAGTCCGGAGGCTTCGTTAGGTGTTAACCGGCCTCGGCGAGACGGG